>CBIHNZ010000036.1:0-47971 GCA_966211615.1 uncultured Sphingomonas sp.
CCCCCCGCCCCGGGTGTTTGTGGCCCGCGCCCGCGATCACACCCCGGCCGGCGGGGTGGGGTGTGGTGGGGGGGCCCCCCCCCCCCGCGCCGCCGCCCACGTCGCTTTGGGCACCCGCCCGGCCACACCGAAACCGGCGCCCAACGGCCGCAATTGCGACGGCAGCCTTCGCACGCCGCCGGCGCCCGAAGTGCTGCCCGTTGAAACATCGTCCCCAAGCACCCCGTTGACCAACGAGGCAGAACAATGATCCTGTGCCCCATGCCGCGCACCATCCTGGTCGTCGACGACGATCCCCATATCCGCCAGCTCCTGCTGTTCGCGCTCGACAAGGTGGGCCTCGACACGATCGAGGCGGAGGATGGCGAGGCGGCGCTCGCGCTGGCGGAGCGGCACAATCCCGACCTCGTCATCCTCGACATCAACATGCCGCGCATGGACGGGCTCGAGGTCTGCCGGCGCCTGCGCGCCGCGGGCGAGACGCCGATCCTGTTCTTGTCATCGCGGGACGACGAGATCGACCGGGTGCTGGGAATCGAGCTCGGCGCGGACGACTATGTCGTGAAGCCCTTCTCGCCCCGCGAAGTCGTGGCGCGCTCGATGGCGATCCTGCGCCGCACCGCCGCCCGCCCGCCTGCAGTGGACGAGAACCGGCCGGCGATCCGCCATGGCCGTCTCACGCTCGATCTCGACGGCTGGCATGCAAGCTGGGACGACGAGATCGTCCAGCTCACCGTCAGCGAGTTCACGATCCTGCGCACGCTGGCCGCCAGCCCCGGAAAGGTCTTCAGCCGCGACGCCCTCATCGATCGCCTGCACGGCCCCGGCTTCGCGATCACCGACCGCACGATCGACAGCCATGTCCGCAACCTGCGCGGAAAGTTCACCGCGCTGGGCGGGCTCGACGTGGTCGAGACGCGCTCGGGGATCGGCTATCGGCTGGGAAATTGTACCGGCCAGGCCGGATGATCGACGCGCTCAAGCAGGCGGTGAAGGCGCGCTGGCCCCGCATGCGGCTGCGCACGATCCTGTTCGCGACTCTGTTCTTCGTCGCCGCGCTGCCCGGGTTCGGCGCGATCTTCCTGCGGGTCTATGAGAACACGCTGGTCCGCCAGACCGAGGCCGAGCTGGTCGCGCAAGGCGCCGCGCTCGCGGCGACGGCGCAGGCGGGATGGCCGGGCGCGACCCCGCCGCCGTCCGGCCCTCCCCGATACCTGCAGGAACCGCCGCGCATCGATCTGAATTCCACGCCGATCCTGCCCGAGCGCCCGGCGGCCGCTCCGGTCGCCCGCCCGGCCGATCCCGCGACGCTCGCCACGGCGCAGCGCCTGCTGCCGATCTTCGCGGCGACGCGCCAGACTACTTTGGCGTCGATCCTCCTGCTCGACGGTACCGGCAACATCCTGATCGGCCCGGGGACCGGCGGAAACTACGCCACGCTGCCCGAAGTCCAGGCCGCGCTCGCCGGCCAGCCCGCCACGGCGCTCCGCCGCAACGGCGCCTATCGCCAGGTCTATCGTTTCGAATGGCTCTCCCGCGCCGCCGCCATCCGCGTCCATCATGCCCGGCCAATCGTCGTGAACGGCCGCGTTGTCGGCGTGCTGCTGCTCTCGCGATCGGCGCGCGCGCTGTTCCGCGGACTTTATGAGGACCGCGGCAAGATCGCGCTCGGCATCCTCGTCATCTTCGGCATCCTGGTGGTGCTGAGCGGCATGCTCTCACGCGGCATCGCCCGTCCGATCGAGGCACTCAGCGTGGCGACGCGCGCCGTGTCTGCTGGCGGCGGCGCCATGCCCGCCGTACCGCCCACTGCCGCGATCGAGATCCAGAGCCTCTATGTCGATTTCGCGTTCATGGCGCAGGCGATCGATCGCCGCTCGCGCTATCTCCGCGACTTCGCCCATGCGGTCAGCCACGAGTTCAAAACCCCGCTGGCCGGTATCCGCGGCGCGCTGGAGCTGCTGCGCGATCATGCCGGAACGATGTCGGATGAGGAGCGCGACCGGTTCCTCGCCAATGCCGATGCCGATGCCGAACGCCTGACTCTGCTTGTCTCGCGGCTGCTCGAGCTGGCGCGGGCCGATATGTCCCAATCGGCCAATCTGGCGGAAACCGCGCTGACGCCAATCGTCTCGAAGGTCGCGGATGCGGAACGCTCCGACAGCTTCGACATCGTCGTGCACGATCCCGCCAGCCTGGCTGCCACCGCGCCCGCCGACACAATAGAGACTGTGCTCGCCGCACTGATCGCCAATAGCCGTCAGGCGGGTGCAACCATTGTCACATTGGCACTGGAAGCGGCTGGCGACGACATCGCGATCACCGTCTCGGACGACGGTCCGGGGATAGCCGAGCCCGATCGTCTCCGCGTCTTCGAACCCTTCTTCACCACGCGCCGGGCCGGCGGGGGAACGGGACTTGGGCTTCCGATCGTCCGATCCCTGCTCCAGGCGCATGGCGGGTCGATCGACCTGATCGACAGCGCAGGCGGAACGGCCTTCCGCATCCTGCTGTCGCGCGGGGCAGGGCCAGCCGATCCATAACCGAGCGTGTCAGGCCGTTTCGGCGGCCACCGATTTTGCCTTTACCTTGCGGACTTCGGCCAGCTGACCCTTCAATATCACCAGCGCATCGGTCTCGGCGGGGCTCAGCCCTTCCAGCTTCACATGATCGATCAACACCTCGAGCGCGTCGCCGATCCGGCCGAGCTGGCGGCCATAGCTGCCTACTTCGTCGAGGATCCTCTGCTCGGTCTCTGGATGAGCGGTCTGTCCCATATCGATATTGATCAGCCCAAACTGCGCGCCCTGGCTGTTGAACGTCCAGGGATTGATCGCCTGCCACAATTGCTCAGGCGCCAGCGCGAACGAAAAGGATTTCCGCATTGCGTGCCTCCATCGAAGGGAAGCACATCCTAGTTCATTGTGCGACGCAGCAAAAGCGAGAGTCGCCCGATACTCAGGTGAGCGCCGCTACCGCCAGGTCCCAGGCGCGTGCCTCGTCTTCGCGACGCACATGGATCTGTGGCGGCTGCGCCACGCCGCTGGCGGGGTCCACTTCGATGCTCGCGTCATAGAGGAAGGTCGCATTGCCGCTGATCGTCACGTTGCGCGCGGCATCGGCCCGCCCACCCACCAGCCCGCCCTTGTTGAACACGCGCACGTCCTGACCGAACGGCACCCGCCCGGTCAGCCCTGCCGCCAACACCGACGCGGCCATTGCGCTGCCGCAGCTGTCGGTCAGCCCCACGCCGCGCTCGTAGGTGCGGACATAGAGGTCAGCCGGTCCCCGCTGTTCGACGAAGGAAACATTGGCGCGAGCCGGGATCAACGCGGGTCCAGCCTCGCACCAGTTCCCCAGCGCCACCAGTTCTGCCTCATCAACCTGCTCGACAAAGGTCACCAGATGCGGATTGGGCATCGTCACCGCGGTGAATGCCCGTGCACTAGGTAGACCGGCAATGGGGGCGTCGATCACCATATCCACCCCGTTGGTCAGCCCAACCTCTGCGGCGGAGATCGATGCCGGCCCCACGGTGGTGCGCACTGTCGCCACGCCGGGCGCCAGCGCCGCCTCGCGTGCGACGTCTGCCGTGCTTGTCTTGAGCCCCACCAGCGCATCGTCGAGCCCGAGCAGTTCGAACCCCAGCCGCGCGGTGCAGCGCAGGCCGTTGAGGCAGGTTTCCGCCTCCGACCCGTCCGAATTGAACATCCGCATGCCGAACGCAGCCACATCGCCGCCTTCGGTCAGCAGCAACAGCCCGTCGCCGCCGACCGGCCCGTTCCGGTCAGCTAGCGCGCGGGCGACGCCCGCCCATTCAGCGTCGCTCAGCGCCAGTCCGCGCGCGTCGATCAGCGGGAAATCATTCCCCGAACCATGGCATTTGATGAAGGCGAATTGCATCGCCCCCATTTAGGAGGTGGAACGCCGCTTGGCTACGCCGCTGCCGCGGTCGGCGGCACAGGTCCGCCGAGCGCCGTCACCGCTGCCTTGTCCTTGGCGATGACCGCCGCGAAGCTCGGTCGCGCGAGGATCCCTGCGACATAGGCGGCCGTGCGCGGGTAACGCGCCGCGTCCACCGTCACATCGATACAGCCCAAGGTGGCGAAGGGGCTCGCGATGGCGATATCGGCCAGCGTGATCCGGTCCTCGACCAGGAAGCCGCTTTTGGGGATCACGCTCTCCAGATAATCGAGCAATGGCGGCAGCTGCTCGCGCTCGGCGGCATCGGCAGCCTTATGATCGCACGGCTGCTTGAGCACGCGCGGCAGCACGAAGCGGTTGCCGAATATCGCGCCGCCCGCGGCCATCATCATCGTATCGGCCATTTCGTCGAACCAGATCGCTCGCGCCCGCGCGCATGGCTCGGCAGGAATCAGCCCCGGCTCGGGAAACTTGGCCTCGAGATAGGCGACGATCGCGCTCGAATCGCTGATCACGAAATCGCCGTCCTGGAAACCTGGTATCTTGCGGAACGGGCTCGCGGCCTCGAACTCCGGCCCGCCCCGGCCGAGCCCGGCAGGCCGTACTTCCAGCTCCAGTCCCTTTTCATGGCCAAAGACGACGCATTTGCGCACATAGGGCGACAGGGTCGAACCAAAGACGATCATATGCATTCCTCCCCGCAATGGGCGCTGGCTTAGTATTTCGGTCGCACGGGCAACCTAGTTTACCGCGACAGTCCGGTGGTGCTGTGCAAGGATTGGCCGAATGACCGCCTTCACATTCCTCCTCGCGCTCGCGGGCGCCACGGCATTTTATGTCGTCTTTCGCCGCATCGCGTTTTTGGAGGATGAGGTACGCCGCGTCGAGTCAAAGCTTGCGCGCTTTGAACAAGGCGGCGCGGTTTCACCTCGGGTCGCCCCAAAAGAATCGCCGGAACCACTTGACGCTTCGCCGCCGCCGCAGCTTGAGGAACCGGCGCCAGCACCGATGGCCGCCGAGCTCGAACCCCAACCGACCGCTCCCGAACCGAGGGCCGAACCGCGCATCAGCCTCGAATCGCTGATCGGCGGACGGCTGCCGATCTGGATCGGCGGCGCGGCGCTGGTGCTCGCCGGCTTTTTCCTCGTCCGCTATTCGATCGAGAGCGGCCTGCTGGGCCCGGCCACGCGTACGATCCTGGCCGCATTGTTCGGCGTTGCGCTGATCGCCACCAGCGAAGTCGCGCGGCGCCTACCCGCCACCGCCGACGATCCGCGCGTCGCCCAGGCGCTTGCCGGTGCCGGCGTCGCCAGCCTCTACGGTACGCTCTACATGGCTGCCGCGCTCTATCACCTGATCCCGCCGCTCCCCGCATTCTTCGCGGTCGTGCTGGTCACCGCCGTGGCGATGGCATTGTCGCTGCGTCACGGCCCGCCCACCGCAGCGATGGCTTTGATCGGCGGGTTCGCCGCGCCGCTGGTCGCCGGATTCGACGCTGCGGGGATCGGTCCCTTGCTGGTCTATCTCGCGTTGTTCACTGCCGCGCTGTTCGGGCTCGCGATCCATCGCGGCTGGGGCTGGCTCGCGCTGGCGGCGAGCGTCGTCGGGTTCGGCTGGATCAATTTCCTCATCGTCATGCTCGCGGGAAAGCCCACCGATCTTTCGGCGGTGGGCGGCTTCACCATGCTGCTCGCGGCGGGCGCCAGCGCCGCGCTTCCCGCGACGGGCACGCACAATCGCTGGCTGCGCATCGCCCCGCTGGTTGCCGGCTTCGTCCAGCTGCTGGCGCTGGCGCCGGCGCTCGACTTCAGCGGCCTTGCCTGGAGCTTCTACCTGATCCTCGCCACCGCCGCCCTGTTCCTGTCTTGGCGCCAGGCAGTGTACTTTCCAGGCGCGCTCGCGGCGCTGGGCTTCCTGCTGATGCTCGAAAGCCTTGCGCTGCTGCAGCCCGAGCGCAGCGCGACGCCGATCGCCGCTGCGGTCGCCACATTGCTCTTCGCGGTACCCGGCCACGTCCTCGCGGCGCGCCGAAGCCCATGGACGACGCTCGCACTCGGCGGAACCGCCGGCCCGTTGCTGGTCGCGCACGCCTGCGCGCCTTCGCTCCTGTCCGCGCCCGTCTGGGGTCTGGTGGAGCTGGTCACAGCTGCCGCCTGTGCGAGCCTCGCCTGGCGGTTGCGCGGCGAGGAGAACGACCCGGTCCTGGTCGGCGCGACTCTGCTCGCCGGACTGCTCGCCGCACTCGGCCTCGCGCAATTCTTCCCCGGTGCCTGGCTGGCGATCCCCCTCACACTCGTCCTTGTCGCGCTGGCGGCCTGGGCGCGCGTCGCGCGCGCGCCGATGCTCTTCGCGCTGCCTGTCCTGCCCTTCCTCGCCGCGCTGCTGGCCGCTGCGCTTCCGATCGCCGCGCTGGCCGATCTCGTCTTCGGCTCGATCGCCGGAGACCGTCTCCCCTATCTCCGCCTCCCCGAACTCGGCACGCTCTTCCAGACGCTCGCCCTGCCGGTCGCCGCGGCGCTGCTGATCCTGTTCGACCCGCGCCAGTTCGGCCGGGCGCGACGCTTCGCCGGCACCACCGCGATCCTCTTCGGGATCCTGCTGCTCTACGCCCTCGCCAAGCATCTGCTCGCCATCGCGACGCTCCCCCGATTCGTCGAGCTGGGCTTTGTCGAGCGCGCCGTCCTTACCCATGCCTGCCTCGCCACGGGCTGGTTCCTCCTGCGTTCGGGGAAGCTGCGAAGCCTGGGCGGTGTGCTGTTCATGCTCGGCCTCTGCCGTTTCGTCTGGTTCGATTGCGTGGTGCTCAACTCCGCCTGGGTCGATCAGCAGGTCGGCGCGATCCCGATCCTCAACGCCGCCGCGATCCATGCCGGCCTCGCTGCCTTCTGGCTCTGGACGCTCCTATCCAGACCTCCCATTCGCGGGGCGGCAGCTGTCCTCACGCTGATCGCGGCACTCGCCGTGGTTCGTCAGGCGGCGCATGGCAGCCTCCTCACCGGCCCGATCGGCACCGCGGAGAATGGCGGTTATTCAGCAATACTGCTCGGAATCGCCCTGTTCTGGCTGTGGCGCGGCATCGCCACCACCGCGCACGACCTGCGCATCGCCGGCCTGGCACTGCTCACCCTCGTCACCTTCAAGGTCTTCCTGGTCGACGCCGCCGCGCTCGACGGCCTATTGCGCATCCTCTCCTTCCTCGCGCTCGGCGTCGCACTGATCGGCATAGGCTGGGCCTATGGCCGCTTCGTCGGCCAGGCCCAGAAGGCACCTGCCGCCGAGGCCTGACGCCGCTCACTTCAATTCGTAGTGATCGGCTATCCGGTCGAGCGCGAGTCCGAGAACCAGCTTGCCCGCACGGCTCGGCCAACCCAGCGCCTTTTCGGCGGCGACCAACCCTTCGCCGGCGCAGACCACGCGCCACAATATATCCGAAAGCCCCGGTCCCGCCGCCGCTACCGCCGCTTCGAACCGGCGCTTTGCCGATATCTGTGCGAGCGTCGGGTCCAGGCCTTTGGAAGGCCCCCGGCGGCCGCGCGCGCTCGGCGCCGCGTCCCAGCGCATTGTGACGCGCGGCCCGAGCGCCGCCATCTCGTAATCAGCACGGACTCGCTCGCCAGCCTCATATTGTCGTGCGCTCACATGGCCGCGCGCGCGCAGCCATGTGAGTGGCGATTCAGCGAGATTGACCGTGACACTGCGCCGCCCGCCCGACGGCATGCCGCGCGCGGCGAGATGGCCGTCCTCGATCTCCCGCTCCACCAATTCGCGCATATGATCTCCCTTTGTTCCGATTCGTCCCTCTTGCCATGAAGGCACATCTGTAGGAAAGCGAAAAACCAAACTGGTTAGGAGCGCCCATGATTACCGCCATTCGCGAAGTCCGCCGCGCCAAAGGCCTCACGCTCGAGGAAGTGGCCGAGCGCTGCGTTCCGCCCACCACCGCGCAGACGATCGGCAGGCTGGAAACGGGCACGCGCACAGTTTCCGTCGGCTGGCTCAATCGCATCGCCGCGGCGCTCGAAGTCGATGCCGCCGATCTCGTCCGCCTGCCCGACCGCCCGGAGATCCCGGTCGCCGCGATGCTCGACAGCGGTGGCGCGCAGGCACCGCGCCACGCGGCCTCGGTCGTCCCGCCGCGCGGCGAACCGGGCATGGTGGCGGTCACCGTCTCCGGCGGGATCGGCGACTATCGGACGGGCGACGCGATCTGGTGCACTTCATTGTCACCGGAGGCATTCGCCACCGCGCTTAATCGCGACGTGCTGGTTCCGCGCCCCGCCGGGCGCTTCCTGTTCGGCCGGCTGATCGGGCGCGAGGAAGGCAAGCTGCACCTGCTCCCGCTCGGCGCCGGCGGGCGCCAGCAGGTGGTCGCCGATCCGGCCTGGATCGCCTGCGCGGTGCGGCTCGTCCGCTCACTATAAGCAGCAAGTCTACGTACTTGCCGAAAGCTTCGGAGAGGCGCAATTTGTTCTGCGTAACAGGAGGGGAAATGCGATGCGAACCACGCTGATTACGGCGGTCGCGATGCTCATGGTCGCCACGCCGGCGCTTGCCGACGATTGGGATTTCATTCTGATCAACGGCTCGGGCAAGGCGATCAAGGCGATCGAAGTCGCGCCTACCGGCACCACCACCTGGCAGCCGAACAAGGTCGATCCCGACATGAAGCGCGATGCGACCGTCAAGTCGAACGGGCGCATGACCGTCCATTTCGACAAGGCCGGCAGCCAGTGCCGCTACGATATCAAGGGTACGTTCGAGGACGGTACCTCGGCGACTTGGAGCAACGTCAACGTCTGCGACAATTCCTATATAACCGTGAAATACAACGCGGCTGGCGCGCCCACGTTCACGGCCAACTGATCTTGTCCTAGCCGGATAGGCGTGCCTCGGTGAAAGGGTGGGAACTGCGACAGCAGTTTCCACCGGCCTGGCCGGGCCCCGACTATCGTAGCCGTTCGACCAGGAAATCGACAAAGGCCCGCACCCGGGCGGGCGTGTTGCCGCCGCCGACGAACATGGCGTGGATCGTCTCGACATGCGTTTAACCTGGACAACGCGATCGACGCGGCACTCGGGGGCGGGTTGATCGCGACGGGTTGGCTATCCCGCCGTCGTCCGGCCGTGGCCAATGACGGGGCCCCGCCAGGGAGGCGACTTAGCAGGCCCCCCCGATGCGTTTTTCCCCCTGGCACCAACACAACCGCACAAATCCATCACGCGGCCGCGACCGCGCGCCGCGTTTTTCCTACCAATCTGGATCTAAGAAAAGCCGCCGCGATGTCAGGTTTCGCAGATATAGGCGTCTAGCAGATAAAGGAGAACGGAACGCACGATGCCGAGCTTGGCTGAGATGCTGGCGAAAGCCAGACGGGCCGTTCTCCGGCGCGGCGTTTCCGAAGAGGATGCGGATGAACTCGTGCAGGACGCTTTCCTGAAAGTAGAACAATATGAGCGCGTGCATGCCGCGCGCTCGCAGGAGGCGTTGTTGGTGACCGCGGCGATCAATCTTTCCATCGATCGCGCCCGGCGAAAGGCGCGTGCGCCATTCGTCGATCTCGAAGACATTCATGCGATCGCAGACCGCACGCCCGATCCGGCCCAGATCGTCGAGGAGCAGGCGCGCCTGCGCCATGCCGCCGACGGGCTCGCCCAGCTTCCCGAGCGTACGCGCCGCATCCTGCTCAAGCGCCGGCTGGAGGATCTCAGCTATGCCGAGATCGCCGCGACCGAGGACATGTCGGTGGCGGCGGTCGAGAAACAGGTCGCTCGCGCGACGCTG
Organism: uncultured Sphingomonas sp.; assembly: GCA_966211615.1. Lineage (GTDB taxonomy): Bacteria > Pseudomonadota > Alphaproteobacteria > Sphingomonadales > Sphingomonadaceae > Sphingomonas. The sequence continues at coordinate 9,707 of CBIHNZ010000036.1, forward strand.
CAACTGATGCAATGGATGGCGGAGTGGTGAGCTACCATACGCCCGAGCAAAAGCGCATCGACGCCGAAGCTGCCGCCTGGATCGCCAGGCTGCAATCGTCCGATCGCTGCGATGCGACCGATGATGCGCTGCGCGCCTGGCTCTATGCCGATGGCGCGCATGAGGAAGCGTTCGAACGCGCCACCGAGATCTGGGGCATCCTGCCCGGCGCCGCTCTGGTCGCGACGAACGGGGCGCCGGCGTCCGGCCGACCCGCGGCGGCACGACCGGCGCGTCGCTGGCAGCCATCGCCCGCCTGGAGCCTGGCGCTGGCGGCCTGCCTGGTGCTGGTCGTCCTTGGCGGCGGCGCGAGCTGGTGGCTGATGAGCCGCTCGCTCGGCTATTCGACGCAGATGGGCGAGCAGAAGGTCGCGACGCTCAAGGACGGCACCCGAATCGCCCTCAACACCGATACTGCCCTGGCAATCGATTATGAGGACGATGTCCGCCGCGTGCGGCTCGATCGCGGCGAGGCGATGTTCGAGGTCGCACCCAATCCCCACCGACCCTTTATCGTCACCGCCGGCAACCGGACGGTGCGCGCGGTGGGGACGAGCTTCATCGTGCGGCGGACCGATAGCGGCGTCGTGGTCACGCTGATCGAAGGCAAGGTGGCGATCAACCAGATCGGTGCCGCAAAATCGCAGCCCGTCGATGCACCGACGCTGTTGCGGGCCGGAGAGCGGCTGACGGTAACGCCCGACGCGCCCTCACTGATCGATCAGCCTTCGATGGAAGCCGCCACGGCGTGGCGCCGGGGCCAGGCGGTCTTCACCGACACGCCGCTTTCGAGCGCAGTTGCCGAACTCAATCGCTACGGCGGTCCGCGCATCGCGATCGGGGACCCGCGCCTGGGGTCGCTTCGCGTGTCGGGCGTGTTCGCGACCAACGATACCGCCGAATTCGCCGCCGCGATCGCGGCGCTGCACAGTCTGCACGTGCAGCAGGCGGGGAGCGAATTGCGGATCATCCGCTAGCACTACGTAATTAAATTGCGCCCCGACACACAGCCGATTGGACAAAAAACCCACGGTTAACCGCCAATTACATTTTTATTGCCTGCGCATGTCGGTTTCGCTTTGCGGCGTCGTCTAGAAGCTTGAGGGGCCGCGATCCGCGCGATCTCTCAGGGGGGAAATCGATGGTATCGAAAGTTTCGCTGACGGCGTACGCGCTTGCGAGCTGCGTTCTTGCCGCTCCGCTCGCGGCGCATGCACAGGCTAGTTTCTCATTCGACCTTCCGGCCCAGTCGCTCGAGAAATCGCTGCGGGCCGTGGCATCCCAGACCAGCTCGAACATCGTGTTTTCCGAAGCCGCCGTACGGGGCAAGGCGGCGCCGGCACTGCATGGCGAATTCCGCACTGTCGATGCCTATCGCAAGCTGCTGCACGGCTCGGGCCTGGCGCTCAGCGTGACCAGCGGCGGCTCGTACATCGTCGGCACGCCGCAGTCCGGCGGCACGCCTACGCCGGTGGCGACGGGCGGCCCGGGTGCGATCGTCGGGCACGTCGCCCAGACGGACGGCGGCCGCAATATCTCCGGCGCGCTGGTTCGCATCGTCGAGACCGGCCAGACCGCGATCGCCGATGATCTCGGTAATTTCCGCTTCCCCGACCTGCGCGCGGGACAATATACGCTCGAAATCTCCTTTCTCGGCTTCGAGACGATCACCCAGCTGATCGACGTTCCCGCCGGGGACGAGGCGTCGGTCGACCTGGCGCTGGCCCAACCGGGCGGAGTCGGCGCCGAGATCGTCGTCTACGGATCGCGCAGCGCGCGCGCCAACGCGCTCAACCTGCAACGCACCGCCGAGAATAATTCGGACGTCATTTCCGCCGATGATCTCGGCAACTTCACCGGCACCACCTTTTCTGACGCGCTGCGTCGCGCGCCCGGAGTCTCGTTCCAGCGGGACTCGCTGACCGGCGACGGCACCAACGTGATCGTCCGCGGGCTCGACCCGGACATGAACAACGTCAAGCTGAACGGCCTCCAGTTGCCGGTCGGCAACGGCACCGGGCGTTCGGCGGACCTCAGCAATCTGCTCGCCGATTCGGTCAGCAAGATCACGATCAACAAGAGCCTGTTGCCCAGCCAGGACAGCGCCGGCACCGGCGGCCTGATCGAGATCGAGACGCTGTCGCCACTCAACCGCCCGCATCGCTACGCCAATTTCCAGATCGAGGGCGGCAAGAGCGGCAAGGATTTCAGCAGCGACTTTCTGGTTTCCGGCACCGTCGCCGGCCGCTTCGGCGCGCAGGACAATTTCGGCCTGAGCGCCTCGGTGCAGTATCGACGCAATTCAGTGCGCAACGTCTCCTATTATGCGCCGTCGATGAAGTTCGGAGCGTTCCTGCCGAACGGCGCCAACGGCACGCCGCTGACCTCGGGGGACGCGGTCGATCCGCTGGCCCAGTTTCCCTACATCGCCGGCGACGACCAGGCCTATCCGACGCAGCTCGAGACCAACTTCAACCATGTGAAGCAGTCGACGATCGCGGCGACTGTCTCGGCCGAATGGCAGATCAGCGCCGACACAAACGCGAAGTTCGATTTCCAGCATGCCGAGGCCAATCGCACCACCTATTCGCTGAACGATATTTTCGCGACGCTGAGCGACTATTCGGACATTCCCGGCGGCGACATGATCTCGGCGCTGCACCTGGATCTCACGCCTGGCAACGCGGCGCTCCAGCGCAACCAGAAATATTTCTACGATCCCGACGTCAAGACGATCACCGACACCTACAGCTTCAATGCCAAGTCCACCCTCGGCAAGTTCGTGCTGACCTATCTGATCGGCTATGCCCATGGCAGCGAACGCCATCCGCGCAGCACCACGCTCGACATCCGCATGCCGAACGGCGATGCGCAGGCGAACTACTTCCTCCCCGAGGCGACCGATCCCAAGCTCGGCTATATCGTCACGCCGTTCGGCCCGCGCAGCGGCAATCAGATCCCGATCCCGCTGCTGAGCAGCGCGGGCTGGGCCTTCGTCAACGATCCGTCGCACTTCACGATCGACAACGGCACAGGCCAGATTGACGACACGACGGGCAACAACGACCGCTACACTGCGAGCTTCAGCACGCGCTGGAACGCCGATCTGGGCTTCCTGAAATATATCGAGGCGGGCGCGCACTACGAACGCACGACCTTCAAGAGCAATCTGGTGCGCACCCAGTTCGGCGGTGGCGCGACGGTGACCTCGCTCGGCCTGCCGTTCGAGCCCCTCGACCTCGCGCGCATCGGCGTTCGCGGGACCGGCTTCACCGCGATGAGCGAGAAAACGCTCACCGGCTTCCTCGACAATATCGACGACTATATCGCCAAATATCCCAATTTGACCTTGATGCCGATCATCCCCAATCCGGATCAGGACAAGCAGTCGACCCAGGAGGACAATTACGCCGCCTATGTCCAGGCGCAGCTGCAGTTCGGCAAGCTCGAGATCATCGGCGGCGTGCGGTACAACCGCACCGATCTGCAGGCGAAGAACCTGGTCTTCCCGACCTATATCGGTCCGATCATGCCCGCGAACGGCGGCGGCTTCGGCACCGATCTGATCTTCCAGAACCAGTTCACCAGGCTGGTCGCGGAACAGGCCAGCTCGGAAGATTTCCTGCCGCGCATACTCTTCAACTATCGCGAGAGCGACAATCTGATTTTCCGCGGCGGCTATTTCCTGTCGGTCGCGCGGCCGCAGATCGGGCAGCTATCCACCCAGACGCGGATCACCTTCATCAACATCCCGATCCCGGGTCCCGACGGCGTGAAGCCGATCCTCCAGATCTCCTCGGGCAATCCCAACCTCAAACAGGCGACGACGCACAATTTCGATCTGAGCGCCGAATATTACCACAAGATCGGCATCATCAAGCTCAGCGGCTTCTACAAGCGGATCAACAATCTGCTCCAGGCCAACCAGACCAACGGTCCCGCCAATCTGGCCAATGTCACCCTGCCCGACAGTCCCTATTTCACCGGGCCGCCCTATTTCGATCCGGCGCATCCGGAGCTCTACTTCATCAACGGCGGCCAGCCGATCAACAGCGACAAGCCGGCGACGATCTGGGGCATCGAAGGCCAGGTGGAGCGGCAGTTCGACTTCCTTCCCGGCGCGCTGAGCGGCCTGGGCGTGTTCGCCAACTATACCTACACGCACAGCTCGCGGACCCAGCAATATAGCTGGGCCTATGCGGCGCCGGGGAAGGACGTCTACCAGTTCTCCGGCATTCCCTTTTACCAGCAGCCCAAGCATTCGGGCACCGCGGCGCTGACCTACAACAAATACGGGTTCGACGGGACGCTGACCTACAGCTTCCAGTCCAAGGCGCTGTCGGTGTTCTACCCGCGTGGCCTTGAGGTCTACGACAGAGGAGCCGGCACGCTCGACTTCCGCGCCGAATATTATGTGAACCCGAAGTTCGGCAAGATGCGCGTCTATGTCGAGGCGTCCGATCTGCTGAGGGGCACCCAGAGCCCCGACGTCCAGCAGACCCAGGGCAACGTCTATACCCGCGCCACCTATCTTGGCGGGCGCAGGTTCAAGCTCGGCATCTCCACGACGTTCTGAGGCGGCCGGGTTCCGGCGGCCGTGTTCTGGTCGGTTCCCCGTTCCGGGGAACCGACCCTTTTACCCCAAGGAAGAACTCTCCATGAAATCCATGAAGCTGCTCCTCGCATCGGCGGCGATCACCCTTGCCGCCGCGCAACCCGTCCGCGCGCAGGAGGTGGTGCCGTATGAGCAATTCACGCTGGCCAATGGCCTGCGCGTCGTCGTGCACGAGGATCACAAGACGCCCAAGGTGGCGTTCACCGTCTGGTATCATGTGGGATCGATGAACGAGCCCGCCGGCAAGTCCGGCTTCGCGCATCTCTACGAGCATCTGATGTTCAACGGCTCCGAACATCACGACAAGGAATATATGCCGCCGCTCCAGGAGATCGGGACCTCCGGCGTCAACGGCGCGACCTCGCTCGACCAGACCTATTATTACGAGATCGTCCCCACCGGCGGGCTCGAGCGCGTGCTGTGGCTGGAATCGGACCGCATGGGCTATCTGCTCGGCGCGATCACCCAGGCCAAGCTCGACGAGCAGCGCAAGGTCGTCCAGAACGAGAAGCGCACGCGCGAGAACCAGCCCTATGCGGCAATGAACGACCTCGAGGCGCAGGGCATCTTCCCGTCCAACCATCCCTATTATCACTCGACCATCGGATCGATGGAGGACCTGAACGCCGCCTCGCTCGAGGACGTGAAGGACTGGTTCCGCAAATATTATGGCGCAGCCAATGCGGTCGTCACCCTCAGCGGCGACGTCACCGTCGCGCAGGCCAAGACGCTGATGGAGAAGTATTTCGGCAGCATCCCCTCGGGCCCACCCACCGGCCGAATCAAGGCCTGGGTTCCCACGCTCCCGGTCGACAAGAGCGAAGTGATGCAGGACGACGTGCCGCAGACGGCGATCGCCTGGAACTGGCCGGCCCCCGGCAACGGCACGGCCGAGGCGCCGGCGCTGCGCATGGCGGCCTATGTACTCGGTCGCGGCAAGACCTCGCGGCTCTACAAGGCCCTGGTCCGCGACCAGCAGATCGCAAGCTCGGCGACCGCCAGCTATGACAGCTTCGCCATCGCCGGCACTTTCGGGATCGAAATCCGCCTGAAGGACGGTGTCGACCGCGCCAAGGCCGAAGTGGCGATCAAGGCGGTGCTCGCCGACTTCCTGAAGAACGGCCCGACCGAGGACGAGCTCAAGCGCGCCAAGATCGGCTCCTATGGCGACAATGCGCGCTCGATGGAGTCGATCTTCGTCAAGGCGATGGCGCTCACCGCGGGCACGATGTTCGCCGACAATCCCGGCCAATACGCCGAGGACGAACGCCGCTTCGGCGCGGTCACCGGTGCCGATGTGCGCGGCGCGACCGGAAACTGGCTGACCAAGGGATCGTACAAGCTGACCGTGCTGCCCTTCGGCAGCCACAAGACCAGCGTCGACACCGCCGATCGCGGCAAGATCCCGGCGCTGGGCGCGTCGCCGTCGCTGACGCTGCCGACGGTGCATGAGGCGAAGCTCTCGAACGGCATCCGCGTCGTGCTCTCCGAGCGCCCCGGCACGCCGACCGTCGAGATGGCGATGGTGTTCGACGCCGGCCATGCCGCCGAGCAGCATATGAAAAAGGGCCTGGGCGGCTTCACACTTGGCATGATGGACGAAGGCACCAAGACGCTGGACGCGCAGGCCTTTGCCGAGCGCCAGGCAATGGTCGGCACGCGCATTTACGCCTATGGCGACAGCGACACGACCGACTTCGCGCTTTCCGCGCTCACCCGTTCACTGCCCGAGTCCGTGGCCCTTTGGGCGGATTATATCCGCAACCCCGGCTTCCGGACGGAGGATCTGGAGCGCGACCGTGCGCTGAACCTGTCGAACCTGTCGCAGTCGCTGGTCAATCCGGGCGAGGTCGCCCAGCGCACGTTCAACAACCTGCTCTACGGCAAGGACCATGCCTATGGCACCGCCCTGGCCCGCCGCGCCGATACGCTCAAATCGATCACGCGCGACGATCTGGTCGCATTCCACGAGAGCTGGATCCGCCCCGACAATGCGGTGATCTACGCATCGGGCAGCACCACTATGCCGGTGCTGGTCGCCGCGCTCGAAAAGGGCTTCGGCGACTGGAAGGCACCTGCGCGAGTCAAGGGCGTGAAGACGCTCGATCCGATCGCCCCGCAAAAGGCGGCGCGGATCGTCCTGATCGACAAGCCCGGCGCCATCCAGTCGATGATCCGCGTCGGCGAAACCATGCCGACGGGCCTCGACGCGCATGACTTCGAGCTGGGCGCGCTGAACGACGTGCTGGGGGGTGCCTTCACATCGCGCCTCAACATGAATTTGCGCGAGGACAAAGGTTGGTCGTACGGAGTCAACAGCTTCATCGCCGACGGGCGCGGCCCGCAGGCGTTCGGCGTGGCGACCAGCGTCCAGACTGACAAGACCGCGGAATCGCTGGCCGAGATCAGCAAGGAACTCCACGCGATCCAGAAGGCCAAGCCTGCGACCCAGGCCGAACTCGAGCTGCTTGCCAAGGGCCAGGTGCTCGCACTGCCCGGCCAGTTCGAGACCAACAATGCGATGGTCGGCTATCTCCAATATGTGAACCGCTTCCAGAAGCCGTACGACTATATCACGACGCTGCCGACTCAATATGCCGGGCTGCGGCCAGAGACGATCACGGCCACCGCGAACACTTTGCTCCATCCCGATGCCCTGACCTGGGTCGTGGTGGGCGACCTCGCCAAGACCGAAGCGAAGATCCGCGCCCTCAACCTGGGCGCGATCGAGGTTTGGGACGCGGAGGGCCGCAAGCTGCGCTGACGCACGAGCCCCGGCGCGCTTCGATCCCGGAAGCGCGCCGAGATCCTCGACTTGTTATAACCAAATAAGACCACCTCAAGAAAATGAGGTGATCAATAGACTCTCTCGCCAGGACATTGCGCGCCTCCCCGCGTATTGATCTGGCAATACATCTCGAGAAGGCGCGCGACCATTTGCCCGGGTACCGGCGGATCTAGCGAGGAGCGCGCTCGGGCAGATCAAACCGGATGGGCGCCAATTCGGCTTCGACGGGAAGATCCGACATAGCGCCATCGTTCAGGAACTTCATGGCAGCGCTCCACAGATCAGGACGGTCCCGAAGCAATTGCAGCGTGCCGGTATGCTGCCCGCGATGCACGATGATCGTGCGGGCGTTGGGATAATAAGGCAGGATTCCGAGCAGCTTCTCAACGGGCGTATTGGTGTCCCAGTCTCCCTGGACGAACAGGATCGGTGTGTCGTCCTTGGCCGGAAGCCTGAAGTCGTCCCCGAGGTCCTTGGTAGGCCAGGTTTCCGCCGAGGCCAGATAGGTCGCGAAGCCCCAGGGGCCGATCATGTCGAGCGCAGGGTCGGTCCGGAGCTGGCGCTCGCGCTCTGCGCTGACGCCGGTGGCCGTGTCGATCAGCGGCGAGATCAGGTCGGCTTCACGTCCCTTGCGGTCGTCGATCACTTCCCGTGCCCAGCGATCATAGTGTCCGTGGTAGAGATCGATGACGAAGGCTGGCCAGCCCGAAGCGGTGGCAGCATGGGCGACAAGCCATTGCTGGAAATCGCCCAGACCGATCGTCACCGCGATGGGGGCGCCACCGCTCTCGTCCGGAACGTTCACGACGATCGGAGCCGCCGCGAGGCGGTCGCGTACCGCGTGCGCCGCGGCCATCAGTCCACCCCCCGGAATATAGGGCCGCAGCGCCGAGTCCTGTTCGGCTTCGAACGCGATCCGCTGCAGGCTGGCGTAGACATGGGAGGGCATGTCGTAGCCGTCATTGAGCGGCTCGACCGCCGAGATGAGCGCGCGCGCGACGGTACCGGGATGACGTTTCATCACCGCGAAACCCCATTGCGAGCCGAAACTGGCACTCAGCAGCGAAATGCGCGGATAGCCCAGCGCCTGGCGCACCGCGTCGACGTCGTCCGCGCATTCGGCGATCGTATAGCCGGCAAGGTCGTGCCCCGGGTTCCGGGCACTGACCGCTTTCGCCAGCGCCATGGTCATAGCGACATCGGCCGTGACCGTGGCCGGACGATCCAGCGGCATCGCCGGATAACGCAGCTTGAGCATGTCACCGCGCAGCGTGAACCCGCGCTGCTCGACGATGACGAGATCGGCGCCGGCGCTATAGTCCAGCCAATATCGCAGCCGGCGCCGCGCAGACGCGCTCTTGTCGCCGATCGTATTGAGCAAGGTGATGCCGGGGCCGCCGGCGAGCAGGAAGATCGGCGGTGCCTTGGTCGCCACGCGGGCCTTCACGCGCAGGACGCCAACACCGATCTGACGGCTGTTAGGTTTCGAGCGGTTTTCCGGAACGAGCATCGTGCCGATTTCGTAATGGACGGGCGTGCCGTCGGAGGCGGTTTCCACCCCCGGTGTGAGGACCAACTCGGCCGACGCGTCAGCGGCTGCTGCCGGCGACGGCAGCGCAGCCAAGGGACTTGCCGCGAGGAGGCAGAGAGCGAGGGGTCGAGTGAGGTTGCGCATTCGTCGCCTTCCATTCATTGATCCGTGTTGGCCGGATCGGGAGTTTCAAAGGGCCGATATCCCCCCGTAACAATCGGCGGGATAGTTCGCCCTCTAGCGATAGCGCTCTTCGTATTGGCGTCCGATCGGTGAACGGCGGGATCGGCTCGGCGAGCGGCAAGACCATGGAGGAATTCGCTCTATAAGGCGGGATCATGATCCGGCTCGCGGTGATCCTTCTTGTCTTTCTCCTTGTGCCGCCCGTTCGGGCAAGCAATCTCGTCGACGTGCGCGACGTCATCCTGTGCGCCGGTCCTGCAGCGACTCCGCCGACGTTCACCGAACCGTCCTGCCGCAACACGACGGTGGATGCGATCGACAGCCAGGACGGGCCGGTATGGATCAAGGTGACCCTTCCGCTACCGCGGACCGATCGACCACTTGGTCTCAGGATCGCCGCAATGGCTGCGAGTGAGCTCTGGTGGAACGGCACTCGTCTCGGGGCGAACGGCAGGCCGGGTGCCGACGCCTCGACCGAGATACCTGGCACGTTCGATGCGGTCTGGCCGCTTGCGCCCGCTATCCTCCGGCCAGGCGACAATGTCCTCGTCGCGCACCTCTCTTCCTGGCATCAGCCCTGGCGCGTCGGGCGTCCCGTCGCGCAGATCGACATCGAGGAGTATACCGGGGCGCAAGCGCCGCTCCTGCGCTATTATCTTCCCGCCTTGCCGACCGCCGGCATCTTCGCCATCGCCGCCATCTTCTTCGGCGGCGCGTGGTTCGCCGATCGCCGCAACATGGGCTCGCTCGCTCTTGCTGCCTTGTCGGCCGCGACGCTGGCGCAATTGGCGGTCGAAGTGTCCCGCGGAATCCTGCCCCTCCCATATCCCTGGCAGGGGCCGCGTCTGCTCATCATCATGATCTGCGCGAGCGGTGTAGGCATGTCGATGCTCGCCTACGCCGCGTGGCATTACCGCCGCGACACCTTGGTCGCGTGGATATCGGGCGGAGTAGCGGCCATGGTCGCCGTGTGGCTGTTGCCGATCGCCGAGGATACGCGATCGATGCTGGCCCTCGCGCTTGGCGCAGCGGGCGCGATCGCCGCCGCCTCCACCGCCGCCAGACGGCGCGGCGGAGAGGGGCTACGCGCCAGGCTTTTGCTGGCCGCGCTGGCGGTCTTCATCACCCTGCTGGCGCTCCAGCCGGACTTCCTCGACGGTGCGCAGTATCTCACGCTGGCAGGGCTGGCCGCCATATTGTTCGCCGACCAGATCCTCGTCCTGAGGAAGGCCCGGCGCGAGGCGGCGATCGCGGCCATGCGCGCGGCGGGTCTGGAGACAGCGCTTCTGCGGCAAAGCATCGCGCCGCACTTCCTGCTCAACACGCTCAACAGCTTGGTCGAGTGGGTCGAAAGCGATCCGAAAACCGGCGTCGAAATGATCGAGCTGCTCGGCGACGAATTCCGCACCCTCGCCAGAATCGCCGGGCAGCCGCTGATCGCGCTCGACGACGAGATCGAGCTCTGCCGCGCACATCTGGGATTGATGGCGTTTCGTACCGATGCCCGGCTCGGTCTCGAGGTCGATGGAGAGACCGCAAACCTCCAGATTCCTCCCGGCGTCCTTCTCACGCTGGTCGAGAATGCGCTGGTGCACGGCCGGTACGCCGACGGCGCAAGCTTTTCGCTGAAGATCGTGCGCGCCGGGACCGTGCTCGGTTCGCTCGAACTGACGACACCCGCCAGCCTACGCGGCGGTGATGGATCCCTGCGCACGGGGACGGGGCTTGCCTATATCGGTGCCCAGATCGCGGCGGCGTTCGGCGCCTCGGCCACGGTCGATGCGCGGGCCGTGAGCACCAGTATCTGGCGCACCACTATCGTCACCGGCGCCCTGTCATGAGGCTGTTGCTGGTCGAGGACGAAGCATCCGCGATGCGCCGGCTGGTCCGGCTGGTGCGCGATCATCTCGGAGACCGCGCTTCATTGTGCTGCGTCGACGATGTCGCAGCCGCCGTCGAACAGCTCGTAGCCGCCGCTTTCGACGGCATCCTTCTCGATCTCAATCTCGGTGGCAGCAACGGATTCGATGTGATGCGTGCGGCCAATCGGACGCCGTGCGTGGTCGTGTCGGCGCATGCCGACCGCTCGCTCGAAGCCTTCGACCATGCCGTGCTGGACTTCGTGCCCAAGCCTATCGTCCGGGCGAGGCTCGCTCGGGCACTCGACCGACTCGCCGCGACCGGCATCGAACCGCGGCGTGCCACGCTCGTCGTGCGGACCATCGGCCGCGCCGAAATCGTCGATTGCGATGATCTGGTCCGTATCCAAGGCGCCGATGACTATGCCGAGCTGGTGACCATCGACGGCAGGCACCTGCTCCACGACGGCAGCCTCGCCCTCCTCGAGCGGCGCCTCCCGGCGAATTTCATTCGCGTCCACCGCTCGCACATCGTCAACGTCGCGCATGCTTCGGCGATCGTCCGCCAGGAGGGGGGCACTGCCGTCAGGATGGCAGGTGGCCAGTTCGTACCCGTCAGCCGACGCCGGCTCCCAGCGGTCGAGCGCAGTCTGCTGGAGGGGCAATCGCTTCCCAGCGGCCACGCGTGATCCCGGCCGGCAAGAAGATCAAGGAGGAGAAGCATGCGCGGAATGAAGATGGCGGTGGCGACGGCACCAGCGGTCGCATACTTGCTGTGCGCGGGCCGTGGTCACGTCAAGACTTGGGGAAATGGTGGGCGCTGACGGGCTCGAACCGCCGACCCTCTCGGTGTAAACGAGATGCTCTACCAACTGAGCTAAGCGCCCGCTGCATCGCCTCGGAAAAAGCGACGCCGCGCGGGCTGCGATGCCAAAGCCGGGGCCCGAGGGCAAGGCCCTCGTCGTCAGACCAGGCTCAGTCCCGCACGCTTCACTGCGCTCACATAGCTGCGCATGCCGTCCATCGCCTTCTGGCTGAGCGCAATATAGGCGCGGCGGCGGTCGCTCGGGTCGGCATGTCGTTCGAACAACCCCGCATCGTGCAGCGATCCGATCCAGCGCAGCGCCGTCGTGGGCGGCACCGCAGCGGCGATGCACAGGCTGGAGACCGAAACGCGCCGGAGCTCCAGTTCGGCGGCGAACAGGTCGAGCAGCATGTCCCAGGCCGGATCGGCGAAGAGCTCGCCGGTGAAAAACTGCGCGCGCATCCGCCGCGAGCGGATCACGGCGCGGATTTCCCGGGCACTTACCTCGCCAGTCCCGTCTTCATCCGGCCCGCGATACCCGATTCCACTGTCGCGCACGCCGGCGCGCCGATCGTCATCCTCGCCGCGGGTCAGCCGCGCGAGCGCATCGGCGATGCGCGCAACTTCCTCGTTCAGCCGCTGGAGCCGTACCGATTCGGTATCGCGCGCCGCATCGTTGAGCGCGCCACGCACATGCGCCCGGGACAGCGCCGCCGCGCCCACGCGCTCCGATGCACGCGGACCGCATAGCAGCTGCACCCTGGGACCGCTCAGCTGGCCCGCCGCCAGATCGATCTGTTCGGGCAATATCGTTGCGATCACCGCAAGCGCTCGCTCGCGCGCCACCGTGTCGGCGCGGGCACATACGATGTCGAGCAGAGCCTCGGGGGCGCCCGCCGCCTCGATCATGATCAGGTCGATACCGTCATGGCTTGAAAGGTCTCGCACGGCCTCCGCAAAGCCCAGGCGGGCGCGAATGCGGTAGCCGGCAAGCTCCAGCGCCGCCAGCGCGGCGTCGCCATCCTCCTCGCGATCGGCAATGAGCAGCGCACTCGGCACCGCCAGCGCATAGGACGGCGCAGCGCTCTGCGATGGAAACGCGGAATTCGACATCGGGGCCCCGGGAGTTCGTCTTCTGTTCCCTAGATGCCGCATTCCTCCGAAATGGCGGAGTCGGATTTCCTCCGTTTCGGAGGAATGCGAGGGCAGGGTGCCGCCCGGGATTGTCGAAATCTCCGATGCGGACCAGTCGGTCTCAGCCGCGCCGGCTGAGATCGGGAAGCTGTCCCTCCTTGAGCCCCAGCAACTCGCGCGCCGCGCTCGCCAGCGTCGCCGTGACGAGCACGAAGCCCAGCGCGATCAGGATGAACACCAATGCCATCACGATGACCTGCGACAGCGTCGACAGGTTCATCGCCTGCACCACCAGCATCATCATGACCCCGCCCAGCAGCATGTCGGGGCCGAACTGCGCCTCCAGCACCGCCTGCACGACCGGCCAGAAGAAGATCAGCATCACCGCGATCCAGCCCGCCAGCAGCAGCAGCGAGATCGCGACAAAGGCAGCGAACAAGGCCCAGAAATGACCGCGCGACAGCGTCCAGGCCTCGTCGACGGTGACCTGTTCGTAGAGATAGGTCAGCGGCAGGGCGATCGAGAGCCGCACCTGCACCAGGATCACCGCGCCCGCCACCAGCAGGGCCAGGATCACCTGCGGCCAGCGTCCCATCGCCTCCTGCCCGCCGGTCGCGGCACTGACACCCCACAGGATCATCTGGCTGGCCAGGCCAAGCAGGAACATCGCGATGGCGCTCGCAATGGCGAGCATCAGCAGCAGCGCGAATACGCGCAGTTCATTGCCGCCCAGCCGGAGGTAGAATTTGCCGGTCTTGTAGGGGTGCAGCGTCGCCCGGCACACCGCCGTCAGCAGGACCGCAATCAGCCCGATCATCAGCAACTGAGTGACGATCGCCGCGAAGAAGCTGCTCAAGCTCCCGCCGGCGCCCGCCGCGCCCGCCGGCGTCATCAGGACGCGCAGCAACCCGATCGCGAAGATTCCCACCAAGTACAGGATAGCCCAGATCGCGACCGAACCCGGCCGCCGCGCCACCAGGCGGAATGCCCCGCCGAGAATCGATCCTATCACGCGCGCCCCCCCAAAGACTCGGTCGAGCGTCAGTCGAGCGACTTGACGATCTCCTCGACCATCTTCTTCGCGTCGGCCAACAGCATCATCGTGTTATCGCGATAGAAAAGTTCGTTGTCCACGCCGGCATAGCCCACCCCGCCCATCGAGCGCTTGATGAAAAGGACGGTTTTCGCCTTCTCCACATCGAGCACCGGCATGCCATAGATCGGCGACGACTTGTCGGTCTTCGCGGCCGGATTTGTCACGTCATTCGCACCGATTACGAAGGCGACGTCGGTCTGCGCGAATTCCGAATTGATGTCCTCGAGCTCGAAGACCTCGTCATACGGGACGTTCGCTTCGGCCAGCAGCACATTCATATGGCCGGGCATGCGTCCCGCAACGGGATGGATCGCATATTTAACGCGCACGCCGTGCGCCTTCAGCTTGTCGGCCATCTCGCGCAGCGCATGCTGTGCCTGGGCGACCGCCATGCCGTAACCGGGAACGATGATCACCTGCTCGGCCTGGCTCATCAGGAAGGCGGCATCCTCGGCCGAGCCGCGCTTCCACGGCCGGTCGATCGCCTGGCCCGCTGCCGCACCGCCACTGTCGCCGCCGAAGCCACCCGCAATCACGCTGATGAAGCTGCGGTTCATCGCGCGGCACATGATGTAGCTGAGGATCGCACCCGACGAGCCGACCAGCGCGCCGGTCACGATCATCGCGGTGTTGTGCAGCGTGAAGCCCATCGCCGCCGCCGCCCAGCCCGAATAGGAGTTGAGCATCGAGACGACCACCGGCATGTCCGCGCCGCCGATCGGGATGATCAGCAGGAAGCCGATGACGAAGCTCAGCGCCGTCACCGTCCAGAAGATCCAGGGCGACTGGTCCTGCGTGAAATAGGCGATCAGCCCCAATATGCCGGCGATCAGCGCCAGGTTGATCACATGGCGCGCCGGCAGCATGATCGGTTTGCCGCCCATATTGCCGTTGAGCTTGAGGAAGGCGATCACCGATCCCGAGAAGGTGATCGCGCCGATCGCGACGCCGAGTCCCATCTCGATCCGGCTCTGCAGGAAGATCACGCCGCCCTCGGCGATGCCGAACGCCCCGGGATTGAGGAAAGCCGCCGCGGCCACCAGCACCGCGGCCATGCCGACCAGCGAGTGGAACGCCGCGACCAGCTGCGGCATCGCGGTCATCGCGATCCGCCGCGCCGTGACGATGCCGATCGTCGCGCCGATGGCGATCGCGACAAGGATCTCCACGATGGTTAGGAAGTCCGGTACTGTCTGCAGGCCATGCTCGATTGCTGCCGGCGTGCCTCCGAAAGGGTTGGCCGCCATCGGCACGTGCGTGACCAGCGTCGTCACCACCGCGATCGTCATGCCGATCATGCCGAAACGATTGCCGCGCTGGCTCGACACCGGGCTCGAAAGCCCGCGCAGCGCCAGGATGAAGCAGACGCCCGCCACGAGATAGGCGAGTGACGCCCATGGATTGACCGCGATATGCTCCATCAGTCTTCGTCCCCTATCGTGCCCACGGTCATTTCGCCGCCGGCCGATCCTTCTTCTTGTACATGGCGAGCATGCGCGCGGTGACCGCGAAGCCGCCGAAGATGTTGATGCTGGCCATCACCACGGCGAGCAGCCCCAGCCATTTCGAAGTCGCGCCCCCGCTGCCCAGCCCGACTGCCGCGCTTGCGATCAGCGCGCCGACGATGATGACCGACGAGATCGCGTTGGTCACCGCCATCAGCGGCGTGTGCAGGGCCGGCGTGACCGACCAGACGACGTAATAGCCGACGAAGCAGGCCAGCACGAAGATCGACAGGATCGAGATGAAGTCCATGGTATGCGCCCCCTTTGTGCGCTCAGCCCAGCAGTCGCTCGTTCACAACCTTGCCGCCCTGCGTCACCCGCACGGCGTTGCCGATCTCCTCGTCGAGCACCGGCTTGCCCACTTCCTTGTCCCAGAAGGCCGAGAGGAAGTTGAACAGGTTGCGCGCGAACAGTGCCGACGTGTCCGCCGCCAGCCGCGACGGTACGTTCCTGTGCCCGACGATCTTGACGCCGTGCACGGTAACCACCTCGCCGGCGACCGCGCCCTCGACATTACCGCCCTGCTCGACCGCGAGATCGACGATCACGCTGCCCGGCTTCATGCTCGCCACCTGCGCGTCCGAGATCAGCCGCGGCGCCGGGCGTCCCGGGATCAGCGCGGTGGTGATCAGGATGTCCTGCTTGGCGATGTGCGACGAGACCAGTTCGGCCTGCGCCGCCTTGTACTCGTCGGACATCTCGGTGGCATAGCCGCCGGTGCCCTCGCCCTCGATCCCCTTCACATTCTCGACGAAGATTGGCTTGGCGCCGAGCGACAGGATCTGCTCCTTGGTCGCCGCGCGCACGTCGGTGGCGGAGACCTGCGCCCCCAGCCGCCGCGCCGTCGCGATCGCCTGGAGCCCCGCGACACCGACGCCCATCACGAACACCTTGGCGGCGGAAACCGTGCCCGCCGCGGTCATCATCATCGGAAAGGCGCGGTCATATTCGGCGGCCGCGTCGAGCACCGCCTTGTAGCCGGAAAGGTTCGACTGCGAGGAGAGGATGTCCATCGACTGCGCGCGGGTGATGCGCGGCATGAACTCCATCGCCAGCGCCTCGGCACCGAGCGCGGCATAACGGTCGATCCGCGCCCGCCCCCCATTTTCTCCGGCCTCGAACGGATTGAGCCCCGCCACGATCCACGCGCCCTGCTTCAGGCTCGAAAGACTGTCGGGGTCGGGACCCTGCACGCCCAGCACGATATCGGCATCGGCCAGCACCTCGGCGCGTGATCCGATCTTCGCGCCGGCATCGGCGAATCCCTGGTCGGCGATCGACGCGGTATCTCCCGCGCCCGCCTCCACCGAGACCTCGGCTCCCAATCCGATGAATTTCTTGACCGTCTCGGGAGTCGCGGAAACGCGCCGCTCGCCGGCGGCGGTCTCCTTGAGCACCGCGATCTTCACGCTACTTCGAAGCGATCAGGAAAACGACGAAGGCGGCGACGAGGGCCACCACCAGAGTGCCCCACTTCATCATCGCGGTGAAGCCGTGCCAGGTCTGTTCATGCGCCTGGAACTCGGCATTGCTGTCGCCCGTTTCGGCCATCCGTATCTTCCCCTGTACGTGTTCTTGGCGTCGTCTTAACCCCCGTATCGCATCCCCTCAAGCCCAGGCGGCACTGCTTGTCGATGGAAATGGCCCAGACACGCTTAAGCCGAACTTTACTCCTGCACTTTATCCATTGCGCCCTGAAACGGGACATTGGGGACGGAATGCGATGACTCGCAACGGGCAGAGACTGCTCCTGCTGATCGACGACGAACCGGCACAGCGTCGGCTCGTGGCGGCGATCGCGTCGCGCCGCGGCTGGCGCACGATCTTCGCGGGTGACCCGGAAACCGCCATCGCTACGCTCGGCACCCCCGACGGCATGGCGCTCGACGCGATCATCCTCGACCATCCCGCATCGGACAGCGACGCCGCCAGCCTGATCGTCGAGCTGCGCGCGCGCCGCCCGCAGCTCCCGATCCTGGTGCTCACCGCCAACGGCTCGGTCTCCGCCGCCGTCGGTTCGATGCGCGCCGGCGCCACCGATTTCCTGGTCAAGCCGATCGCGTCCGAGCGCCTGCTCGCCGCGCTCGAAGCCGCGATGGGCGGCATGACCGCGGGCGAGCTCCGCCCGCTCACCGAAAAGCTCACCGCTACGCTCGCCTTCAACGAGATCGTCGGCTCCGCACCCCAGTTCCGCGCCGCGCTCGCGATCGCCGCCAAGGCCGCGCGCGCCCGCGTGCCGGTGCTGATCGAGGGCGAGAGCGGTGTCGGCAAGGAAGTGATCGCCGAGGCAATCCACGCCGCCTCTCCGCGCAGCCGCAAGGAGATGATCACGGTCAATTGCGGTGCGATCCCCGCCAATCTCGTCGAATCGGAGCTGTTCGGGCACGAGAAGGGCGCATTCACCGGTGCGTTCGAGCGCAAGATCGGACGCTTCCTCGATGCCGATGGCGGCACCCTGTTCCTCGACGAGGTCGGCGAGATGCCGCTCGATGCGCAGATCAAGCTGCTCCGCGTCCTGCAGTCGGGCGAGATCCAGCCGATCGGCGCGCGCCACCCCCGCGAGGTCGATGTCCGCGTCATCGCGGCGACCAACAAGTCGCTGCTCGCCGAAGTCGAGGGCGGACGCTTCCGCGAGGATCTCTATTACCGTCTCAACGTCGTCCAGGTGACCATCCCGCCGCTGCGCGAGCGCGCCGGCGACATTCCGGCGCTCGCGCGACACCTGCTCGCGCGAATCGCCGAACAGCCCGGCCTGCGTCCGCTCGGCATCACCGATGAGGCGCTGGCGCTGCTCGGCAGCTATGACTGGCCCGGCAATGTCCGCCAGCTCCAGAATGCGCTGTTCCGCGCCGCCGTGCTCTGCGACGGCGACGGCCTGACCCGCAGCGACTTCCCGCAGATCGCGCATCTGGCGCTCGGCCGCCCCGCGGCGCCCGCGAGCCCGATGGGCCATGCTTCGGGCAATGCCGGGGTCACCTTGTTCGGGCCCGACGGCAATATGCGCCCGCTCGACGAGATCGAAGCCGACGTCATCCGCCTCGCCATCGGCCATTATCGCGGCCGGATGACCGAAGTCGCCCGCCGCCTCGGCATCGGCCGCTCGACGCTCTACCGCAAGCTCGGCGAGCTGGGGATCGACCAGACCGCGGCTTGAGCCCGGCTGGCCGGCGGCGCCCACTGCCTGTTACGGTCCCGTCGTCATGGACCGCGCTGCCGAACTGATCGCCGAGCTCCACCGCCACGCCCGCCCGGGCGGCGTCGAGGACATGGCGCGCTACGGCATCGTCAGCGGCCTGCCAGCGATGGGCGTCAGCGTCGGGGATTGCCGTGCGGTCGCCAAGACGGCCGGCCGCGATCAGGCGCTCGCCGACGCGTTATGGCATTCGGGCTGGTACGAAGGTCGCATGCTCGCGGTGTTCGTCGCCGAGCCGAAGGCGATCACCCCTGAGCTGATGGACCGCTGGGCCGCGGACTTCGACAATTGGGCGATCTGCGACACCGCCTGTTTCGACCTGTTCGACAGATCGCCCCACGCCTTCGACAAGATCCGCCAATGGGCGGTACGCGAGGAGGAATTCGTCCGCCGCGCCGCCTTTGCCCTGCTCGCCAGCGTCGCGCTGCATGCCAAGAAGCGGCCCGATGCCGATTTCCTCGAGTTCCTGCCGCTGATCGATGCCGGCGCCGCCGACGGGCGCAACTTCGTCAAGAAGGGGGTGAGCTGGGCGCTGCGCTCGATGGGCCAGCGGCGGGGCCTCCATTTGCCCAGCGTCGCGCTTGCCGAGCAGCTTGCGACTTCCTCCGATTCGGTCCGCCGCTGGGTCGGCAAGGATACGCTGCGCGACCTCTCCCGCCCACTGGTCAAGAAACGCGTCGGCCTATAGCGCCGTCAGCGCGACGTCCTTCATGCCCCGCCACACGCGCAGCGCCTGGGTGGTCTCGAACACGTCGTGCACCCGGATCAGCTGCGCGCCCAGCTCGGCGCCCTTCAGCGCCAGCGCGATCGATCCGCCCAGCCGCGATTCGGCCGACGCCTCGTTCGAAAGCGCGCCGATCATCCGCTTGCGGCTCGCGCCCAGCACCACGGCACAGCCGATGCCGTGGAACAGCGCCAGCCCGTTGAGCAGCGCCAGATTCTCCTGCAGCGACTTGCCGAAGCCGATGCCCGGATCGATCAGGATCTTCGAACGGTCGACGCCCGCCGCCGCGACCGCCTCGACCCTTTTCTCCAGCCAATCATAGACTTCGGTCAGCACGTCACCATAACCGTCGCCGCCATGCCCGCCCTTTTCGGGATCGGGCGAATGCATCAGCACCACCGGGCAACCCGCCTTGGCCACCACCTCCACCGCGCGCGCATCCCAGAGCAGCGCGGCGACGTCGTTCACGACATGCGCGCCTGCCTCGAGCGCGGCCTCCATCACCGCGGCCTTGCGCGTGTCGATCGAGACCGCCGCGCCGCTGCGGGCCAGCCGCTCGATCACCGGCACGACCCGCTGAATCTCGTCGCCTTCCCACACTTCCGTGGCGTTCGGCCGTGTCGATTCGCCGCCGACATCGACGATCGCCGCCCCGGCAATCCCCATGTCGAACCCCGCCTGAGCAGCGCCGGCGGGATCGTCGGCGTGCCGTCCTCCGTCCGAAAAGCTGTCGGGCGTCATGTTGAGGATGCCCATTACCAGCGGCTGATCGAGCCGCAGCACGCGCTCCCCCAGCTGAAGCGGCGCGCGCGGCGCGGAGATCCGCTCGATCAGCGGTGCCAGCCGCGCGTCGGCCGCGGCTTCGGCCACCGAGAGCGTACGGCGCGAGACCCGCTTGCCACCCTCGACCTCGATCCGCTCATAGCCGGCAAACCAGCCGAGCCCGCCCGCCAGCCGCGCGACCTCGCCGTCGCGACCCACCGGCGTGTCGACGAACTGGACCGGGCGAAGATAGGTTTTGGCGGGCATGCGAGCCCTAATGGACTAGGGCTGCGTCGCCAGCAAATAGGTCTGGCGAAGCGCGTCGATCGGCTTCAGCTCGCCCTCGGCCTCATAGTGCCAATAGGTCCAGCCATTGCACGACGGCGCATTCTGCAAGGTCGCGCCGAGCTTGTGGATCGATCCGCTCGCATCGCCGCAGCGCAGCGATCCATCGGCGCCCACGACGGCGACGTGCCGGCGCTTGGCGTCCATCAGCACCGCCCCTGGATTGAGGAAGCCGTTCTCGATCAGCGTGCCGAACGCCACGCGCGGCGCCGCCTTGGGTGCCTGCATCGTCTTCAGCGCCGATTCGTCAAGCGGCAACGCAGCCTCGATCCGCTCGATCGCCGCCGCGCAATAATTGGCCTCGCGCTCGATCCCGATCCAGCGGCGGCCCAGCCGCTTGGCCACCGCGCCGGTCGTTACCCTACCGAAAAACTGGTCGAGCACCACGTCGCCCGGCTTGGTGCAGGCGAGCAGCACGCGATAGAGCAGGGCTTCGGGCTTCTGCGTCGGATGGACTTTCACCCCGTCGCGCTTCAGCCGCTCGGGCCCACCGCAGATCGGGAATTCCCAGTCGCTGCGCATTTGGAGCTCGTCGTTGAGCGTCTTCATGCTGCGATAGTTGAAGGTGTAGCGGGCCTTCTCGCCCGTGGACGCCCAGATCAGAGTCTCATGCGCGTTGGTGAAGCGCGTGCCCTTGAAATTGGGCATCGGGTTGGCCTTGCGCCAGATGATGTCGTTGAGGATCCAGAAGCCCAGGTCCTGGATCGCCGAGCCCACCTTGAAGATGTTGTGATAGCTGCCGATCACCCAGATCGTGCCGTCGTCCTTCAGGATGCGCCGCGCCTCGGCCAGCCACTCACGGGTGAACTTGTCATAGACCGCCAGGCTGTCGAACTTGTCCCAGTCGTCGGTCACCGCGTCGACATGGCTGCCGTCGGGCCGCGCCAGGTCGCCGCCGAGCTGCAGGTTGTAGGGCGGATCGGCGAAGATCATGTCGACCGACTTGTCGGGCAGCGAGCGCATCGCCGCGACGCAATCGCCCATCAGGATCGAATCGAGCGGCAGTTCGACGGGCGCCACCAGGGCAGCCGCCTTGCGCCGATTAACCTTTTCCAGAACCCCCATTCGAACCGCTCCACTTGCCGGACGCGCGTCTTCAGGCAGGCGAGACTCCGCCGTCAAGCAAACATTGGTTAACGAAAATGGATGCTAAATCGTTAACCAACCAGAACATTTCGGCACCGGTCCAGATGTTGAGTCAAGAAGTTATCCACAGGCCCAAGCGCTGGTGGGTGTGACCCGAAAGACTCACTTCCGGGATTCGAGGTACGTTCCGATTTTTTGGATGACTTGTAGGAAAGTACAGAACATATCATGAACACTGTCGATTCGATGCACGAGCGGTCGCGCTTGAGCAGAATTAATCCGATCCGACAGCATGATAGTAAGTTATTTCAGGAGTTCCTACAAATGTCTGTCAGCACCTTCGGAGCCATCAACTTCAATCAACCAAATACCGGATCGCCATTCCCGACATTGAACGGCGACCTTTCTATCCTGGCACGATTGGCGGCGGCGTTCGCGCCGCATGAAACCATGCCACCTTCCATGAGAATCGCTGTCGATGCAGGCGCGCTTTTCGCAGCGGGGGCGCTGGTCGAGATCCCCGCGCAAATCAGCTCCGAGATCGCGCCCCCGACGGCCAATGCGCGCATCGACCGCGTCGTCATTGACAGCCTCAGTGGCGCGCTGTCGATCGTGACCGGCGTCGAGGCGTCGAATCCCGTACCTCCCGCCATTCCGGCGAGCCACGCCCCGGTGGCGCGGATACGGCTCGATGTCGGCACCACCGCCATCGTCAACGCGCTGATGGCGGATGAACGCGTTACCTTGGGCGGGGGCAGCCAGGGCCTGCTGGGGATCCAGCAGTTTACCAGCAACGGAACCTATACGCCGACACCCGGCACGGCAGTCGTCATAGTGGACGTGATCGGCGGCGGCGGTGGCGGCGGCGGTTGCGCTGCACCCTCGGCCAGCCAGGGCTCGGC
The DNA here is from genome assembly GCA_966211615.1 of uncultured Sphingomonas sp. Lineage (GTDB taxonomy): Bacteria > Pseudomonadota > Alphaproteobacteria > Sphingomonadales > Sphingomonadaceae > Sphingomonas. Next base: position 32,274 of record CBIHNZ010000036.1, read on the forward strand.
CGGCGGCGGCGGAAGCTCCGGCTCCTACGCGCGGGCGCGTTTCACGAGCGGCTTCGCAGGTGCCCCCATCACCGTCGGTGCCGGCGGCGCGGCGACCTCTTCGGCCGCACCGCGGGGGAACGCCGGAGACGCGTCGGGTTTCGGCACCCTGGTCACGGCTCCCGGTGGACGCGGCGGCTATACGGGGATTGCCTTCGTGCCCAACGCGGTGGTGGGAGGCTCTGAACCCCCGGCGGCCGCGACGGGCGGGAATTTGCTGAACACTGCCGGCAACCCGGGCGGCCCGGGGCTCGTGCTATCCACGGCAGCCGTGCTCGGCGGCAACGGCGGAAGCTCTCCCTTCGGTGGCGCAGGCAGCGCCGGCGGAAACCAGCCCGGCGGCGCCGCCAACGCACCGGGGGCAGGCGGCGGCGGTGCCAGCTCGATTGCGAGCGCCGGCGCGAGGCTGGGCGGCGCAGGCGGCAACGGGCTTGTGACAATCTACGAATATTCGGCCTGAAAGCCGGATGGCGCGCCAATGGCCCTAGCGGACCCATGATCCTCTGCGGCACCATCGGCGCGCGAGCGGGGAACACGGAACCCGGCGGCCAGATCCTCGGGTCTGGCCGTTTCCGGTATCGGGGTCGCCCTGGTCCGCCACGGCAGCCTTGGGGTCAGCCGATCGCGATCGCCTCGCCGCCCAGCGACACGCATGCCGCAAGCCGGGCGCGCGCCTCGGCGTGGAAGCCGAGCTCGTACAAGGCCTGCGCCTCGCGCCCGAACAATTCGAGGTCCTCGGGAAACCAGACATGACCGGCAGCGCAGAGTGCCAGCCGTATCTCGACCTGGGGCAAAGCTGCCCGGATGGCATGATCCAGCCCCACGCGGTCCTGTCCGACACCTAGCGCATCCGAAGGCAGTTCCGATTCGAGCGCGCGCTCGCGCCAGGGCGCGATGTCGCCCAGATCGACGATGGGATGGGTCAGGATCGGGTCGCGCAGCGTCTCCAGGAACGCCAGATGCAGCGGGTGCCGCAGATCGGTCAGGTCGTCATCGCCCAGGTGAAACCGGATCGAGACCGCGCCCCGTTTCGCAGCGAAGCGGATCATGGCCGCCATCTCATGGAAATTGTCCTGCCCGATGGCAGTGCCGTTCAGCAGACCCGCAAGGTTCAGCCCGTCGACATGCGGCAACTCCACAGCGCCGATAAAGCCCTGCCCCGCACCCAGATACGACATATCGAGACGCCCCCTGTCCTTTCCCCTATTTTAGAGGTCAAGCGGCAACGAAAAGGTTAATCGCCGGGAAATTTTTTGCCGAGTGACGTCAAGACGCCGACCGGTTCATTCCACCCATTCGAGCCCGATCTCGCGGTAGAGCGAGCGATCCTCTTCCCATTTCGGGTTCACCTTGACGTGGAGGTAGAGGTGCACCGGTACCCCCATGATCCGCGACAATTCGGCGCGGGCGCGGGCGCCGATCTCCTTGATGCGCGTGCCGCCCTTGCCCAGCACGATCGCGCGCTGGGTCTCGCGGGCGACCAGGATCTGCTGGTGGATCTCGACCGATCCGTCGGGCCGCTCCGAATATTTCTCGGTATCGATCGCGCTGGCATAGGGCAGCTCGGCATGGAGCTGGAGGTAGAGCTGCTCGCGCGTCACTTCGGCGGCGATCATGCGATCGGTCGCGTCGGAGACCTGGTCCTCGGGGAAATGCCACGGTCCCTCGGGCATGCGCGCCGCCAGCACGGTCTTCAGCTCGGGCACGCCGTCGCCGGTCTGCGCGCTGACGAAGAAGGTCTCGTCGAACGCCAGGGCCTCGTTGAGCTTGGCAGCATGGCTGAGCAGCTTGGGCTTGTCGGCGATGTCGACCTTGTTGAGGATCAGGATCTTGGGCTCGGGCCGCTTGGCCAGGCTCTCTAGGATCGCAAGCACCTTGGGACCGATGCCGCCCTTGCCGTCGACCACCAGCGCGATCAGGTCGGCCCCTTCGGCACCTTCCCAGGCGGCGGCGACCATCGCGCGGTCGAGCCGGCGTTCCGGCGTGAAGATGCCCGGCGTGTCGACGAGCAGGAGCTGGGCCTGGCCCTCGATCGCCAGCCCCATCAACCGGGCGCGCGTCGTCTGCGCCTTGGGGCTGACTATCGCGACCTTCTGGCCGACCAGCGCATTCACCAGCGTCGACTTGCCTGCGTTGGGTGCGCCGACAACGGCGATCAGGCCACAATGTTGGGATTGATTCTCGGAGATCTCATTATTCATTCGGAGACCCCTACTCCGTTCGCCCCGAGCTTGTCGAAGGGCAAGCGCGCCGTCCTTCGACAAGCTCAGGACGAACGAGTGCCTAGTTGACTAGTTTCTCCAGCAGTGCCGCGGCGGCGGCGGTCTCTGCTTCCTGCTTGCTCGTGCCCTCGGCGCTTGCCTCGGCGAGCTTGCCCACAGTCACCTTCACGGTGAAGCGCGGCGCGTGATTGGGCCCCGACCGATCCACGATCTCATATTCGGGCGGGCGGCGATTATGCGCGGCAGCCCATTCCTGGAGCGCCGATTTGGGATGCTTGGGCGCGGTGGTGTGCGCGTCGATGCGCCCGTCCCAGACCTTGCGGATGAAGGCGCGCGCGGGCTCGATCCCGGCTTCGAGATAGAAGACGCCGATCAGTGCCTCCATCACGTCGCCCAGCACGTTGTCGCTGTTCGCGGCGCCATCGTCGCGCGCCTGCTTGCCCAGCCGCAGATGCGGCACCACGCCGATCTCGCGCGCCACTTCGGCACAGACCTGGCCGGTGACCAGCGCGTTCAAGCGCCGCGAAAGCGCCCCTTCGGGCTCATTCGGAAACCGCTCGAACAGCGATTCGGCGACCACGAGCCCCAGCACCCGGTCGCCCAGGAATTCCAGCCGCTCGTAATTGGCCGCCGCCTGGCTGCCATGCGTCAGCGCGCGCTCGAAAGCCTTCAGGTCCTGCGCGGGCCGGCCGAAAACCTCAGCGATCCATCCCCCCAGGTCTGGGGTGCTCAGAAGCCTTCTCCGATGCGGCTCCAGCGTGCCGCAGTGAACCAGGTCCAGGGCAGGAACCAGTTGGCGCTGCCGTCGGTCGACCAGAAATTGACCACGGCCTTGCCCTCGATATTCTCGAGCGGAACGAAGCCGATGCCGTTGCCCTCGGGCGGCTGGGAGAAACGGCTGTCGGTCGAATTGTCGCGATTGTCGCCCATCAGGAAGACATGCCCGGCGGGCACCGTGTAGATCACGGTATCGTCCTGCGGCAGCGTCTGCTGGTCGAGCACATTATAGGTCTTGCCGTTGGGCAGGGTCTCGCGGAAGCGCGGGATGCGGCACACCGGCCCGCCCTTCGCATCGACATTCTGGTACATCGTCGGGCAGTTGATGAAGTTGGGCGTGATCGGCAGCGAGAAATCGGCGATCTTCTGCTTCGGGATGGGCTTGCCGTTCAGGATCACCTGGCCGTTGATCATCTGCACCGTATCGCCCGGCAGGCCGATCACGCGCTTGATCCAGTCTTCGCCATTATGGTTGGGTGCCTTGAACACCACCACGTCGCCGCGCGCGGGCGTACCGGGGAAGATCCGGCCTGGAATCAGCGGTAGGCTCCACGGCAGCGAATGCTTCGAATAGCCGTAGTTCCACTTGGTGATGAACAGATAGTCGCCGATCAGCAGCCGCGGCAGCATCGATTCGGAAGGAATCGAGAAGGGCGAGAAGATGAAGCTGCGCACCACGAAGACGATCAGCGCCAACTTGATCAGGAACGAGCCCAGATCGCGCCATTCCGACTTGGGCTTGGCCGGCTTCGCGGTTGGGGTGGACGTGGCTTCTGCCTTGTCCTGAGGTTCGGCGGGGGGCGCGTTCTCCATGGTGCCTGCTCTGCTTGGGCCGAGGCGTGGCGTCAAGCCGATGAATCCGGCTGGCAGCGGCCCCGGCGGGACGATAGGGGCATATCGTCCTAGAGGAGATGAACATGCCCTTGCCCGACTGGTCGCCGATCCGTGCGCTCGAACCCATGACGCTCAACGACCTTTTCGCCGGCGCGCCGGGGCGCGTGGAATCGCTCTCCGTCGACGTTGCCGGCATCCATTTCGACTGGTCGAAGACGCATCTGACTCCGCAGGCGATCGCCACCTTCTCCGCACTGGCGCAGCAGATGGGGCTGGCAGCCAAGCGCGACGCGCTGTTCGCCGGCGAGGCGGTCAATGTGACCGAAGGGCGCGCTGCCGAACATGGCGCCGAGCGCGGCGAGGGTTCGCCCGACAGCGTGGCGCGGGCCCAGGCCTATCATGCCCGGATGCGTGCGCTGATCGACGCGATCGAAGCTGAAGCGTTCGGCCCGGTGCGGCACATCCTCCATATCGGCATCGGCGGGTCAGCGCTGGGCCCTGACCTGCTGGTCGACGCGCTGGGGCGCGATTCGGATCGCTACGACGTGGCGGTGGTATCGAACGTCGACGGCGTGGCGCTGGAGGAAGCAACCGACCGTTTCGATCCGCAGGCGACCTTGATCGCGATCGCATCCAAGACCTTCACTACCACCGAGACGATGCTCAATGCCCAGAGCGCGCTCGAATGGATGCAGGCGGGCGGCGTCGAGGATCCCTATGGCCGCGTCGTCGCACTGACCGCGGCGCCCGACAAGGCGATCGAATGGGGTGTCGACGAGACCCGCGTGCTGCCCTTCTCCGAAAGCGTCGGCGGGCGCTATTCGCTCTGGTCGTCGATCGGCTTCCCGGCAGCGCTGGCGCTCGGCTGGGATGCGTTCGAGGAAATGCTTGAAGGCGCGGCCGAGATGGACCGCCATTTCCGCCTGACCGAGCTGTCGAGCAACGCTCCCGTCCTCGCGGCATTCGCCGACCTCTATTACACCCAGGTGCGCGGCTGCGAGACGCGGGCGACCTTCGCCTATGACGAGCGTCTCCGCCTGCTGCCGAGCTATCTCCAGCAGCTCGAGATGGAATCGAACGGCAAGCGCGTGACCGTCGACGGCCAGCTGGTCGACTGGCCGACCGCGCCGATCACCTGGGGCGGCGTAGGCACCGATGCCCAGCACGCGGTGTTCCAGCTGCTTCACCAGGGCACCCATCTCGTCCCGCTCGAATTCGTCGGGGTAATCGAGCCGGGCGACAGCCTGGCCGACGATCATCACCGCCAGCTGCTGATCAACATGTTCGCGCAAGGCGCGGCGCTGATGGCCGGGCGCGATGCAGCGGACAAGGCGCGCGCCTATCCGGGCGACCGGCCGAGCGCGACCTTGCTGCTCGACCGGCTCGATCCGCGCACGCTCGGTGCCCTGCTCTCCTTCTACGAGAACCGCACCTTCGTGAACGCCGTGCTGCTCGGGATCAATCCGTTCGACCAGTTCGGCGTCGAACTCGGCAAGGAAATGGCCAAGGCGGCAGACAAGGGCGGCCTGGATTTCGATCCTTCGACCACAGACCTGATCCGCCGCGCGTTCGGCTGAGGCCAGCGAAAGCAATCGGCAACCCTTCAAGGCCTATGCTGCGCGCCGCAAGCGGGCAGGGGGCGGCGATGGATCGCGAGCGGATCGTGCGGGAAAGCGAGCGGGCAGCGATCGAGCGCTGGTTCCCGCCGAGCCCGCTTGGGCCGCTGTTCGACCCGGGCGACGGCAATCTCCTGCCGATTCCTGCCGATTCGGCGCCCGGCTGGAAGGCGGAGGCGTTCGCGCGGATCGATGCATGGATCGCCGAGACCCGCAACGAGCGGCACGAGCATATGGCGCTGCTGTTCCTGTGGACTATCGGCCTGTTCGCCATCGTCACCCTGGCTGGCCTGCCGACGGGGACGAGCCTGATGATCGGCACCGCCCTGGGCGGTTTCGTGCTGCATGCCTGGTCGATCTGGCGGTTGCGCTGCTTCCGCCGCGACCTCGCCGATCTGCGCGGCCGCATCCGCACCGAGCTTGCCGGCCGCACCCCGCTGCCGCGCGAGCTCGCCCAGCGCTTCCGCCGGAGCAATCCCTGGCGCGTCGCGCTGCACGTCTGGATCTGGAGCTTCGCCCTGCTGATGCTGGCCGCCCAGCATTTCGTCCCGCCCGAAAGCGTGTCGCCCATGATAATACTGGCCGCGCTCGGCGCGGTAGGCATCGCCTGGATCCTCCATTTCCTCTCGCGCCGCGTCGATCTCGCCCAGCGTTGACGCGCCGCATTGGCATCGCGCCTCGGCACTCCTATCTGGCGGCCACCATCCAATGCAGGAGCGACGCGAAGTGGCGAGCTATGACTATGATCTGTTCGTCCTCGGCGCGGGCTCGGGGGGCACGCGCGCCTCGCGCGTCTCGGCCGCGCATGGCGCGCGCGTCGCGGTGGCGGAGGAATATCGGGTCGGTGGCACCTGCGTGATCCGCGGCTGCGTGCCCAAAAAGCTGCTCGTCTATGGCGCCCATTTCGCCGAGGACCTGAAGGACGCCCGCCGCTTCGGCTGGGACGTCCCCGATTGCCGCTTCGACTGGACCGTGCTGCGCGACAATGTGATGGCCGATGTCGATCGGCTGAACGGGCTCTACACTCAGGGTCTGGAGAATAACGGTGTCGAGATCTTCCTCGAGCGCGCGACCGTCACCGGCCCCCATGAGGTGACCCTGGCCTCGGGCCGCAAGATCACGTCCAAATATATCCTGATCGCCACCGGCGCCCATCCGCACGTGCCTGATTTCCCTGGCAGCGATCTCGGCATCACCTCGAACGAAGTGTTCCATCTCGACAAGCTGCCCAAGCGCATCCTGATCGCCGGCGGCGGCTATATTGCCAACGAGTTCGCGGGCATCTTCAACGAGTTCGGCAGCCATGTGACCGTGGTCAACCGCACCGACGTGATCCTGCGCGGCTATGATCATTCGGTCCGCGACCGGCTGCTCCAGATCTCGATCACCAAGGGTATCGATTTCCGCTTCCACTCCGAGTTCAAGAAGATCGAGCGACTCGAAAGCGGCGCCTTCCGCGTAGAGCTTTCCAAGCACGAGCCGTTCGAGGTCGATTGCGTGCTGTTCGCCACCGGCCGCGTGCCGAACACCGAAGGATTGGGCCTGGCGGACATCGGCGTCGAGCTCGACGCCAAGGGCGCGGTGAAGGTCGATGCCGACAACAAGTCGTCGGTCGACAGCATCTACGCGGTCGGTGATGTGACCGACCGTATCCAGCTCACGCCGATCGCGATCCGCGAGGGCCAGGCCTTTGCCGACACGGTCTTCGGCGGCAAGCCGCACCGCGTGGACTATGCCAATGTCCCCAGCGCGGTGTTCAGCCACCCCCCGCTGGCTGGCGTCGGCATGACCGAGAGCGAGGCGAAGAACAAGCTGGGCTCGGTCGCGATCTACACCTCGGACTTCCGGGCGATGAAGAACGTCCTCGCCGACCGCCACGAGCGCGCGCTCTACAAGATGGTCTGCGACGGCGTGACGGGGAAAGTGGTCGGCCTCCACATGATTGGCCCCGACGCTCCCGAGATCCTCCAGGCCGCGGCGATCGCGGTGAAGGCCGGCCTCACCAAGGACGCGTTCGACCAGACCGTGGCGTTGCACCCGACCATGTCCGAAGAACTCGTACTCATGAAATGATCGGAGGGCGGCCAGCGGCCGCTCACGTCCCGCGGCCGCTCACGTATCGTGGGCGAGTATCGCGTCCGCCTCGTCCAGCGGCACCTGGCCCGCGCGGCGCGACAGCCAGGTCGTCGCGGCGATGTCCCAGGTGACATTGCCGACGGTGCGCATGATGTCGGGCAGTGTCTCGACCGCGACGAGCAGCCCGAGCGGACTCACCGGCGCGCCTATCGTCGCGGCAACCGGGGCGATGGCGCTCACATAGCTGACCGTGCCCGGAAGGCTCACCGAGCCGAGCGAGGTCAGCGTCGCGACCACCACGCCGACGGCCAGCGTCGCCGGGCTCAACGGCACACCGAACCACTCGGCGACATAGATCGCCACCGCGAAGTTCATCGCCGGGCCCGTCGCCCGGAAGATCGCCACCGCAAGGGGTAGCGTCACGCCCGATACCGCGACCGGCACGCCGAGTTTGCTCGAGCCCTCGATCATCACCGGCAGCGTCGCAAGTGAGGATTGCGTGCTGAGCGCCACCGCCTGGCTCGGCAGGGCAGCGCGCACATAGCGGCCCAGGCCTACACGGCCGCCGAGCACCGCCACCGGATAGGCGAAGATCGTCACAGCCAGGCCGACGCCCGAGATGGTCAGGATATAGTGGATCAGCGCACCGAACGCGCCGGTGCCCGCCTTGGCGCCGACGACCAGCGCCAGCGCGAACACCCCAAGCGGGCCCACCCACAGCACCCAATCGATAACGATCAGCATCACGTCGCGCAGCGCCATGAAGAAGCGGGTCAGCAGCTTCTGCGCGTCCTCGCCCACCCGCGTCATCGCGAAGGCGAAGATCAGCGAGAAGATGATCAATGACAGGAAGGCGTTCTCCGCCGCCGCCTTGACGATGTTGGAGGGCACGATCGCAGCCAGGAACTCGCCGATCGGCGGGACGGGGCCGATCTTTTCGGCGCCAGCGAGCGCGGAACGGAGCGCGTCGGCCGATTCCCGTGGCAACGGCACGACGTAAAGGAACAAGGGCGTGAGGATCGCAGCCGCAACCGCCGACAGGAACAACACGGTCACGTAGAGTGCGATCGCGCGGCCGGCCAGCCGGCCCGCCTGGGCAGCTTCGGCGGTCGCGGCGACGCCGGTGATGAGAAGGGCCACGACCAGCGGCACGATCGTCATCTGCAGGCCGTTGAGCCAGGCCTGCCCGATCGGCTGCGCCCAGTCGGCAGCGGTCAGAGCCGCCGACGGCGCGAAGGCGGCGAGCAGCGCGCCGAGAATCAGCCCCGCGATCAGGGAAAAGAGGATACGGGTTGGTTGCGACATGCTCGCCCTTTGAGAATTTCCGCGCTAATCCGGTGGCGGTTGAGGGCGTGCAAGGTCGCGAGAAAACAGCACATGGCAAGAAAATATTTCGGTACCGACGGAATTCGCGGCCTGACCAACGTCACGCCGATGACCGCGGCGATGGCAATGAAGGTCGGCATGGCTGCCGGCGCGCATTTCGTGCGCGGCGATCACCGGCACCGCGTGGTGATCGGCAAGGACACAAGGCTCTCGGGCTATATGCTCGAAAACGCGCTGGTCGCGGGCTTCACCAGCGTCGGCATGGACGTGGTGCTGGTCGGGCCGATGCCGACCCCGGCGGTGGCGATGCTCACCCAGTCGATGCGCGCCGATCTGGGCGTGATGATCTCGGCCAGCCACAATCCGTACGCCGATAACGGCATCAAGTTGTTCGGTCCCGATGGATACAAGCTCTCGGACGAGGATGAGCTGTCGATCGAGGCGCTGATCGACGGTGACGTGCCGCTGGCGGCGGCCCCCGAGATCGGTCGGGCGCGGCGCGTGGAGGATGCGCGGGGCCGCTATATCCATTTCGCCAAATCGACCTTCCCGGAGGAACTGCGGCTCGACGGGCTCAAGGTGGTGATCGATTGCGCCAATGGCGCAGCCTATCAGGTCGCGCCCTCGGCGCTCTGGGAGCTGGGCGCTGAGATCGTGGCGATCGGCGTCGAGCCCAACGGCAAGAACATCAACGACCGCGTCGGTTCGACCGCGCCCGAGACATTGTGCGAGACGGTCGTGGCGAGCGGCGCCGCGATCGGCATCGCGCTGGACGGCGATGCCGATCGGCTGATCGTCGTCGACGAGACCGGCAAGGTCGTCGACGGCGACCAGCTGATGGCGCTGATCGCGGGCGGCTGGGCCCGGCAAGGCAGGCTCGCCGGCGGCGGGCTGGTCACGACGGTGATGTCCAATCTGGGACTCGAGAGGCACCTCGCCGCGCAAGGGCTGGGGATGGTGCGCACCGCGGTGGGCGACCGCTACGTGCTCGAAAAGATGCGCGCCTCGGGCTATAATGTCGGCGGCGAGCAGAGCGGCCATATCATCCTGTCCGACTATGCCACCACCGGCGACGGGCTGGTCGCGGCGCTGCAGGTGCTGGCCGAGCTGGTGCGTTCGGGCGCACCGGCGAGCGAAGTACTCCACCGCTTCGATCCCTTGCCGCAATTGCTCAAGAATGTCCGCTTCAAGGGCGGCAAGCCGCTCGACGATCCCGCGGTGAAGGAAGCAATCGCCAAGGCCGAGGCCGAACTGAACGGCAATGGCCGGCTGGTCATCCGGGCTTCCGGGACCGAACCGGTGATCCGGGTCATGGCCGAGGGCGACGATCGCGGCCAGGTGGAGGCGGTGGTCGACCGCGTCTGCGAAGCCGTCCGGCTGGCCGCCGCCTGATGCTCGAGATGCGCCCCGATTGCGAACGCTGCGGCGCGGACCTGCGCGCCGACGAGCCGGGCGCATTCATCTGCTCGTTCGAGTGCACCTTCTGCGCCGAATGCTCCGAGGCACTCGACGATATTTGCTCCAATTGCGGTGGAGAATTGATGGATCGCCCCACGCGAGCTGGTAAGAGTCTTCAGCGCCACCCGGCATCGAGCGAGCGCAGGTTCAAGGGAAGATCATGACCCCGCGCGTGCTGATCATCGCCGGCTCCGATTCGGGAGGGGGCGCGGGCATCCAGGCCGATATCAAGACGGTCACCATGCTGGGCGGCCATGCGATGACCGCAATCTCGGCGATCACCGCGCAGAACACGATGGGCGTCGATGCGGTGCATCCCGTCCCCACCGACATGGTGATCGCCCAGATCGACGCGGTGGTGCGCGATCTCGGCGTCGACGCGATCAAGATCGGCATGATCGGCTCGGCCCGCACCGCGCTGGCGGTGGCGGAGAAACTGGGCGAGCTGCCCGGCATTCCGGTGGTCTTCGATCCGGTCATGGTCGCATCCAGCGGCGCGACACTGGCGGACGATGCGACGATCGCCGCATTCGAGCGCCTGATGGATCGCGCGACGGTGGTCACGCCCAATCTGCCCGAGCTCGAGGCACTCGGCCGTGACCCGCAGGAGCTGGTCGCCGCGCACCGGTGCGCGGTGCTGGTCAAGGGCGGGCACGGCACCGGGCCGCAGGTGGTCGACACGCTCTATTCGGCCAATCCCGACGATCCGCCCGAGATCGACTGGACCAATCCCCGCATCGATACCGACAGCACGCACGGCACCGGCTGCACGCTGTCATCGGCCATCGCCTGCGGCCTGGCACAGGAATGGGACTTGCCCGAGGCCGTGACCCGCGCGCGGCGCTTCGTGCGCATCGCGATGCGCGAGGCGGCGGGACTCGGGCGCGGTCACGGCCCGATGGCGCAGCAGGCGGTGCGGCTCGATTTCAACATGAGCTTCTTCGAGCCGATGCTGAACCAGGTGACCGTCCCGGCCGAGGACCTCGCGGCCAGCGAACGCTTCTACCGGCTGCTCGGCCTGCGCCAGGTCGTCCGGGCGAGCCCACGCTATGCCCGATTCGAGACCGAAGGCGGCGCGACCTTCTCGATCGCCACCGACAAGGATTACACCGCGCCGGTCGTCTATTTCGAATGCGGCGATCTCGACGTGACCGTCGCCTATCTCCAGCAACAGGGCTTCAAGTTCGAGCAGGAGCCGAGGGACGAGGCCTGGGGCTGGCGCGAAGCGCGGCTGCGCGATCCGGCGGGCAACGCGGTTCGTCTCTACCAGGCTGGCGAGATGCGGCGCTTTCCGCCATGGCGGCTCGACGATGCCTAAAAATCATGGGCCGAAGAATCCCGGGCCCGACCTGAAGTTCGAACGCCGCTACCAGCGCAGCCACAAGGGCTTCGTGGCGGGTGTCGACGAGGCCGGGCGCGGACCGCTTGCCGGACCCGTGGTCGCCGCCGCCGTGGTGCTCGACCCGAAATGCATCCCCGAAGGCATCGACGATTCGAAGGTGCTGACGGCGGCGAAGCGCGAGGCGCTCTGTGCCCGCCTGCTCGAATGCGCCCGGGTGGGCGTGGGCATCGCCACGGTCGAGGAGATCGACACGCTCAACATCTTCTGGGCGACGATGCTGGCGATGACACGTGCGGTCGATGCGCTCGGCCTGGTGCCGGCGATGGTGCTGGTCGACGGCAATCGCTGCCCGAACTGGAGCCACACCAGCACCGCGATCGTCGGCGGCGACGCCCTGTGCCTGTCGATCGCGGCGGCCTCGATCGTCGCCAAACATCGCCGCGACTGCATGATGCTGGAATATGACGCGCTCTATCCGGGCTATGGCTGGGCGAGCAACAAGGGGTATGCGGCCAAGGTCCACCAGGAAGCGCTACGCGCCTTGGGCCCCACGCCGCTCCACCGCCGCAGCTTCGCGCCGGTCGCACAGGCCGAGCTGAACTTCGGGCCGATTGCCGCCGGGTAGAGACACCTCCCGGCCGGCGGCTGCCTTCGGTTGACGAAGTTGGCCCGTACAGGGGGAGGCTGGCGCCTCCCCTGAGGGACGATGGCCGTCCGCGCCGCCCATGCGACATGGACGCGACACGCGCGCGACACCGGCGCGACAGTCACGCATCCGCGACGCGACAGTGGCGCGCCACCCACGCGACAAGTGCGCGGCTATATTGCGCCATTCCCGACAATCCACGATTCAAAGAGCAGCGCCACAGGCGCCCGTCGAGCCAAGCAGGCGGAATCCTACATTGCAAGGATCCGGGCGCGCGACCTACCTGCCCAGCACCTGCTCCACCCATTCGGGTACCAGCGTCCCTGCCGGTCCCATCCGGCTTTCCGCGAACCAGACGCTGCCTTCGGAAGGACAGAGATTGAGCTCCAGCGTCTCGGCGCCGTGATAGCGCGCGGTCTGGACAAAGCCCGCCGCCGGATAGACCGCACCCGAAGTCCCGATCGAGACGAACAGATCGGCCGCCGCCAGTGCCCGTTCGATCGCGTCCATCCGGTACGGCATCTCGCCGAAGAAGACGATGTCCGGCCGCAGCACCGAGGCTTCGCATGCCGGACATGCGCTGCCCGGCGGCATCGCGCCCTCCCAGGGCCGCCGCGCGCCACAGGCCGCGCACAATGCCGATTTGAGCTCGCCATGCATGTGCAACAGCCGCTTCGCGCCGCCGCGCTCGTGCAGGTCGTCGACATTCTGCGTGACGATCAGCAACGCGCCGAGCCACTCGGCGTCGAGCCGTGCCAATGCCCGGTGCGCCGCATTGGGCTCGACCGCGGCAAGCTGCGCCCGGCGTGCATCGTAGAAGCGATGCACCAACTCAGGATCACGGTGCAGCGCCTGGGGCGTGCACACATCCTCGACCCGATGGCCTTCCCATAGCCCGCCCGGCCCGCGAAAGGTTGCCACGCCGCTTTCGGCCGAGATGCCGGCGCCGGTCAGGATTACGATGTTGCGGATATCGCGCATGGCCACGTCCTTAGCCGCTGCCACGCGCTCGCCGCAAATCGCACGCTATCCTCCGTCACCCTGTCCGGAAGCCGGATCCATGCTCGCTTTCGCCCTGCTGCTGACCCTCGCCCAGGATCGCTCGTCGATCGTGTCCGGCCCGGAGGAGGATGCCGCGCCGCCCCCGGCCCGCTGCCAGACCGTGCCCGACGAGATCACCGTCTGCGGCAATCCGGATCAGTCGCGCTTCCGCCTCGCGCCGCTCGAGTCGCGCTACAAGGCTGGGACGCCGCGCACAGTTCATGCTGCCGGGCGGTAGCACCGCTTCGGTCGACGCGACCCAGCGCGGCGTCGGCGGCGCCAGCGTGCCCGCCGCGATGCTGACGCTCCATATCCCGCTGGGCGGCAAGAAGAATGCCCAGGCGTCCGAGAAGAAATAACCTTCCATGCTTCGTCTGGCGCTCGCGAAACCGCTGGCCTAGAGCGGGTGCATGACGAGCATCGGCATCTTCGGCAGCCAGGGACGCATGGGCCAGGCGATCGCCGCCATCACTCCCGAACTCGGCGCACAGCTCGCCGGCGGCGCGGATATCGGCGACGATCCCGCCGCGGTGGCGCGCAAGGCCGATGTCCTGGTCGATTTCTCCTCCCCCGCCGCGCTCGAGGCCCATCTGGCGGCCGCCCGCGCCGCCTGGACGCCGATCGTGATCGGCACCACCGGGCTCGGGCCGGTCCATCACCAGCTGATCGACGCCGCCGCCGCCGAGATCCCGGTGCTCCAGACCGGCAACACCTCGCTCGGCATCGGCCTGCTCGCCCGGCTGGTGCGCGAGGCCGCGCTGCGGCTGGATCCGGAATGGGACATCGAGATCGTCGAGATGCATCATCGCAACAAGGTCGACGCACCCTCGGGCACTGCGCTGATGCTCGGCGAAGCGGCGGCACGCGGCCGCGGCACCAGCCTCGCCGAAGCCGGCGTCCCCGCCCGCGCGGGCCTCACCGGGGCGCGTGCGCCGGGCACGATCGGCATGGCGTCGCTCCGCGGCGGTTCGGTGGTCGGCGATCACAGCGTGATCTTCGCCACCGCCGGCGAACGGATCGAACTCACCCACCGCGCCGATGACCGCGCCGTCTTCGCGCGCGGCGCCGTCCAGGCCGCGCTCTGGCTCGCCGGCCAGCAGGCCGGGCGCTACACGATGGACCAGGTGCTGGCGGTGTGAACAAGGCGCAGGTCGTCGAGTTCTTCGCGCGACTGGCAGAGGCCAATCCGCATCCCGAGACCGAGCTCGAGTCGGTAAACGACTATACGTTGCTCGTCGCCGTCGTCCTCTCCGCCCAGGCCACCGATGCCGGCGTGAACAAGGCCACGCGCCGGCTGTTCGCGGAAGTCGACACGCCCGAAAAGATGGTCGCGCTCGGCGAGGAGGACCTCAAGCAGCACATCAAGACGATCGGCCTGTTCAACACCAAGGCCAAGAACGTCATCGCGCTGTCCGAAGCGCTGATCCGCGATCATCACGGCGAGGTGCCGGCCGACCGCGACGAACTCGAAAAGCTTCCCGGCGTCGGCCGCAAGACCGCCAATGTCGTGATGAACGTGGCGTTCGGCGCGGAGACCTTCGCGGTCGACACGCACATTTTCCGCGTCGGCAACCGCACCGGGCTGGCCCGCGGCAAGACGCCGCTCGCCGTCGAACGCAAGCTCGACAAGGCAGTGCCACAGCCCTTCCGCCTCCATGCGCATCACTGGCTGATCCTGCACGGCCGCTATACCTGCAAGGCCCGGACGCCCGAATGCTGGCGATGCATCGTTGCCGATCTCTGCGCGTTCAAGCCCAAGACACCCGCGCCCGCGAACCGCAAAGCTCCGCCCGGCGCAAGCTAGAAGGATCGTCGCCATGCGCCTGCTGATCGCCGCTTCCTCGCTGCTCTTCCTCGCCGCGCCGGGCACCGCCAGCCAGGATCACAAGGACAAGATTCCGGCCGCGACGCCCGCCGGCAAGCCGGTCGACTGCCTTCGATTGATCGACATCCGCGAGACCAAGGTGCGCGACGATTCGACGATCGATTTCATCACCAGGGGCAACAAGGTCTATCGCAACACGCTGAATGGGTCCTGCCCGCAGCTCGGCTTCGAGAAGCGCTTTTCGTACAAGACCTCGCTCAACCAGCTATGCTCGGTCGACCTGATCACCGTGCTCGTGTCGCCGGGCCTGAGCCAGGGCGCGAGCTGCGGGCTCGGCAAGTTCCAGCCGGTGACGCTCGCCGCCGGCCGCTGAAACGGCTGGCATCCGCGGATCGGCTTTGCTAGGCGCCTGTTTCCAGGCACCCGTAGCTCAGCTGGATAGAGCGCTGCCCTCCGAAGGCAGAGGCCACAGGTTCGAATCCTGTCGGGTGCGCCA
>CBIHNZ010000037.1:0-46904 GCA_966211615.1 uncultured Sphingomonas sp.
CCCCAGCGCTCGCGGGGACAGGCTGAAGGATCTTCCGTGTCCAGAGGTGCCGCTGCCACCTATGACCTGACGCTCAATCCGCGCCCGACGATCGTGTCCCGGCCGATCGGCCGCGAACTCGAGCCGATATTGCTCGTCGACGATCTGCTCGCGAACGCGGCCGCGCTGATCGAATATGCCTGTTGGGAAGTCGCCTTCACACCCGCCGGCAATCCCGATGGCGGCTATCCCGGCATCCGCGCTCCCGCGCCGCTCAACTATGTCGAAGCCGTGGCGCGGGGACTGACGCCCATCATCCGCCAGGTGTTCGGGCTGGGCAATGTGACGCTCGCCAATGCCGAGTGCAGCTTCTCGGTCACGACGATGCCGCCCGCCCAGCTGACGCTGCAACAGCGCACCCCGCATATCGACACGGTCTATCCGATGCAGTTCGCGCTGCTGCATTATCTATGCGCCCCCGAATTCGGCGGCACCGCCTTCTATCGGCACCGCGCGACCGGGTTCGAGACGATCGGAGCGGACCGCGAAGCGACCTACGACGCCGCGCGCGAGGCGGAACTGGCGCGGCGCGCGCCGCCGGCCGGCTATGTCGGCGACAGCGACGGCTATTACGAGCTTCTCGGAGCCTGTGATGCACGGTTCAACCGCATGGCGATCTACCGAAGCTGCCTGCTGCATTCGGCGCATGTCACGCCGGGCATCGACCTGCCCGCCGATCCCCGCCGCGGACGGCTGACCGCGAACATCTTCCTGAACTTCAAGGCGCAATGAGTTCGGCCGCCCCACCCTTCGCACCGCCTGGCCTCGGCCATGTCACGATCCTCGGAGGCGGCTGCGCCGGCTGGATGGCCGCGGCGATGCTCGCCCCGCTTGCGGCGGCGGGAACGCGCGTCACGCTGATCGACCTCCCTGAAGATCGGGACTTCCCGGGTGCTGCGGCGCTGCTGCCGGGTGCCAAGGTATGGCATGCGCTGCTCGGGCTGGACGAGCATGCCCTGCTGGCCTCCGCCCGGGGCGGCTATCGCCTCGGCACGCATTTCTCGAATTGGCCGGCATCGGGGGACAGATGGCTGCTCCCGTTGGGGGACTATGGTTCGCCGGTCGACGGCGTGGCGTTTGCCGATCTCTGGTTCCGGGCGCGGGCAGGCGGATGGCCGCTGCCGCTGGACGACTATAATCTCGCCGCGCTCGCCGCACGCGCCGGCAAGTTCGCCCGCCCCACGCCCGATCGCATCGCGATGCTCGACTATGGCTATCATGTCGATCGTGCCGGCTATGCCGATCATTTGCGGCAGCACGTCGCGCGCATGGGCGTCGTGACGGCTTCCGGCGCGTTCGCGGAAGCCGAGCGGGACGGCGACGGCACGATAGCGGCGATCTGTCTCCAGCATGGCGAGCGGATCGAGGCCGACTTCTTCGTTGATGCCAGCGCCGACGGCAAACTGATCGGCGCCCTTGGCGAGAGCCGCTTCGACGACTGGTTCGGCGAATTCGGGCATGACCGCATCGCCTGCGTCACCGGCGCGGTCGATCCCCTGCTCCCGCCGGTCACCGGCGCCCAAGGCGCGCGTGCCGGATGGATCCAGCGCGTCGCGTTGCAGACCCATACCGGCTGGACAGCATGCTTCAATGCCAGGGACGAAACGGTCGCGATTGCCGAACTGAGCGCCGTGGCAGGCCGCGCGGCGAACATTTCGACCGCGCCCCTGTCGTCGCGCCGGCGCACGCGACCTTGGCAAAGCAATTGCGTTGCGATCGGCCCTGCCGCCGGTGCGTTGGAGCCGTATTTCGCCGACCCGGTCGACGTGGCACGGATCACGCTCGCCACCCTGCGCGATCTCCTGCCGCGCGGAGGCGACATGGCCGTCCTTGCCGATGCCTATAACGAGGCAATGGCGGCCGAGTGGGAGGCGCTGCGCGATCTTTCCGCAGTGCTGGCACCTCCGTCCGCCGCGTCCGCACCCGCGTCTCTGGCGCGTACGATCTCGCGATTCAGCGAAGCCGGAAGGCTGCCGTCGACGGGCCCCGTCTCCCAGGCGACATGGCTGGCGCTGTTGATCGGCCGCGGCATCCTGCCGAAATCCTGGAACCCGCTCGCCGACTCGATCGCCGCGGACCGGCTCGAGCAGAACCTGATCCGCCTCGCCAGCCTGTTCGCGCAATCGGCCGAATCCATGCCGCGCCATGCCGACTATGTCGCACGCTTCTGTGCTACAAAGGCCTAGCGAGGCCTTCCCGTGGTCGGCGCCAGGACTTCGACCTCCCGAACAGCACGAATGTCGGCAGACGACGCCCCGACCATCAGGCGATAACGCCCCGGACGTACGCGCCAGGCCTTGGCCGTCTCGTCCCAGGCCGAGAAGGCGCGGGGATCGAGCACAATCGTCACGATCCGCCGCGCGCCGGGGGCGAGCGAAAGCTTGGCAAAGCCGCGCAGCGCAAGCGGTGGATCGCCTGCCCCGGGTTCCGCGGGCGCGACATAGACCTGCACCACCTCCTTGCCCGATCGGGCACCGGTGTTGCGCACCGTCAGGCGCAGTGTGACCGGCTTGTCGCCCGTCACGCGCGCGGGCGCGGTGAAGCCCGACCAGGCGAAGCTCGTGTAGGAAAGGCCATGGCCGAACGGGAATAGCGGCTTCACGCCACGCGCAGCGAACCCGCGATAGCCGACCAGCAGTCCCTCCGAATAGGCGCTCTTCGCGCTGCGCAGATCGGTAGGGTCGTCTTCGCTGCGCACCGGGAAGGTCACGGGCAACCGGCCCGAGGGGTCGGTCTTGCCGAGCAGGACATCGGCGAGCGCCGCCGCCCCGCCCTCGCCCGGCAGCCACATGTCGACGATCGCCGGTACGCGGTCATGCCAGGGCATCGTCATCGCAGCACCCGCATTGACCACCACCGCGGTGCGCGGATTGGCGACGGCTATGGCCTCGACGAGCTTGTCCTGCTCGCCGGGCAGGCCGAGCGTTGCACGGTCATAGCCCTCGCCTTCGGTAGTCGAGGAGGAGCCGATGATCACGATCGCGGCGTCCGCAGCCTTGGCCGCGGCAACCGCCGCATCGAGCGACGGGCGCGGCTCGCGCACGCCGAAGCTCAGATATTCATAGGGTGTATTGCCGGTCGCATAGTCGATGCGGATCGGATAGCCGCGCCCCGCCTCCAGCTCGAGCGTGACGGTGCGCCGCGGGATCGGAAAACCGAGCACGTCGCGATTGTCGGGAATGACTTTGGTCGCCTTGTCGAGCACGGTCTTACCGTCGAGCGCGATCCGGGCGTTGCCGGTGCCGCGGACGCTGAACTCGTAACTGCCGCTGGCGCGTGGCCAGAACATGCCCTCCCAGCGCAGCGACGAATAGCCGGTGATCTGCGGGCCAGCGATATTGCCGCTGATCCGCTTGAGGAAGCTGGTGACCCGTTCGGTCCTGGTCGGCGCGCCGCTGGCATCGGGGCTGACGAAATAGGTGCCGGCAAGGCCGGTCTCGGCACGGTCGGGCCCGGGGCTGAACAGCTTCGGATCGGCGCCGGGCGGCGTCTCCTCATTGTCGACGCCCTTCTCATACGTGATGCGCATATTGGGCAGCGCGGCACGCAGCGCCTGGAGCGGCGTCTGCGTCTCGAACGGCACCACCGCCGAGCTGCCGCCGCCCTGGATGCGGACGACATCGGCATTGGGGCCGATCACCGCGAGCGAGCGGATCTTGGGGTCGAGCGGCAGCAGCCCTGCGTTCTTGAGGAGCACGATCGCTTCCTCGGCAGCCGTCTTCGCCACCTCGAAATTATGGGGCGGCGTCGCGGCCGCGACCCGCGCCACACCGCGCTCGATCGCACCGCTGCGCACGATCAGCCGGACGATCCGCCGGGCATTCTCGTCGATCTGCTCGGGCTTGACCTGCCCTGCCGCCACGGCAGTCTTGAGCTTGTCGCCGAAATTCGCCGGCGGCCCCGGCATCTCGAGATCGAGCCCCGCATTGACCGCAGGCGCGGTCGAGTGCGTCGCGCCCCAGTCCGACACGACCACGCCCTTGAAGCCCCATTCGTGCTTGAGCAGCTCGGTCAGCAGCCAGGGATTCTCGCTGGCATAGGTGCCGTTGATCTTGTTGTACGACGCCATCACCGACCAGGGATCGGCCTCGCGCACCACCGCCTCGAACGCCGGAAGATAGATTTCACGCAGCGCCCGCTCGCTCACGATCGAATCCACGACGAAGCGGTAAGTCTCCTGATTGTTGGCGGCGAAATGCTTGATCGAGACGCCCACGCCCTCGCCCTGCACGCCGCGGACATAGCCGAGCGCAAGCCGCGAGGTGAGCCAGGGATCCTCAGAATAGGTCTCGAAATTGCGGCCCCAGCGCGCCGTGCGCACGATGTTGACCGTCGGCGCGAGCAGTACATCGGCACCGTGTGCGCGCGTCTCGCGTCCGATCGCCGCGCCGACCGTGCGGACAAGATCGGGGTTCCAGGTCGCCGCCAGCGCGACGCCGACCGGGAACACCGTCGCCGGCTTCCCTTCCGGAGAGCGGACGCCGGTCGGCCCGTCGGTCATGCGCACGCTCGGGATGCCGAGGCGCGGCACGCCGTTCAGCGTCATCGAGGATTCGCCGGCGAGCAGCGCAATCTTCTCGTCGAGCGTGAGCCGGACGATCAGATCGGCAACGCGAGCCTCGAGGGGCGCACGCGCATCGCGATAGACCGGCGCCTTCTGCGCCGCCGCCGGCGTGGCCATCAGCACCGCTCCGGCGAAGACAGCACCGGCTAGCCTCACTTGATCGCAGCCAGATCGGCTTCGGTCTTGGCGAGAACCTCATCGGTCAGCTTGCCGTCCGAATAGGGCTGGAGCTGGCGGAGACTCAGTCCCTTGATCATCTCGAGCTGGGGCAGGCCGGTCAGGCCCGGCAGATCCTTGTCGAGCACCGCCTTGGCAGCCTCGTTCGCGAGGATTTCCTGGAGCGGGGTATCGAGATTGAACTTGGCGGCGGATGCCGCAGGCGTCGCGGCGGGCGCAGGCGCGGCGACCGGTGCCGGTGCCGGTGCCGGTGCGGTCTGTGCCGCAGCGATCGAAGGCATGGCCAGCGCCGTAGCGGCCAGGACAAGGACCTGCTTCATTTCGAATTCTCCTCGTTGCCGGCGGCCGTGAATGGCGCGCCGGTGGTTTCAAGCCCGAGCTCGGCGATCATCGCCTCGCGGATCAGATATTTCTGGATCTTGCCCGTCACCGTGATCGGGAAGGCGTCGACGATGCGGATGTGGCGCGGCACCTTGAAGTGCGCGATCTTGCCCGTGCAGAAGCCGCGGATCTCTTCCGCATCGGCTTCGGCCCCGGCGCGCAGCCGCACCCAGGCGCACAGTTCCTCGCCCATCCTCTTGTCGGGCACGCCGACCACCGCGACGTCCTCGACAAGCGGATGGCGGTAGAGGAATTCCTCGATCTCGCGCGGATAGATGTTCTCGCCGCCGCGGATCACCATGTCCTTGAGGCGCCCGACGATATTGCCGTACCCCTCGGCGTCGAACACGGCCAGGTCACCGCTATGCATCCAGCCTTCCGCGCCGATCGCCTCGGCTGTGCGCTCGGGCTCGTCCCAATAGCCGAGCATCACCGAATAGCCGCGCGTACAGAGCTCGCCCGGTTCGCCGATCGGGACCACACCGCCATCGGGGCCGATCAACTTGCATTCGAGGTGCGGCTGGACCCTGCCGATCGATCCGGTGCGGCGCTCCAGCGGATCGTCGATTGCGGTCTGGAAGCTGACCGGGCTCGTCTCGGTCATGCCATAGGCGATGGTCACGTCGCGCAGGTTCAGCCGGTCGATAACCTCACGCATCAGAGGTTCGGGACAGATCGCACCCGCCATGCAGCCGGTGCGAAGCGACGAAACATCGGTCGCGGGCAGATCGGGGTGCGCGAGCAATGCGATGAACATGGTCGGCACCCCGTAGAGCGCGGTGCAGCGCTCTGCGGCGACCGCGCGCAGTACCGCCTCGGGATCGAACCCCGGCGAAGGATAGATCACCGCCGCGCCGTGCGTGATGCTGGCGAGATTGCCCATCACCATCCCGAAGCAATGATAGAGCGGCACCGGCACGCAGATCCGGTCGCTAGACCCCAGCCCCTGGGCACGGCCGACGGAGTAGCCGTTGTTTAGGATGTTGCGGTGGCTGAGGGTGGCGCCCTTGGGCAAGCCGGTGGTGCCGCTCGTAAATTGGATATTGATCGGGTCGTCGGGTCGCAATTGGGCCGAAAGACCGGCGACCGCGTCACCCTTCCCTGTCGCAACCTGCGCGAAGGGAATCCAGCCGGGCCGCGCATCGTCCCCGATCAGGATCGCGCATTTGAGCGACGGCAGCCGCACCGCTTCGAGCTCGCCCGGCGCGCTGACGGCGAGCTCGGGACACAGTTCCTCGATCATCCCGGCATAGTCGCTGGTCTTGAAGCGCTCGGCGGCGACCAGCGCGCGCAGGCCGACCTTGTTGATCGTGTACTCGACCTCGGACAGGCGATAGGCCGGATTGATCGTCACCAGGATCAGCCCGGCGCGCGCCGCGGCGAACTGGGTGAGCGCCCATTCGGCGCAATTGGGCGACCAGATGCCGATCCGGTCGCCGGGCACGAGCCCCTGCGCGAGCAATCCCCCGGCCAACCCATCCGCCCGCGCCAGCAGCTCGGCGAAGCTCCAGCGGATGCCTTGCGTCACCGACACCAGAGCCTCGCGTTCGCCCCAGCGATCGGCGGCGCGCGCGAGCGCCTTGCCGATCGTCAGGTCGAGCAACGGCGGCATGGTCGCGCCGCGCACATGGCTGAGGCCGGGCACCACGACGGTCATTTTTCCGGTGCCACGCAGCTGAAGTTGGCCGCGTCGTCGGTCGACCCGCTGCCCTTCCACCGCGCGACCTTGGGAAAGGCGCACAGGGGACGCGTACGAACCGGCTTGGCCGGGAAGCCGAGATAGGCGAACAGGTCGTTGTCGAACTTGGTCGCGGTCATCTGCTCCGGCGCCGGGCCGCCCTCCCGCCATTTGTCGAGCGTGCCGACCGCGTCGAACACATTGGGTCCGGGCCCGGCGAGACAGTGCGACATGCCGGGCACCATGAACAGCCGGACCGACTGATCCGCCTGTTTCGGCTGAGCTCGGCGGACGCGCGCATAATAGTCGATCGTGTTCCGGGGCGCGATCGCAGCGTCGTTCCAGCCGTGATAGAGGATCAGCTTGCCGCCGCGGCGCAGGAACGGGCCGATATCGGCATTGTCGGCGTCGAGATCGCCGCCCATCCGCTTCTTCGCCAGCGGATAGTCACGGCCGATGTCGAAGCTCGAGACCTGCCAGTTCGGGTCCGAATGGACCATGTAGCGGTAGAATTCGGTCGAGAACTTGCCGTGCTGGGCATTGGCCCCGGTGAGCCACAGGTCCCAGGTCCCCGCCACCGCCTCGGCGCCGGGCGCATAGCCGTGGAAGAAGGGCTTGCCGTCAGCGCCTTGCGCGCCGCGATAGAGCGCCCGGGCGGACTTGACCTGCGCGGCGCTCAGGCACTGGCCGGTCGTGTCGCCCGCCTTGCACTGGAGCATGCCGGGATCGAAATGGCAGCGGCGCGGATCGTCGATCACGCCGTCCGTAACGCCGTCACTCTTGTCGCACTGGCCGAGCGAGGCAGCCTGGAGCAGCTTGAGCTTGTCGGCGGGCAGCGCGGATGCCGGATCGGCGAACACCGCGAGATGATCGGCGGCGAAGGCGCTGGTCATCCGCGTCCAGGGGATCGCGGGCGCGCCCGCGACGATCGCGTCATAGTCCTCCGGGAAGCGCTGCGCCTCCATCAGCGCCTCGCGCCCGCCGTCCGAGCAGCCGTGGAAATAGGCCGCCTTGAGCGGCGGCGCATAATAGGCCGCGACGATCGTCTTGGCGAAGCCGGCGGCGAGATGGTTGGCGCGCCAGCCGAAATCCTTGATCTTCTCGGGCGCGTTCAGCGCCCATTTGGCATCGACGTCGCTCTCGCCGAAATGGCCCATGTCGCTGCCGACCGAGGCATAGCCCTTCTCCACGCCGCCGCGCATCAGGAGCGAGGGGATCGTCAGGTTCGCGCCGAAGCCGCCATTGCCGGTGCCGAGCAGCTTGCCGTTCCATGCCGCGCGATCGGGTAGCCAGACCTCGACCTTGATCGACGATCCCGGCCCGGCCGAGAGTGTCGCCTGGACCCGGCAGAACGCAGCCGCCGCGGGCAGGCCAGGCTTGCCCTTGTCGGTATCGACCGTCGCGCCCTTGGCAACGGACACCGCCGCGTCGACCTTGCCGTTGGAAAGCGGCGTGCCGGCCAGCGCCTCGCAGCCCGCGACCTTCTGGATGGCGGGCGTCGTGAACGCCGTCTCGTTCGCGGCGAAGCCGATCGCGAGAGCGGCGACGGCACCGAGACCCAGAACCTTGCTCATTTGCCCAGCACTCCAAGCGATTGCATCCAGCTGCCCATCTTCTCGATCCAGCCGTCGGTCGGCTTGCCGACCTTCGCCATGCCGAAGCCATGACCGCCACTCGCAAAGGTGATGAGCTGCGACTTTGCGCCCGCCGCGCGCCAGGCGGCATCGAGCCGCACGCTATCGGCACGTGCGAGCTTGTCGTCCTCGGCGACGAGCAGGAACAAAGGCGGCGCGCCGGCGGGCGCGGTGATCGTATCAGGCAGCAGGCCGGGATAGATCGTCGCGGCGAAGTCCGGTCGACTGTCGGCATGACCGGCGAGCATCGTCCAGAGCGTGACCGCGCCGCCGGCAGAGAAGCCCATCATCCCGACCCGGTCGGCATGAACGCCGAAGCGTTCAGCGTTGGCGCGGACATAGCGCACTGCCGCCTCGCCATCGGCGGTATCGAGCGGACGGAGCGGCTCGACCTTGGCCTTGAGCGCGGGAAGGTCGCCGAGATAGCGGAACAGCGACAAGGGGAAGTCGCCGCCGGTCGGCAGCAGCCGGTAGCGCAGCACGAAAGCGGTGACGCCGTGATCGGCCAGCCATTTGGCGACGGCAGTGCCTTCATTCTCGATCGACAGCATGTGGAAGCCGCCGCCAGGCGCGACGATCACCGCGGTGCCGTTCGCCCGGGCGGGGTCGGGGAGATAGACGGTCAGCGTCGGCTCGGAGACGTTGCGGACGATCGTGCCGAACGGCGCACGGGTCTCGGTCGTCTCCGCCTTCGTGGCGAGAGCACCACCCGGCGCGCCCTGTGGAAACAGGCGGATCACCTCCTGCGCCGAGGCCGGTTGCGCGACCAGCGCAACTGCCAGAAAACTAAGAACGCGTAGCATTATCATCCCTTTCAATTGCCGTCGCGTGCGGCGGAGATCGCCGTGAGCGCAGGACTGGCAGCGGGTGCCATCTTCGGATCCACACCGATCGCGAGCATCGCCGGCGCCTTCGGGTCGAGGCTTGTCCAGCGCGGTAGCCCGGCGCCGTTGGGGTCTCCGGTCCTGGCGAAGTTCACCCAGTAATCGGCGACCCGTCTCGCTACCGTCTGGTCCTCCGCCGTTGCCGCGAAATCGGCATGAGCAAGATTGTCGAACTGGAAGATCACGTCGGTCGCATGCCCGGCGCCCATACCCGGCTGGCGCTTGGCGGCCGCGACATAGCCGAAGCGGTAGAGCCAGGTCGGCGCACTCTTCGCATGGCGGGTGGCAATCGCCAGCGCCGGCTCGGTGAACATCAGATCACCGGCAACGTGGCGCGTGGCATTCTCGGGCGTGCCATAGGCGGCCTTGACCGCTTCCGCCTTTGCGCCGAGCGCCGCCAATGCCGGTCCGTTGACCATCGGCAGGAAGGCGGCAGGCACGAAACCGAGTTCGTCGTCATTGTTGCCGATGATCGCAGGCACATGCGCCTGGGCGCCCCGTGCGAACTGGCTGTCGGTATTCGCGGTCACGATCACCCCATCGGTGATCGGCCCCGAATAGATCGCGTCTTCCTTGTTGAGCAGGTTGATCCCGCCCAGCACCGTGGCGGCGGGAAGCGCACGCAGCGCAACGAGGTCGCCGGCGCCCACCTTTGCGGCGAAGGCGGCGCCCTTGGCCTCGGCAGCCGCGATGGCGGGCCAGGTATCGCGCCCGCCGCCTGACGAGGCGATCGCCTTGGCGAACAGGCCGCGCGCGGCGGGCGATGCCATCAGCCGCGTCACCGATTCCCCGCCGGCGGATTCGCCTAGGATGGTGACATTGGCAGGATCGCCCCCGAACGCCGCGGCGTTGCGCTTCACCCATAGCAGCGCAGCGATCTGGTCCATCAGGCCCCAGTTTCCGCCGGGCTTGCCGCCGGTCAGCGCGGGATGCGCGAAGAAGCCGAAGCGCCCAAGGCGATAATTGAAGCTGACGACCACGACGCCACGCTTCGCCAGCCGGGCGCCGTCGGTCTCCGAGAGCGCGCTCGATCCGCCGACGAAACCGCCGCCATGGATCCACACCATCACCGGCAGCTTCGTGCCCGCCGGATGCGCCGGCGTCCAGACGTTGAGGAACAAGCAGTCCTCGCTCTGCGGCTGGCCGCTGCCGGTAGCGCCGGCAAAGAGGTTCTGCATGCAATCGGCACCGAACCTGGTCGCGTCGCGCGTTCCGGTCCAGGCCGGTGCCGCTTCGGGCGCGTGCCAGCGCAGCGGCCCGATCGGCGGCGCGGCATAGGGGATGCCCTTGAACGCGGTCACGCCATCAGCGGCAGCACCCTGGAGCGCGCCGCTGTCGATGCGCGCCTCCTGTGCGGCAGCGGGCGTGGCCGCGGCGAGCAGCAACAGGCCAAGCAGACGGATCATTGCACGCCTCCGGTATGGAATTCCCAAGTGCCGGCACCCGTGCGGTAGACGGCATAGTTCGCTTCGCGGCGAAGCAATTCGGCACCTGCGGGCGCGGAAACCGCGCCGAACTGGAGCGGCACCCAGATCTCGCCACTGGTGTTGGCGGGCACTTCGGCGATGAGCGTCAGCTTGCCGCCGTCCAGCTTCCAACGCGAGGCTGCGCGGCCCTGGACCGTGTCGAGTTCGGCCTCGGCGCTCGCGAGCCCGGCGGGGATCGCCGGCTTGACCAGCACCGTCTTGTAGCCGGGCGCGCCGGGCCTGAGCCCTGCGAGGCGTTGGCGCATCCAGTCGGCGATCGAGGCGAAATAATGATGATCGCGCGATCGGCTATCGAGACTCCAGGTCTCGAACATCGTCGAATGGCCGCTGGCGATCCACCAGCCCCAGCTCGGTTCGTCGGTGCGCGTCGCCAGCTTGTAGGCGAGATCGGCATAGCCATGGTCGCTCAGTATCTCGAGCAGGTAACGGGTGCCGTAGACGCCCGTGCGCAGTCCCTGCTTCTCGACGTCGCGCGCGATCGCATCGGCAACGCTTTGCTCGCGGTCGGGCGCCATGCCGAAAGCGAGCGGGAGGACGTTCTGCACCTGGGTCGGCGGTCCGGCCACGCCCTTCGCGTCCAGGGTCCGATACCAGCCATGCTCGCCATCCCAGTAGCGTGCATTGTAGGCGGCACGGATCGTCTCGGCGAGCGCGCGATAGCGTTCGGCATCCGCGGTCGCGCCGATCACGGCCGAGGATTTGGCCAGCAGGTCCGCCTCGAGGAAGAAATAGGCGGTGGTGACCGCGTCGATCCCGCCGCCCCGCGCATTGGTGAAGTCCAGCGTGCCCGCGGGCGCCCATTCGCTGAGCCCCGCGGCCCGGCGGAACTCGGGCGCCTTGATGAAGGTCGCGGTATAGTCGACAAGCCGGCGCTGCATTTCGTGGTTCTGCGCGAGTACCCGCGTGTCGCCGAAGCTCGAATAGAGCTCCCAGGGCAGGATCAGCGCGGCGGCGTCCCAGGGCGTGGTCGGCCCCCACATCAGGCTCCAGCCGGGCGTCTTCTCATAGCCGTAAAAGGGCGTGGCCGGGACGATCTCCGGAACCTCGCCGTTCGCCGCCTGCGCGTCGCGGAAATCGCCCAGCCATTTGGTCCAGACGCGCGCCACCCCCAGGCTGCGCGCCGCGGCACCCGCCGAGGCTTGGGCGTCGCCGGTCCAGCCGTTCTTTTCATAGGTCGGGGTGTCGGTCTGGAAACCGTGC
The DNA here is from genome assembly GCA_966211615.1 of uncultured Sphingomonas sp. Taxonomy (GTDB): domain Bacteria; phylum Pseudomonadota; class Alphaproteobacteria; order Sphingomonadales; family Sphingomonadaceae; genus Sphingomonas. The sequence continues at coordinate 12,045 of CBIHNZ010000037.1, forward strand.
ATGTTATTGAGAATCGTGGCGATTGCGGCCGCGTCGATTTTTCCGAGCAACGGACTTGCGCTCGCAAAGCGGCCGGTTTGTGCCACATTGGAGTGCGCGAGGCGCGCGGTGAGCGCACCGAGTGGCGGTTTGCCGGGAAAGCCCTCGACCTGGACATAGCGGAAGCCGCGATAGCCGAAGCTCGGCTCCCAGCGCTCGATCCCCTTGCCCGCAAGCGTATAGCGGTCGGTCTGGAGCTGCGCGTCGATCAGGCCCGAGGCGGGAACCACGGTGCCGTCGGCAGCCAGGCGCTCGCTGGCGACCATCGAGACGGTGGCGCCGCGCGGGCCCCGCACCGCGAGCGCGGGCCAGCCGGCGACGATCCGGCCGAAATCATAGACCCAGACTCCCGGTGCCGGCTGGGTGACGGCGGCGGGCACGATCGTCTCGACCGGAGCGACCGGCTCGGCATTGGCCGCAACCAGCGCGCCCGCCGGACCGGTCACGACCTTCGCAGCGGGCCATTTGGCGCGGAAGCCGGGGCCCTGCCACCCTGCCGGGAGCAGCCGCGCATCGTAGCGCTCGCCGCGATGCAGGGAGTCCCCGAGCGTAGGCCCCGGAACCGTGCTCCAACTGCCGTCGGTGGCGACAATATCGCTGGTGCCGTCGACATAGGTGACCTCAAGCTGCGCCTTGAGCGCGGGCTCGGCGTGCCAGGGCGCGGCGTGGAAATACCATTCATTGGGATCGGTCAGGCCATACCAGCCCCTGCCCAGCTCGGCGCCGAGGACATTCTCGCCCGGACGGAGCAAGCCGGTCACGTCATAGGCATAGCTGAGCACACGCTTGTCATAGGCGGTGAAGCCGATGCCGAGCGGCGAACCGACCGCGACCCCGTTCACCCGCACCCGCGGCATCCCCGCCCCGGCATAATAGAGCCGCGCCCGCGCGACCGGCTTGCCCAGGCGGAAGGCGCGGCGGACCAAAGGTGCGGGCGCCTCGATCGGCAGGACGAGATCGACCCGCGGGACGCCCGAGGCGACCACCAGCCCATCCGATGCGACGCTACCGCCGGTGAAGGGATTGTCGTTCCGCGCGAAGCTGGTGCGGAAGGCCGCGTTGCCATTGCCGGTGACGACGACCGAATGGATCGTCGCCGCGCGCGCCTCGGCCGCGACGAAGCCGATCGTGCCATGCGCGTGGGTCGTATCGGCGAGCGTATCCACCGGCTTGCCGTCGATGCTGGTGACGATCTGCGCGCCCGTCGCGGTGATCGACAGCCGATGCCGCCCCTTGATCGGCCCGGCCAGCGGCACGCGCCTGAGCTGCTTCACCGTCACCGTGGAACTGCTTCCACCCGGATAGGTGCGCATGCTCTCGACCAGCGCCGGGCCGTCCTTGCCGTCGCTCAAAGTCCAGACATAGGCGTCGCCATAGGTCTTGCCGTGCGGCTGGGCGCGGAACAGTATATCGAGCGATGCGCCGGTCAGCGTCAGATCGATATCGAGCTTCAGGTCGCTCCAATCGTGCTGAAGCGGCGCCTGCCCCGCGATCCACTGGCCCTTCCAGTCGGCGGGCGCGAGCAGCCCCATCTCCCACCAGGCGGGCTTGCTCCAGCCGCTCTCGCGGCCCTCGGCGTCCCACACCCGCACCTGCCACCAATAGCGCCGGCGCGCAGCGAGCGCCGGGCCGGCATAGGCGATCTGGACATTGGCGTCGGAGACGGTCTTTCCGCTGTCCCACACCGTTTCGCCCCGGGCGAGCGCCTCGGGCGAAGTCGCGACCCGGATGCGGTAAGCGCTCTGCCGCGCCGCCGGCGAATGCCAGGCAAGCCGCGGCGCCGGCTCGTCGAGCCCGAGCGGGTTCGCGGCATATTCGACCGTGAGCGCGGACGGCGCTTCCGCGGCCGGGCCGGCCGCCACGAGCAGCGCCATGCCCGTGCCCGCAAAAAGGCATGCAAGGACGCCCTTCCCGGCCCTCAACCTCGGCCAACGCGACAACCGATCCTCCTTTAAGCTCTTCGGTACAAGTGCCGCCGCCGCGCAGCCGCGACGGCGGCACGGCATCAGCACGGGTAGGTCTGCGTCTCGGTGTAGGTGATCGTGCCGAAGTTGATCGTCGCGTACTGATAGGTGCCGTCGCAGAAGGTCGTCTCCACGGCGAGCAGCGTGTAGCCCCAGGGCGAGTTGCCATAGTGGAGCCGCACGATCGACGGCGTGCTCTGCGCCATCGCCGTGCCCGGCATCATGCCGGCCGTCACCAGCACCAGCGCCGAAGCCAGCACGCTCGCGCGCCGGCAAAGCCTTGTGATCTTCCTCAGCATCGCTTCTTCTCCATGCATGTTGCCGCAGTCGAAGTTCCGGGGATCGCGTCCCCGCTCTTATGGTCTCGAATACGCCGCACATCGGGCGGTGGCCGGCATGCCCGCCCCAAAAACGGGTCAGAACTTGGTGCGCACCCCCACCGAGACCAGCCGGCCGAGCGTGCCGCCATTGGTGTAGCCGGTCGAACTGTTGAGGTAGGGCGGGTCCTGGTCGAACACATTGTCGACGTTGAGCGTCAGCAGCGTTTTGGGGATCAGCTTGCCCAGGTCATAGGCGAGGAACAGGTCCACCGTGTTGAACGCGGACACCCGGCTCTGCGACGGGATGCCCAGGATCGGATAGCCGTCGCGGTGGTTGAGCGAGGCGCGCGCCAGGAAATCGCCGACCTTCGCCCCCAGCGCCGCGACCATCATCAGCCGCCCGTCGCCATTCTTCAGATTGTCGCTGGACGGCCCGCCGACCACCGCCTGCGACTTGCGGTTGAGCGTGTAGGTGCCGGCGACGCTCGCGCTGATCGAACCGAAGCCGGTCGGGCGCAGATAGGCGATGTTGAAGTCGAGCCCGTCGACCTGCACGCCGCCCAGATTGGTGCGCCGGGCATCGATCACGACATAGGGCGAGGTGCCGACATACAGGCTCTGAAGGCTCGGCGCGCCGTTGAGCGGCGTGTTGCCGACCAGCGCCTGGACCTGCGCCAGCGTGGGGCTGAGGATGTAGTAGCTCGCATAGTTCGGGTCCGAATAGAGCACCGGCGAGGTGAAGGGCGGCACCGAGATCGCGTCGGTGAACTTGACGTTGTAATAAGTCACGCTCGCGGTCAGGCCCGAGATCGCCCTGGGCGTGAAATCGAAGCCCAGCGACCAGGTCTTTGCCTCCTCCGGCCGGAGCGCAGGATTGCCGCCCGCCAGGAAGATGCTCGGACGCAGGATGTCGAACGGCGAGCTGTTGCCCGCGCGGAACGGGCTGAACAGATAGATCTGGACGCGCGAGTCGGCGGTGCTGGTGGTGTCGGCCAGGCTCGGCGCGTGGAACGACGTGCCGTAATTGCCGCGGATCACCAGATCGTTGAACGGCTTGTAGTTGAAGCCGATCTTGGGATTGGTGGTGCCGCCGACGTCGCTATAGTCGTCGTAGCGGATCGAGCCCGAGATCTGCAGCCCGCGCATTCCGGGCATGCCGTTGTCGGCGCCGAAGATCGGGATCAGCGCTTCGGCGAACACCGACTTCACGTTGCGATCCGCGTTCGACTGGACCGCGCTGGTGAAGACGTCACGGCGATCGAGCGAGATCACCGAGCGGAGATTCTCGGTATAATATTCGGCGCCGACCGCGAGCCGGACATTGCCGCCCGGCAGCGTGGCGAGCGTGCCGTCGATGACCGCGCGGCTCTGGAACATGTCCTGCTTGGCGTCGCCGTAATTCTCGAAGTCGCGGATCGCCGCGAGCACCCCGGGGCTGCTCAGGCTCGGATCATAGGGATTGAGCGCGGTCGCGGTGGTGGTGCCGGCCAGCGCGTTGGTCGCCGCGGTCGCGTTGATCGTCGCCTCGCGGACCTGGTTGAAGCTGTGGCCATAGTTCAGCTCGGTGCGCAGCTGCCAGCTGCCGCCCAGATCGAACGACATGCTCGGCGACACGCCCCAGCTGTCGAACCGCGCCGAGCTCGGCATGCTCTCGCCGAACGCGTCGGCGAAGTTGATCGCCACGCTCTGGATCGGCGATAATCCGATCGGGCGGAAATAAGGGTTGGTGAAGAGGATGTTGCCGGTGAAGGCCGGCGTGGCGGTGAGCGTGTCGGTGTCGCGGCGCGACCAATAGGCGGTCGTCTGGAAATCGATGCTGTCGCTCAGCTTCTGGGTCAGCCCGCCGAACACCGAATAGCGGTGCTCGCGCGGATAGATGTCCGAATAGTCCGACGAGTCGCACAGGTTGGACGTGTTGGGCGCGAAGCCCGGCGCGGCATAGGAAACCCCGCCCGCGGTGAACGTGCCCGGCGAGCAGGCTGTCACGCGAAAGTCGCTGCCGCCGCGCGCGCTGTGGTTTGCGGTCACATAGTCGCGGTCGACGCCCAGGATGTTGTCGTGCCAGGCATAGGCGCCGGACAGATAGATCGATCCGCTGCCCCAGTCGCGCCCGACGGTCAGGTTCGCATCCATCGTCTTATAGTCGTCGGCCATCCCGTAGCGCAGGCTCGCGCCGACGCCGTTGAAGCGCTTGCGGGTGATGAAGTTGACGACACCGCCGATCGCGTCCGAGCCATAGATCGCCGAGCCGCCGTCGGGCACGATCTCGACGCGCTCGATCATGTCGGGCGGGATCGCGGAAGGATCGGCGGTGGTCTGGAGAATGCCGGCACCGACCATGCGGCGGCCGTTCATCAGCACCAGCGTGGTGGTGCCGCCCGAAGCGCCCAGGTTGCGGATATTGGGCCGCACGATCGGGATCGCGAACGATCCGCTGCCCACGGGGATCGATCCGAAATTGCCGACCTGCGGGATCGAGGCGAGCAGGTCGTTCGACGACGCCGCGCCGCTGGCGAGCACCTCGTCGCGCGTCACGCCGATGACATTGGTGCCGGTAGGGGCGACGCCGCGGAGCAGCGTGCCGGTGACGATGATCGCCTGTTCCTCGGCAGGTGCCTCCTGGGCGACTGCTGGGTCGTCCTCCGTTTGCTGGCTCTCGGCGGCGACCGGGGTCGCCTGCGCCTCGACGACGAAGGCGCCGCGCGAGGTGCGGCGGGCGCGCAGGCCGTGGCCGGAGATCAGCCGGTCGAGCGCTTCCTCGACCGTGAAGCTGCCATTGAGCGCCGGCGACCGCTTGCCGCGGACCAGGTTCGGGCTGAACACGATCTCGGCGCGGGTCTGGCGGCCCAATTCGGTGAGCGCGGTGGACAGGCTCTGCGGCTTGAGGCTGATCGTCGCCCGCGCGCTCGCCTGGGCGGCGGCGGGCAATGCGACAAAGGCGATCGGAGCCGCCGTCAAAAGAATCGCGAGACGAAGTGTGGATTTCGGTCCGGTGCGCCGCATGCATGTCCTCCCCTGAAGAGCCGGCTTTAGCCGGTCTCAAAAGTCAGGACGTGCCGTGTTCAATTTTCCACATTTGCAGATGAAGATTTATTTGCAGGTCCGCCATTCGCGGCCAGCGCGATGACCACGCCGCCGTCGGTCTGATGGTCGATCCGCACCGGCAGGAGCTCGGCGACCAGCGCGGCGAACCGGTCCGCATCGCCGGTGCGGAACACGCCGCTGATCCGCATCTGGGCGACACCGCCGTCGCCGATGCGGATCGGCGCGACGGTGTAGCGGTTCATCTCGACCACGGCGCTGGCGAGCGTCGTATCGTCGAACGAGACATAGCCTTCGCGCCACATCAGCTCGCTGCCGACATCGACCGCGCGCACACGCTGCGCCACGCCGAGCTCGGCGACCAGTTCCTGTCCCGGCCTGAGGATCGTCGGCTGCAGCACCGGCAGGTCGGTGGCCGCGGCGGCATGGTCGACGACGACCCTGCCCTCGACGAGCACGACCTTCATCCGGCCCGGATCGAGGCGCACCTCGAACACGGTGCCGAGCGCAGTGATCCGCCGATCCGCCGCCTCGACCATGAACGGGCGGCTGGCGTCGTGCGCGACCTCGAACAGCGCCTGGCCGCGGGTGAGGCGCACGCGACGCGTTCCCGGGGTGAAGGCGAGCGCGATCATCGTATCGGTGTTGAGCGTGACGCGCGTGCCGTCGGGAAGCCGGACGACGCGCTTCTGCCCCTTCTCGGTGGCGTGGCGGATCGCATTCGCCGGTTCGGCCGGCGCCTGCGCGACCGTGACGGGGCCCGGCACATGCGACGGCGTGGCGAACTGACCCGAAAGCACCGCGACAGCACCGACGATGCTGGCAGCGATCCCGACGCCGGCCGCGGGCAGCCAGCGCTTGCGCTCGGGCCCGGTGGCCAAAGCGGTCTGGCGCAGCGCGGCGAGGTGCGGATCCGCATCCGAATTCTCGAAGACGTCCCACACGCCATTGGCCTTGCGATAGGCCTGGGCATTGGCCTCGCCGGCATCGAGCCAGGCGTCGAAATGGCTGCGGTCCGCCGCCGTCAGGTCCTGACGGTCGTGGCGCAGCACCCAGTATACCGCGGCTTCGTCCGCGGTCATGCCCAGGGTGGGATCGAGGCGCGCGCGCTGGATCATTCGTCGCCCAGCCGCTGCACGAGGTGCGCCATGGCGCGTTCCATATGCTTCTCGACCGCGCTGACCGAGATGCCCAGCCGCGCGGCGATGTCCAGATACCTCATTCCTTCGAGGCGTCTCAGCACGAATATCACTCGCGTTCTTTCGGGTAGCTCGAGCAGCACCGCCGTGGCGCGTGCCAGCATTTCCCGACCTATTAGGACGCGCTCGGGCGAAAAATCCACATCCCCATGGATCTGCCCGTCGAATTCCTCATGGCTTTCCTCGCGCCGGCTGCGGCGCCTGCGCAGCCGATCCATCAGCACGCTGCTCGCGGTTTCGAACACATAGCCGGCCAGCTTGTCGACATTGTCGAGGCTGCCGCGCTTCACCAGGCGCAGGAACACCTCCTGGATCATGTCGTCGGTTTCGGCGCGATCGCGGATCCGGCGGGAGAAATAATGTTCGAGCGAGGTGCGGAAACGCGCGTCGAGCGCCTCGATCGAAGCGCGCTCGCCGGCTGTTTCCCGCTTCGACCTCGAACCCGTCACAGATCCTCCCCTTACGCGCGCGAGGCTGGGACGGATTTGCGGCGACTGCAATCTCTCTTGGGGACCGGTCGAAGCAAGCCCGGACCGCATCCGAATAAATGGATCCATATTGGCTTGTTTCCAAGATAGCGATAAGGTGTGCGGGAGTTTCCGAACCGGGAGTAGAGTAAATGACGGACGACACCTCGCTAAATGCGGTCGAACTGGCGGCCGAACTGACCATCGCCTGGCTCGGAAATCAGAATAATCGGGTCGCCGCGGAAGAGGTGCCGGCCTTTCTGCGCACGATGCACACGACCGTAATTGACCTGTCGAGAGGATCGACTGCGGTGCCGGGAACCGGAGCAGACGAGGCGTCGGCCGAAGCATTCGAGCCGGCGGTTTCCGTGCGCAAATCGCTGGCATCCAGGGATCACATCATCTCGATGATCGACGGCAAGCCGTACAAGACACTACGCCGGCACCTGTCGACGCACGGCCTCACGCCCGAAGAATATCGCGAGCGCTACAACCTCAAGCCGGACTATCCGATGGTTGCCCCGACCTATTCGGAAGCGCGCCGCGCGATGGCCAAGAAGATCGGCCTGGGCGCCAGGGGACGCACCGCAAAGGCGGCCCCGGCAAAACCGGCGGCACGCGCCAAATAGGACGTAGCCGCCCGCCGACGGGATCAAGGTCCTAGCCTTGCGAAACGGTCGCCCAATCCAGGTCGAAGCGGCCTAGATATTTTCGCAGCCGGTCCGCGTCATTGGCCGTGCTGCGGCGTGCGCGCGACGCAGCGAAAAGCGTGCGGCCGGCTTCGGACAGCGAGCGGCTCGCCCGGCAGATGCGTATGGTTTCCGCGAGTTGCACACGGTCGAACGGGTCGATTTCCGCGAGGGTCCCGGGTGACAGGATTTCGGCGAGGAGGTCGTCCTTGTCGCCGGCCTGGCCGGCCCAGAGGCGCCTCAGGCGCTGGATTTCGGCGTCGACGCACTCCAGGTCGATCCTTCCCTTGGGGCTGAGGGTCGCCATGCGCGTCACGCTCGCGGCGAGATCGCGGAAATTGCCGGGCCAGCGCGCGTCGGGCGCGGTCGCGAACGCGAGGTAGCGCTGCCGCGCCTCCTTGTTGAAGCTGGCGCGATCGCCCTCGCGCTCGGCGAAACGATCGAGCTCGTAATCGAGATTCGGCTCGATATCCTCGCGCCGCTCCGCAAGCCCGGGAAGCTGGAAGGTCCACAGGTTGAGCCGGGCGTAGAGGTCGTCGCGGAACCCGCCGGCCGCCACCGCCTCGCCCAGGTCGCGGTTGGTACCGGCGATCAGCTGGAATTCGGACGCCGCCTCCTTGTCCGAACCCACGGGAAGGAAGCGCTTGTCCTCGATCGCGCGCAGGATCATCGCCTGCTCGTCCAGGCCGAGCTCGCCGATCTCGTCGAGGAACAGCATGCCCTTGTCGGCGGCGCGCAGCAGCCCCGGGCGATCGGCGACCGCACCGGTGAACGCGCCCTTGCGGTGACCGAACAGCGCCGACATCGCGCCATCGCCCTTCAGCGTCGCGCAATTTACTTCGACGAACGGGCCGACGACCTGGTGCTTGAGGCGCTTGAGCTCATAGATGCGCCGCGCCAGCAGGCTCTTGCCCGCGCCGGTTGGCCCCATCAGCAGGATCGGCGCCTTGGAGCGCAGCGCGACCCGCTCGATCTCGTCGATCATGCGGTTGAAGGCGGCATTGCGCGTATCGATGCCGGACTTGAGAAACGACGTGCTCTCCGCGCTGGCGACGGCGAAGCGCGTGGCGATGCTGTCATAGCGCGAGAGATCGAGATCGATCGTGTTCCAGGTGCCCGCCGGATTGGGCGAGCCGCGTTCGGGCTGGGTCTGGAGCAGGCGCCCAGGCAGATAGCGCGCCTCGGTCAGCAGGAAGAGGCATATCTGCGCGACGTGCGTGCCGGTGGTGATGTGGACCAGATAGTCCTCCGCCTCGGGATCGAAGGGCTCGGCGCGGGCGAAGTCGAGCAGCTTTCCATAGACTTCCTCGAAATCCCAGGGATCGCGGAAATCCAGCAACCGCAGCTCGACCGAGGTCTCGGGCGAGACGGAGGCGATGTCTTCGGCGACATATTCGGCGAGCCGGCGATGCGCGCTGCCGTGGATCAGGATGAAGCGATCGACGCGCAGGTCCTGGTGCATCGTCAGCCCGACGGTCGGGCGCCACTTGCCCCAGCGCGACGGACCGAACTTGCTGGCGTCCAGCGTGGACCCGAGAAATCCGATGACGGTGAGCGGCTTCATGCTTAGATAATAGGATAAATCCCTATCCAAATCGATATCAAAAACATCGTCTCGGCCTGACCGCCCATTTTCCTCAAGGGCGCCACACCCCTCAATAAAATATCATTAAATCAGATAGATACCAGTTTTCTCGAGCAAGTTTCGAGAAACTGGCACGCGTCCTGCTGAGTAGTCGACGCCTGGCGAGGCGGATTACTCGCCGGGCTCGCAGAGGTCGGGGCGGCCGGAATGGGCTGGCCGCCCCAGGGAATTTCACAGGGCGTAGCTCAGGCCGCGCAGAGCACCGGCTTTGGGAGCCGGGGGTCGCAGGTTCAAATCCTGCCGCCCTGACCAGTTGGAGGAGTTGGACGATGGCCAACAAGGGACTTTTCGCATCGGCAGTGGCGAAGTTGCTGCCGCGCACCGACACGGCGAACCGCGAGGGCGCGCCTGCCTATGCCTATGGGCCGGAGGCGAAGCTCGCACAATTAGCGGCAACCGGCACGCTGGCGGACAATTTCTACGGCGCCGCGGAGACGCAGCTGGCCGATGTGCTGGAAGCCGCCAAGGCGGTCGATCCGTATTTCGTGGCGCAGGCCGCGATCTACGCCCGGCGCTCGGGAGCAATGAAGGACATGCCGGCGTTGCTGGCCGCGTACCTCACCGTCGCCGACCCCGATCTGGCGGTCCCGGTCTTCGGACGGGTGATCGACAACGGGCGGATGCTGCGCAACTTCGTGCAGATCATGCGTTCCGGGCAGGTCGGGCGGACGTCGCTCGGCTCGCGGCCCAAGCGGCTGGTCCAGCGCTGGCTGGAGCAGGCGTCCATGCCGCAGCTGATGGCGGCGGCAACGGGCGCGGATCCGAGCCTGGCGGACATCGTCAAGATGGTCCACCCGAAGCCGGCGGATGCGTCGCGCAAGGCCTTCTATGGCTGGCTGATCGGGCTTCCCTATGACGTTGCCGCGCTGCCTGCCGAGATCGCCGCGTTCGAGGCCTGGAAGGCGGATCGCTCGCTTCCCTTGCCGCCGGTGCCGTTCGAATGGCTCACCGCTTTTCCGCTGACCGCGGAGAATTGGGCGGAGCTGTCCACGCGGATCGGCTGGCAGGCGCTGCGGATGAACCTCAATACCCTGGCGCGCAACGGCGCGTTCGATGTCGAGGGGGTCACCGACGCGGTCGCTGCCCGGCTCTCGGACGCGGAAGCGCTCGGGAAGGTCCGGCCCATGCCCTATCAGCTGATGGTGGCGCTGGGTCAGGCCGCCGAAGGCGTGCCGCTCAAGGTCCAGGCGGCGCTGGAGGATGCGCTCGAGCAATCGCTCGTGCGGGTGCCGGTGGTGCCCGGCCGGGTGGTCGTCTGCCCCGACGTGTCGGGGTCGATGGGTTCGCCGGCGACGGGATACCGCAAGGGCGCCTCGTCGAAGGTTCGGTGCATCGATGTCGCGGCGCTGGTCGCGGCGGCGGTGCTGCGGACCAACCGCGACGCCCGGGTGCTGCCGTTCGAACAGTCGGTGGTGAAGCTCAAGCTCGACCCGCGTGCCCGCCTCGCCGTGAATGCGGCGAAGCTGGCCGCGATCGGCGGCGGCGGGACGAACGTCTCGGCGCCGCTGGCGATGCTGAATGCCGAGCGGGCGAAGGTCGACCTGGTGGTGATCGTCTCCGACAACCAGTCCTGGGTGGACGCCACCCGGACCGGAGCAACGGCGACGATGCGCGAGTGGGACACGCTGAAGCGCCGGAACCCCGGTGCCAAGCTCGTCTGCGTCGACATCCAGCCGCTCGGGACGACACAGGCCATGGGCCGGGCGGACATTCTGAATGTCGGGGGTTTCTCCGACGCCGTGTTCGACGCGATCGCGCGCTTCGTCTCCGACGAGACGCGGGATTGGGTCGAGACCATCAAGCAAGTGGAGGTTTGAACGAACAGGGCCGTGGCGAATGCCGACGGGATTACATTGCTCCAAGGGGAAACCCGAAAGTCCAGAGTAGAGCGCCCGGGAAGCAGCAATGCCGATTGGGAGATGGGGTTCGAGGCCCCCCGTTGCAGGGGTAGCTCAAAGGACGTTCTCGTCACTCTTGTCGCCACGGCCCCATGCACATCACGGCGAATGCCTGTGGAACTACAAGGACTTCAGGGTCGGCGGTTCAAATCCGCCCCCGGCTTCGGCCGGGTAGCTCAGCGGATAGAGCATGAGGCTGTTTCACGACCAACTCGTCGCCGTGACCGAGATCAACATGGCGAATGCCTGACGGACTACATCGACTTTTAATCGCCAGGTCGCGGGTTCGAATCCCGCCGGGTCTTCGATTCGTTCGGACCCGTAGCTCAGCTGGTAGAGCGGGAAGGTCCGTCAAACACCTGGTCGCCATGACCAATTCAAGCGCTGGCGAATGCCGGCGGGACTACAGGTCAGAGCACCCGCGTTCCGGCGGGAGGTCGGCGGTTCAACTCCGCCTCCGGGAAACCGGATAGCTCAGGAAAAATGTCTCGCCACCGCTCGTCGCCGGCAACCAGCCGACGCGCGGCGAATGCCGACGGGACTACATGGGTGCAAGGAGGTTCGAACCCTCCACTCGGGCGCAAGCCCGGGAGATGTCCCGTCACTCCGTCGTCGCCGCGCCGAGGCAGCACTGATACGCAATGCAAGGGAGGTCGCGATGACCGAGACGATGTACGACTACCAGCATGTCGAAGGCGGCGTGCCGATCAAGATGTGGACCCGCGGCGTTCCGGTCGAAGACGGCGCGCGCGCGCAGCTGACGCGCGCGGCGCAGATGCCGTTCGTGTTCAAGCATGTGGCGGCGATGCCCGACGTCCATGTCGGCATCGGCGCGACCGTGGGCTCGGTGATCCCGACCAAGGGCGCGGTGATCCCGGCGGCGGTGGGCGTCGACATCGGCTGCGGCATGATGGCGGCGCGCACCTCGCTGGTGGCGAGCGACCTGCCCGACAATCTCGAGGCGATCCGCTCGGCGGTCGAGCAGGCCGTGCCGCATGGCCGCTCGGTCGGGCGCAGCAAGCGCGACACCGGCTCCTGGGGCGATCCGCCGCCGGCGATCGTCGAGGCCTGGGCGACGCTCGCGCAGCGCTTCGATCGACTGACGGACAAGCATCCGCGGCTGAAGAACACGAACAACCTCGTGCATCTCGGCACACTCGGCACCGGCAACCACTTCATCGAGCTCTGCCTCGACGAGGAGCAGCGAGTGTGGGTGATGCTGCACTCGGGATCGCGCGGCGTGGGCAATGCGATCGGCACGTTCTTCATCGAACTGGCCAAGCAGGACATGCGCAAGTGGCACATCAACCTGCCGGATGAAGACCTCGCCTATTTCCCGGAAGGGACCGACCATTTCGACGACTATGTCGAGGCGGTCGGCTGGGCGCAGGACTTCGCCGCGCTGAACCGGCGCATGATGATGACCAACGTCATCCGCGCGCTCCGGGGCCAGATCGCGAAGCCGTTCGACGCGGAGATGGAGGCGGTGAACTGCCACCATAACTACGTCCAGCGCGAGAATCATTTCGGCGAGAATGTCCTCGTCACCCGCAAGGGCGCCGTGCGCGCCGCCAAGGGTGTGATGGGCATCATCCCGGGCTCGATGGGCGCCAAGTCGTTCATCGTCCGCGGGCTGGGCAACCCGGAATCGTTCGACAGCTGCAGCCACGGCGCGGGCCGCGTGATGTCGCGCACCGCCGCCAAGAAGCTGGTGACGCTCGACGAGCACATCGCCGACACGGCGGGCGTCGCGTGCCGCAAGGACCAGGGCGTGATCGACGAGACCCCGAAGGCCTACAAGCCGATCGAGGCCGTGATGGCCGCGCAGGCGGACCTGGTCGAGATCGTCCACACGCTGAAGCAGGTGGTGTGCGTCAAGGGGTGACCCTTGGCGCGCACCGCCAAATTGGAGATCAACGAATGACAGCCGGCGTCGACGCCTGGCGCCAAGCGGGCAACCTCCATGTCTGGCGCTATGGGGTACTCAACCGCAGTCGGCGCGGCTGGCACTTCGCCGCCGATCACGATGGTTGCGCGTCGATGATCGACCTGATCGCGCGAATGGTGGCTGGGGCTGTGCCGAGCCACCGAACGATTCGGCTCGGTACGGTGACATCGGCGATCTGGGGCTTGCCAAATTTCGGCCCGCCCCGGCGGGATCGCTTCGAGAAACTGCGGATCGAATATTGCCCTGAGGAGGTGACGCTATCCCTCAACGAGATCGAGGGAAGGTTGACCCTCCGGTGCGGCGAGAAGCGCGCCGCGTCGCTGAGCGCTGCCTTCAACGACCTTGCGGCAGGGCTCAACGACTTTGGTATCGCGACGTCGGATGACAAGCATGCGGACGCCTGGTGGTTTTGGTGAGATGGGTGATGACACTAGTGACTGACGATTCCATCGATCCCGCCGTCCGGCGCGAGATCGAGGCGCGGCTCGACGCCGTCGAGGCGACGGATGGCGTGCGCCTGCTGATGGCGGTCGAATCCGGCTCGCGGGCCTGGGGCTTCCCGTCTCCCGACAGCGACTATGACGTGCGGTTCGTCTATGTGCGGCCGCGCGACTGGTATCTGTCGCTGGTGCCGGGCCGCGACGTGATCGAGCATCCGATCGTCGACGAGATCGACCTGAACGGCTGGGAGGTGCGCAAGACGCTCGGCCTGTTGCTCAAGTCGAACGCGGTGGTGAGCGAATGGGTCGAATCCCCGATCCGCTATCGTCGCGACGATCCGTTTGTCGGCAGGCTGACGGCGCTCGCGGACGAACTGCTCGATCCGCGCGCGCTGGCGCATCACTATGCCAATCTCGGGCGTGCGGCGTCGAACCGATGGCTCGATCGGCCGGGCGACGTGCCGGTGAAGCGATATTTCTACGCGCTCCGTCCGGCACTGGCGGTGCGCGCGCTGCGGCTCAACCCCGCGGTGCGCCCGCCGATGAACCTGCAGGCGCTGGTGCAGGTCACCGACCTGCCGGCGTCGATCGTCGCGCGGATCGACGACCTGGTGGCGGCGAAGGCGCGCACCAACGAGATGTCGAACGGCATGCGCGTGCCCGAGCTCGAGGCGCTCATCGCCGACGAGCTGGGGCGGATCGGCGATATCCCCGCGGCGCCGATGCAGGCGGACGCCGCAGCCCGCGCAAGCGAACTCTTTGTGGAACTGGTGAATACATGATCATCATCGACGGATCGGAAGGCGAAGGCGGCGGACAGGTGGTGCGCAACGCGCTCGCGCTGTCGCTGGTCACCGGCCAGCCCTTCCGCATCACCAATATTCGCGGGCGGCGCGAGAAGCCGGGGTTGATGCGCCAGCATCTGACCGCGGTGGAGGCCGCATTGGCGATCGGCGGGGCGGTATGCGAGGGCGCGTCGATCGGATCGTCCGAGCTCGTCTTCAGCCCGGGCCGGGTCGCGCCGGGCGCGTATCGCTTCGCCGTCGGCACGGCGGGCAGCACCAGCCTGGTGCTCCAGACCGTGCTGATGCCGCTGCTGCTGGCCGATGCGCCGTCGCGGCTGGTGCTCGAGGGCGGTACCCACAACATGATGGCGCCGCCGTTCGAGTTCATCGAACGCGTGTTCCTGCCGGTGATCAACCGCATGGGGCCGCAGGTGACCGCGCGGCTGACGCGGCATGGCTTCTTCCCGCGCGGGGGCGGGCGGATCGAGGTCGACATCACGCCGGGCAAGCTTGGCCCGATCGATTGCCTCGACCGGGGGGCGTCGAAGTCGGTCTCGGCGAGGGCGCTGTTTGCCGCGCTTCCGTTCGATATCGCCGAGCGGGAGATCAAGACCGCGCGCAAGCTGCTGCCGGACTGGCCGGAGGAAGCATTCTCCGTACGCCAGCTGCCCGAGGAGCAGGGGCCGGGCAATGCGCTGCTGCTCGAAGCGGCGTTCGAGCACGCGACCGAGATCGTGACCGGCTTCGGCAAGCTGGGCGTATCGGCGGAATCGCTGGCGAAGACCGCGGCGCAGCGCATGGCGGGGTTTCTCGCCTCCGATGCGTTCGCCGGCCCCTATCTCGCGGACCAGCTGCTGCTGCCTTTCGCGCTTGCGGGCGGCGGAAGCTTCACCACGGTGAAGCCGAGCCAGCACGCGCGGACCGCGGCGGACGTGATCGAGCGGTTCACCGGCCAGTGCTGGGTGTTCGTACAGCAGGCGAGCGGCAGCCATCTGGTGCGGCGCGGCTAGGCCGTGGGGTGTATATGCCCCACGGCCATTGATCATTTCGGGCGATTGGCATATCGGCGCGCCTCGTCCTCGAACTCAGGAAAGGAGTGAGCCCATGCGACCCGCAACCGCACCCGTCACCACTCCCGATTTCCGAGTTCAGGATATTTCTGCATGGGCAAGTCCCGCCCGGGTGGCTTCGGTCGCCTGACAAATTTCTGCGGCCGTTCGGCCGCGGCATCGTTCAACGAGAATCTCGCGGCGCTCGTCCGCTTCGTCGACACCGGCAGCATGGCGAAGATGCATGTCCGCCAGCATCTCGGCTGGAGGGATGCGCGATGAGCGAGGCAAGCATCCGCATCATCGCGTCGCCCGAAAGCTGGATCGAGCAGGCGGCGATCGACCAGCTGCACCAGACGGCGCGGCTGACCGGGATCGACGAGATCGTCGGGATGCCCGACCTGCATGCCGGCCGCGGCATCGCGGTCGGTGCGGCCTTCTGGTCGCGCAGCCATGTCCATCCCCATCTCGTCGGCAGCGACATCGGCTGCGGCATGGCCTTGTGGCGTTGCGCGATGCCGCTGCGCAAGTTCCGGCTCGATGCCGCGGAGCGCAAGCTGCGCGGTCTGGAGGAACCCTGGCGGGGCGATTCCGCGACGCGCCTTGCCGAGGCCGGCCTGCCGCCGTCGCTGATGGGGGAAGCGCTGGGCAGCATCGGGGGCGGCAACCATTTCGCCGAGCTGCTGCGGATCGACACGGTGATGGACGAGGCCCTGTTCGCCGAGCTCGGCCTCGATCCCGATGCCGTCCATCTGATGGTCCATAGCGGCTCGCGCGGGCTGGGGCATGCGATCCTCGAGCGGCATCTGGCACGGCACAATGTGACCGGCCTGATCGCCGGCGAAGACGATTGCACGCGCTATCTGGACGAGCATGACGAGGCCGTGCGCTGGGCGACGCTCAATCGCGCGGTGATCGCCGAGCGCTTCACCGATCGGCTCGGTACGCGCGGGGATCTCCTGCTCGACATCTGCCACAACAGCGTCACCCCGCATCTCGGCGGCTGGCTCCATCGCAAGGGCGCGGCGCCGGCCGACAAGGGGTTGGTCGTCGTGCCCGGCTCCCGAGGGGATCTGACCTATCTCGTCCGGCCGCGGCTGGACCAGGCCGACGCCGCGCTGCATTCGCTGGCCCATGGCGCAGGCCGCAAATGGAGCCGCAGCGAGGCGCGGGACAAGCTCGCGCGCCGCTTCAGCGTCGCCGATCTGAGCCGCACCAAGCTCGGCAGCCGGGTGATCTGCGAAGATCGCGACCTGATCTACGAGGAGGCGCCGCAAGCCTATAAGGACATCCATCAGGTCGTGCAGGACCTCGACCGAGCCGGCCTGATCGATCTTGTCGCGACGCTGCGGCCACTGATCACCTACAAGACGAGGCGCACATGACCGAGATCATCCTGCACCTCTCCGCCGGTCAGGGACCGGCGGAATGCGAATGGGTAGTCTCGGAGCTGACGCGCCTCTGGGGCCGCGAGGCCATGGCGGCAGGGTTGGTCTGCACGCCGGTGGAACCGATCGACGGTCCGGCAGCTTCGGTGCTGCTGCGGCTGTCGGGCGCGGACGCGGACGCGTTCGCGGCGGCTCGCACCGGCACGATCCGCTGGATCGGGACCAGCCCCTTCCGCCCGCTGCACAAACGCCGCAACTGGTTCGTCGGCGTGAAGCGCGCGCCCTTGCCCGACGAGGTCCCCGACTTCCGCGAGGCGGACATTCGCTATCAGACGCTGCGCGCGTCCGGGCCGGGCGGACAGCATGTCAACAAGACCGACAGTGCGGTTCGCGCCACGCACCTGCCGACGGGGCTCTCCACCCTGTCGCAGGATCAGCGCTCGCAGTTCGCCAACAAGAAAATCGCGCGCCTGAAACTCGCGATGCTGTTCGACGAGCAGCGCCGCGCGAGCGAAGCCGGCGGCAAGCGTGCGCTATGGGATCAGAACCGCGAACTGGAGCGCGGAAACGCAGTTCGGACCTATGAGGGGACCAGGTTCACGCTGCGCTAGGACATATGACCTGACCGGCGGTCCTTCCAGAGGATATCTGTTGCCGGACGCCCGGCAGGCACGAGAACGGGACGCCGTGAAGCTGACGTCAGGCAGGATCTCCGAACGCGAGCTCCAACGTGATGGCGTCCTGGTTCGATGCTGAATAGCCGTGCGCGTTTTGCGGCTCGTCACTTCGCGCGACCTGATATCGGTGCTCGGTGAACGCGCCGAGCAGCAATGGATAGGGCACATTGTTATAGGCGGCCGGGTCGACCGAAATCATCGCGGGAATGCCGTTGGGCAGCAGCTTGTCGATCAAGGTCACGGGCGACGCATTGTGGCTGGCATGGTGCCCGACCTTCAGGAACGTCGTCTTGCCGATCATGTCGCACCAATGCGGCTCGGCGAGAATGGTCTGCCAATTGCCCCATTGCGCGTCAGCGCAGAAGAGCAGGAACGCGCTGCCGACTTCGACCATGATCACGAGACTGGTATTGTTGATCGCATTGTCGATCGCAGCCGAGAGGGCCGTCAGGCTCGCCGAGCTGGCCAGATTCCGCACCGCTTCCTGGTCGCTGTCGTTGAGCAGGGCGTTGGGCGCCTTGTCGAGGATCCAGGGCGCGGCGAAAGCCGGCGGCGCCGCAGCCCCGCCGCCGTCACCGTTCGCGGCGGCCGCGGCAAGCGCGAAGCGCTTGAAGGTCTCCGCCTTTGGCGGATCCATGATTCCCATGGTCGCCTCGGCGCGGGGCGGCCCCATCACGTGAAAGCGCATGCCCGGCATGCCCGGCACGGTCAGCGGCTGCTGCGGCGCGACCCGGTCGGGCAAATAGCGGCGCTCAGGCTTGCCCGAGAACCCGTGATAGAGCGTGTCCATCGCGGCTTCGTTCGTCAGCGCGAGACCGACGACTCCTGCCATTTGCTCCTGACGTTCCTTCTCGACCCCGCGGAGCGCGGGCGTCGTCGCCGCGAACGCCTGGAGCGCGGCGGCGGCGGCACGGACCTGGCCCTCTACCACGCCCCGCGCATTGGGATCGTTGGGGTCTTCGGTCCACGGCATCCAGACCTCGCGGACCTCGACCTTGTCCCAGCCCTTCATCTTGAAGCCGCTGATATGATCCTTGTGACGATGCGTCGCCACGATCAGGTCGATGCGCGGTACGTCATCGGGATCGGTTGCCGCCGCGATGACCGCATCCACCATCTTCTGATTTGCGATGTCGCCTCCCTTATGGCGACCGCAGTCGAACAGGATGCGCCGCACGCCGGCCGTGGTCGGGATCGCGACGAGAAAGCAATCGCCGAAGCCGACGTTGAACATCGTGACGGACAAGGTGCCGGTCATGCGCCCATCCCCTCGTGCAGGCTGCGCAGGTTCGCGCGCGCGCGCATGCGATTCTTGTCCTTGGAAGGATCGGCATAGGCCGAGCGCGGATCGGCAAGATCGCACTGGTTCACGAAATCCTTGATCGCCGCGAGCCGAGCGGCGCCGGCTTCTCCCTGGGGATGGTCACCGGGGAGCGGCTTTCCGATCACGTAGCGGATGCGGCCGTCCGCGCTCGCGATCACGGTGCAGCCGCCCCAAAGCTCGAGGCCGCCGAGTTCGGGATCCTTGTCGCGGGCCTTGTCATGCTGCTCGATGCGCAGAATGATCTCGTTCACGACGCGGCCGGACGGGCTTACCCGCGCCACACGGTGAAAACCCCTGACGGCAATCTTGATGGTGGGATCGGGGTTGAGGCCCAGCGCGACCGCGTGCTCGACTGCGAACTTGTGGAACGACGCGGCCGCCGCGCTCTCGACATCGCCCTCCCCGACCGGGATCAGCGCCGCGGCTATCCGCGCTGCGTCGTCGCCCCGCTGTTCCGCGACATCGGCGTTGGCGTTGATCGTCTCCTGGTTGAACCAGGCGAGGATTTCAGGGGTCATCGGCAACCCCTGCTCGATATTCGCGAGCGGCCAGGCAAGCGATTCCTCGGCGAGCGAGAGGACGCCTTCCGGGTAGATCGCCCGGGCGCGAAACGCCTCGATCAGCGCCGCGCGCAGCCCGTAGCGATCCTCGGGCGCGATATTCATGTCGGAGGAGACGATGGCGCGGAGAAAATCGCCAAAGGTCATATCCATCGGCGGCATATAGTCGAACGCCCGGATGATCATCGCGAGCACGGCATCGGCGACCCGACGCGCGACCTTTACCAGCTCGTCGATCAGCTCGGGATGCAGGTCGCCCGCCGGCAACACGCCGGATCCACCGGTCGCAAGCCGGATGAGCGGCATCGATTCCGAGGTGTACGCGGTCTTCACGGCATCGAACACCGCGGCGACCAGAATGCCGCCCCGCGTATGCGGCTCGGTGATCTGCGGCGACAGCTTGACCGAGGGATCCCGCAGCGCGGAGCGGAGCGCATGGCCGGTGCTCGATGCCTCGCCGAATTGCACCGCGAGATCGGTGAGCGCCGACGATGCCGAGAAATCCCCCCGGATGGCGCGAATCTGGGCGCGGACCGTCGAGGCGTGCGAGAAATGCTGGAAGAAGGCGACGAGGTCGGAAAACCCCTCGTGGAAGGCAAGGATATCGACGTTCGTGGCATCGAGAAAATGCGGGCGCAGGCGGTGGATGAGGGCGTGCGTCACCTCGTGCGCGATGATGTCATGCGACAGGCAGGTAAAGACGATCTGATTGGGCAGGTTGCTGCCGGGCTCTTCGAGATCGGCGCGGAAATAGCCGAACAGAACCGCGTGCAGATTGGGATCATAATAGGCGTTCGCGCCGGCAAAGGCGTGCGGCAGCAGGCGCAACCGCGGCCTGTGCCGCTGCGACATGCGGATCCGTCGACCGAGCGCACGGTCGAAATGCGCTATCGTGGTCATCGCCACGGCATAGACCATCTGCTGGTGGAACCGCGGATCGGCTTCGCTGTGATCCAGGCCGCCCCGCATCAGCACCGCGGCATCTTCGAGATCGACGGGTTCGTAGAAGACGCCGGCAGCGCCGTCATAATCGACCACCGCAACCCGTTCGCCGACCGGGCCCGGCAGCAGCTTTTCATAGTCGACATCAATCGACGTGCGATTGCCGTCGCGCTTGATGAACTGTGGATCGATCGCGAAAATCTTGAGCGGCCGCGTTGGCGGCAATGGTATTTGCGTGCGCATCGCCAGCCCCCTGACAGGTACAAGGATGCCTATCATTTTCCGTTCGAACTGTCGCAGGCAATTATAGCCAAACTGGCAGGCGATAGCGCGTGGCCGGGGAGATCACGACGCACGAAGCGCTCGGCTCACCGCCGCGCAACAGTGGAACAAGCTTCAACGTATGGCGAGTTCGACGAAGAGGTCGGTAGCGACCACCCGATCGAGAAAGGCTCGTTCCCTGCAAATCGTCTTCCCCGCTGCGTCCTTCCCCGGCTCCGCGTCGCCACGCAAAATGCGCCCCGCGGTCCGATCCATAAGCCGACCGAGCAATTCCGGATAGGGCATGTCCCAACCACGGTGCACGGCTTTGCCATTCTTGGTGCGGCGCGCCTCAGCTTCGACCACCGGAATCATTGCGATGAGCCCTGGATGAGACATGAGCGCGAGTCCGAGCTTGTCGAGCGTTGCGTTATGGCTGGCGTGGTGGCCGACCTTGTACAGCAAAGTCCGGCCAAGGAGATCCTTCGCCGAAACCTTCGGCCCTCCGCCCTTGGCCGGATAGTCCTGCAGGTGCCAGGACATCCAGTTGCCAACCTGCGCGTCGGCGGCGAAAAGCAGCACATCGCCGCCCGGCTCAGTTTCGAAAGCCAGCACGAGGCTGGTGTTGTTCGTGTCATTGTCCAGCTTGAGGGCAAGCGAGCCGGCTACTCCGAGCCAGGCATTGTCGATGTTGCGCCAATGGTCGGCAGGCGCCTTGTAGCGATGCCACAGCCACTGCGAAGCCTGCCCAACGACGGCATCGTCGACGTCCGCTGCAGATATCGCATAGCGCTTTGCAAAGGGAGACGGACCTTGCGCGTCGAAAGCCTCGGCCAAGGATTCTGCGGCCGCGTACCGCTCGTCGAGCGCCGCGGCGAAGTCCAGCGCCATATAGGTTTGCTTGCCCACGCCGGGGGGTTGCGCCTTGGTGAGATAGTCGGGATTGCGCGACGGACCCAGCACGTGCGCACGCAGCCCATGCACGCCTGGCGTAGTGTGGATCTCGCCCGGCTCCAGATAGGCGACCGTCCCGGTCTTCTCCGCGCGCGCGATCAGCTCCGGAATGATCTTGAGCGAGGTGAGCTTCCCGTCCGCCGCGAGGGGTCCGTTGAAATGCTCGATATGCGACGTCACGTCGACACCGGCCGAGGCCGCCAGACTCGCTGCGCGCGCCACGACCTTCTTGGCCTTCTCGCTCTTCTCGCGCAGCGGGTCGGCCTGCTTGTCTCCGCGCCGCTCGGTCCAGGCCAGCCAGAGCGTGTCGATCTGCATCATGTCGATGAGCAGCCTGCGGGCATGAGCGAAACCCGAGATGTGGTCCCAATGCTCATGCGTGATCACAAGCAGGTCGAGCCGGCCTTCGGTCGCTGCGACAATGTCCTCGGCCACGTCATGCATGAGCTTGGCCTCGCCGGGTACTTGCTGGAGAACCCCGCAATCGATCAGGATATGGACCCGCTCCCCGCGCGGAGCACCCGGCTCGCCGATACTGATCAGGAAGCAGTCGCCGAGCAACTTCTTGTACATGCGGACGCGGATGGGCGGACTCATATCGGCGCTCACAGCCGATGCGCGAAGGCGAAAGGCTCCGCCATCGCCTGAGACGAGAAATACGTCGCCAGCAGACCCGCAGCCTGTTCTCCATTGAGCCAACGCCGCTGCCGATCAAGGCGCACTTCGTCATCGATGCGCTTCCGCACGGCGTAGCGAACCGAAGTGTCAGTCAGATCGATCACTACCGTTGCGCCGCCGCGGAAAATGAAGTTTTTATATTTGCCGGCATATGCCGCGTCACGATCCGCACGCTGCTGTTTCTTCGGATCCTCAAAGCCATAGCGGCGCTGCGTTATCTCAATGATGAGTTCGCGCGCTTCGTGGCCATCGGGGCCGCTCCTGCGCGCGATGCGCGCCGAATGGATTTCGACTGCCGGCCGCCCGGGATAACTCTTGGAATCGGGGATCGACGCCAGGCGGCCGGCGGCGAGCTGGATACCCAGAAGCGATTCCCAAAGGGCGATCTTTGCCGGATGCAAATCGTCCGGCGACATCAGCCAATTGTGGATTTGTAGCTGGTTCGCTCGAGATTGCTGATAGATTTCGGAGCGCCGGAAGGTCGGATTTAGATCGAGCTTGCCGATGAGATCCGTGAAAAGGGAAGGATCGAGAATGGTCTCCGGCGCCTCCCAGTAGAGGCTGTCCGGCGCCATCGAGAGCCATCCCTGCTGATAGATGCCGCGCCGGCGAAAGGCATCGGTCAGTATCACGCGGTAGCAACGCGGATCCTCCGGAACGAGGTCGCGATCCGCGGTCAGGATCGCGCGCAGATATTCGCCGAAATTGACGTCGGTGACCGGCAGATAATCGAGCCCGCGCACGCACATTCGCAGGACATGCTCGGCCGCCTTGGTCGCTTCTGCGGCAAGGCGATTGACCAGGTCCCGGGATAGCTCCTCGCCGGTGGGCGTTGACCGGCCAAGCGCGATCCGCATCAGGTCCGCGGTACGCCGCTCGAAAATGGTGAGAAAGGCATCGAACACCGCGCCTACGAGTATCGCCCCGCGCGCATGTGGCTCGAAAACGGTCTGATAAAGGGTGGGATCCGGATCCTTGAGTTTCTGTGTCTCGGGATCGATCTCCCGGTCGATGCCGCTGCGCAATGAATGCCCATTGCGGGTAGCTTCACCGAACTGGCCGGCAAGACCGCTGAGCAGGCGATCCATTTGCAGCCGCCCCGAGGTCGCGGCGATCTGGTGCGCCACCATGTCGGTCATCGTGAAATGCTGAAGTATTGCCACAATGTCGGCGAACGCCTCATGAAAGGCGAAGGTGTCGGGACCGATTTCCTCAATCGAGCGCCGATGCATTCCGTGCAGGATCGCATGTGCGGTCTCATGGGCGATGATGTCGTGCGACAGACACGTGAAGACCCATCCGCCGCTGCCCTTGCCGGGCGCGGCCAGATCTCGAAAATAGCCGAAGAGCAGCGCAGTCTTCTCCGGTGAATAATACGCGTTCGCTTCGGCCAGCGCATGAGGATAGATGCGCAGTCGCTGGATGAATTGCTCGTTCTGGTCGGCAAAATGGCTCGACCAAAGGACCTTGCGCCCGAGCGCGCGCTCGAAGCCGCGGATCGTCTTCATCGCTACCGCATAAGTCATCTGCTGATGGAATTGCGGCCGCCCCTCCGAAGGTGGCAGGCCGTCCTGGGCGAGCAGGTCGGGATGATTGGGATTGAGCGGCGCGTAGAAGCGGTTCGCGGGCGCATCGAAATCCACCACCTCCAAATATTCGCCGGTGGGGCCCAGGGTCAGCTCGTCCTCATAGGATGCTTCCCAGGGCAGTGAGATGACCGCATTGTTCACCGTCGCGGTGTCCGGGGTCAGCGCGGCGCGCGGATCAAGCGCATAGACGCGAAAGCGCCGCGAGGGTGGCCGTGGATAGGGCGCTCCCTGGGTTTGCGAAGCCGTTGCGGTATCCGAGACGTCGCGGTCCATGATTACAGCTCCCTTGATTTTCACAGCGCGGGGTGCGCGGGGATGACCATTGAGGTTACGAAGCCGGCGCGGGTGCTCATAACGTCATCGGCTGAAGCGCTTGGCAAATCCGGGATCGAGGTCGATTCCGGCTCCATTCTTGACCTTCGCCCTTACGGGCATGGTATCCCGCAACTCGCCAACGACGGCTTGACCTTTGTAAGTGAGCGCAACGGCTTTCCCGCGCGCCTTTCCCGTCTCCCAGCGTCCCTTCCAATCCTCAGGCGGCAACGCACATATCGGCGTGCCTCCCGAGGTCGTGTCGTCACACCAGCAGCCTATGCTGTTATCGCCAAGCGCGAGCGCTTCTTTCTCGGACTTTCCCGCCGCTATGGCATCACGGTACCCCTTGATGTCCAATGGATCGGCAAATGACGATGCAATAACCTTTGGCATGATGGCTTTCCCACAAACCAATCAGCTAGACCTGTCCGACCCTCCCCGTGATTGGCGGGAATTCGGAACAAGGACGGGGAGTGTTGCTCGACAAGCTCGCACGTCGACCGTGCGACGAAGTACCCTGGCCACTCGATGGAGTGTCAAACCCGGGCGATCTCTACCCTGTCTACGCAGTACCCGCGAATCGGCACAATGCCATAATGGTGGCGGGAGATATATTGTTCTATCAGGCCTCACCCAAATCGGTACAATTCAGGTGACCTTCTCAGGTAAAGTTGAATTGATGCCTATACCCGTCTTCTCTACGCGCGGGCAGCGATAACCGATAATTCCCGTATGCTATCCGGAGTTATAATCAGTACTGTTTGTATCCGTGTTAGGAAAGTCCGATAGCGCTAGCCACGCTATCGTGAAATGTAAGGTTGTTTGGCAGGTCGCCTGCAGATTCAGGGCCTGACCAAGTTCGTAACCGACTGGTTTCGGAATCAACTTCGATGGTAACAGACACGATCGGCGCTCGATCGGGCGGATGTGCCCATGACCTGGAAGGATTCCTATTCCGCGATCCTGTCGAGTCTCGCGCTCATCATATCGGGAACATCGGCTTATTATAGCCTGTTCCGCGTCAACCTCGACGCCAAGCTGCTGATCGGCGGCGACCAATATCCAGCATATGGCGAAAATGCAGGAAGCATCACCAACATCTATTGGGATGTCAGCCTGACCTTCATCAACAATGGCAACCGCCCCTATTCCGTCCAGAAGATCGCGCTCGACTCGTTCAGTGTCAGGACGCTCGATGACAAGCTCGCGGATTGCCGGCCCCTGTCCGAGGGCAACAACATCATTTTCGGCGGCCTGATCACCGAGGCGGACCCGAACAGCTTTGCGCCTTCAGTGGTCGATCCGGGCAAAATCGTCATCCTGCACCCGAAGTTCGTCGACGATCCCGCAAAAGAAGAATCCGCGGTCTCCCTGCGGCTCCTGCCGGCCGGTGCGGTCCCTCCGCGTATCGCTCCGGCCAAGCCACCCGCTTCCGAGCCGATATCGCTGATCAAGGCGGACCTGCCCGACGGCGTGGTCAATCTGATCTCCTGCGTGCGGATCGATCTGGTCGACCATGAGGGCAACACGCACATGATCACGCGCCCGGTGACCTTTCAGCGCCGCGTCACCGCCGGGGCCGACGAAGGTGAAGCCGAAGCGGGCCCCAGCCTGTTCATCGAAAAGCCGGTCGATCTGTCGGGCCTGCTGGCGCAGCGTCAGCCCGCGCGCGCCACCCCGGCCGGCTCGACACCAGGCCCCCGCCCGTGAAATGCCATCTCGCGGCGAGCGCTTCCTTGCTGATTGCGCGCGCCAGTGGCGACAACGGGACGTGGAACACGTTCGCCATCTTGGTCGGTCCGGCGCCATCGCGGCGCCGAACAAAGAGTACCGACAATTTGCATAGACGCCTTGCCGGTGTGGGCATCCCGAATCATCGAGGGAGAATCAGCTTATCCCCGACATTGAACGCCGCTCCGACGATCTCGGACTTTCACCTTAAAGAAAGCGTTGGAATTCCGAGGGCTTTCAACCAATCGCGGGCATCGGCGAACTGGGAAAATGGTGCCGCCTACAGGACTCGAACCTGTGACCCCCGCATTACGAATGCGATGCTCTACCAGCTGAGCTAAGGCGGCCCGTCCGAAGCGCGTGGACGCCCGGAAGAGCGGCGCGCTTACCAGCATGATCCTTAGCTGACAAGCGTTGCGAAAGCCTTTCGCTGTTTGCGGGTTCACCGGCACGGGCCGGCCCTGAAGTCGGCTTTTACGCGTCGTTTACCATGCGAGGTGCAAAAGCGTTCCACTTGGTACCGGGCAGAAGGCCCGTAGTGGAGCACGCGCATGGACATGGCTCGCGGCATCAACGACCCGCTTGATTCGTTCGTCGACAACAATGACGAGCAGGACAATGCGGTCTCGGATCGCCCGCTGGATATCGGCACCGATGAGCGCCGCATGCATGTGCGCGCCTATAATCACTGGGTGTCGCTGCTGCGTGGCCGTGCCTATCCGTCGATCGAGGATCTCGATCCGGGCAATATCGCCGATTTCGGCCCGCACAGCGTGCTGCTCGATTTCTCCAAGGGAATCGAGGATCCCGCGATCCGCTATCTCGGCCGTGCGCTCCGCGAGGAATGCGGCGTCGATCAGTCGATCACCCATGTCGGCCAGGTGCCCAGCCGCTCGCTGCTGTCGCGCCTCACCGACCATTATCTCCAGATCATCGCGAATCGCGCGCCGATCGGCTTCGAGGCCGAGTTCGTCGGCCAGCGCGGGCACAACACGCTGTATCGCGGCATCCTGATGCCCTTCTCGTCGGACGAGGAAGGCATCGACTTCATCTATGGCGTGATCAACTGGAAGGAACTGGTCGACGCCGAGACCCAGGCCCGGCTCAACGCCGAGATCGAGGAATCGCGCCGATCGGTGCCGCACAATCCGGTCGCCGCCGCGGTCTGGGCCGACGGCCCGAGCGCGGGCTTCGATTCGCCGGCCGAGCCGATGGTCGCCGAGGCTGGCGACGACACCAATCTCGCCGATCGCCTGACCCTGGCGCGCGAAACGGCCAGCGCCGCGCTCGCCGCCGATACGCGCAGCCGCGCCGCGCTCTATCGCGCGCTCGACCGCGCCTATGATTTCGCGCTCGCCGCCGAGCAGGACGAAGCGGCCTATGCGGTGCTGCTCGCCGACGCCGGCCTGACCCTCCAGGCCCGCGCGCCGATGACCCCCGCCGTCAAGCTCGTCTTCGGCGTGCACTACGACAAGACGCGGATCACCGAATTCGCCGCGGTGCTGAGCTATGCCAAGCGCCGCCATGTGCCCCAGGGCGGGCTCGACGCGTTCCTCGAGATCGCCGAGGGCGGCATCAAGGGCGTGGTCAAGGCCGAGCGCGAGCTGCGCCGTCCCGCACCCAAGCCCGACATCTTCGCCGAGGCCGCGAAGGAGCTGCGCACCCGCGCACCGCTCGCGCATATCTCGATCGAGGCCGAAGCGAACGAAGGCGACTTCGTCGTCCTGCTCGCCCGCGCCGGCGCGACCGGGCTCGATATCGTCGCCCGGCTGGAGGACAGCCCACTCACCGAGCGCGCGATCCGGCAGGCCGCTGGCTGAGCAGGAGCCGGCCCGGCTTCCTATCCGTCACCCTGGAACAAGTCCGGTGCGACGAAATAGTTTTGGCACGCTCCGGTCACGAACCCGAACGTCGATCGGTCCATTAGTCTCATCTGTTACTTTTTATGCCGCCTCGAGTCTTGAGGTCGCAACCTCACAGGCGTAGGCGGCATTTCCATGAAGAACATGATGACGTCGCTGACGCAGGCGTTCGAGGCGCGGTTGCTCGAAGGAGCGCTGCCGGGAGAGTTGGAAGATTTCGGCGAGGCCGAGCGCGCGGAGGCGGCGAATTTCGTCGCCGAGACCGCCGCGGTCCGCCCGCCCGGCACGCCGCGCATCACCCTTGAGACCTATCTCGACGAGGAGCGCCGCCGGATGCGGCTGGCGGTCGTCAACGACGACATGCCCTTCCTGGTCGATTCGATCTCCAGCGCGATCGCCGCGCACGACATCTCGATCCTGCGCGTCATCCACCCCGTCATCCCCGTCGAGCGCGATTCGGACGGCAAGCTCGTCTCGATCGGCGAAGGCCGGCGCGAATCGATGGTCTATATCGAGCTGGAGCGCGCCGACGCGAAGGGCCGCCGCACGTTGATCGCCGAGCTCGAACGCACGCTGGAGCAGGTCCGCGACGCCGTCGACGACTGGCGCGCGCTGCAGACCGCGATGGCCGCCGATGCCGCCGCGGTGAACTCCAGGGAAGGCGCCAAGCTGCTCCGCTGGTTCCACGACGGCGCGATGACCCTGCTCGCGCACGAGAATTGGCGGACCGACGGCACCACCAGCGATCAGCTCGGGCTGTGCCGCTATACGCTGGAGACGCCGATTCTCGCCGAAGCGTCGCGCAATGCGGCGGTCGAATATTTCCGCAAGGGCGGCGAGGCGCCGCTGCTCCTCAAGTCCAATTCGATCTCGACCGTGCACCGCCGCGTGCCGCTCGACATCATCGTCCTGCCGATCCTGACCGGCGCGGAAGTGACCGGCCTGTCGATCCATGCCGGCCTGTGGACCAGCGCCGCCTTGTTCGCCGCGCCGGAAGACGTGCCGGTGCTCCGTGCCCGCCTCAACGGGCTCGAGCACAAGTTCGGCTTCGATCCCAAGGGCCATACCGGCAAGGCGATGACGCATGCGCTCACCGCGCTGCCGCACGACCTGACCACAGCCTTCGATTCCGATTCGCTCGAGAATCTCGTCCTCACCTCGATGTCGGTCGCCGATCGCCCGCGCTCGAAGCTGGTGCTGGTGAAGAGCCTGCTCGGTCGCCACCTGTTCGCGTTCGTCTGGCTGCCGCGCGACGAAGTCTCGGCCGGCCGCCGCGAGGCGATCGGCGAAATGCTCGCCGATGCCTCGCACGCCAAGCTGATCAACTCGTCGATCGCGCTCGAAGATGGCGTCGTCGCGCTGCTGCGCTACACGCTCGATCTGCGCGAGGGCGGCACGATGCCCGACGCCAATGCGCTCGACCAGAAGCTCGAACGGATGGTGCGCGGCTGGGTGCCCGCGATCGAAGCCGCGCTGGTCGAGCAGACCGGCACCGCCGCGACCCGCCTCGCGCTGCGCTTCGCCCAGGCCTTCCCGGTCACCTATCGCGCGACCAGCACGCCCGAAGAGGCCGCGCGCGACATCGTCCGGATCGCCACGCTGGAGAAGCCCGGCGACCGTTCGGTCCGCATCACCTCGGTCAAGCGCAAGCCGGGCGAGTATCGCATCAAGCTCTATGCCCAGGGCGGCGCGCTCGCTTTGTCGGACGCCGTGCCGGTGTTCGAGAATTTCGGCTTCCGCGTCATCGAGGAAGTCCCGGCCGAGCTCGCCGGCGGCATCTTCGTCCATGACTTCGAAGTCTCCACGCCCCAGCTTTCGGGCGACATCCCCGTCATCGAGGAAGCGATCGCCGCGGTCCTGGAGGGCAGTGCCGAGAACGACACGTTCAACCGCCTGATCGTCGAGGGCGGCATGCGGCCCGAATCGGTCGTGCTGTTCCGCGCCTGGTTCCGCTATCTGCGCCAGACCGGCCTGACCTATGGCATGAGCACCGTGGTCGACGCGCTCCGCCGCGCGCCTGCCGTCGCCGCCGCGCTGATCGAGCGATTCGCTGCCGCGCATGATCCGTCGCGTGCCGGCGATGCCGAAGCGGTGGAGGCCGCGACCAAGGCGATCGACACCGGCCTCGACGCCGTCTCCGCGATCGACGACGACCGCATCCTGCGCACGCTGCGCGGCGTGGTCACCGCGACGCTGCGCACCAACGCCTATGCGCCCGCCGCCCGGGAAGCGCTGGCGTTCAAGCTCGATTCGAAGCTCGTCCCCGGCCTGCCCCAGCCGCTGCCCTGGCGCGAGATCTGGGTCTATTCGCCGCGCGTCGAGGGCATTCACCTGCGCGCCGGCCCGGTCGCCCGCGGCGGCCTGCGCTGGTCCGATCGCCGCGACGATTTCCGCACCGAGATCCTCGGCCTGATGAAGGCGCAGCGCGTCAAGAACGCGGTGATCGTCCCGACCGGCGCCAAGGGCGGCTTCTATCCCAAGCAGCTCCCCTCGCCCGCGGTCGACCGCGACGCCTGGTTCTCCGAAGGCACCGAGAGCTACCGCATCTTCATCCGCGCGCTGCTGTCGGTCACCGACAACATCGTCGCGGGCTCTATCGTCCATCCCGAGGGCGTCACCGTGCTCGACGGCGACGATCCCTATTTCGTCGTCGCCGCGGACAAGGGCACCGCGACCTTCTCCGACGTCGCCAACGAGATCGCCGTCGACCGCAACTTCTGGCTGGGCGACGCCTTCGCCAGCGGCGGCTCGCATGGCTATGACCATAAGGCGATGGCGATCACCGCGCGCGGCGCCTGGGTCTCGGTCCGCCGCCACTTCCTCGAGATGGGCGTCGACATCCAGTCCGAGCCCGTCACCGTCGCCGGCTGCGGCGACATGTCGGGCGACGTGTTCGGCAACGGCATGCTGCTCAGCAAGGCGATCAAGCTGGTCGCCGCGTTCGATCACCGCCACATCTTCCTCGATCCGGATCCCGATCCCGCGAAGAGCTGGAAAGAGCGCAACCGCATGTTCGCGCTGCCCCGCTCGAGCTGGGCGGATTACAATCCCGAGCTGATCTCGAAGGGCGGCGGGGTCTTCCCGCGCACCGAGAAGTCGATCCCTCTCAGCCCCGAGGTCCAGGCGGTGCTCGGCCTCGCGGTCACCGAGATCGACCCGACCAGCCTGATCTCCGCGATCCTGAAGGCGCAGGTCGGCCTGCTCTGGTTCGGCGGCATCGGCACCTATGTGAAGGCCGGGTCCGAGAACCATGTCGAGGTCGGCGATCCCGCCAACGACCGCCTCCGCGTCAACGCCGAGGAAATCCGCGCGCGGGCGATCGGCGAAGGCGCGAATCTGGGCGTCACCCAGGCCGGGCGCATCGCCTTCGCGTCGCATGGCGGGCGCATCAACACCGACTTCATCGACAATTCGGCCGGCGTCGATTGCTCGGACAACGAGGTCAACATCAAGATCGCGCTCAACCGCGAGATGATCGAGGGCCGCCTCGCCTTCGAGGACCGCAACACCTTCCTCGCCGAGATGACCGACGACGTTGCGCACCTGGTGCTGGAGGACAACCGCCTCCAGACGCTCGCGCTCTCCTTCATGGAAGCCGATGGCGCGGTCGCGCTGCCCAGCTATGTCCGCGTCATCGAGATCCTCGAAAGCGCCGGCCGGCTCGACCGCGCGGTCGAAGGACTCGCATCGAACGAGGACATGCTCCGCCGCGCGCAGGAAGGCCGCGGGCTCACTCGGCCCGAGCTTTCGGTGCTGCTCGCCTCGTGCAAGCTCGCGCTCCAGGACGCGATCGAACATGGTGCGCTCGGCCATGATCCCGAGCTGGAAACCGATCTCCGCGCCGCGTTCCCGGCGGCGATGCAGAAGCGGTTCGGCAAGGCGATCGAGGAGCATCGCCTGCGCAACGAGATCGTCGCCACCAAGCTCGCCAACCGCGTGATCAACCGCCTCGGCGTGCTCCATCCCTTCGAGCTCGCCGAAGAGGAAGGCGCGTCGATGACCGACATCGCCGCGATGTTCGTCGTCGCCGAGCGGCTCTTCTGCCTGCCGCAGATCTGGGAGGCGGTGGAAACCGCCGAGATCGGCGAGGACGCCCGCCTGGCGCTGCTCGACGAGGTCGCGGTGGCTGCGCGCGGTCAGGTCGCCGATCTGCTGCGCGTCTGCCGCCCCGGCGCCAGCCCGGCCGAGGTGATCGAACGCCTCAAGCCCGGCATCGACGCGCTCGACAGGCTCGCCAAGTCGCTGCTGCTCGACGAGGTGAAGGCGCAGTCGAACCGCATCGCCTCCAAGCTCGAAGCCGCCGGTGCGCCGAGCGCGTTGGTCGGCAAGGTGATCAAGCTGTTCGAGCTGGACGGTGCGGTCGGGCTTGCCGATCTCTCGGTGCGCAAGGGCGTCGACGAGACTGCGCTGACCAAGGCGTTCACCTCGCTCGGCCAGGCGCTCGGCCTCGACTGGGCCCAGTCCACCGCCGCGCGCATCACCACCGGCGATGTGTGGGAACGGCTGCTGATCGCGGGTCTCGCGCGCGACTTCCAGCAGCTCCGCCTCGAATTCCTCGGCCGCGTGTCGGACAAGGATCCGCAGGCCGCGGTCGATGCCTGGCTGGCGCAGAACAGCGAGCGCGTCGCGCAGTTCGCCAATCTGGTGAAGCGCGCCCGCCAGGCCGCCGTCCCCAACGCCGCGATGCTGGCGCAGATCGCCGGCCAGGCGCGGGTGCTGCTGGGCCGGGAGTAGCAGTCTCACTACGTCATCCCGGCCTTCGTCGCCGGGATGACGGAAGAGAAACAATCTCTCTGAGATATACGGCCGCGACGTTTGCAATTGCGAATCGTTCGCGTTATCGCGCGATCAACCCGAATCGTCCGAGACAGTCCCATCCCCATGCACGGCACCGTCCCTCCGGCTACCCGAAAGCGCAGCCGGAAGAGCTTCTGGCTGAAGCAGCTGCATACCTGGCACTGGATGAGCTCGGCGATCAGCCTGGGCGGGCTGCTGCTGTTCGCGATCACCGGCTTCACGCTCAATCATGCCGCCGATATCGAGGCCGCGCCCAAATCGGTGGAACGCGCCACCCTGCTTCCGGCCCCGCTGCTCGCCCAGGTGAAGCCCGACGACAAGCCCGACAGCAAGAAGCCCTTCCCCGCGGCCGTCGCGAAGTTCATCGAATCCAGGCTGCCGATGCAGGCCGACGGCGTCGCCGAATGGTCTGCCGACGAGATCTATCTCGCCAAGCCCCGCCCGGGCGGCGACGGCTGGATCTCGATCGACCGCGAGACCGGCGCCGTCACCAGCGAGAGCACGTCGCGCGGCTGGATCGCGTATCTCAACGACCTCCACAAGGGCCGCAACGCCGGTGCCGTCTGGAAGTGGTTCCTCGACATCTTCGTGCTGGCCTGCATCATCTTCTCGCTCACCGGGCTGGTGCTGCTCTGGATGCATTCGAAGCACCGCAAGAGCACCTGGCCGATCGTCGCGATGGGCCTCGTCATCCCGGCGCTCATCGCCATTTTCCTGATCCATTGAGAACGAGGTCGTAGCCATGCAGTTTCGCCTGACCGGATTGACCGCCGCCGCGATCGGCGCGGGCGGCCTGTTCCCCGCCGCGGCCGGTGCCCAGACGCTCGACCTGTCGGTCGACATCCCCAAGCTGGGCGTCGCGGAATATCACCGTCCCTATGTCGCGGTGTGGCTCGAGAAGGAGGGCGTCGCCCCGCGTACGATCGCGGTCTGGTACGACGTCAACAAGGCCAAGGGCGAGGGTACCAAATGGCTGCGCGACGTGCGCCAGTGGTGGCGTGCCTCGGGCCGCACGATGAGCTTCCCCGCCGATGGCGTCAGCGGCGCCACCCGCGCGCCGGGCGCGCAGAAGCTGCGCCTCGTCGCCGGCCGC
Source organism: uncultured Sphingomonas sp. (assembly GCA_966211615.1). Classification (GTDB taxonomy): domain Bacteria; phylum Pseudomonadota; class Alphaproteobacteria; order Sphingomonadales; family Sphingomonadaceae; genus Sphingomonas. The sequence continues at coordinate 45,701 of CBIHNZ010000037.1, forward strand.
GGCGGCATGCCCGCGCTGACGCCGGGCAACTACACCCTGGTGGTCGAGGCCGCCCGCGAAGTCGGTGGCCGCGAGGTCGTCCGCCTGCCCTTCGCCTGGAACGGCAGTACCGCCACCGGCTCGGCCAAGGGCGCCAGCGAGCTCGGCGCCGTTTCCTTCAATCTCAAGCGCTGATCCGGGAGATCGACCCATGAACCTACGCAAGCCGCTGATCGCCATCGCCGCCGTCGCGGCGATCGCCGCTCCCGCCGCGCTCGCCCACCGCATGTGGGTGCTGCCCTCGTCGACCACGGTCTCGGGCACCGACAATTGGGTGACCGTCGACGCCGCCGTGTCGAACGACCTGTTCTTCTTCGATCACCAGCCGCTGCGCTACCTGCCGGTGGTGACTCAGCCCGACGGCACCCAGGGCCAGGTCGAGAACCATAATGTCGGCAAGTTCCGCGCGACCTTCGACGTGCATCTGACCCAGCAGGGCACCTATCGCATCGCCGTGGTCAACGAGGGCGTGTTCGGCAGCTACAAGCTGAACGGCGAGACCAAGATGATCCCGCGCGGCACGACCAAGGCGACGCTTGCCGCCGCGATCCCCGCGGGCGCAACCGATCTCGTCACCTCGGAGAATCTCACCCGCAACGAGATCTTCGTCACCCAGGGTGCGCCGACCAACACCGTGTTCAAGACCAGCGGCAAGGGCATCGAGCTGGTGCCGGTCACCCATCCGAACGATCTGGTCGCGGGCGAGGCGGCAAGCTTCCAGTTCCTGCTCGACGGCAAGCCGGCGGCGGGCATGTTCGTCACCGTCGTACCCGGCGGCATCCGCTACCGCGACAATCTCAAGCAGATGGACCTCAAGACCGACGCCCAGGGCAAGGTCGCGATCACCTGGCCCGATCCGGGCATGTACTGGCTGAACGTCACGCCGACCGCGCCGCGTCCCGAAGGCGAGGGCCAGGGCGGGCAGCGCATGGGTGCGCAGGGCGGTGAAGGCGCGGCACGCGCGATGCCCGCCGGCCCGCAGCCGCGCCGCGTGAGCTACGTCACCACGCTCGAGGTACTGGCACCCTGAGCCCCGAGCCGCGAATCGCCATTCCGGGCGCCCGCGCGCCCGCGGCCGTTAACCGCCGGCGCGCGGGGGCGGCCCGTTGCGCGCCTACCGGGGCGAACCAGGGCACCGGCGGGGGGGGGCCCGAACGAGATGGGC
>CBIHNZ010000038.1:0-43438 GCA_966211615.1 uncultured Sphingomonas sp.
GAGCGCTGCCCTCCGAAGGCAGAGGCCACAGGTTCGAATCCTGTCGGGTGCGCCATGTTTCGATAAATGGCGGCTAATTCCCGACTGCTGCGCGAAAAACCTTCGAGACGGTCCGCGCGCAAATCGCTTCCGATTTGGACGGAATCAGGATGGGCGGTCTCGCACAAGTTTCCGAAGAATGCCTAGGATGCGCGCAAGAGAAGGGGGGCCGAGATGCAGCTTTTGTCCATCCAGGACTTTGCCGGCGCCGCGAACCAGGAGTTCGCGCTCGATATGGGCGACTCCACGATGGCGCTGACGCTGATCGAGGTGAAGCCGCTGCCCGTGCAGCCGGGATTGATGCGCGCGCCATTCTCGCTGCTGTTCAAATGCGCATCGCCGGTCATCCTGCCGCAAAAGACCTACCGGCTGAAGAATGCGGTGACCGGCGCGCTCAGCATATTCCTGGTGCCGGTGGCGCGCGACGGCACGGCGATCGTCTATCAGGCGGTCTATAGCTGAGCGGGACGCCACAGCATCGGCTGGTGAAAGCCCTCCGGCGCCCCGTCGTCGACAAAGCCGAGACGAAGATACAGCGCGCGGGCGCGAGGATTGTCGCGCGCGACCTGCAGCGCCACGCCTTCGGCGCGGGCAGCGGTAGCGGAGGACTGTATCCCCTCGATCAGCAGCGTGCCGACGCCGCCGCCGCGCAGCTCGGGTACAAGGCCGATATCGACGATCCGCCAGCAGGACGCGCTGCGATCGAGATAGAGCCGCCCGGCATCTTGCGGCCCGGCGAACAGCGATGAACGCGTGATCGTCAGGAAATCGGCACGCGCGAAAAAGCCGGTGAAATGGAGATGCTGGAGCCGAAACTGGTCGTCGAGGAAAAGCTGCTTCTGCTCCGCGGTCCAGGGCACCAGCGCCATCTCGAGCGCACGGAAGCTGCCATAGAGCGTGCGGAAGAAGGGCAGATCGTCGGCGGTCGCGCGCCGAAGCGATATTCCCGCCATATTCGCAGGCATCGTCGGTTCCGGCAGCGCCGCTGCCGGGAAATCCGGAAGATCGGCGCGGGACGCTAGCCGAACGATGGGAAGGTCCCGGCAAGGGCGATCGAGAAATTGAGCCCCAGATAGGGTTGGGTATTGTTGTGCGGAATGCTCGACCCCGCCGGCTGCACCATCATCGGGTTCATCGCCACCGGCGCGCCCGGCGTCGAGGCAAAGGCCGTGAAATTGCCGGATTCGACCGTGCCGATCCCGCTGGTCACGGTCGGCCCCACGGTTTCCGCCGTGGTCGGTACATATTCGGTCATGAGGTGATTGTGGCTCGGAAGCTCATCGTTGGTCAGCGAGACCTGGAAACTGCCGAACGGCTCGCCGAGATCGCGATAGGTCAGAGACGACCCCTGGCCGGCGCTGCAGGCCTGGCGCGATGCGAGGTTGGGGAGCTGGAAATTGGTCTGCCCGTTGCCGCCATAGACCGTGCCGATCAGCGCGAAGAGCGCGCTGTTCTGCTGGATGGGTACCAGCTGGCCGCTCGCAAAGGCCCATTGATAGGGCGGAAAGGTGAAGCCGAGGATCTGGATCTCACCGAGATAGGGTTCGGTCATCATATGCTCCTTTGCGGCGGGCGCGGGCGCCGGCCGGTTCGCGCGCTAGCCCTGGCTCGGGAAGATGCCGTACAGCGCGATGCAATAGTTCAGCGCCAAGGTCGGGGCGGTGTTGTCGTGCGGAAGGTTGTTGCCGTCCATGCCGATCGTCGTCGCCGGGAACTGATAGGTGCTCATTCCCTGCTCGACGGTGGCGTAGAAGGGTTCGTTCGGCACGGTCGCGAGCAGGTTGCCGGTCGGCGCCGTCGAATTCCCCGCCGCCGCCGACGCGATCAGGACGTGGAAGTGCGAGGCCATCTGGCTTTGCGTCAGCAGGACGCTTTCGGTGCCTGCCATCTGGCCGGCGACATAGGGCGACAGGCCCAAGCCGGTGCCGTTGTGGATCGGAACCCGTCCGCGCAGATCGGGCACGGCGAAGGTGCTGACGCCGTTGCCGCCATAAGTGGTGCCGATCAGCGTGTAGAGCACCTCATATTGCGAGATCGGCAGCAGCGTACCGTCGCAGAGCTGCCAGCTGTCCGGGGCACCCCTGCTATAGGGAAACAGGCGGATTTCCCCGACATATTGATTGCTCATCTCACACTCTCCCCCGAAAGGTTGCCGTCCGTCTTTTCAGGTCCGTCAATTGCGGGACGGGAAAACCCCCGACAGCGCGATGTTGAAGTTGATGGTGCTATAGGGCTGGATATTGGGATGCGGCGTGTTGCCGCCGGTCGGCGAAAGCGGTCCGCCGCCGAGCGGTATGGGCATCGACACCGGCCCATAGAGCTGCGCCGTCGCCAGGTCGGTGGTACCGAGCGTGCCGCCGCCGCGCAGGCTGGTCGAATCGGCCGTGGCCGATGTCACGTTAACCGAATGGATGTGCTGCGGCAGCTGGGTCGCCAGCAGCAGCACGTTCTCGGTGCCACCGGTCTGCCCCACCTGCGTGATCTGCGGCTGCCATGCAGGGTCGCTCGAGCCGAAACCACCACCGATGGGCGTGCGGCTGCGCAGGTCGGGCAGGGCGAAGTTGCTGACCCCGTTGCCGCCGTAATTCGTCCCCAGCAGGGAAAACAGCGCCTGATTCTGGGCTATCGGCAGCAACTGGCCGTTGCACTGCGCAAACCATTTTTGCGGGTAGCTGAAGCCGGTCATCATGATCTGACCGATGAAGACTTGCGTCACTACATCTTCTCCCCCTGATCGACAGCATACCGGTGAAGACATGACAACGCGCTTGTCACGGCCGCATGAGCCGAGAACACCACCCTATCCTGTCATCAAGCTACCGAAACCGGTCCCGCCGCACCGCAACGGGCTTGATGGATAGTGCCGATCTACATGTACCAAGTCAACTTGCACCGTCATATCTTCGCTGTATTTCGATAAGTTACGGAAATTATTGATCATGACTCGATAATGAAGTTATTTTGGATGTTTCTCCTGAATCATTCATAATGGATGTTTTGGATCCATTTGCCATTGACTCGACTCCTGCCAGCAGATTTGCGATTGTCTGGCACGTTACTACCGGAAATGGGCGGAATACCGCCTCCTGGTGGTAGCAACAAAAGGGGCTGCACGTGGGGGGATTCATGTCTGGCTGGCATCAGAGCCGCGTGGGCGCGCGCACAACGCGTCCCGCCGCATCGCGCCTGCTTGCGGTTCTGGCGCTCGCCGCCGGCCTGTTCGGCGCCGGTCAGGCCGCGGCGCAGAACCGCTGCACGCTGACCGCCGCCGACATCCCCTCGCTGTCGGTGCCGTCGGGCAGCAGCAACGCGGTGATCCTCGACACGTCGAATGCGACGACGATCGCGACGATGAACACATTGTGCCCCGGCGGCGGCATGAACAATTTCGGCTTCGAGGCGGCCTCGCCGAGCCAGGACATCGCCAACAACAACGTCATAACGCTCCCCTCCGGCTCGACGATCAAGCGCACCACCGCGGGCACGACGCGGACGCTGACCTATTCGACGGGACCCGGCGTGTCGGGCAGCGAGACCGTCTCGCCGTTCGTGGCGGCAGCAGGCTTCCGCGACGCGGGGCAGACCCTGAGCGTCGCGGGCCGCACGGTGCGCTTCTATCCGCTCGGCTCGGCGGTGGGCGTCTATTTCACGGTCGTGGTGACCGTGACCGCGCCGGACGCGCCGACCGCGGCGCTAACCTCGCTGAGCCCGAACCCGATCTATGCCGGCGGATCGAGCACGGTCACGATAACGCTCACCAATCCCAACGGCGCGGCGCTTTCGGGCGTGGCCGACACGATCAACCTACCCGGCAACGTGACCGTGGCCTCCTCGCCCGGCGCCAGCACGACCTGCGGCGGGACGCTCACCGCCACGGCGGGCGCAGGCACGGTCACGCTTGCCGGCGGCGCGCTGGCGGGGAATGCGTCCTGCACGCTGACGTTCAACGTCACGTCCTCGGTCGCTGCGGCCTATACGATTCCGTCGGGTACCCCTTCGGCGACCGGTGCGAATGCCGGAAGCCCGGGCACCACCGCGACGCTCACGGTCAACGCCACGCCGGCGGCCCCCACCATCTCCGCCGCCTGGGACCAGGCGAACCTCGCGGTCGGCGGCAATCGCACGCTGACGGTGACGATCGCCAACCCCAATGGGGGCGTCCAGCTCACCGGCGTCGGCTTCAATATCGGCACGCTCGATGCCGCGCTCAGCGGATCGTCGCCCGGCACGACCTGCACCGGCGGCACCGCGACCTATACCGGCGGATCGCGCCAGCTCAGCCTGTCGGGCGGCACGCTCAACGGCGGCGCGAGCTGCACCGTGACCCTGACCGTCACCTCGGTCACGCCCGGAACCTACAGCTTCGCCACCGGCACCGTGTTCGCCACGGGCCCGGTCCCGCTGACCGGCACCACCGCGACCACGGGCAACCTGACCGTCTGGTCACCGCCGACGATCTCGGTGACGGCAACAAGCCCGATCACGGTCGGCGCCGCGAGCACCGTCCAGCTCGGCTTCGCCAATTCGAACAGCGGCAGCCTGACCGGGGTCGGGACGACCGTCACTCTGCCGGCCAATGTCGTGATCGCGACCCCGGCGGGCGTGGTCAACAATTGCGGCGGCACCGTCACCGCGGTCGCGGGCGGCGGCACCGCCACGCTATCGGGCGGCAGCGTCACGGGCGGCGGCAACTGCACGGTGGCGTTCGAGGTGACCTCGTCGGTTGCCGCGACCTATTCGATTCCGACCGGAACGCCGACCTCCACCCAGGGCGGCAACGGCGTCGCCGGCACCTCGGCCACATTGGTGGTCAACGGCGCCGCCCCGGTGATTTCCGGCTTCACCGCCTCGGCCGTCGCCTATGGCTCGACCGGCAACGCGATCGACGTCGCGACCGGCACCGCGCCGACCGGCAGCCCGACCAGCTGGAACATCTCCAAGACCGCGGGCGGCAGCTTCGGTGCGACGGCGGAGAGCGCGAACAGCCCCGCCGGCGTCGTCAATGTCTCGATCAACACCGGCACCGGCGCCGTCACCTATGCCGCGCCGACGGGCTATCGCGGCAACGACGTCTTCTATGTCCGCGCGACCAACGCCACCGGCGATTCGAACGTCGCCGCGGTCACGGTGCCGGTCGGCAATCCGACCCTGTCGACCAGCCTTACCGGCAGCGGCGTGCGCGGCACCGCGCTTGCGGGCGTGGCGGTCGTCACCACCGGCGGGCAGAGTCCCTATAGCTGCGGCGCGCCCAGCGTGCCGATGCCCGCTGGCGTCACGCTCAATGCCGATTGCACGATCACCGGCACGCCGACGGTTTCGGGCAGCACCAGCTTCCGCGTCAACGTGACCGACAGCTCCACCGGCACCGGGCCGTTCACCCAGCAGGGCCCGGTACTGGTGCTCGACATCGTGCCCCCGGCGCCGACCATCACTTCGCTGGCGCCCAACACCGGCGCCACTGCCGGTGGCACCAGCGTGCAGATCAACGGCACCAATTTCGATCCCGGCCAGGTGACCGCCGTCACCTGGGACGGCGGACCGATCGCGCACAGCGTCGATGCCGGCGGCACCTTCATCACCGTGACGACGCCGGCCCATGCCGCCGGCGCGGTCAACGTCTCCGTCACGACGACGGGCGGTACCACGTCGAACGCGGTATTCACCTATATCGCCACGCCTGCCGCACCGGTGGTGACCGCGCCCGCAAACGGCGCCACGATCAACAATGCCACGCCCAGCTATCAGGGCACGTCGGGTAACAACCTCACCATCACCGTCTATGTCGACGGGACCAGCATCGGCACGACGATCTCGAGCGCGGGCGGCGCGTGGAGCCTTGCCCAGCCGACGGCGCTGTCCGACGGCGCGCACAGCGTCCGCGCGACTGCAACCGACAATGGCGTCACCAGCGGCTTCTCGAGCACCAACAGCTTCACGGTGGACGCCGCGGCGCCGGCCGCACCCGTGCTGCTCACGCCCGCCAATGGATCGACGACGAACGACAATACGCCGACCATCACCGGCACCGCCGAAGCCAATGCCACCGTCACCGTCTCGATCGACGGCGCGCCGGCCGGGACGACTGCCGCCGCTGCCGGTGGCGCGTGGAGCTTCACGCCGGGCACACCGCTCTCCACCGGGGCGCACACGGTCTCCGCCACTGCCACCGATCAGGCGGGGAACACTTCGCCCCCCTCGAACACCAACAGCTTCACGGTCGACACGACGCCGCCTGCGGCGCCCGTGCTGGTGACCCCCGCCAATGGCAGCACGACCGACGCGACGCCGACCTTCTCGGGCACGGCGGAACCGAACGCGACCGTCACCGTGATCGTCGACGGCGCGCCGGTCGGCACCACACCGGCCGATGCCGGCGGCAATTGGAGCCGGGTGTCCGCGGCGCTCGCGATCGGTGCACACACCGTCCGCGCCACCGCCACCGATGCGGCCGGCAACACCTCGCCCAGCTCGAACACCAACAATTTCACCGTCGCCGCGATACCTACGGTGACCGGCCTCTCGCCCGATCTGGGTGCGACCGCGGGCGGCACCAGCGTCACGATCACCGGCGCCAACCTGACCGGCGCCACCGCGGTGAATTTCGGCGCCACTCCGGCGACCGCCTTCACCGTCAACAGCGCGACCTCGATCACCGCGACCGCACCGGCGGGCGCCGCAGGCACCGTCAACGTCACGGTCACGACCCCCGCCGGCACCAGCGCGACGGCGGCCGCGAACCAGTATACCTATGTCAGCGGACCGGCGATCGGGACCATCACGCCCGATGCGGGACCGCTCGCCGGCGGAAATTCGGTGGTGCTGACCGGCACCGGCTTTACCGGCACGACCGCGGTCACCTTCGGCGGCACGCCTGCCACCGCCTTTACCGTGAACAGCGCGACGCAGATCACCGCAACGGTACCCGCGGGCAGCGCCGGCGCCGCCATCGTCGTGGTAACGACGCCGGGCGGCACCGCTTCGGGCACCTATACCTATCTCGCCGCACCGACCGTGACGTCCTTGTCGCCGAGTTCCGGCTCGACGGCCGGGGGCACCTCGGTCAGCGTCACGGGCACGGGCTTCACCGGCGCGACCGCGGTCACGTTCGGCGCGACACCGGCGACGAGCTTCACCGTCAACAGCGCGACCTCGATCACCGCGGTGGCGCCGGCCGGCAGCGGCATCGTCAATGTGCGCGTGACCACGGCGGGCGGGACCAGCGCCACCAGCGCGGGCAACCAGTTCAACTATGTCGCGGTGCCGACCGTCACTGCATTGGCGCCCAATAGCGGGCCCGCCACCGGCGGCACGAGCGTCACGCTCACCGGCACCAACCTGACGGGTGCGACAGCCGTGCGCTTTGGCGCGGCGAATGCGGCAAGCTTCACGGTCAACAGCGCCACGTCGATCACCGCCACTTCGCCGGCGGGCAGCGGCACGGTCAACGTGACCGTCGACACCGCCGGGGGCACCAGTGCGGCGGGTGCGGGCAACCAATATGTCTATATCGGCGCGCCAGCGGTCACCGGCGTCTCGCCCAACCAAGGGCCGACCGGCGGCGGCACCGTGGTGACGGTGTCCGGCAGCGGCTTCGCGGGCGCGACGGCGGTGCATTTCGGCGCCAATCCGGCAGCGAGTTTCACGGTCAACAACGCCACTTCGATCACCGCGACTGCGCCGGCGGGCGCGGCGGCTACGGTGGACATCACCGTGACCAGCGGCGGCGGAACCAGCGCGACCGGCGCGGCGGACCGCTACACCTATGTCACGGCTCCGATTGCAAGCGATCGAAGCGTTGCCGTCTCCTTCAACACGGCGACGCCGATCGATCTGTCGGGCTCGATCACCGGCATCCACACCAGCATCGCCATTGGCACTGCGCCGGCACACGGCACCACCAGCATCGCAGGCGATGTCGTCACCTACACGCCCGCGGCAGGCTATTTCGGCGCGGACAGCTTCACCTATACCGCGACCGGCCCGGGCGGCACCTCGGCACCAGCGACGGTGAGCCTGACGGTTGGAACGCCGCCGGCACCGGTGGCGGCAAACAAGCCCGGCGTGACCGTGGCGTATAACAGCGGCGGCACCGCGATCGACCTGTCGGGCTCGATCACCGGCATCCACACCAGCATCGCCGTCGCCACCGCCCCGGCGCACGGCACCACCAGCATCGCGGGCGATGTCGTCACCTACACGCCCGCGGCGGGCTATTTCGGCGCGGACAGCTTCACCTATACCGCGACCGGCCCGGGCGGCACCTCGCCCCCCGCCACGGTCAGCCTGACGGTTGGAACGCCGCCGGCGCCGGTGGCGACGGACAAGGCAGGCGTGGCCGTGGCGTATAACAGCAGCGGCACCGCGATCGACCTGTCGGGCTCGATCACCGGCATCCACACCAGCGTCGCGGTCGCCACCGCCCCGGCGCACGGCACCACCAGCGTCGCGGGCGATATCGTCACCTACACGCCGACCGCCGGCTATGGCGGCGCCGACAGCTTCACCTATACCGCGACCGGCCCGGGCGGCACCTCGGCCCCCGCCACGGTCAGCCTGACCGTGTCCGCGCCGACGATCACGCTCACCCTCGCCGCGCTGCCCGATGCGACGCAGGACAGCGCGTACAATGTCCAGCTGACAGCGTCCGGGGGCACCGCGCCCTATACCTACACCCGCAGCGCCGGGACGCTGCCCGCAGGCATCACCCTCTCGGCGGCCGGCCTGATCGCGGGAACCCCGACCGAGAATGGCAGCTTCACCTTCACGGCGACGGCGCGCGACAGCTCGAGCGGCGCGGGTCCGTTCAGCGGGAGCAAGAGCTACACGCTGGTCGTGGCCCCTCCCCCGCCACCGACCGTCGTCGACGCGCCGAGCACGTCGGTCCCTTCGGCGACGATCGGCCAGAGCCAGTCGGTCGACATCAACCTGTCGAACCTGGCGTCCGGCAATTACACCGAGATCCGCATCGACACCCAGCCGCAGCACGGCACCGCGACGCTGCGCCAGGTTGCCGGCGCGGGCGGGGCACCCGCGCAATGGATCGCCACCTATCAGCCGGCCATCAATTTCGCCGGAGTCGATCGCTTCACCTTCGTCGCGGTCGGCCCGGGCGGAACCTCGTCGCCGGCCAATGTCACGATCAACGTGGTCGGCGCGGTGCCCGAGGCGCCTTCGCTCACCGCGAGCACGATCGCGGGCCAGGAAATCACCGTCGACCTGACCGCGATGGCGCGCCAGGGACCGTTCACCGGCGCTGCGATCGTCTCGATCTCGCCGGCGAACTCGGCAACCGCGGTGCTGGTGGAGGGCGGCACGCCCGCGGCGCGCACCTATCAGATGCGGATCAAGCCTGATGGCCGGTTCAGCGGCGCGGCGGTGGTGACCTATACGCTCGCCAACCAGTTCGGCAGCTCGGCACCCGCGACGGTGACCGTCACGGTCACTGCGCGGCCCGACCCCTCGCAGGATCCCAATGTCCGCGGGCTGGTCGCGGCGCAGGCCGATGCCACCAAGCGCTTCGCCAGCGCGCAGCTCGACAATTTCAACCGCCGCAACGAGCAGCTGCACAATGGCGGCGGCGCGGGCACGGGCAGTTCGATCGGCATCAGCCTGGGCAGCAGCGATCGGCAGGTGCTGCAGCGCCCGGGCGAGCGTCCCGCGATTCCGGACGCGGTCGCGATCAAGATGGGTCACGCCATGGCGACGCTCGGTGCCGAACGGGCATCGGGCCTGCTCGAAACCGGCGAGACCAATATCGGCGGCCCGCGCCGCGGCGCGACCGACGGCACGATCCTGGGCGGACTGCGCGCACGCGGAGGCGCCCTGTCGCCGGGTCGGTCGGATGCCTCGGGGGGTGGAAGCGTCGATAGCGATGCCGACGGATCGAACGGCGAGCGTGCCAAGGGTTCGCTCGCGATCTGGAGCGGCGGCGCGATCCAGATCGGCACACGCGATGCGACCAGCGGGCGCGCGCGCCTGTCGATGACCAGCTCGGGCCTCAGCGCCGGGGCCGACGTCAAGCTCGGCGACGGCGCGATCTTCGGCCTGGGCGGCGGCTATGGCGGCCAGCGCATCAATATCGGCGAGGACGAGCAGGCGCGCCTGACCGGCCATAGCTGGATCGGCGCGGCCTATGGCAGCGTGCGGCCGTTCGACGGCACCTTCATCGACGGCGTCGCCGGCATCGGCAGACTTGATTTCTCGACCCGGCGGACTGCGGTCAACAACCAGCTCGCGACCGGAAGCCGCGACGGCACGATGCGCTTCGGCTCGCTGTCGCTGGGCATGGACCACAATGGCGAGAAGAGCGTGTTCTCGGCCTATGCGCGGGCCGAATATATCGCGGCGACGCTTCGCGCATATAGCGAGAGCGGGGCTGGGCTGTACAATCTGAAGTTCAGCGAGCGCGACCTGACCTCCTTCTCGAGCGTGCTCGGGTTCCGCGGGTCGATCCGCATCGATACTGCCGCGGGCATCCTCAAGCCCCGCGCCCGGTTCGAATGGCGGCACGAGTTCGAGAATGGCGGCAGCCAGTTCCTCGACTATGCCGATCTCGCCGGCTTCACCTACCGCATCAGCGATACCGGCTGGCTGCGCGACGCCCTGTCGCCCGAACTCGGCATCGGGCTGGAAACCGACGGCTGGATCTTCGGCGCCGACGTGACCGGGCAATTCGGCGAGGGCAGCAGATCGGCGACGCTGCGGCTGTCGCTCGGCAAGGAGTTCTGACGGCAAGGCTCTCGCACGCGCCGGACGGTGCCACCCGTCCGGAACGCGATACGTCTGGGATTATTCCGGCGCAGAACGCTCGATAACAACCGAAAATCATCGCACGTGCGCACCGGTTCGTCGCCGATGTCGGATTCATCCTAGCAGCCCTGAAACGAATCGGATAAATAGCGCCTCGACTCCGGAGAGCTGCGTGCACCGGCGTTTGAATTAATATGAGAAATATCGGAGCTACGGGACCCCGCCCAGTAAGAGGTGGAGTCATGGGCCGTTCGTATCCATCCGATTCATACTGACAGACTATTAAGGAATATTGCCGCGACACGCGATCGGCAACTGTCCGATCTGTGTTCGCAGCTTGCCGTGGATGCACAGCATCCTGCGGATGATTCCCCATGACTGTCAGATCGGAGAGTGGATGCTTAACGGGAGGTCCTCATGGCGACACCAACTGAAAAATCGCGCAAGCTGACGATCCGTACCGGGTTCGAAGGCAAGCCCGACGGTGAAATCGATGCGTCCGTCTATCTGTTCGAGCGCGGCGGGGCGCTGATCGCCAGCGCGCCGCTGGCGAAGGGCGAGGCCAGGTTCGCGCTCGATCGCCTGCCGCGCGGCGCGCGCGTCTTTGTCGGCCCGTCGCTGGACAAGACCGAGCGCGCCGGCCCGCCATCGCTTTCGACGATGGAGCGCCTTTCGGCGTTCGAGCCGCCTATCCGGATCCGGCCCGACATCTCCATCTATGATCTGCCGAAGGTGCCCGAGCTGATCTGGCCGCACTGGCCGCTGTGCCGCTGCCGCGTGCGCGGGCGGATCATGGTCCGCCGGACCTCGCCCAACGGCGTCGTCGTCGAAGCGCCGGTGTGCAATGCGCGCGTCCATATCTGCGAAGTCGATCGCCTGCCCTGGCTGATCCTGCGCCTCCCCGATCCCGACATCTTCCGCCTGCGCGACGAGCTGATCGACATCATCCGCCGGCCCATTCCCTGGCCGCCCGAGCCCGATCCCGGCCCGCTGCGCGACATTGCCGTCCTCCCCGAAACCTTTGCGCGCCGAGTGGTGGGCAATATCGACCGCGTCGCGCTCAACCCGCAGCCACTCCCGCCGGAACCGCCGGAGCAGCTGGTCGCGCTCAATCCGCAACCCTTGCCCCCCGTCGACGGCCCGGCCCTTAGCCGGAAATTGCTGCGGGCCGGCGACGCGGTGGCGTTCAATCCGCAACCCGATCCTCCCGGAGATCCGTTCCGCGCTTTGCCCCAGGCGGCGCAGTTCGCGCTTCGCTCGAACGCCGCCGCGGTCATCCGCCGCGCGCTGCTCGACAATATCGAGCTGATCCGGCCCTGGATCTGCTGGTGGCCATGGTTCCATCGCTGGTTCTACACCTGCGACGAGCTGCGCGTCGTCACCACCGACGATCAGGGGCGCTTCGACACCAGCATCTGGTACCTGTGCGGCGGCGACAAGCCGGACCTCTATTTCTGGGTCGAATATGCGATCGGCGGGACCTGGACCCCTGTCTATCGCCCGCCGATCCCCTGCCATGTCTGGTGGAATTATGCGTGCGGAACCGAGGTGACCATCACGGTGACCGATCCGCGCGTGCCCGGCTGCGGCGACGTGCCCGATCTCCAGGGCAAGCAGGTAGTGGTCAAGACCATCGGCCGCGAGGTCAGCATGGGCGAGATCAACCGCGAACCGTTCCCCAACGCCGGAACCGCGCAGCCGATGTTCTCGGTCAGCTATGGCCGCGAATCGCCGTTCGGCGCGACGCTGGAGCCGCGCGTCGATTTCGGCAACGGGCTGAAACCCGCGGGCATCACCCATTACCGCTGGTCCTATCGCCCGCTCGGCTCGACCTCCGAGGCCGACTGGATCGCGATCCAGGCCGATGTCCGGCGCCATTATCGCGAGACCCCCGCCGGCCCGCTCGACCCGACCGTCTACAAGTCGGCGCTCGTCGGACCCGACCCGGCGATCACGGGCGGCTATTTCTTCCAGGTCGAGCCCGCGCTGCCGGCAGGCGGCGAGGATTGGGAGGTGCTCGACGAGAGCTACGACCTTGCCAGCGCCTATTGGGATACCACCGGGCTGCTCGGCAAATATGAGCTCAAGCTCGAACTGTTCCGCAAGACCGGCACGACGATGACCCGGGTCGACCTCACCGCCGAGAGCGTGGGAATCAACCAGATCCTCGACCCCGCGCCGCTTACCGGCCCCACCTATACCGCGACCCCCGCCACCAACGATCGGCTGCTGATCGATCCGGTGACGCTGCACGCGGTGGGCTATCGGCTGGTGCTCCATGTCGACAACCGGACATGCTTCGGGACGATCGACTCGGTCTCGGTCGCGCCCGGCGCCAACGACACCAAGTGCGGCTTCCTGGAATATGCACCGGGCGCGTCCGCGACGATCGTGTTCCGCGCCAGCCACCCGGGCAATTTCGCGAGCTTCGGCTTCGCGGTGGCGCGGGTCGCGACCGGGCTGCCCTCGGCAAGCGCCGCAGGCCTGGTCGATGCCGGCAGCGTCAACGGCTACCTCCGCTCCGGCGACCAGTTCAGCAAGAGCGTGGCGGTGACCGCCCTGCTCTCCGAAGGGCTCGCGCTTGGCGAGACGCCCTGCACGCGCGCGGCGTTCGGCGAGAGCCTTTACGTCTATGCGCTGGCGACCAACGGCTATGGTCGGCTGAGCGGTCTCGACGCCCCCAACGCGATCCCGCCGGGCCAGATCGGCCTGCGCGCCTTCGCCATCACGCCTGCCTGAAGGGCCTGGAACGCAAGGAGAAATCCGATGAGTCTCACCCAAGCTGAAACCGTGTTCGCGAGCGTGCACGAAGACGCGCTCAACGACGCCCTCACTGCCTTCTGCACCGCAAGGCCCCGCTACCTCGCCTATGGCTCGCCGTCCTTCACGCCGGTGACGACGGCGGCCGAGACGCGGATGGACGCGATCGCCTTTCCGGGGGTTCCGGGCGGCATCCAGTGGCGCCTGCGCCTGTCGATCCCGCGGGTCGATCTGTTCAAGCAGACCCGGGCGCTGCCGCCCGAGCTCAGCCTGGGACCCGGCCAGTTCAGCGTCGAACTGGATGCCGAGCTCTGCATCGAGTGCCGCAAGATCCGGATCGATCCCAAGCCGCCGCGCCCCGACAAGGGGCGCGGGTCGGACAATCCGAACCAGCCGCCGCGCGACGACAAGCATCCGCTGAGCGAACTGACCTGCTTCAAGCTCCGCCTGTTCGCGGTGGGCCATCTCGAGCATGTCTTCACCTCGACCGGCGAGGACGGAATAGCCTTCGCCGTCGATGCGGTGGAGATTGTCGACATCAAGCCCGACGAGCTCGAATCCTTCCTCGAATGCCTGATGTTCCTGATCCTCCAGGCGGTGCTCGCCGGCATCCGCCTGCCGCTCAGGGCACTGCGCGCAGGCGCATTCCAGCTCGTTCCCGTCGTCGGCCCGCTCATCGAGGACGACCAGATCAAGGTCCGCGGCACCGTGTGACCCTCAAAGCCAAGGAGATTAGCCATGGCGGAAATTATCGCAGCCGTTGACGAAACCGCGGCCAATACGCTGATCGACACCGCGATCGCCCTGATCCCCCCGCAATCGGCGAGCGGATCGGGCAGTCTCGGACCCTTCGTCGCCAGCTATTCGGTGTCCGCGACCCTGGTGAACGGCGATATCGACCTGATCGCGCCCGACATCATCCGCGTCGCCAATCTGCGGGTGAACTGGTCGGCGACCCTGGGCATCGGCATCGACCTCAGCACGATCCTGCCCGACTTCTGCCTGCCCCAGATCTGCGTCAACATCCCGTGCGTCGGGCGCGTCTGCACCCCGCGCATCTGCATCGACTGGCCGACCATCGGCGTATCGGTGCCGCTTTCCGACTTTGTCGAGGCGGATGCAGATTTCCGACTGGCGATCAGCCTGTCGGGCGGCATCTGGAACGTCGAGGGCGTGGTCGTCGGCGTCCCGTCGCTGCGCTTCGGACCGACAACCGCGTTGCTGCTGGTCGCGATCGGCGCGGCGATCACGCCGATCCTGCTCGCCATTCCCTTTATCGGTCCGTTCCTGGCGATCGCGGTCAACACGATCCTGGCGCTGATCGGGGTGGCGGGGCTGATCGGTCTGCTGGGACCGATCCTCACCCCGTTCGTCAGCGGCTTGAAGATCCCGATCTACAAGCAGCCCCAGTTCTTCCAGGTGCTGCCGATCGAAGGTCCGATCGACCCAGCGGTCCACATCACGATCGACGCGCTCGCAGCGAGTGTCGAATCGACCGACGAGGACGAGCTCGTGCTCACCGCCGACATCTCACCCGCCTGAATCAAGGAGACACGCGATGTACAATGAGCTCGACAGTCGCGCCCTCGGACGCGCGGACTGCTATGCCCAGCGCTTCATGCGCCCCGGCGATTATCGCTACAATGTCGTGCCGGGCCATGGCCAGGCGATCTCGACCGACTTTCCGTTCGTCGTCCACGTCAAGGACAAGCATGAGGGCAAGAAGGGCGGGGAGATGACGCAGCACAATCTGCGCGTCACCGCCGACGGCAAGGGATTCTCGGTCACCCCCGCGACGATCACGATCGCCGTCGGCGACATGGCGGTGTGGAACGGCGGCGGCGACATCCCGTTCGCAGTGGTCGGCGAACAGGAGTTCTTCAACAGCCACCGCATGGTCAACGAATGCGGATTCAGCCACGCGTTCGGCAAGTCAGGCGAGTATCGCTGGCAGGACGCGTTCGGCAGCAAGCTTGCCGGCGTCGTGCGGGTCCGCGATCCGGACTGCGGCAAGGACAAGGATCTCAAGAAATGGCGCGCGGCGCTGGCCGAGGGCAGCCTGGTGATGATCTCCGACGGCAAGGCCGACAAGCCGGAGATCGACATCCTGACCGGCCAGACGGTGTTCTTCGCGATCGTGAAGACCCCAGGCATCTCGATCACCGACGATCGGCTGCTGGCCCATGTCTATGACGTGCCCTGCGCGGGCTCGACGACGAGCAAGGCCAAGGCTTAGCTGTCGCGAAAGGATGGGCGCGCCCGTGAAGGCGCGCCCCGGGGGGAACCCGCTTAGAAGTTGAAGGCCGCGCGCACGCCACCATAGCGGCGGAAATCGCGCGGGACGTAGCTCTGCACCGCCTGGGCGCTGCCCTGGTTCCCGAACGAGTTGGCGATGTTGTAGAAATATTGCTTGTCGAACACGTTGTTGACGAAGCCGATCACTTCCCATTTGCTGTCATGGCTGCGGATACCGAGCGACAGGTTCAGGATGCCGTAGCCCTTCTGGATCGATTCCGGATCGTTGTTGATCCCGAAGTTGAACTTGCTCTGGTAGTTGTACGCCGCCTGGATCACGCCGTTGAGGTCGGACGTCAGCGCCGGGCTGTAGTCGCCGCCGAGCGACAGCTTCCATTCCGGCGCCTGGGCGGGACGGAAGCCCGCGAGATCCTGGCGCGCCGGGCTTCCGACGCATCCCTGCGCCGCGGTCTGCCCCGGATAGCATTGCGCGAGCGGGAAGGAGCGGATCGTCGCGTCGGTATAAGTCACGCCGCCGGAGAAATTGAGATCGTCGGCGACGCGCACGCCGCCCTCCACTTCGATGCCGCGGGTGCGCAGCTTGCCCACATTGGCGAGGCGGAAGTTGATCGTGCCGTCCGAAAGCGTCTCGATGCCCTGCGCCTGGAAATTGTCGAACGTCGTGTTGAACAGGGTTGCGTTGAGCGTGACGCGGCGATCCCAGAATTGCGACTTGATGCCGAGCTGCCAGTCCTCGGACGTCTCGGGCTTCACCGGGCCCGAATTCTGGCGGACCAGGTTGAAGCCGGTGCCGATGTCATAGGCCTGGCCCTTGTGGCCGGTCGCATAGGTGAAGAACGCCATCACGTCGGGCGCGAGACGCTGCTGGATGCCGGCCTTGTAGGTCTGATAGGTCTCGGAATTGTCGCCGGCGAAGCGGGCATTGTTCGCGGCGATGTCGAGGAAGGTATAGTCGATCTTGCCCTTGCCGGCGCGCATGCCGGCGATCAGCGTCGTGCCGTCGATCACGTCATATTCGACCTGGCCGAACGCGGCATATTGCCTTGTACCGTTGGTCGCATACCAGCGCGCGATCGAGAAGAACGGCCCGCGGGTGAAGTCGCGCGTCAGGTTCAGGTTCGAATAGAACAGGCCCAGCGTGTAGCGCAGCTTGCTCGCGCCCGGCGAGACCAGCCGCAGCTCCTGCGAGAAGGCATGCGTGTTGAACGTGCCGAACTGGCGGTTGTCGAGCGCGGCGATCGCGGACTCGTCCTGGTCGAGAATGTCGAACTGCTTGAAATGGTCCCAGGCGGTGATCGACACGACCGAGGCGAAGCCGAGATCCAGCGCGGCGCGCAGCGACTGCGAGAAGTCGGTATAGTCGGTGCCCGAATTGATGTTGTTCACCACGTCGGTATTGTCTTCGCCGAAGGTGACGCCGGGCGCGAACACCGCCGGGCCATAGGCCGCGTTGCCGCGCAGGCGCGCATTGGGCGAGACGCGGATGAACGGCCGGCCGATCGTCGTGTGGCCGTCGATATAGCCGATCTGCGCGGTGATGTTCAGCGTGTCGGTCGGGTCCCAGACCAGCTTGCCGCGCGCCGAGAAGATCTCGCGTCCGTTGACCTTGTCGCCGTTGAACAGGTTGCGGACATTGCCCTCGAACTTGTCGTAATTGGCGCTCGCGCGGAAGCCGAGCGTCGGCGTGATCGGTCCCGAAAGCGCGCCGTTGACGCTATATTCCTCGTCGGTGGTGACCATCCCGGCGATGCGGCCGCTGAGCGTCGAGGTCGGCCCGCGGGTGACGATGTTGAGCAGGCCGGCGGATGCCGATCGGCCATAGAGCGTGCTCTGCGGCCCGCGCAGCACTTCGATCCGCTCGATGTCCGAGAGATCGGCAAAGGCGCGGGCTAGGAACTGGACCGGCACATCGTCGATCTGGACCGCGACGCTGGGCTCGACGCTCGGCGAGAAGGCGAAGGTGCCGATGCCGCGGATCGAGACCGAGGCATTGACCGGGTGCTCGGCGGGACGGATCAGCAGCGACGGCGCGGCGCGCGTCAGCTCGGAGAATTCGCGGATGCCCTGCGCTTCGAGCGCCTTGCCGCCGAGCACCTGGACGGCGATCGGAACATCCTGGACGCGCTCCTCGCGCTTCTGGGCGGTGACGACGATCTCGTCATTGCCCCGGCTTACAGCCTGTTCGTCCGCGCCGGTGTTTGCGCTCTGCTCGGACGTCTGTGCGAAAGCCTGGCCGGCCGGGACCAGTACAAGGCCGGCGGCAACGATCGCGCGCGAAAGCGCCGTGGATTGCAGAAATTTCATGGGTGCCTCCCCTAGTTTTCAGGAATTCGAGTCTGATGACTTCTCTTCCGCGGCCTCTGTACCAAGTCCGCTTCTGTGTCGCAATAGTTGTATGATAACTAAGCCGACCGGCAGCGGCGTGCGAAGGCCGGGCTTCGCATCAATTGCCCATAAGTTATTTATACGTGCTAATTTTATTGGAAATAGCCGTCCAAATACTGGTTCGGCCGTCGGCACCAGGACCGCGGAAATGCGTGATGTTATAGCACAAATTATCCGACATCAGGGTCCCGGTCAGGCGAGCTGGCAGATGTCGAGCACGTCCATGTCGTTGTAATCGAGATTCTCGCCCGCCATCGCCCAGATGAAGCTATAGGCGCGCGTCCCCGATCCCATATGGACCGACCAGGGTGGCGAGATCACCACCTCCTCGTTCGCCATCACGATATGCCGCAGCGCTTCGGGCTCGCCCATATAGTGGAAGACGCGGTCGTCGGCTTCGAGGTCGAAATAGAGATAGATTTCGGAGCGGCGTTCATGGACGTGCGGCGGCATGGTGTTCCACACGCTGCCGGGTTTGAGCAGCGTCATCCCCAGGCACAGCGACGCGCTGGCGCAGGTGTGCGGCAGGATCAGCTGGTAGATCTTGCGGTCGTTCGAGGTCTCCAGGCTGCCCCGTTCCATCGAAGCCGCGTCGGCCAGCGTCAGCTTGCGCAGGGGAAAGGCGCGGTGCGCCGGCACGCTCAGCAGATAGAAGCGCGCACCCTCGCCCTCGAAGGTCACGTCCTGCGATCCCATCGGGACGTACAGCGTCTCGCGGCGCTCCAGCGCGTGGCGCTGCCCGTCCACCGTCACCGCGCCCGCGGCGCCGATATTGACGACACTCATCTCGCGCCGCTCGAGCAAGGGGCGTCCCGTTGCGCTCTCGGGCTCGGTCTGGCGCGGCAAGGTCAGCGCGGTACCCGCGGGCACGGCCCCACCGATGACGAAGCGCTCGCCATGCGAATAGGTGAGTATGATCTCGCCCGGCCGGAAGATGCCGCTGACGAGATAGCGGTCGCGCAGCTCTTCATTGGTTGCACCGGCCATCATGTCGGGATGCGTGGCGTAATAGGTCTTTGCGTACACGAAATGCTCCAGCGGGAGGATCAGCGGCGGCCGGAGGTCACAGCGCGGCGACGGCGGTGGCGGCGAGCAGGAAGGCCCCGACCCCATAATACTGCGTGTCGCTGGCCTCGACGCGCTCGGGACGGTCGCTGACCTGCTGCACCCAGCCGAGCCGACCATCGGGCTGGATCGCGCGGACCAGCGCGCCCCAGCCGCGCCGCACCACCGGCGCATAGTCGCGGCGGTCGAGCAGCCCGGCCTTGATCCCCCAGGCCATGCCATAGGTGTAGAAGCCGGTGCCGCTCGATTCCGGCGGCGACTCCTCGGGCGCGAGCAGCGAGGGCGCCCAATATCCGTCGTCCTTCTGCAGCCCCTTCAGCTTGGCGGCCATTTCGACGAACAGCCCCTCCATCCGCTTGCGGTCGGGGCTGCCGGGCTCGAGCAGCGGGATGATCCGCGCCATGCTCGCGAACACCCAGCCATTGCCGCGGCTCCAGAACTGCTTGCGGTTCTTGCCGTCGCGCCGCTCGAAGAAGCGGCTGTCGCGGTAGAAGAGATGCTCGGCGGGGTCGTAGAGGAAATCGGTGGTCGCCCAATATTCGCGCATCGCATAGCTGCGGAAGCGCCGGTCGCCGGTCTGGCGCCACAGCTCGAGCATCGCCGGCGGCGCCATGAACAGCGCGTCGCACCAGCACCAGCGCGTCAGGCACTCGGTATCGTCATAGCCCGAAGGCGGCTGGTAGAAGGCGAGGGTGACCCGCGGCGGATGGGTGACGATGAAGTCGAACGCCTTGCGCGTCGGGGCAATCGCGCCGGTGCCCGCGCCGTGCTTCGCCGCCCAGAGATAGCTTTGGGTGATGACCAGGTCGTCAGCATGGAACGGCCGGCGCGCCGGCAGCCATTGGTTGGCGCGGCCCATCGCCAGGATCGATTGGCGGATCTCGGGCGGTCCGCCGGCATCGGCCAGCGCGGTCATCCCGATCCAGAACACCGCCTGCTCCCAGGCGCGCGGGTTGCGCGTCTCGGTGGTGATCCGCGAGACATGCTGCGCATCCCCCATCCGCCCCAGCTGCCATTTCGCCAGATCCGTCGCGATCCGGATCGCCTCCCGCGCGCTCTGGACCTGGGCTGCCGGCCTGGCAGGCTGGGCGAGCGCCGGGGCCGCGAGCAAGGACGCGGCCGCAAGCAGGGCGAGCGGGCGTAGCAGGATCCTCGACTGTCGCATTGCCCTCTCCGAAACGCGAGCGTGACGCCCGGCTCACGGAGTTATCATACAACTTAAGCGAAACGGGTCAACGCGGCGTGTTCGAAAGTCAAACGATACGGTCGCGAAGCCGCGCCGATGCGCTCAGCATCGAGTGGCGGCTCAGGCTTTCCTGCATATGGTGCCGCGCCGCGTCGCGGGCACGCGGCGGGTCCATCCGCACGATCGCGTCGACGATCGCCTCATGCTCGGCGAGCACCTTCGCGGCATAGGCCTCATGCGCCTCGGCCGGCTGGTCGCGCAGATAGAGGTTGCGCGGCGGCACCAGCCGCAGGCCGAGGAAATCGACGAGCCGCACATAATAGTCGTTCTGCGTCGCGCGGGCGATCGCGAGGTGGAAAGCGCCGTCCGCCTTGGCCGCCGCGACCGGGTCGCCGCTCACCTCGATCATGTCCTGCAGCGCCTCCTGGATCGCGCCGATATCCGCGGTGGTGCGCCGCGCCGCCGCCAGGCCGGCCATCTCGGTCTCCACCGCGAGCCGCATCTCGAGCAGCTTGATCACGTCCGACAGTTCGTTGAGCTCGTCGCGCGTGATCTGGAACGCGCGATATTCGGCATTCTCGGCGACGAACACGCCTGAGCCCTGGCGCGACACGGTCAGCCCCTGCGCCGAAAGCCGCGCGACCGCTTCGCGCACCACGGTGCGGCTGACATTCTCGGCGAGCGCGATCTCCTTCTGCGTCGGCAACCGCGATCCGGGCGCCAGGTCGCCCGAGCGAATCTGCGCCTCCAGCTTGGTGAACAGGTCGTCGGTGAGCGACGAGGTGCGTGCATTGTCCTCGCCCGTGCCGCTCCCCTCCGATGATCGGGTTGCATTGACCCGACTTGTCATACGAATCTCCAATATGTAGGTCAGGTCTATCATCAATGGCCAGGCCAGTCGATCCGGCGAAAAGAACCGAGGAGGAAGAGGATATGCGCTCGCACCGCAGGAGCTTTGCAGTGAATCGCCGCCTTGCGCTGATCGCCGGCACCGCGCTGCTCGCCGGGTCCGCCCTGGCGCAGGACGTGCCCGAGGCGGTGCTGCCGCCGGTCGAGAAGCCGCTGCCGCCCGCGCCCGACAAGACGCCGCGCGCGACGGTGATGCTCGCCGATTATCGCTACGACGATCTGCTCTGGGAGAATGACCGCACCGCGCACCGCATCTATGGCCGCGCGCTCGAGGCCGCGGAGCCGCCCTCGGGCTCGGGGATCGACAGCTGGGGCAAGAATGTCGCCTGGCCGTTCATGGACCGCCAGCTGCGCTCGGGCGACCAGCATGCCTATCATGGCGAGGGCCAGGATTTCTACAATGTCGGCACCGGCCGCGGCGCCGGCGGGCTTGGCATCTGGCAGGACAACAAGCTTTGGACCTCGCGCAACTTCCGCGCCTATCGCATCCTCAGGAACGGCCCGGACGTCGCCGATTTCGAGGTCGATTACGCGCCCTGGCCCGTCAACGTGACCCGCAAGGTCTGGGAGACGCGGCGCTTCACCCTGCCGCTCGGCACCCAGTTCACCCGGCTGGTCTCGACGATCCGCTCGGACAAGCCCGGGCAGCTGATCGTCGGCATCGGCATCGGCAAGAAGACGACCGGCGAT
This sequence comes from uncultured Sphingomonas sp., assembly GCA_966211615.1. Taxonomy (GTDB): domain Bacteria; phylum Pseudomonadota; class Alphaproteobacteria; order Sphingomonadales; family Sphingomonadaceae; genus Sphingomonas. The sequence goes on from CBIHNZ010000038.1 coordinate 22,040, forward strand.
GGCGGGGACCTGACGGTCGATCGCGCGCGCGGCGTGCTGTCCTGGTGGGGCCCGAACGATCCGCACCACGGCCGCATGGGCATAGCGCTCCGCGTCGATCCCGCGATGATCGCCGAGGTCAAGAACGATGCCGACAATCATCTCGTCCTGTTGAAGGTCACGCCCGGCAAGCCCTTCGTCTATTATTCGGGCTCGGCGTGGAGCCTCGGACAGGGCGGCTTCCGCAAGCGCGAGGACTGGGACCGCTACGCCGCCGCCGCGCCGGTCGACTTCACCGTCCCCGCCCGCTGACCTCCGCTCGAACCGGATCGGAACGCTGATGGAACGCCGCCATTTCCTCGCTTCCGCGCTGGGCGCGGGCACGCTCGCCACGATCGGGGCCACCGCGACCGCCGCACCGGCCGAGAACGGTGGGGGGGACCGGCGCTACATGCTCGATCTGCTCCAGAAGATGGCCGTGCCCGTGCTCGGGCCGATGTCGCGGGGCAGGCTGCAGGCGGTGTTCGAGCCCGAGCTGAGCCCGAGCTGGGACGGTCGCAACCCCCAGGTCGCCTTTCTCGAATGCTTCGGCCGCCTGATCGCCGGCATCGCGCCCTGGCTCGCGCTTCCCGACGACGCCTCCGCCGAAGGCCGCCTGCGCACGACGCTGCGCAACCAGGCGGTGGCGAGCTATGCGCACTCGGTCGATCCGGCCAGCCCCGACTATCTGCTCTGGCGCGAGGCGCCGCAGGCGCTGGTCGATTCCGCCTATTACACCAACGCCTTCATGCGCGCGCCGCAGCTCTGGAAGGCGCTCGACGCGACGACAAAGAAGCGCGTGGTCGAGGAGATCAAGGGCCTGCGCCGCTTCTCGCCGCCCTATACCAACTGGCTGCTCTTCGCGGCGATGAACGAGGCGTTCCTGCTCTCGATCGGCGAGGATTGGGATCCGATCCGCATCGATCTGGCGGTGCGCAAGATCAACGAATGGTATGTCGGCGACGGCTGGTATTCGGACGGCCCGCATTTCCATTTCGACCATTATGGCTCGTACGTGATCCATCCGATGCTGGTCGAGATCCTCGAGGTGCTGGTCGCCACGAAGGCCAAGTTCAACAGCCTCGACGCGCCGGCTCTGCTCGAACAGGCGAACAAGCGCATGCAGCGCTATGGCGAGCATCTCGAGCGGCTGGTGGGTCCCGACGGCGCCTATGCCCCGATCGGCCGCTCGCTCACCTATCGCACCGCGGTGTTCCAGCCGCTCGGCCTGCTCGCCTGGCGCAAGAAACTGCCCAAGTCGCTGCCCGAGGGCCAGGTGCGCGCCGCGACGCTCGCGGCACAGCGCGCCGTGTTCCGCTTCCCGTCCAACTTCGACGCGAAGGGCTATCTGACGCTCGGCTTCACCGGGCACCAACCGAAACTGGCCGACTGGTATTCGAACGCCGGCAGCATGTATCTCGCCGCCGAGAGCCTGGTGGCGCTCGGCCTGCCCGCGGACGACAGCTACTGGACCAGCGCCGAGCTTCCCTGGACCTCGAAAAAGGCGTTCGCCGGCGAGGATTTCCCGAAGGATTATTACGTCGATTATTGACGGAACGCGGCCGCTTGTGTCCGCGCCGCTTCTCATGGACATTCGCGTCCATGACGGGAGCGCGCGATGCAGGGTGAACCAGGGGTCGGCCACGGACTGACCGGACCGCGCGTGGTGACCCTGCCTGCGCGTCCCGAGCCGATCCGCGTCAATGCCGACGAGACCGCGATCGTCGTGATCGACATGCAGAACGCCTATGCGTCCGAAGGCGGCTATGTCGATCTCGCCGGGTTCGACATCGCCGGCGCGGCAGGTACGATCGACAAGATCGCCACCGTGCTGAACACCGCGCGGCGCTCGGGCGTCCAGGTGATCTTCCTGCAGAATGGCTGGGACCCCGATTATGTCGAGGCGGGCGGACCCGGCTCGCCCAACTGGCACAAGTCCAATGCGCTCAAGACGATGCGCGCCCGCCCCGAGCTCCAGGGCCAGCTGCTCGCCCGCGGCGGCTGGGACTATGCCATCGTCGATGCATTGAAGCCCCAGCCCGGGGACATCTCGCTCCACAAGACGCGCTATTCGGCCTTCTTCAATTCGCAGCTCGACAGCACGTTGCGGAGCAGGGGCATCCGCAACATCGTCTTTGTCGGCATCGCCACCAATGTCTGCGTCGAGAGCACGCTGCGCGACGGCTTCCACCTCGAATATTTCGGGGTGATGCTCGAGGATGCGACGCATCATCTCGGCCCGCCGATGATGCAGGAAGCCACGGCCTACAATGTCGAGAAATTCTTCGGCTGGGTCTCCACCACCGCCGATTTCTGCGGCAGCTTCGGCCAGATACCCCAGGAGTAGTCCAATGCCCTTCGAGCCGATCAATCCGCCGCAATTCCCCACCCCGATCGCGCCCTATTCGGCCGGGGCGAAGGCCGGGAACACCGTCTATGTCTCGGGCGTGCTGGCACTCGGCGAAGGCGGTGCGGTGCTCCATGTCGGCGATGCCGCCGCACAGACCCGCCATGTGCTGGAGGTCATCAAGACCACGCTCGAAGCCGCCGGCGCGACGATGGCCGATGTGGCGATGAACCACATCTTCCTGAAGGACCTGGCCGATTATGCCGCGTTCAATGCGGTCTATGCCGAGTATTTTCCGGGCGCCAAGCCCGCGCGCTACTGCATCAAGGCCGAGCTGGTGAAGCCCGATTGCCTGGTCGAGATCGCATCCGTGGCACACCTCGCCTGATGCCGCAGGCGAACGGGCTCTGGTACGAATGGCACGGGCCGGAGAACGGCGACGTGCTGATCCTCTCACCCGGGCTCGGCGGATCGGCGAACTACTGGTCGCCCAATCTCGACGCGCTGGCGGCGCGCTACCGCGTCCTGCTCTACGATCATCGCGGCACCGGGCGCAGCGACCGCGCGCTGCCCGAAACGGTCACGGTCGAGGACTTCGCTGCCGATATCCTCGGGCTGATGGACACGCTCGGCATCGCGCGCGCCAATGTGATGGGCCATGCCGCGGGCGGCGTCGCCGCGCTGGCGCTCGCACTGATGGCGCCCGAGCGGATCGACAAGCTGGTCGTCGTCAACGGCTGGGCAGCGCCCGATCCGCATTTCCTGCGCTGCTTCGACGCGAGGCGCGCTTTGCTGCGCGGCAGCGGGCCCGAAGCCTATCTCCGCGCCCAGCCGATCTTCCTCTATCCCGCCAACTGGATCTCGGCACATCATGACGCGCTCGAAGCCGAGCTCCCCGGCCAGCTCGAGCATTTCCCCGGCGCCGAGACGATGGAGAAGCGCATCGCCGCACTCGCCGCCTTCGACATCTCCACCCGCCTGCGCGACATCCATCGCCCCGTGCTGGTGATCTGCTCGGACGACGACATGCTCGTTCCCTCCAATGCCGGCGTCGCGCTCGCCAACGGCCTGCCGATCGCGGGCTTCTGCCGCGCCGAACATGGCGGCCATGCGGTCAATGTCGTCGATCCGGACGCGTTCAACAGCTTCGTCCTCGCCTGGCTGGCGGGCGAAATTCCCGAGGAGTGAGCCCATGCAAGTCGGTGTCTTCGTTCCCATCAACAATAATGGCTGGCTGATCAGCGAGAACGCGCCGCAATACATGCCGAGCTTCGATCTCAACAAGGAGATCGCGCTCCGCGCCGAGAAGCACGGCCTCGATTTCCTGCTCTCGATGATCAAGCTGCGCGGCTTCGGCGGCAAGACCGAGTTCTGGGAATATGGTCTGGAAAGCTTCACGCTGATGGCCGGCCTCGCCGCGGTCACCGAGCGCATCAAGATCTACGCGACCTGCCCCACGCTCGTCATCCCGCCGGCCTTTGCCGCGCGGATGTGCAACACGATCGATTCGATCAGCCATGGTCGCTTCGGCCTCAACCTGATCACCGGCTGGCAGCGCCCCGAATACAGCCAGATGGGGCTGTGGCCGGGCGACGAGCATTTCCGCAATCGCTACCAGATGCTCGACGAATATGCCCGCATCCTGCGCGAGCTGTGGGAAACCGGCCGCAGCGACTTCAAGGGCACCTATTATCAGATGGACGACTGCCTCGTCCGCCCGATCCCGACTGGCGACATGAAGATCATCTGCGCGGGCTCGTCGGACGAGGGCCTCGCCTTCTCGGCGCAATGGGCGGACTATGCCTTCTGCCTCGGCAAGGGCGTCAACACCCCCACCGCCTTCGCCTTCAACAATGAGCGCCTCGCCGCCGCCACCGCGAAGACCGGCCGCGACGTATCGGTCTTCGTCCTCGTCATGATCATCGCCGCCGAAACCGACGAAGAGGCGATGGCCAAGTGGAAGTCGTACAATGACGGCGTCGATCTCGACGCGATCGCCTGGCTCAAGGACCAGGGCGCGGCCGACAAGCACAACCCCACCACCAATGTCCGCCAGCTCGCCGCGCCCGAAGGGGCGGTGAACATCAACATGGGCACCCTGGTCGGCAGCTACGAGAGCGTCGCGCGCATGCTCGACGAGATGGCCGAGGTGCCCAATACCGGCGGCGTGCTGCTCACCTTCGATGATTTCCTCGGGGGCGTCGAGGCGTTCGGCACGCGCATCCAGCCGCTGATGAAGAGTCGGCGGAACGGCTGATCCCGCCCGGCTTGCGGGGCGGGATTTGCGGGCCTACCTCAAGGGCATGACCGACTCCACGACCGCCCTCGACTATGCCGAGCGTCACCTCGATGACAGCCTCGATCGCCTGTTCGCGCTGATGCGCGTGCAGTCGATCTCGACCGATCCCGCCTATGCCGCCGAGTGCCGGCGCGCCGCGCAATTGCTCGCGGACGAACTCACCGAGCTCGGCTTCGAGGCGCGCGTCGCGCCGACCGAGGGCCATCCGATGGTCGTCGCCCACCATGACGGCGACGGCCCGCACATCCTGTTCTACGGCCATTACGACGTGCAGCCGGTCGATCCGCTGGGCCTGTGGCGGCGCGATCCGTTCGACCCGGTGATCGAGACCCGCGCCGATGGCGCGAAGGAAATCGTCGGCCGCGGCGCATCGGACGACAAGGGCCAGCTGCGCACCTTTGTCGAGGCCTGCCGCGCCTGGAAGGAGACCAATGGCAAGCTCCCTTGCCGCGTCACCATATTGTTCGAGGGCGAGGAGGAATCGGGCTCGAAGAGCCTCGAGCCGTTCCTGCGCGCCAATGCCGAGGAGCTGAAGGCCGATTTCGCGCTGATCTGCGACACTTTGATGTGGGACACCGAGACGCCTGGCCTCACCATCGGCCTGCGCGGCATGGCGGCGGGCGAGGTGACGATCCGCGCCGCGCGCCGCGACCTGCATTCGGGCCTCTATGGCGGCGCCGCGCGCAACCCGATCCAGCTGCTCGCAACGATCCTCGGCGAGATGAAGGACTCCAACGGCCATGTAACGCTCAAGGGCTTTTACGACGGCGTCGATCCGGTGGCGCCTGCGGTGCGCAAGTCGTGGGACGCGCTCGGCTTCGATGCGGGTGAATTCCTCGGCGAGGTCGGCCTGCGCCTGCCCGCGGGCGAAGCCGGCACCGACGCGCTGGAGCAGATCTGGGCGCGGCCGACCGCCGAAGTGAACGGCATCTGGGGCGGCTATACCGGTGAGGGCTTCAAGACCGTCATCCCCGCCGAAGCCCATGCCAAGGTGAGCTTCCGCCTGGTCGGGCACCAGGATCCGGACAAGGTCTGGGCGGCCTTCGAGGACCATGTCCGGTCGCGGCTTCCCGCCGACTGCACCGCCGAATTCACCTCGCGCGGCCCGGGCAGCCCCGCGGTCACCGTCGCCAGCGACAGTCCGCCGCTCGAAGCGACCCGTGCCGCGCTCGATGCCGAATGGGGCAAGTCCGCGCTGATCGGCTGTGGCGGCGGCATCCCGGTCGTTACCTCGATCCGCTCGATCCTGGGTATGGACACGGTGCTGGTCGGCTTCGCGCTCCCCGACGACAACATCCATTCGCCCAACGAGAAATACGACCTCAAGAGCTTCCACAAGGGCATCCGCTCCTGGGTGCGCATCCTCGACCAGCTCGGCGCGATGAAGACCGCCGCCGCGCCCGAGGCCGCAACCGCCTGAAATCGCCTGCTCTCCGGTTGACGCGCCAGTTGACGTGGGCGCGCGGACGCCGGATAGCAGCGACATGGTTCCCCTTTCGTTCGCCGGCCATGATTTCAGGGCGCTGCCGCAGGGCGCGCTCTACTGGCCTGCGCGCAACGCGCTGCTCGTCGCCGATCTGCATTTCGAGAAGGCGAGCTGGTTCGCGAGCAAGGGCCAGATGCTGCCGCCCTATGATTCGCTGGCGACGCTGACCGAGCTGGCGGCACTGATCGACCGCACCGGCGCCGCCGAGCTCTGGTGCCTGGGCGACAGCTTCCACGATTCGGCCGGCTGCGAGCGCCTGCCCGACGATGCCCGCGCGCTGCTGACGTCGCTCACCGCGCGGCTCGACTGGCGCTGGATCACCGGCAACCATGACAGCCTGATGGTCGATCATTGTGGCGGCACGATCGAGGAAGAGGCCGAGATCGACGGACTGATCCTCCGCCACGAGGCCGAACCCGGCGATCCGCGCCCCGAGCTTTCGGGCCATTTCCATCCCAAGCTGCGCGTATCGGTGCGCGGCCGGCTGGTCGCCCGGCGCTGCTTCGTCGCCACCGCCGCCAAGCTCATCCTCCCCGCCTTCGGCGCGCTCACCGGCGGGCTCGACGCGCACCACCCCGAGATCGTCCGCGCGGTGGGGCGTGGCGCCCAGGCACTGGTGGCGCTGGAGAACAAGCTGCTGCGGTTCCCGCTGGCGGCTTGAGCAGGGCTTCGCCTGCTTGCGGAAATTGGCTTAGCCGTCCAACGTCCGGACATGCCTGCGCCGCTCAGCAAACCGGAACGGATGGAGAAACGGCGGGCGATCGGCAATCGCGCGGTGGCCGCGCCTCCTGTTCCGCCTTATCATCGCGGCCCGGCCTATCTGATTGCGCACGCCTGTTTCGATTGTCGCAAGTCTTGGAAGCGTCCGGGGGAGGATCTGCATTTCTGTCCCCAATGCCGGAAGCCACTAGCAATGATGGGGCGCAGTTTTCGCACACCGTCGACTCGCGAGCGGGACCAGTGGGAGAAGGTCCAACGGCTATGGCGGGCCGGCTTTCGTTTCTGGAGTTATCGAAGTTTCCCCGACGCCGAACCCTATCCCGAGGATTTGCGCGAGGTCGACACCTTCATAGACCGCAATCCACACCATCCGATGAGGATCAGAGCCTAGGCGCTGCTTTCGAGCGCGGATAGGCGTTCCGCCAACCTCAGCGCCGCACCAGCTTGCCCGTGCCGCAATCCACCGGACCGGGACCGCTCACCCGGCATTCGGGCGCCCCGACGATGCCGATGCCGCCCGCGCCCATCGCCATGATCTGCGCGGTGTAGCGCACGCCGACGCGCATATCGCCGCTGCTCTGCGAAATCACCATCGCCTCGTTGGCGGTGAAGCCGCCCGCATCGATCGATCCCGCGCCATAGGCACTGAACCGCGCCTTCATCGCCTTGCCGCCGATCGTGACCGCGCCGGTGCCGGTCAGCGCGACATTGGCATCGTCGGCATCGACCGCCCCAACGGCGAGCGAGCCCGCTCCGTTCAGCGTCATGTCGACGCGCGCGCCGCGCATCTCGGCGATCTTCACCCGTCCGCCGCCATTGACCAGGACGCTGCGCAGCGCAGGCACCGAAACCGTGATCATGGGCGCGACCGCCCGCTGCTGCCCCGCCCCGAGCGCGCCGGCGCTCACGAACAAGGTCGTCCCGTCGACCCGTACCGAGACCTGGTCGAGCGCACGCGCGTCGCCCGATGCCGATGCGTTCGGCGATCCGGTGACCACGGTCACGTCGAACGGCCCGTCGACGCGAAGCCGCTCGAAGCTGCCGACGATGAAGCTGCGCTCGGGCGCGGAGGCCGCGGTCAGCAGGAAGAACGGGGCAAGGGCAAAGCAGCGCATGCGGCGAGTGTCGCACCCGCCGCCGCGCCCGTGCAAGCGCTTACGAGCAGTGCGCCTCGCCCGATCCGACCGCGTTGACCGAGCAATTGGCGCCACCGGTCAGGTCGACATCGCCCGATCCCGCGATCGACACGGACGCGCCGCCCTTCACCACGCCGCGCATGTTGCCCGATCCGACGACCGAGATGCTCGCGCCCGTGGCAGTCAGCTTCTCGCCGTCGATATCGCCCGATCCGACGATCGAGGCCGACAGCTTGGCCACCGTCCCGGCGAGCGTCATGTCGCCCGATCCGGCAACCGAGAGCTTCGCGGCACTGGCGTTGAGCGCGGCGATATCGAGATTGCCCGAACCCGCGATCGAACCGGTGAAATCGCCCTCGGCACGGTCGACGCTCAGGTCGCCCGATCCGCTCACGCTCGCCAGGGTCAGCTTGGGCATCACGACATGGATCTTGGCGCCGTGATCGCCCGACCAGCTGAAATTGTTCGGCTTGCGACCCACCCGGAGCACGCCGTCGACCACCTTGATCTCGAGCTGGTCGAGCACCTTGGGATCGCCCTGGGCGGTGACCGAGAAGCTGTTGCCGGCCTTGACGTCGACATCGTCCGAGCCGCGCAGATCGACCCCGGTGAAGCCGCTGGCATCATAGCTGCGCGTGGCGCCGCCACCGCTCGGCTGCGCGGCATGACCTTCCTTCTCCCAGCTCGCATGGCAAGCGGTGACGGGCAGCATTGCGGCGATCAGAACCAGATGGAGGCGCATCGATATCTCCCGGATTTATGTGTGTTGCAGTTGCAATACACCATCTTCCGGCAAAGGAAAAGGGGCGGACCATCGCTGGCCGCCCCTTTTCGAAATCGAACCTAGTTTCACGCGGTTAGGCGAGAACCTTGTCCTTGTTGTGGATCGCGGCGGCAGCCTTGAGGATGTCGACGATCTTCACCAGCGCGGCCGGTTCGTCGATCTGCTCCATCGCGGCCAGCTCGCGCGCCAGGCGGCTCGCAGCGGCCTCGAAGATCTGGCGCTCAGAATAGCTCTGCTCGGGCTGGTCCTCGGCGCGGAACAGGTCGCGGACCACTTCGGCGATCGACACCAGGTCGCCCGAATTGATCTTCGCCTCATATTCCTGCGCGCGGCGCGACCACATGGTCCGCTTGACCCGCGGCTTGCCCTTGAGCGTCTCGAGCGCTTCCTTGAGCGTCTTGTCGCTCGAAAGCTTGCGCATGCCGACGCTTTCGGCCTTGTTGGTGGGCACGCGGAGCGTCATCTTCTCTTTTTCGAAGCGCAGCACGTAAAGCTCGAGCTGCATGCCCGCAATTTCCTGTTTCTGCAGCTCGATCACACGGCCAACGCCGTGCTTGGGGTAAACGACATAATCGCCGACATCGAAGGACAGCGCCTTGGCAGCCATGTGCGAGGAACCTTTCGTGATTTACCGGTCCCGATGGATTGCGGTGCTCCTCCAAGCGCGCTACGCGCGCTGGACGAGGCGGATCGGGACGAATTTTTTCTTAAAGCGACTCCGTGCGAAGGCACTCTACTGCCTTCGTCCTCGCCTATTTAACATGCTCGTAATAAAATTACCAGCCAAACGTAATCGCGAACGCGCAGAAACCTGTGCATTGCGGGTAAAACTGCGCATCCTCTCCGCTGATCCGGGGAAAATGAATCGATGTTGCTCGCGCTATTTCTCGCAATAACCCAGACGGCGACGGACACCGGTGCCAATCTGTCGCCTGCGCTGCGGCGGCTGGTGGAGACGCGCGCCGCGCTGCCGGCGGACGAATTCGTCCGCCAGGTCGAGGCGCTGGCGCTGGCCGGCGACGCGTCCGCTGCCGAGATGGCGGGCGAGGGCAGACAGTTCGGCGGCCTGGGCTGGACGGTCGATATGCCGAAAGCGTGCGACTGGTTCGAACGCGCCGCCGCGACGCGCGGCGATTCCGCGCATAATCTCGCTTTGTGCCATGAGACCGGCCGCGGGCGCGCGCAGGACGCGGCGCGCGCCCGGCTGCTCTACACCCGGGCGATCGGCCTCGGCTGGATCCAGGCCAAGTGCGCGCTCGGGACGATGCTGGTCTCGGGCAGCGGCGGGCCGGCGGATATCGGCAGGGGCCTGTCCCTGTGCCGCGAGGCGGCCGAGGCGGGCAACGCCAATGCGCAGACCGACTACGGCACCTATCTGCTGCTCGGAAAGGCCCTGCCCCAGGACATGGTCGCCGCGCGGCGCTGGTTCGCCGCGGCGGCGAGCCAGAACCAGGCGAACGCGGCGATGCTGCTCGGCCAGATGCTGTGGAACGGGGATGGCGGCGCCGCCGACCCGGAAGCGGCCGCAGGGTGGTTCAAGGTCGCCTATGATGGCGGCCGCAGGGATGCCGCCGCGTTTCTCGCCCGCGCCGCGTTCAAGCGCGTGGCGCCCGATGGCAAGGTCGTCGATCGCGGCGCGCTGCCCGACGCGATCCACTGGCTGCGCATCGCCGCCGAGGAGGATCCGGACCCGGCCAAGCGGGCCGATTTCGCCGAGACCCTCAAGGATCTCGGCGCAGAAAAGTAGCGCTTAGTTTCCGGTGCCCGGCGTCGCCGAGAAATACTTCTCGAACTTGCCCTCTTCGCCCTTGTGCTCATCGGCATCGGCGGGAACGTCGCCCTTCTGGGTCACGTTCGGCCATTCCTCCGAATAGGTCTTGTTGAGCTCCAGCCACTTCTCGAGGCCGTTCTCGGTATCGGGCAGGATCGCCTCGGCCGGGCATTCCGGCTCGCAGACGCCGCAGTCGATGCACTCGCTGGGATTGATGACGAGCATGTTCTCGCCCTCGTAGAAGCAGTCGACCGGACAGACTTCGACGCAGTCCATATACTTGCACTTGATGCAGGCATCGGTGACGACGTAGGTCATGGGTCGGGCCTCTGTTCCAACGAAAATCTGCTGCCCTGCTATGCGCGCAGATTCGCGGCGTCAATCGAAGCGCGCTTCCTGCGAGACGTTCTCAGTGATCAAATCTTCATAGCAGGCAAGCGCCTCTACTGGCGGCCCGCGACGCTTGGGGAAGGCGATGATGCGCAGCACGCGCACCTTGCCGTAGAGCGGAAAGGCAAGCACGCAGCCGATCCGCACCGCCGCCGCCGATCGCTCGATCCGCCGACCGTCGATCCTCAGCGTGCCCTTTTCGGCGATCACCTGCGCCGCGCTGCGCGTCTTGGCGAGCCGCGCGAACCACAGGAAGCGGTCGACCCGCATCGTCTCGTCGCGTTCAGCCACGCCGCAATACTTCGAGTGCCGCAAAGGCATTGTCCCTGGGCGGCGCTTTGGGCTTGGCCACCGGCACCAGCCCCTGCCAGATCCAGCGCGGCGGCTGGCCTTCCTGCCCGCGTGCGGCACGGAAGCCGAGCTGCGCCATCAGCCGGGAGAGCGTGTCCGCGCTCAGCCCCAGCGAGGTCGCCAGCGCCGGATCGGGGGTGAACGGCGCACGGCCCTTGCGCGCATCATGCGCGGCGCGCGCGATCCGCTCGACCAGGTCGACGCGTATCGCCTGCTGTCCCAGCGGCCGGAAGCCATGCGCGAGATCGGCACCCGGGGCACCGCGCGGAAGCACCGTCGCACCCTCGCGCGGCGCATCGGCCAGTCCCATCAGCTCGCGCCGCCGGGCCGCCGCGCCGGGCTTGAGCAGGGCAGGCGCGAACAGGTCGAGCGTGCCGATCGTCACGCCGATCTTGCGCAATTTCTTGCGGGCATCGGCGTCGAGCGCCTCGACCAGCGCCGCGACCGCGCGCCGCGGCAGCAATCCGCCCGCTTCGAGCAGCGCGCTGGCCAACGCTCGCAGCGGTGCACCCGCGCCAAGCTCGCGCGTCACGGCATCGAGCCTGGCGAACACCGGTACATGCCGCTCGATCCGCTCGGCGAACCAGCGATCGAGCCGCGCCTGCACCGCCGCCCGGGCCTGCGCGTCGAGCACGTCCAGCGCACGGTCGAGCACGATCCGCGGCCGCGCCAGATGCGGCCCCGCGCGCAGCTCGGCGATCGCCGCGCCCTGCCAGGCCAGCGCAGCGCCGGTCAGCGACAGATCCTCGTCCGCCGCCCCGGCCAACGCCTGGCCGCGCCGGCGCAACTCGCCCGCAAGCCGTTTCTCCGCCGCCGCGAGCAGCATGCGCTTGTCGGCCGCACGCGCGTCGGGCGCGACCGTGAAGCGGAAGCCGTCGAGCCGCCCGAGCGGATGTTCCTCGACGCTCACTTCGCCCTCCGGTCCGATCGTCACCGGCAGGTTCGAGGCATCGGCGCCGATCTGGCGCAGCAGCACCGTGGTCCGCCGGTCGACGAAGCGCTGGGTCAGGCCGGCGTGGAGCGCGTCGGACAATTTCTCCTCGATCGCCCGCGTCCGCTCGGCCCAGTGGAGCGGCTCTTCCAGCCAGTCGGCGCGCTGCGCGATATAGGCCCAGCTCCGCGTCGCCGCGATCCGCCCGGCGATCGTCTCGACATCGCCGCCCATATTGTCGAGCCGCTGGATCTCGTCGGCAAACCATTGGTGCGGCACATGGCCATGGCCTTCGGACAGGTGCCCGAACAGCTTGCCGACGAAGCGCGCATGCGGGTCGACGCCGAGCTTGCGGAAATCGGGCAGCCCGCACGCCGCCCAGAACCGCGCGACCATCTTGGGCGACCGCACCCGGGCGCGCACCCAATCCTCCTCGGCCAGCCGCTTGAGTACCGCCAGGTCGACCGCCTGAGGCGCCGCGCGCAGCACCTCGTGCCGGGGCTTGGCCTCCAGGCTCGCGATGAGCGCGTCGACGCTCGCATGGTCGGGCTCGCCCTCGCGCCAGAACAGATGCTCGAGCCGCGGCACCTGGTGCGCCTCGATCGCCAGCACCTCCTCGGGCGTGAACGCGTTGGGGCCCTCCTCGTGCAGCGCGCCGAAGGTGCCGTCGCGCTGGTGCCGGCCTGCGCGCCCGGCGATCTGCGCCATCTCGGCGATCGTCAGCCGCCGCTGCCGCTTGCCGTCGAACTTGGAGAGAGAGGCGAAGGCGACATGGGCGACGTCCATGTTGAGCCCCATGCCGATCGCATCGGTCGCGACGAGATAGTCTACCTCGCCGGCCTGGAACATCGCCACCTGGGCGTTGCGCGTGCGGGGCGACAACGCGCCCATCACCACCGCCGCGCCGCCGCGCAGCCGGCGCAGCGCCTCGGCCACGGCGTAGACCTCCTCCGCCGAGAAGGCGACGATCGCCGACCGCCTGGGCAGCCGCGACAATTTGCGCGCGCCGGCATAGCTCAGGGTCGAGAAGCGCGGCCGTCCGATGATCTCGGCATCGGGCACCAGCGCCTTCAGCATCGGCTTCAGCGATTCGGAGCCGAGGATCATCGTCTCCTCGCGGCCCCGCGCGCGCAGCAGCCGGTCAGTGAAGACATGTCCGCGCTCGGGGTCCGCGCCCAGCTGTGCCTCGTCGAGCCCGACGAACGCCACTTCCCGCTCCAGCGGCATGCTCTCGGCGGTGCACAGAAGCCAGCGCGCCTTGGGCGGCAGGATCTTCTCCTCGCCGGTGATCAGCCCGACATTGGCCTCGCCCTTCAGCCTGACGACGCGGTCATACACTTCGCGCGCGAGCAGCCGCAGCGGGAAGCCGATCATGCCGCTGGCATGGCCACACATCCGCTCGACCGCGAGATGGGTCTTGCCGGTGTTGGTGGGGCCCAGCACCGCAGTGACGGGAGAACGCGCGAACTGGCTCATGGCGACTCCCAAGATCGTTCCGAGTCAGCCCTTAAGCAACACCCCCCAATTGCGAATCTTTGTTAACCATGTTGGTTGTCTGGTCAGATAAGCTGCTGAATCCCTTCATCTTGGGCGCAGCACAGGTCGCCGCACTATGTGGCACAGATCAGGCTGCTTAATTTGACTTTAACCCGTGCCTTACACAGTAATTGGACCCATGCCGGGGGATGCGGCAGTGTTGACGACGATTTTTGGGGGCATCACGCCTTGTTTCTGCGGGAGGACCTGAGCACCGGGGAAGGCGGCGGCGGCACGTCGCGGGCACTGGTGCTCGTGCCGAAGCCGAAGACGCTGATCGATCGGCTGTTCGCGCGGTTCGGCGATGTCGACCTCGTCCCCGATCTCGGTTCGCGCATCGGCACGCTCACCTGGTATCGCGGCGCCGCCACCTGCGTCGGTCTCTGCGCCCTCACCCTGTTGCTGGCGCCCGGCTTCGAAACCCCGATCTACGGCACCGTCCCGCCGCCCCTGAGCGGCAGCGAATGGGATGCCGCCCGCGCACAGGCGATCAAGCCGCTCGGCCAGGGATCGGCCAGCGGCTATCATGTCGCCGCGACCAATCTCGTCGCACCGCTCACCGACACGCCCGAACGGCCGATCATCAATCTCGACACCAAGCTCATGTCGGGCACCGCGCTGCTCGCCGCGCTCCAGCGTTCGGGCGTCGGCAAGACCGATGCGAGCCAGGTCGGAACGCTGGTCACGCAGGCGATGGCGCTGAACGAGATCCAGCCCGGCACGATGCTCGACCTCACGCTGGGCCGCCGCGCCGACAAGTCGCAGCCGCGCCCGCTCGAGAAGCTCGAATTCCGCGCCAAGTTCGACCTGAAGCTCGAAGTCGCCCGCAACGGCGGCGCGCTCTCGCTCAAGCAGATCCCGATCGCGATCGACCGCACGCCGCTGCGCATCCAGGGCCTGGTCGGCTCCAGCCTCTATCGCTCGGCGCGCGCCGCCGGTGCCCCGGCCAAGGCGGTCGAGGCCTATATCCGCACCGTCGCCAGCCGCATGTCGGTCTCGAAGATCGGCTCGGGCTGCAAGTTCGACATCATCGTCGGCCAGGCGCGCGCCGCCACCGGCGAGGTCCAGATGGGCGACCTGATGTATGCCGGCGTCTCGGGCTGCGGCACCGCGGTCCAGCTCCTCCCCTGGGAGAGCGACGGCAAGAAGGAATGGTTCGACGGCTCGGGCAAGGGCCAGACCACCGGCATGATGGCGATGCCCACCGCCGGCCACATCACTTCCAGCTTCGGCATGCGCCGTCACCCGCTGCTCGGCTATACCCGCATGCACAAGGGACTCGATATCGGTGCCCCCTATGGCGCGCCGATCTACGCCGCGACCGACGGCACCGTCGTCCTGGCCGGCCGCAACGCCGGCTATGGCAATTTCGTCAAGATCCAGCACGCGGGCGGCTTTGCCACCGGCTATGGCCATATGAGCCGCATCCTGGTCCGCAACGGCCAGCATGTCCGCCGCGGCCAGCAGATCGGCGCGATCGGATCGACCGGCCTCTCGACCGGCCCGCATCTGCACTACGAGCTCTACAAGAACGGCCAGGCCGTGAACCCGCGCTCGGTATCCTTCTCGGTCGAGAGCCGCCTGACCGGCGGCGCGCTCGGCGCGTTCAAGGCCAAGCTGAGCAATCTGCTCGCGGTGCCGATCGGCCATGGCGCCCAGCACGACGAAGACTGAGCGCCTGCACCATCATTGAATTGTAGGATTCGGCCTGGGATCGCACACAGGCTCTTTCTCATCGCGAATTCAGGGGTCGGCCGAGCCGGTCCCATCGATCAATCTCGAAAGCGGTTCTCGCGTGCAGAACCTGCGACCTTTGCGACTTTAGGGTAACGGGCTATTTGCCCTGCGCGCGCCAGCGCTTGATCGTGCGCTCGAGCATCTGCTCCTCGCCGCCGGTATCCCGCCACAGTTCGGAGAAGATCGGATCGTCCGATGCCGGGCGCTTGCTCTCGTCGAGCGCGTCGAACAGCAGGCGGATCGGCGTCGCCACGCCTTCGCCCACCGCGATGCACTCCCGATTCCGCAGGGCCGGGATCGAATCGAGGAAGCCGCGCGCACCTTCGGGCATCGCCGCGCGGACGAATGCCTGGTCACGCTCGTTGTTCAGGCGCATCGACAGGATCGTGCCGCACTGCGAGAGCACGCCTTCGGCCAGGTCCGACGGGCGCTGCGTGATCAGCCCCAGCGAGACGCCGTACTTACGGCCTTCCTTGGCGATCCGGCTCAGGATCCGCCCCACCGAGGAGCCGTCGGCGTTGCGCTCGTTGGGCACATAGCGGTGCGCTTCCTCGCAGACGAGCAGCACCGGGCGCTTGGTCTCGCCGCGCGACCAGATCGCGAAGTCGAACACCATCCGGGCGAGAACGGCAACCACGACCGAGGTGATCTCGCTCGGCACGCCCGAGACGTCGACGATCGAGATCGGCTTGCCGTCGCCCGGCAGGCGGAACACCCGCGCCAGGAACGACGCCATGCTGTCCGCCACGAGCATGCCCGAGAACATGAAGGCATAGCGCGGATCGCCCTTGATCTCGTCGATCTTGCTGCGCAGCCGCAGATAGGGCGCCGTGTCGGTCGCCTTGTCCATCTTGCCCATCTCGAGCTGCAGGATCTGGGTCAGGTCGGAGAGGAGATAGGGGATCGGCGCGTCGACGGTGAGCTTGCCGATCTCCTGCGCCAGCCGGTTCTTGCCCTTGGCGAGCAGGATGCACTTGGCGAGGATGTCGGCGTCCACCTGCCGGTCCGAGCCGGTGGTGGTGAGGAACACTTCGCAATGCTCCTCGAAGTTCATCAGCCAGTACGGCATCTGCAGGTTCGAGACGTCGTACAGCGCGCCGGTGCTCTTGAACGCACTGGCATATTCGCCGTGCGGATCGATCATCAGGATATGGCCCTGCGGCGCCAGCTCGCAGATCCGGTGCAGGATCAGCGCGGCGGCGGTCGATTTACCCGTACCGGTCGAGCCGAGCAGCGCGAAATGCTTGCCGAGCATCGCGTCGACATAGAGCGCGGCGCGGATGTCCTTGGTCGGATAGACATTGCCCACTTCGATATGCGCGCGGTCGTCCGATGCGTAGATCTGCTTCAGGTCGGGCGTGGTGACGGCGAACACGGGCGCGCCCGGCGTCGGATAGCGCGTCACGCCGCGACGGAACTTGTAGAGCTTGCCGGTCAGCTTCTCTTCGTCGCCCTCGCCCAGAAAGTCGATCTGCGCGGCGATTCGGTCAGCGGTTTCGAGTTTCAATGCGCGGACATTGGCGATCAGCCAGGTATTGCCCACCCGCACCTTGACCTGGCTGCCGACCGTTCCGGCATTGGCGATGGCCGCATCGTTGCTGTTCGCGAGCGTCTCGAGTGCAGCCTGATCGAAGACCACCTGGCTCGTCGAACCGGCGATTTCGAGCACCACGCCGATCGGCTGCGAGGGCGCGCGCGCAGGCGAAAAATCCGCCGATGCTATGGGTGCCGCGTTCTCGAAACCACGCGCCCCGAACTGGCCTTCCATCGGCAACTCCTTCGAATCGGAGCCACCATGCCGCAGGGAAGTAAATATTGGGTGTGTTCGCAGGCGTTTACCATATGATTGGCGGCGCAATCAAAAACGCCGCCAGATCGCTCCCGCACCCCAGCCGAGCAAAATCGAAAGCGCCACGGCGACAAGCCCATAGGCCAGCGAATGGTCCTCCGCCGCGGTGGCGACGAATCGCTCGAAACCGGACTTGCGGATGTCGATCGGCCGCACCGCCGCCGCCAGCACGCGTCCGTCGCGAATCAGGAAGGTCTCGGCGGTGAAGCGCCCCACCGGCACGCGCGCCGGGATGTTGAGCCGCGCCCGGTAGAGCACGCCGTCGGTGATCTCCACCGCCCCCGGCGCCTCGTAATAAAGGCCCCCTCGGCTCCTCAAATCCACCAATCCCTTGTCGAACCGCGCCTGCACTTCGGGCGCGGCGCCCGACGAGGGCGAGAGCTGGAGACTGTCGACCCCAAGCTCGTAGATCGCCCGGGTCCGCTCGTCGACCAGCTCGCGGATCGGCTTGGACGAGGCGATCGCATAGAAGCTCGGCGCGGAGCGGTAGCGCGTCCGCTCGGCATTCACCCAGATGCCGGCGACCTTCTCCTTCTCGCGGACCAGCACCGATTGGGTCGGTCCCTTCACCACCACCACGATGTCCGCGGGCTTCTCGCCCCGCTCGGGCGTCCGGTTGCCGGGATAAAGGATCGCGCCGAACAGCAGCAGCTCGGCGCCGGTGAACGAATAGGCGATCTCGATGGCGCGCTGCGAGACGTCGGGCACGAGCACCGGCTTGGCCTGCCCCATCAGCAGAGGGACAAGCAGGAGTATGCCCCAGCGCTTTCTCACGAAACCTCTACCGTGTAGATTTCGTCGGGCCGCCAGGCGAGCCCGGCCAGCATGCGCACCGCGACCAGCAGCACGATGATCGCGAGGATCAGCCGCAGATATTCGGGCTTCACCTTCTGCGCGAACCGCGCGCCGATCTGCGCGCCGATCACCGATCCGAGCAGCAGCAGCGCCGCCAGCACAATGTCGACCGCCTTGGTGGTGGTGGCGTGCACCATCGTCGCCGCCGCGGTGACGAACAGGATCTGGAACAGCGAGGTGCCGACCACGACCTGCGTGCCCATGCCGAGCAGATAGAGCATCGCCGGCACCAGGATGAAGCCGCCGCCCACGCCCAGCAGCACGGTCAATATGCCGGTGCAGAAGCCCAGGATCAGCGGCGCCAGCGGCGAGATGTAGAGGCCCGAGCGATAGAAACGCCACCGGAGCGGCAGCGAGGCGACCAGCGGATGGTGCCGCCGCCGCCGCGGCTTGGGCGGCCGGGCGCCGCGCGACACGCGCACCGCGGTGATCGATTCCTGCAGCATCAGTCCGCCGATCGAGCCCAGCATGACGACATAGAGGATGCCGATCACCGTATCGATCGCGCCGGTCGCCTGGAGGGATGCGAACAACGCCGCGCCGGCGATGCTCCCGAGCACGCCGCCGACCACCAGGACCAGCCCCATATGGACGTCGACGCCGCCCCGCCGGAAATGCGCGAACACCCCCGATACGCTGGCGCCGGTCACCTGGCTCGCCGCCGATGCCGCCGCGACGGTGGGCGGGATGCCGTAGAAGATCAGCAGCGGCGTGGTGAGGAATCCTCCGCCCACGCCGAACATGCCCGAGAGCAGGCCGACGCCCAGCCCGAGCGCCACGATCACCAGCGCGTTCACCGAAAGATTGGCGATGGGAAGATAAAGGTCCATGCGCCCACCGCACTACCGCTTTTGCGCGGCACTGCAAAAGGGGTGGGCTAGAAATCGCTGCCGATCGTCAGCGCCGGTCCCGAGCCCGGCCGCGCATCCCCCGCCACCCGCTGTCGCCAGTCGAGCGCGAGACGCACCTTCTGGCGCCCGATCGGCACTCCGAGCGTCGCCGAGGGACCGAGATCGAGCCGTTGCGCGTCGCGCTGCGCTGCGCCCCAGGCGCCCGCTCCAAGCGACAGCCGCACGCCGCCCCCTTCGGCCACGACCCGCGTCGCCCGTGCGGCGCCATCGGCATAGGGCTCGATCCGCGCCCGTCGGATCGCCCCCGCCTGGCCATAGGCCTCGAGGCGGAAATCGGCGGGCACCCGCGTGTCGATCCCCGCGATCACGCCCAACCCCGTCCCGCCGTGCGTGCCGTCGAGCCCGAAGCGCTGCTCGGCCACGAGCCGGACCGGCGCGCGCATCGGCTGCCATTCGAGACCGGCAGCGGCTTCCGCACCCTTGCCCGCGAGCGGCGCGGCAACCCGGGCAAAGGCCCCGACCCGCCGCTCGGGCAGAAGCAGGTACGAAACCCGCAACCCCGCCTGGCTGCCGCCGAGCTGGCTGGCACCCGGTGCCGCGCCGAGACCGGTACCGGGTCGCGCCACCAGCCATGCGCTCGCCGACCAGCGCGGCGGCATCGGAGTGATCGTCACCGGTTGCGCCGCCATGGGAAGCGCTGCGATCGAGGCTCCGGGAAATTGGGGCGCGCCATATTGGATGAGCCCCAGCAGCGCCATCTGGATGCGCGCCGGATCGGCGGCGGGCCCTGGCATAGCGACGCCCGGCCGCAGCCTTTGGGGATGCGGCACCGCAGTGTGCGTCGCGCGCGCCCTTTCGACGGCAGCGCCTGCCATCGGAAGGCGCACCGCAGCCACCGGCGCCGAGCGGCTCGCCTCGGCCAGCGGGACCAGCACCTCTATCGCCGCCGGCAGCGATCCCGTCTGGGGCCAGAGTATCGCGACGCGCGCGCCCACCCATCCGAGCATCACCAGCGCCAGGAAGCGCAGCGGGCGACCGCGCCCGGTCACGCCACGGCCTGCCCGGCATCCGGAAACTGATGATCGGTCTTGTCCCAGCGCGGCGCGGCGCCGGCGAGCAGCCGCGCATAGATCGCCACCGCGCGCCGCGCCGCGAGCAGCGCGATATAGTTGGCGACCAGGATGCGCGGGACCGACAGCACCCCGTCGCGCCAGCCATGCGCACGGCTGACGAATGCCGCGCGAACCGCCAGCCGCCAGCCCAGCAGCGCGAGGTTCGCCCAGAGCAGCGCCTGCACCAAAGGTGACGGCGATGCCGCGACCGTGCCGGCGATCGCGTGCCCGGCAAGCCCCGCCGCCCACAGCAGGAGCGCGCAATAGGCAATCGCGAGCACCGGCATCGCCAGGGTCGCGCGCCGGTCGCGCACGCGCATCCAGTGATCGCCCAGATCCCCCGGCCGTCCCCAGCCCGTCCGGTCCCAGCCGGCCAGCGCGATCCCGGTCATCCAGCGCGCCTTTTGTCGCACGGCCGCGTTCAGCGTCGCGGGGAAATAGGCGCGTACCGCCACAGGGCGTCCGCCCGGGCATTCGGCAACGCGCGCCAGGACGCAGTCGCCGCCAAAGGCGCGGAAGGCGAGGCCCAGTTCATAATCCTCGACCAGGCTGGTCGCGTCGAACGGCAGTCCGCCCCGCGCCTCGGCGATGCGCCCCAGCAGGTCGCGCCGGATCGCGCAGCCGGTGCCGGCGAGCGGCAGCCCGGCGCCCAGTGCCTGCCGGACGAGCAAGGTCTTGCTGTGCGCCTCGGCGAACTCGTCGAGATAATGGCCGGAGATGAAACGCGAATCCGGATGGCGGAGCGGCAGCACCGGTAATTGCACCGCGCTGTGCCGCCGCAGGAAATCGGCGAAGACGCTGAGCTCGAGCGGATGCACCAGATCCTCGGCATCGTGCAGCACCACCGCCGCCGCGGCGCGGCCCGCCGCCTCGTCGCGCAGCAGCGCGCGCCACAGAGCGTTCAGGCAATCGGCCTTGGTCGTGGGCCCGGGATTGGGCCCGATCACCAGCCGCACCCGCGGGTCCGTCTCCGCTACCCTGGCGACTTCGGCGATCGTCGCCGGGTCGTTGGGATAAGTGCCGACATAGAGCGCATAGTCGGGATAATCGAAGCGGCCGAGCGCGCTTCGCAGCATCTGGCCGATCACCTGCGATTCGTCCCACGCCGCGATGAACACCGCGATCGGGATCACTGGCGGGGGGGGGGGCGGCGCGCCCGCCCCCCCCGGGCGCCCCCCCCCCCCCCCCCCCCACTACAGGGGGATTTTAAAAAAGTTCGGGTACCC
>CBIHNZ010000039.1:0-41670 GCA_966211615.1 uncultured Sphingomonas sp.
AATGTAGAGGCCGGGCGCGAGAATTGGTTTCAACGGGGAGAGTCATGGCAGACGCCAAAGGGATACCGCAACACGGGCTTTTCGCCTGCCTGCGCTGGGCGGTGGTCGGCACGGCTCTTTTCATCGCCGGCTGCGCCTCCGGGCCGCGAGTCGTGCCCGAGCCGGCGCGGCCCGCCCCGGTCGAACGGCCGGTCGCGCGGCCGCCGGTGATCCAGCCGGGCCTGCCCCAGGATGTCGAGCGGCACCGCGTCGCGCTGCTGGTGCCGCTGAACGGCGCCAATGCCGGCGTCGGCAAGTCGCTCCAGAACGCGACTCAGCTGGCGATCCTCGATACCGGCACCGATGCGATCCGCATCACCACCTATGACACCACCATGCCCGGCGGCGCGGTGGCGGCGGCCGAACAGGCGGTGGCGGACGGCAACAAGCTGATCCTCGGGCCGCTTCTGGCCGAGGACGCCCGCGCCGTCGCGCCGATCGCGCGCAAGGCGCATGTCCCGGTGCTGAGCTTCTCCAACGATGTCAGCGCGGCGGGCAACGGCACCTTCCTGCTCGGCTATTCGCCGACCCAGTCGATCGAGCGCGTCGTTGCCTATGCCCGCACCAACGGCATCAGCCAGTTCGCCGGCCTGATCCCCACCGGCGTCTATGGCGAGCGCGTCTCGACCTCGTTCCTGCGCACCGTCGAGGAAGCGGGCGGCAAGGTGCTCGCGCTCGAGACGTTCGATGCGCGCCCCGGCTCGATGACCAGCGCGATCACCAAGCTCGGCCGCGTGCCCTATCAGGCCGTGCTGATCGGCGGCAGCAGCGGCAGCGCGGTCGCGGCACTCCCCACGCTGCGCAGGTCGCCCAGCGGCAAGGCCGCGCGCGTGCTTGGCACCGAGCTGTGGAACAGCGATTCGTCGATCGGCGCCAAGCCGGTGCTGGGTGGCGCCTGGTTCGCGAGCGTGCCCGACACCTTCTACCGCCAATATGCCACCAAGTACCGCGCCCGCTTCGGCGCCGCACCCTACCGGCTGTCGACGCTCGGCTATGATTCGGTGCTGCTGACGGTCCGCATCGCGCGCGACTGGCGGCCGGGCCAGGATTTCCCGGCGCAGCAGCTGACCAATCGCGGCTTTGGCGGGGTCGACGGCGCGTTCCGCTTCGGCAAGGACGGCGTCGCCGATCGCGCGCTGGAAGTGCAGGAGATCCGCGGCGGCGCGATCGTGACGGTCTCGCCCGCGCCGGCGAACGTGGACTGAGGGTCCGTTCGGGAATGCGCCTCCGGGTGCATTCCCGAACAAGACTCAGTCGCGCTCGGGCACCGGCACGTTGAAGCCGTTGAGCGTCGTCGAGACGAGCGCGTAGAGGCCGACCAGGTAGATGAGCTCGTTCGTGCCGTGCTGGCCGAAAATGTTCACCGCCAGCCGATAGACCGGTTCGGGCAGGGTGCCGCCGCGCACCAGCGTATAGGCCAGGTCGAACGCGACGCTCTCCTCGGGGCTCAGGTCCATGGGCTTGAGGTCGGCGGTCAGCGTGGCCAGCCGCTCGGGCGTCATGCCGGCCTTCTCGGCGACGGCGATGTGCGCATAGATCTCGTACGCGGCGTCGAAGCGCGCGCCGACAACGAGGATCGCGATCTGGCGGACATTGTCGGGCAGGCTCGCCTCGGCGGTCATCGCCAGGGTCAGGTCCCAGATCGCCTTGCCGATGCGCGGCTCGTGCAGCCAGGGATTCCACGGCCCCATCAGCGCGCCGTCCTCGCGCTCGACCTTGAAGGCGTTGAAGTTGCTGGCGATGCCCTTGCGCATCTCGTCGTAGAGCGACTTCTGCTCGGGGGTCAGCTCGGCGGGGGGAATCAGGGGCAGGCGCATGGACGCTCCTCTCGGTACTGGCATCGTGCCGGATAGCGCACCCGCATGACAGTTCGATTGGCCGCGGGCCAGCTAGTCGAGCACGATCTCGCGCAGGATCGCCTCGAGCACGGGCATCCCCGCCTCGGTGGCGCGCAGGCGGTCGCCTTCGCGCGCCATCAAGCCCTGCTCGACGAGCTGCGCGATCGCGAGATCGTCGAGCGGCGCGGTGCCGCCCGCCAGCGTCGCTATGCGCGGGACGTCGACGCCCTCGCGCAGGCGCAGGCCCATCACCAGCCCCTCGGTCGCGCGGTTGTGCGGGGTCAGCGCCTCCTCGACCTGCAGCCCGTTGGCGTTGCGGTCGATCGCCGCCATCCAGTTCTCCGGCTTCTTGTGGCGGACGGTCGCAAGGCCCCCGCGCCGACCGTGCGCGCCGGGGCCGACCCCGGCATAGTCGCCATAGCGCCAATAGGTCAGGTTGTGCCGGCTCTCGGCGCCCGGCCGGGCATGGTTCGAGATTTCATAGGCGGGCAGCCCCGCGGCGGCGGTGATCGCGCGCGTCGTCTCGAACAGGTCGGCGCCGGTATCGGCATCGGGAATGGTCAGCGCGCCCTGTGCCGCCAGTGTGGCGAAGCGCGTGCCGGGCTCGATGGTGAGCTGATAGAGCGAGAGATGCTCGGTACCGAAGCCGATCGCGCGCTTGAGCTCGGCCTCCCACGCCGCGAGCGACTGGCCGGGGCGGGCATAGATCAGGTCGAAGCTGACCCGGCCGAACGCCTGTTGCGCGGTATCCAGCGCCGCCAGCCCCTCGTCCACGTCATGCGCGCGGCCGAGAAAGGCGAGCGCTTCGTCGTCGAGCGCCTGGAGCCCCAGCGAGACCCGGTTGACCCCGGCGGCCGCGAGATCGGCGAATCGCGCCGCCTCGACCGAGGAAGGGTTTGCCTCGAGCGTGATCTCGATATCGGGCTCGAAAGCCCAATGCCGCCCCGCCGCCTCGATCAGCGCGGCGACGGTCTCGGGCGGCATCAGCGAGGGCGTGCCGCCGCCGAAGAAGATCGATCCGAGCCGCCGCCCGGGCAGCAGCGCCGCCTCATGCGCCAGGTCGGCGATCAGGCCGCTGCGCCACGCCGCTTGGTCGACGCTCTCGCGGACATGGCTGTTGAAGTCGCAATAGGGGCATTTCGACACGCAGAACGGCCAGTGCACATAGAGTGCTAAGGGGGCGGTTTGGCTGGTCATGTCCCGGAAGCGGCTGGAGCGGGTAACGGGAATCGAACCCGTGTATTCAGCTTGGAAGGCTGCTGTACTACCATTGTACTATACCCGCTAGCCGCGCGCCGATTGGCACAACCCGGCGTGCATGGTCAACCGATAAGGGGTGACGCCGGTTGCCCGGCGCCACCCCACCCTTGCGACCCGCAGGGGATCGCCGCCCGTTTCAGCTCGGCTGAAACGGACTCAAAGACCTCAGAAGCGGTAGCCGACGCCCGCGAGCAGCTGGTGGCGGGAGAGATTGTCGCCATAGTCGGTGTAGCGATACTCGGCCTTGGCATAGACATGGTCGTTGATCATCTGCTCGACGCCGGCGCCGATGCGGTAGCCGTCATTGTCGTCGTTGGTGCGCGTCACGCTCGGTCCGGTGGTGCCGCCGACGGTGGTGCGCAGGCGATACTCGCTATTGGCATAGCCGCCCTTGACGTAGAGCAGGGTGCTCGGCGTCACGATCGCGCCCAGGCGCAGCGACAGGTCGAGGTCGCGGCCGCTGGTCAGGCGGACATTGGTGGTGCCGAGCGTTTCCTCGACCTTGCCCGAGACGTTGAAGCCGATCCCGGCCTCGGCGCCGATCGTGAAGTTCCTGCCGATCGCCACGTCATAGCCGAGCGCGCCGCCGATGCGGACGCCGTCGAGCGTGTTCGGCGTGCCCGCGACATGATCGTCATTGTGCGACGCGTCATAACCGGCAGTGATCTCGGCGCGCGGGCCGGCGAAGCTCTGCGCCTGGGCCGGCTGGGTAGCGGCCAGCGTGGCGCCGGCGGCGAGAACGAGAAGGATCGTGATACGCATTCGTCTGTATTCCCTGAATATTGCCGGGCATCCGGCCCGGAGGGTTGCTCGGCGGCCGCATTCGGCCGTCCCGAGGTGTGTTAGTTGAATAATACGGATCGCGAACCGGTCCCGCGACGGGAGCGACGAAGCTGCGACGGTTGCGCTGCAATATGAAATGAAGCGGCGAGCAGGCGCGTCGAAGCGACCAGAATACAAAACGGCCATCCGGAGCGGGTCCGGATGGCCGTCGATGCGCCTGCCCTGGGGCGGGGCGAAGCACGGCGTCACCGCTACCGGGGGAGTGAACGGGACAATTGCGGGATAGGCAAATCGGTCCGGCATGTCCGCCATGCCGCGACGAGCGTGCGACGAATGCGCGCTTCCTCGCCGTCACCCCGGCCGAAGTGCCGGCCCCCACTGTGCCGGCCGCGAACCGCTCCAGGCTCGATCCTCTCGCCCAGACGCCTGGTGGGGCCCGGCACTAAGGCCGGGGTGACGGTGCATCTTCAAGGCCGGGCGAGCATCTCCTCGACCGGCGTGAAGGCGGAGCGGGCGCCCGGCCCGTCGATCACATCGGTCGCGAAATAGACCACGCCGGTGCCGGCCTTGCGATCGACCCACAGTCCCGAGCGCAGGCCATAGGCCTCACCGGCATGGCCGATGCGGCGCACGCCGTCGCCGAAGACATCGTCGCGGCAGCCCTGTGCCGGGGTCGCGAGCGTGGTGACCGCCAGGCCATAGCTGCAATAGAAGCCCTTGCTGGTGTCGCCGTTGCTGCCGTTAAAGGTCCAGAGCGGCGCTTCGAGCAATGCCATCGAGCGCGCACCGAACAGCCGTACCCCGTCGACGGTGCCGCCGCCGAGCAGCAGCCGCCCGATCTTCGCCAGCCCGTGCATCGAGATGCGCAGCCCGCCCTGCGGCGCGAACATCGCGCCGTTCGCGCCCGCGCGCCATTTCGAAAGATCGCAGCTGCCGTCGCTGGCGGGGGTGACGGGGCAGGCGGGCGCGGCGCCGCGATTGTCGTCCCGTACCGGCTGCGCGTCGCGATACAGCACCACCGCGTGCGCCGCCGTCCGCGCGTCGCAGCTCGCCCAGTTGTAGCAGGCCTGGATCCTGAGCGGCTTCAGCACCAGCCGGTCCATCAACCGGTCGAAACGCTCGCCGGTCGCCCGCTCCATCACCGCAGCGATCACCGGAAAGTTGAAGTTGGTGTAGTTGAACCAGCTGCCTGGTGCATGCGCGGCATCCCATGCCCTGGGATCGCGCAGCACGCCGCGCATGTCGGCGTCGAGCGGCAATACATAGTCGATCGTGTCGGTCAGGCTCGATCGGTGCGACAGCAGCAGGCGCAGCGTGATCACCGTGTCGGGAAAGGCCGGGTTGCGCAGCTTCCAGCCCAGCCATTGGGAGACGTCGCCATCCAGGTCGAGCTTGTGCTGCTCGACCAGGCGCAGCACCGCGATCGCGGTCACCAGCTTGGAGATCGAGGCGACGCGCACCGGATCGTCGGCCGTCGCGCCGCGGCCGGTGGCGAGATCGGCCACGCCCTGCTGGCGGATCGAGGTTTCGCCCCTGCGGTCGAAGGTGATGCGGACGCTGGCGAGCGGGTGGGGCGTGGCTGCAAGCAGCAGGGCGGTGAGCAGCATGGCCCGAAACCTAGGTCGGGGTGGACAGCGTGCGCAAGCGGGTTAGGCTAGCGCTATGAACCTGCGCCACATCGAGATTTTCCATGCCGTCTATGTCAACGGCTCGGTGAGCGGCGCAGCGCGGGCGCTCAACGTCTCGCAGCCCTCGGTGTCGAAGATGCTGCGCCACGCCGAATCGCTGCTCGGCTTCCAGCTCTTCCAGCGCACCAATGGCCGCCTCGTGCCCACCGACGACGCGCACACGCTGTTCACCGAGGTCAGCGAGATCCAGGACAAGGTCTATGCGCTGCGCGAGGCGAGCCGGAACCTGCGGCGCGGTTCCGGGCATATGCTGCGCGTCTCGGCCCTGCCGTCGATCGCGCTCGACGCGCTCCCCACCGCGGTGGCGCAGTTCCTGCGGACGCACGAAAGCGTGAAGTTCGATCTCCAGACCGTCCATCACGACGATCTGCTCCGGAAACTCTATGAGCGCGAGACCGATATCGCGATCGCCTATGAGGTGCCGCACGCCGCGCCGGTCGGGCATCGCTGGCTGGGCGAGGGCGAACTGGTGGTGCTCTATCGCGAGGAGGACATGCCCGATGCGCCGCCGCGCATCGAGCTGGAGCGGCTGCGCGACCACAAGTTCATCAGCGTGGTGGCGAGCGGGCCGATCGGCCAGCTCTTCACCCAGGAGCTCGAGCGTGCCGAGATCGTGCTCGACGAGATCGTCTCGGCGCGCACCTTCTATATCGCCACCGCATTGGTCCGGCAGGGCGTCGGCCTGACCGTGGTCGACAGCTTCACCGCCGAGGCGTCGATGGCGCCGGGCCTGTCGATCCGGCCCTTGAAGCCGCAGGTGACTTTCGACGTCCACGCCATGTTCCTGCTCAATCGGCCGCCCACCGCGCTTGCCACCGATTTCCTCAAGGCGCTCGCCAAGGTGATCGACGCGCCATAACGGCTGGCTATGCCGAGCCCCGCCATTGATATGCGCGGGGGGCGCGCGCCGACGATAGCGTTACCGCGATGATACCCGCACCCTTTCTGCTCTATTTGGGCCACAGCACCGACTTCGCCGGCATCAAGACCTCGCGCGGGCTCGCCGAGTTCCGCCGCGACGATTGCGTGGGCGAATTCCGTCACGACGATTCGACGCTCACGCTCGGCCTGCCGCGCATGACCATCGCCGAAGGCGCGGCGGCCGGGGCGAAGACCTTCGTCCTCGGCGTCGCCAATTCGGGCGGCATGATGGGCGGCGACCTGGTCGACGATGCCGTGGCCGCGCTCGAGGCGGGGATGAACGTCGCCGCGGGTCTCCACCAGCGGCTGCGCGACGTGCCGCGGCTGGCGGCGCTCGCCGCGGAGAAGGGCCTCCAGCTGTTCGACGTGCGCGAGCCGCCGGCCAACATGGTCGTCGGCAACGGCAATCCGCGCGCCGGCCACCGGCTGCTGACCGTCGGCACCGATTGCTCGGTCGGCAAGATGTACACCACGCTCGCGCTCACCCAGGGCCTGCGCGCGCGGGGGATCAAGGCCGATTTCCGCGCGACCGGCCAGACCGGCATCCTGATCGCGGGCGAGGGCGTGCCGATCGACGCGGTGGTTGCCGATTTCATCTCGGGCGGGATCGAGACGCTCGCGCCCGCGCGCCACGACGGCGGCTGGGATCTGATCGAGGGGCAGGGCTCGCTGTTCCACCCTTCGTTCGCCGGCGTCTCGACCGGGCTGCTCCACGGCGCACAACCTGAAGCGATCGTGATGTGCCACGATCCGGTGCGCGGCCATATGCGCGGCATCCCCGGCCGGGCGCTGCCCGGGCTCGAGGAATGCCTGGCGGCGAACCTCCAGGTCGCGCGGCTGACCAGCCCCGAGGTGCGTGCGGTCGGCGTGTGCCTCAACACCTCGCGGCTCGAGCGCGCCGAGGCGGAGCGGCTGTGCGCCGCCACTGCCGATCGGCTCGGCCTGCCCTGCACCGATCCGATCGCGTTCGGCGTCGATCCGATCCTCGACGAGCTGCTATGCCTAGAACCCTCAGCGCGCAGCACGACCGCTTCGCGCTGAGCCGCCCGTTCCGCATCTCGCGTGGGGTAAAGACCCAGGCGGATGTGGTGACGGTGACGGTGGCAGCGGACGGCATCGTCGGGCGCGGTGAGGGCGTGCCCTATCCCCGCTATGGCGAAAGCGTCGAGACCGCGCTCGCGGCGATCGAAGGCATTCGCGGCGCGATCGAGGCGGGAGCCGGGCGCGCGGAGCTGCTCGGGTTGCTGCCGCCGGGCGCCGCGCGCAATGCGGTCGACTGCGCCCTCTGGGATCTCGAATCGCGCGCGGCCGGAAAGCCGGTCGCGGCGATGATCGGCTCGCCGGAGCCCGAGCGGCTGGCGAGTGCGCTCACCATCGGTATCGACACGCCGATGATGATGGGCGTCGCCGCGCGCAGCATCGCCGATGCCCCGCTCATCAAGATCAAGGTCGACGCGACCTTGCCCGATGCGCAGATCGCCGCGGTGCGCTCGGCCGCGCCCGACGCCGCGCTGATCGTCGATCCCAACGAGAGCTGGAACCAGCGGCTGGTCGAGGCGATGCAGCGCGTGCTGGTCGAATATCGCGTGGCCCTGCTCGAGCAGCCGGTGCCGGCCGACGACGATGCCTGGCTGGAAGGCTTCACCCCCGAAGTGCCGATCTGCGCCGATGAATCGGTGCATGTCGCGGCGGACCTCGATCGCATCGCGGCGCGCTACCAGGTGGTCAACGTCAAGCTCGACAAGTCGGGCGGGCTGACCGCCGGGCTGGAGCTGGCCCAGGCGGCGCGCGCGCGCGGGCTCGGTCTGATGACCGGCTGCATGATCAGCTCGTCGCTGTCGATCGCGCCGGCGCTGCACATCGCGCGCATGTCCGATTTCGTCGACCTTGACGGTCCGATCTGGCTCGCGGAGGATCGCGCGGGCGGGGTGCGCGACGACCACGGGTATATGCTTCCGCCAACAAAAGGTTTTTGGGGATCGCCATGAAAGTCGCGCTGCTGCTCGGAATCGCGGCTTTCACGCTGGGCGCGGCATCGCCGCCCGCGCCGCAGAAAGTTGATCTGCTGATCCGCGGCGGCACGATCTACACCGGCTCGGATGCGCCCTTTGTCGGCGATGTCGCGATCTCGGGCGATCATATCGTCTCGGTCAGCCGCCATGCCAATGTCCAGGCCGCCCGCGTGATCGACGCCAAGGGCATGATCGTCGCGCCCGGCTTCATCGATCCGCACACGCATATGGGCGAGGATCTCGCCTCGGATGACCCCGCCAAGAGGCTGATCCCCGCCTTCCTGATGCAGGGCGTGACGACCGCGTTCATCGGCAATGACGGCGGCGGCAGTCTCGACGTCGCCCGGGTGCTCGCCAGTGCCGCAAGCAAGCCGGTCGGCATCAACTATGCCGCCTATGTCGGCTTCGGCGCGGTGCGCGAGAAGGTGATCGGCGAGGCGGACCGCGCGCCCACGCCCGACGAGCTGACGCAGGAAAAGGCGCTGGTCGCCGATGCGATGTGCCACGGCGCGCTCGGCCTCTCGACCGGGCTGTTCTACGCGCCGCAGAGCTTCTCCAAGACCGAGGAAGTGATCGCGCTCGCCCGCGAGGCCGGCAAGCGCGGCGGCGTCTATGACAGCCATATCCGCGACGAATCCTCCTACACCGTCGGGCTGGCGGCCGCGATCGACGAGGCGATCCGGATCGGCAAGGAGGGCGGCCTCCCCGCGCATATCAGCCATATCAAGGCGCTCGGCGTCGACGTGCAGGGCCAGGCACCGGCGATCATCGCCAAGGTCGAGGCCGCGCGTCGCGCCGGCCAGAACGTCACCGCCGATCAATATCCCTGGTCGGCCTCGGGCACGAGCCTGGTCGCCTCGCTGATGCCGATCTGGGCGCAGGACGGCGGCCGCCCCGCTTTGCTCAAGCGCTTCGACGATCCGGCGCTCGCGGAGAGGCTGCGCGCCGGCATCGCCGAGAATCTCCGCAAGCGCGGCGGTCCCGACAAGCTGCTGATCGTCGAGGGCCAATATGCCAACCAGACGCTCGCCCAGGTGATGAAGACCAGGGGCGAGGATGCGGTCACCGCCGCGATCGCCGCGATCCGCCTGGGCGATTCGGGCACCGTCTCGTTCAACCAGAGCGAGGCGGACATCGCCGCCTTCATGAAGATGCCCTGGGTGATGACCGGCTCCGATGCGTCGGGCGGGCATCCGCGCGTCTATGGCAGCTTCGCGCGCAAATATGCGAAATATGTCGTTGCCGATCATGTGCTGACCTTGCGCGAATTCATCGAGCGCAGCTCGGCCTTCCCGGCCGACTGGTTCGGGCTCGAGGGTCGCGGGCATCTTAAGGCCGGCGCCTTCGCCGACGTGGTCGTGTTCGATCCGAAGACCTACGCCGCGCGCGCCACTTATGAGCAGCCGACCCTGCTCGCCGCGGGCGTGCAGACCGTGGTCGTCAACGGCATGGTCGCGCTCGACAAGGGCGCGCTGACCGGCAAGGCCGCGGGCCGCGCGCTGCCGCACGCCCCCACGCCCGGAAGCTGCCGCTAGGTGCTCAAGGCCTGGTTCGCCACGGCGCTGTGGAAGCGCGTCCTCGGCGCCCTCGCGCTGGGGCTGGTCTTCGCTCTGGTCTGGCCGTCCGCCACGCCGCACGTGCAGTTCCTCGGCGACCTGTTCGTCCGCGCGATCCGCATGCTCGTCGCGCCGATCGTGCTGGTGACGATCGCGTCAGGCATCACCTCGCTCGCCGATCCCAAGCGCCTCGGCGGTCTCGGCGGGCGGACGATCGGACTGTTCGCCCTCACCACCGCGATCGCCGTCTCGGTCGGCATGCTGGTCGCGGCCCTGGTCCGGCCCGGCATCGGCGCCCCGCTCGGCACCGCCGCGCCGCACGCGCTCGGCACGCCGGTCACGCCCTATGACCAGCTGATCGGCATCATCCCGCTCAATATCGTCGACGCGCTGGCCAAGGGCGACATGCTCGCCCTCATCTTCGTCGCGATCCTGGTCGGCTGCGGCACGGTGATCGCGGGCGAGGCGGGCAAGCCCTTCGCGGCGGTGCTGCAATCGACGTCGGCAGTCCTTTTGAAGGTGGTCGGCATCGTGATGGAGGCGACGCCGTTCGGTGTGTTCGCGCTGATCGCCAATGCCGTCGCGGCCAACGGCGCGGCGGTATTCGTCCATGTCGGCTGGCTGGCGCTGGCGGTGGTGCTCGGCTCGCTGATCCAGATCGTCGTGGTGCACAGCCTGATGCTCCGGCTGCTCGCGCGCCTGCCGCTGCTGCCCTTCTTCCGCGGCATCGTCGATGCGCTGGTCGTCGCCTTCTCGACCGCGTCCAGCTCGGCGACCCTGCCGGTGGCGATGCGCGTGGCGGAGCAGAATCTCGGGGTCGGTCGCCCGGTCTTCTCCACCGTGCTCCCCTTGGGCGCGAGCATCGGCAAGGACGGCACGGCGATGTATGTCGGCCTGCTCAGCATGTTCGCGCTGCAGGCGTTCGGCACGCCGCTCACCCCGCAGGTCTATGGCATGGTGCTGCTCACCGGCGCGCTTGCCGCGTTCGGCACCGCGCCGGTGCCGTCCGCCTCGCTGTTCATGCTCGCCGCCGTGCTCTCCGCGGTCGGCATCGCGCCCGAGCAGACCGCTTTGGTCGTCGGCTTCGTGCTGCCGTTCGACCGGCTGCTCGACATGACCCGCACCGTCCCCAGCGCCAGCGCCAACCTCACCGTCGCGACCTGCGTCGCGCGCTGGGAAGGCGAGCTGGACGAAGAGGTCTATCGCGCGCCTGACCTGGCTTGAGGGGAATAGGGCTTGAGGGGAATAGGGCTTGAGGGGGAATAGGATGCGCCGTATTTTCGCACTTCTGGTTTTCGTCGCCGCGCCGGCCGCCGCGCAGGAAAGCCTGCAATCGCGCGTCGAGGCGAAGCTGGGCGAGGCCGGTCCAGGCGTGCGCTTCGGGCTGGTCGTGGCGGGCGAGGACGGCAAGGAGATCGTCGCGGTCAATCCCGAGGGGCGCTTCATCCCCGCCTCGAACACCAAGATGTTCACCACCGCCGCCGCCTTCGCGACCTTGCCGGCTATCGGCCAGCCGGACGCCACCGGCGGTGCGTCGGTACGGATCGAAGGGCGCGACGTGGTGCTCGAGGGGCATGGCGATGCGCGCATGTCGAGCGCCGGCGATTGCGCGGTCGATTGCCTCGCGGCGCTGGCCGATGCGGTCGCCGCGAAGACCCGCGTGGTGCACGACGTGATCGGCGACGACACCTTCTATCCCGACGAGCGCTGGGGTCCGGGGATGAGCTGGAACAACATCCCGTCGCGCTCGGGTACCGCCACCTCCGCGCTGACGCTCGACGACAATGAGCTGCCCGCAAGCGTGATTCCCGGTGCCGCGGGCGAGGCGCCGAAGCTCGATACGCTGCCCTATTTCGAGATCGAGAACCGAGCGGTCACGGTGGCTTCTGGCAAGACCGATATCGGCTTCGAGCGGATGCCGTTCAGCCGCAAGATCCGGGTGACGGGCACGATCGTCGCGGGCGCCGAGCCCGAGAAACTGCGCTTCGGCATCGACGATCCCGCCGATTACGCCGCGTGGCGATTGAAGACGCTGCTCGAGGCGCGTGGCGTGCGCGTGACGGGCGAGGCGCTGGCCCGGCACCGCCCGCTGTCCCCGTCCGACAATCCCGAAATACGCAAGGGCGCGCCGGCACCGCGTCCGCCCCAGGCCGAGCCGCTGGCCAGGCTGACGCCCGCGCCGCTGATCGAGGATCTGACGCTCACCAACAAGGTCAGCCAGAATCTCCATGCCGAGCTCTTCCTGCGCCGCGTCGCCGTGCAGCAGGGCAGCGGGTCGATCGGCGACGGCGTCGCGGTGGTGGAAGCGATGCTGGCCGGCGCCGGCGTCCCGCGTCGCGCCTATGACTTTTCCGACGGATCGGGCATGTCGAGCTACAACCGCGTCGCGCCGCGCGGCGTGGTGGTGTTCCTGCGCTGGGTCGCCGCGCAGCCCTGGGGCGCGGCATGGCGCGGCACCCTGCCCATCGGCGGCGTCGACGGCACGCTCGCCCGCCGCTTCAAGGGCACGCCGCTGGAGGGCAAGCTCTTCGCCAAGACCGGCACGCTCAACGCCACCAACGGCCTGTCGGGCTATATGACGGCCAAGAGCGGCAGGACGCTCACCTTCTCGGCCTATGCCAATGACGTGCCGGAAGGCGTGGTGGCAACCAAGGCGATGGACGCCGCGCTGGAGCTGATCGCCGCGGAGAATTGAGGCGGAGCGCGGCAGGTTGTCGTTTGCCGCCGTTTGTCGAGATCTGAAATAAATTCCAGTGGCTTGGTCGAATTCGGTGGTCGGCTGCGTCCCGTCTTGAGTCCCTGTTGACTCTTAAATCTACATATATAGTATTCAGCCATGCTCCGAAAACGACAACCATCGACCCAGATGCGCGCACTCCTCGAAGCCCTGTCGGCCCAGCGACAGGAATGGCGGCATGGATATGATCTCATGAAGGAGACCGGCCTGTCGTCCGGAACGCTCTATCCCTTGTTGATGCGAATGACCGATCAGGGGCTTGTCGAGGCCGAGTGGCGCGAGCCGGCACAGCCCGGCCGGCCGGCTCGTCACGTTTACCGATTGACCGCTGCCGGCTTCGCGCTCGCGCTGCAGATGCCCGGTGATCGCGGGGCGCCGCATTCCAGGGGGGCGCTCGCATGAGGGTCGCGGTGTCGCGCGCGGTGATGGCCCTGGCGGTATGCTGCCTGGACGAGGGTCGTAGAGAATGGTCGGCGGCGATGCTTGCTGAGTTCGAGACCGCGGTGGCGGAAGGGAAGCCGCTGCGGTTCGCGGCTGGCTGCCTCGCGGCGGCATGGCGTGAGATGCTGACGCGCGACAATGGCCGCTTCGTCCTGACGAACTACGCCCTGGTGCTCGGCGTGATGATCCCGATGGCCGCCCTTCAAATCGGCTGCGCTCTGCTCGGGCTCCCCTATCTCTATCCAGGGCGGCACGGACTTTCCGGCGCGCTGCTGGAGGGAGGCACGCATGAAGTCCTTCTGCGCAGCGTCTATCAGGCCGCCATCCCCTCGCTTGCGCTTCTCCAACTGCTGATCGGCCTCGGGCATCTTCGCATCGCCTGGGTGATGCTGAACCGCGATTGGGCCGGCGCCACGCGCTCGGGAATGCAGATGGTGGCCGCCGCAGCGACGCTCATCCTCTTCATGAGCGTGCTCTTTCTCAACAGTACCCAGGCATTGCTGCAGGGTGCCGTGCTGGCGGTCGAACTGGCGACCGTCTCGATGGTGGCCCGATGGCACGCCCAGCTGTTCCCCGCGGCCGGGGCGGAACGGCCCGGGTAACGAATTAGGCCCTTTTGTCTGCCGGCACTTCGGGAGCACCGCCCCGAAGAGAGAGGCCGTGCGCCTGCAAGCGGTGCCGTGACGCGACGCGAAGTTTCGCGGGCAAATCAACGCCGAGGCCGTGCCTCGAAACCATGGAGACGTCCCATGCCGTACTCGCATCCACGCTTCGAAGCAGTGTTCTTCCCCGCTGTCGCCGCAGCCCTGCTTGTCGCTGGGTCGGCCCCTGCGCAACCGGGTCCTGCGCGCCCGGCGGCGGCCGAGCAGTCGCCCTTCCTCGGCAAATGGGAGCTGGACCTGACGCGGATGCCCGACTCCTATGGCCCGCCGCCGAAGCGGGTGACCTTCACGTTCGCAGACGTCGGCTCGGGCCAGTGGCGGACGGAGATCGACATCACCGCGCCGGACGACAGCGTCAGGCATTCGGCGATCCAGTATCGGCGCGACGGCAAGATGGCGCTGGGCGAAGGCGATACGAGTGAAGCGGACAGCGCCGCCTTCAATTCGCCGGCGCCCAACGTGCTCGTCATGGGTCTGGCCAAGAACAAGGTTCTGGGGGCGTTGCGCGTCTATACCATTTCGGCCGATGGCAAGGAGATGACCGAATCCGCCGCCAATGTGGACGGCGCGGGTGCACCTTTTGTGCGCACCTTTCACTTCAGGCGCGTTCGCTAGGCCTGCCGGCCGATCGCCGAGCCCTTTCGCCCCGGCGGATCCGTCCTATTCAGCGGCGGGAAGCGGCAGTTCCAGGGGTGCGGTCCCGGGCTCGGTCCGAAACCACTGGCAATGTAGGATTTCGCCTGCTTCGCTGCGGCAGTGCTTCCAATGGCGTTGCTCCTTGAACCCTGGATAGGTGCAGGTCGGATCGGCCGGGAACGCTGTCGCGTGTCGGTGGCGCGACCCTGTTGCGTGCGTGGAGCGCAGGCGACGCTTCGAGGGCGCGTGCATGTCGCGCATGCGGCGCGCCAGTGGCGCATCGGTGTCGCGTCGGTGGCGCGTGGGTGTCGCCTCCCCGTCGCGCTTCGGCTGCGATTCCGGGTGCGCGCTCCGGGAAGGGAGGAACACACCCCCTCCACGGGTAAACATCGTCAACCGATAACGATCAACCGATCGGTTGAGGATCGATCAGCCCGCGTCCCATGCGGCGATCACTGCGTCGCCGGTCTCGGGCCGCAGCGTGAAGATGCCGCTGTCGAAATGCCGGCTCGGATGGACGCGATTGGTGAGCAGGGTCCAGGCGAGGCCGCGCTCGAAATCGATCCACAGCCCGGTGCCGGTGAAGCCGGTATGGCCGATCGTCTCGTCCGAACAGGCCTGGCCGCCCGACCAGCCGGCGAATTTCCGCTCCCAGCCGCAGGTGCGATGCTCGCGATAGGGGGTGCGGATCGCCTGCAGCATCGCCGGCGAGGCGCCGCTGCCGTCGAGCAGGCCCTGGGCATAGCTCAGCACGCCGGCGACGGTGCCGAACAGCCCGGCATGGCCGGTCTCGCCGCCCATCGCCGAGCAATTCTCGTCATGCACTTCGCCCTTGAGCACCCGGTTGCGCCACATGCAGTGTTCGGTGGCGACGGCGGGCCCCGGCGGCGGGCCGAAGCTCAGGCCCGGGCCGAGCGGCCAGTCGGACAGCGGCTGGCCGGTGATCCGCTCGATCGCGATGCCGAGCAGGATGAAGTTGATGTCCGAATAGGCCGGCGCGACATGCTTCCACTCGCGCTGCAGGACGAAGGCGCGCAGCCGCTGCGGGTCGCCGCCATAGGTATAGATCGGCTCGACCGCGGGCAGGTGGGTGCGGTGCGCCAGGCAGTCGCGGAAGGTCAGCTTGCGCTCGGCGGCGTTGGCGACGTCGTACTGGCGCAGGTCGGGGATCGCGTCGGTCAGCGGGCGGTCGAGATCGAGCCGGCCCTCGTCGGCGAGCTGGAGGATGATCGTCGTGGTGGCGATCACCTTCGAGACCGAGGCGAGGTCGAACCAATGCGCTTCGGTCAGCGCCTCCCGCTCGGGCACCAGCGCGGCCATGCCGGCGAGCCGGATCCAGCGGCGCCCTTCGGCGGTGACGACGCCCAGCGTGGCGCCGGGAATGCGGCCCGCCGCCACGGAAGCGGCGGCGGGGGCGAAAGCCGGGTCGATCATGCAGCTATCGGCTCCGATAGGGTGTCGTCGGGTCGTGGCCTCGCCCGGACGATGAAAGGCAGGAAGATCAGCGCGCCCAGGCTCATGGCGCCGGCCATGATGAAGAATCCGTCATAGCCGATCGCCTTTTGGAACACGCCGGAAAGCCCGGCAAGCAGTCGCGGAATCAGGAAGGCGAGTCCCGAGAGCAGCGCATATTGGGCGCCCGGGAAGCGCGGATTCACCAGCAGCGAGAGATAGACGACGAACACCGCGCCCTCGAAGCCATGCCCGAACTGGTCGACCGCCATGGCGAGGTAGAGGTCGAAATCGCCCGCGGTCACCGCCATCGATCCGAGATGGAACAGCACCGGCCCGCCCGGTGCCTGGTGCGCGAGCCAGGCGAAGATCCAGTTGCTCAGGGCCGACATGATCGCGCCGATCACCAGTGCCCATCCCATCGGTGCCTTGGCCGCCAGCCAGCCGCCCAGCGCCACGCCGAGCATGCTCGAGAAGAGCGCGACGAACCCGTCCGCCACCGCGATCTGCTCGAGTCCGTAGCCGAGCGCGTTGAACAAGGGGTGCGAGAGGGTGAGCGCCATCACGTCGCCCATCCGGTAGACCGAGACGAAAAGCAGGATCGGGATGATCGCGAAGCCGAAACGCCAGGCGACGTCGACATAGGGGCCGATCGCCGCCGAACGGCGCAGCGGCGCGGTCGGCGGCAGGTCCTTGAGCCAGGGCACGGCCACGCCCAGCGCGATGAACGGCAGCAGCGCGACCGCGAACACCCAGTATTTGACGCTGTCGGGGTTATCGAGGCCGACGGATCCGAGCGCCGTCAGCAGGAGCCAGCCGATCACCGCGGTGATCACGGTCGTGACAGCCAGCACCACCAGGCTGGCGATCACGCCGGTCGCCAGCGCGGTGCCGCGTCCGCCGCCATGGCCGGGATCGGGCCGCATCAGCGCCAGGATCGGGAAGGGGAGGAATGCCGCCGCCGCAATGGCCAGATAGGCGGTGGTCCAGTCGCTCTTCGCCGCGATATAGATCGCCCCGCTTCCGGCGGCGACCATCGCGCTGCGATAGCCCCAAAGGTTCGCCGCGACCATCGGCCCCTGCTGCTCGGCGGTCGGGGCGAGCTCGATGCGCCAGGCATCGGCGGCGACTTCGAGCGTGGTGGTCCAGAAGGCGAGCAGCACCGCGAACAGCGCGGTCACCGCCAAGTTGCTGTCGGACGCGGTGAACGCCATCGCTACGGTGGAGAGGAAGATGCCGAGCTGGGCGAGCATGATCCAGCCGCGCCGCTTTCCCCAGAAGCGGCCGAAGCCGGGTACGTCATATTTGTCGAGCAGCGGGGCCCAGGCGAACTTGAACGTCGGCAGCAACGCCACCCAGGCGAAGAAGCCGACCGTGACGATGTCCACGCCGTGCCGGGCGAGGCGCAGCAGCAGCACGGCGTTGAACATGTAGAAGGGCAGTCCGGCGGCGAAGCCGAGCAGCAGGTACAGCGCCAACCGTCCGAAACCGGGCCGGATTACGGGCGGGGCGAGGGCCGCGTCAGCCAATCGGATGGCTCGCGGAATCAATCAGAGGGTGCAGCAATTTTCGGTCCCCGAGCAGCATTTCCCCGAGGCTCGACTGTGCCGAGCGATCCGTCAATGCCCGGAAATTGAAGGAGTGTTGCGCGTACGACACGCTTCGCGACGTTTCTGTGCGTGATGATGCCGCGATGTTATGGACTGTGCAACAGAAACTATGGCGCACCGCAACATTCTTGTTACTTAATGCCATGGTCCGTTTTGGGTTGAACGGACCTTTGGGGGCCATACCATGCTTGCTGCGAAGTCATTCAAACTGATGTTGGTTTCGGGCACCGTGCTCGCGGGTCTCGCCGTCTCGACGCCGGCCTTCGCACAGGCGCAGGAAGCGCCTGCCCAGCCTGCTGCCAGTCAGGACGATGACGAGATCCTCGTCACCGGTTCGCGCATCCGTCGCGACGGGTTCCAGAACCCGACGCCGCTCACCGTGCTGACCCAGGAAGACATCAAGAACACGTCGCCGACGAACAACATCGCCGACTTCGTCAACCAGCTGCCGCAGCTCGCCGGCTCGACCAAGCCGGCCAATTCGCGCCTCAATCTGTCGAACGGCTCGGCGGGCATCAACGCGCTCAACATGCGCAACCTCGGCGAAGGCCGCGTGCTCGTCCTGCTCGATGGCCGCCGCTCGGTCGGTTCGACGATCTTCGGCTGGGTCGACATCAACACGATCCCGCAGGCCCTGGTCGATCGCGTCGAGGTCGTCACCGGCGGCGCCTCATCGGCCTATGGTTCGGACGCCGTCTCGGGCGTGGTGAACTTCATCCTCAACAAGAAGCTCGAGGGCCTGAGGATCGAGGCCGACACGGGCATCACCACCTATGGCGACGGCGGCAATTATTCGGGCAGCATCGCGGGCGGCAAATCCTTCGCCGACGGTCGCGGCCACATCCTGCTCAGTGCCAATATCGCGCACCAGGACGGCATCTACGAGGTCAGCGACGAGCGCGACTGGAATCACACCGGCTATGTGCGCATCCAGGATCCCAACTGGGTGACCGGCAGCACGACGCCGCAGTTCATCACCACCAAGCGCCAGATCGGCGCGGCGAACTCGACGCCGGGCGGCCTCATCACCGGCTCGGCCGGCGGCGCCGCCAACGCCCTGCGCGGACTGTATTTCGGCAGTGGCGGGGCGGTAAACGTCTTCGACTATGGCACGTTCACCTATCCGGCGTTCACCCGGGCGGCCGGATCCTCCGCTCCGAGCCTCGTCCAGGGGGGATCGTGGGAGGTCAACGACTCCGGCACCCGTATCGGCCTGATGCCGAAGGATGACCGCTGGGGCGTCTTCGGCCGGCTGAGCTTCGAAGTTGCCGACGGCATCGAGCTCTTCGCCGAGGGATCGTACAACAAGCAGAAAGTCTTCTTCAACGCGGGTCCGAACCTGTCGACCGGCATCTCGATCAATACCACCGGCTGCACGACCGTTCCGGTTCCGGTGACCTGCAACGCCTTCGCGCTGCAGTCGCTCGGCGCGGCGCGGCTTGCCGGCATCACCGGCGTCACGCTGGCGACCACCGCCGCCGACCTGCCGTTCCGCGGCATCGACAACGAGCGCAAGGTGCAGCGCTATGTCGTCGGCGCCGAAGGCTCGTTCGATGCGTTCGGCAAGCCCGGCCACTGGGAGGTCTATGCCCAATATGGCCGCTCCGATCTGCGCGAGCAGCTGCGCAACATCATGCACACTGCCCGCATGAACAATGCGACCGCCGCGGCGTTCGCGCCGGCAGGCAATGCGCGCGGATATGCGGCCGGCTCGATCCAGTGCCTGATCAACGTCGATGCCAGCACGACCAACGATGATCCGAACTGCGTGGCGCTGAACCGCATGGGCGTAGGCGTCGCCAGCGCGGCGGCGATCGACTATGTGCTTGGCGACCCGTATCGCGATCAGAGGTTGGAACAGTACGTCGCCGGCACCAACTGGTCGGTCACGCCGTTCGCCACCTGGGCGGGTGACGTCAGCGTCTCCTTCGGCGGCGAGGTTCGCAAGGAGAAGATCCGCGGCAGCGTGCCGGTGGAATTCCAGCCGAACATCACGGTGGGTTCGAACGGTCTGCCTACGACGCTGAATGCCTGGTCGGTCGGTAACTATCTGCCCTTCACGGGCGAATACAGCGTCAAGGAAGCCTATCTCGAGACGGTGATCCCGCTGGGCCTGGGCCTCGAATTCAACGGCGCGGTGCGCGGCACCGACTATTCGAACTCGGGCTATGTCACCACCTGGAAGCTGGGCGCGACCTGGGCGCCGATCCCGGATATCCGTTTCCGCGTGACGCGTTCGCGCGATATCCGCGCACCCAACCTCAACGAACTCTACCAGGCCGGCACCGCCAACAGCGATTCGGTGCGCAATCCCAAATATACGCAGGACGGCCTGAACGGTCCGGCGACCTTCGGTTATTCGGGTCTTACCACCGGCAATCCGAACCTCCGGCCGGAAGTCGCCAATTCGTGGAACATCGGTGCGGTGGTGTCGCCGCGCTTCCTGCCGGGCTTCACGGCATCGGCCGACTATTTCCGCATCGACCTGGGGGATGCGATCGATACGATCAGCGCGCAGGATATCGTGAATCGCTGTTCCGAGGGCATCGCCCAATATTGCGACGCGATCACCAACGATCCGAACCGCTCGACGCCCGCCGCTCCGTACCTGCTGATCCGCAGCCAGCCGTTCAACTTCGCACGCAAGCTGGTGCGCGGCATCGACTTCGACATGGCCTATCGCATCCCGTTGGGCTCGGCCAGTTTCACGCTGAAGGGCGTGGCGACGCGCTACATCCAGAACCTGTCCGACACCGGCATCCCGGGAGTCGTGCCGATCAACACCGTCGGCGCGAACGGCGGCCAGGCCAGCACGCCGACCTGGATCTTCCGCGGCAGCGCGACCTATGAGACGCAGACCTTCTCGGCGACGGTCACCGGTCGCGGCGTCAGCTCGGGCAAATATTCCGCCAGCGGCATCGAGTGCACCACCGGCTGCCCGCTTTCGACCACCCAGTTCCCGACCTACGACAACAACCAGGTCTCGGGTCTGTTCTATGTCGACCTCAACCTGACGCAGACGGTGCCCTTCGGCGGCAACCAGGCGCAGTTCTTCGCCAACGTCACCAATCTGTTCAACCGCTGGCCGCTGCTGGTGCCGGAAACCGGCCTCGCCGCGAACAGCACCTATTCGGATATGCTCGGACGTCAGTTCCGCGTCGGCATCCGCTTACAGCTGCGCTGATCGGCGTGCCGGCTCCGTCCCGTCCCGGATGGAGCCGGGCATCCAGGGCGACGCTGCGCTTCGTCCTGATGCTGCTCGCCGCGTCATCGGCCGCCAGCCCGGTCGCGGCGGGCGATCGCGCCTTCGAGAAAGCGCTGACCGGCTTTCGCGCGCTGCACCGCGCCGAAGTCCAGCGATCGGGCATTGCCGGAAGCAGTTTCTACGTCGTGCGTGACGGCCGCATCGTGGTGGCCGATCATCTCGGACAGCAGGACGCGGACGCCAACGTGCCCGTGGACGCGCAGACCATCTACCATTGGGCGTCGATCACCAAGACGATGACCGGGATCGCGATCATGCAGTTGCGCGATCGCGGGCTGCTGAGCCTGGACGATCCGATCGTCCGTTATGTGCCCGAGCTTGCCGCCGTGCATAATCCGTTCGACGATACCGGCGCGATCACGCTGCGCCAGCTGATGAGTCACAGCGCCGGTTTTGGCGGCTCGACATGGCGCTGGCGGGACCGCGACTGGCAGCCGTTCGAGCCCCCGAGCTGGGAGCAGTTGAAGGCGATGATCCCCTATACCGAGGTGAAGTTCAAACCCGGCACCCGGTTCAGCTACTCCAATCCGGGCATCGTCTATCTCGGCCAGGTGATCGAACGACTCTCGGGCGAGGATTTCGAAGTCTATGTCGACAAGAACATCCTGAGGCCGCTCGGCATGCATGCGAGCTATTTCGATCGCACGCCGCCCTTTCTGCTGCCGCACCGGTCGCACAGCTACCATATTCGGGACGGCAAGCGGGTCGCGGCCCCGTTCGACGCCGATACCGGCGTGACGGTGTCGAACGGCGGGCTCAACGCGCCGTTGCCCGACATGGCGAAATATCTGGCCTTTCTGCTCGGCGATCCGAAGCGCCAGGCCGAATATGACGTGGTTCTCAAGCGATCGTCGCTCGAGGAAATGTGGCAGCCGCAGATCGCCGCGGGCGACGACTTCACCCAGGGCCGGATGGCGACGACGACCTGGAGCGGGCTTTCCTTCTTCCTCGACCGGAGCGAGGGAATCCGCATCATCGGCCATAATGGCGACCAGAACGGCTTCCGTGCCTATCTGAGCCTGTGCCCCGACCAGCATATGGGCAGCCTGCTCGCCTTCAACACCGAAACGCGCGGCGTCGAGAACGACGCCTCGAACCGGACCACCGCCGAATCCCGCATCGCGCTCGCGACCGACGCTCTGTGCACGGCGGTGGCCAAGCCGGACAAGTGACTAGCGGGCGCGCAACAGCCTTCCCGTAGTGCCGATCCGCTTGCCTCCTTCGAAGGCCGGCTGGCCATTCACCATCACCAGGTCGAAGCCCTCGGCCATG
Organism: uncultured Sphingomonas sp.; assembly: GCA_966211615.1. Classification (GTDB taxonomy): domain Bacteria; phylum Pseudomonadota; class Alphaproteobacteria; order Sphingomonadales; family Sphingomonadaceae; genus Sphingomonas. The sequence continues at coordinate 22,173 of CBIHNZ010000039.1, forward strand.
GCGAAGGGATCCACATAGGTGGAGCGCGCCTTGACCTTCGCGGGCTCGAAGACGACGAGATCGGCCTTGGCCCCCACCCGGACCACGCCGCGATCGGCGATGCGCAGGATCTGGGCGGGAAAGCCGGTCGCCTTGCGGACCATTTCCTCGATCGTCAGCTTCCGGTCGCGCACGACATATTCCTCGATCAGCTTGGCGTAGGTGCCGGTCGCGCGGGGGTGCCGCATCCCCGGGCCGCCGTCGGTCGAGAAGGCGACATACGGATCGACGAGCAGCACGTCCTGGAGCGCCTTGTCCTGCGTGAAATGCGCGCCCGATCCGCTTTGCGGCCCGATCTTGATCAGGAAGTCGGCATAATGGAGCCCGGCCTCCTGGGCCGCCTGGGCCAGCGTCTTCCCGGCATAGGGCGCGGTGCCGATCAGCAGCGCCTCGGGTCCGCCGCGCTTGGTCATGCGCTGCACCAGATAGTCGCGCAGCTCCTGCCTGCGCTCGGCGGCGACCTTCGCATAGTCGGTGGGCGGCAGCGCCCATTTGGGGAAGAGGATCGCGATGCCGGTATAGCCGGCCTCATAGGGATATTGGTCGGCGGTGAGATCGATTCCCTGGCGGCGCTTCTCGGCCAGAAAGGCGAGCAATTCGCGGGCGCGCTGCTCGCCTTTGCCGAATACCACCTTGAGATGCGAGATGTGCGGGCGCGCGGGCAGCGAGGATGCGATCAGCTCGTTGATCGAGGCCTCGATCTCCTCGTCATTCTCCGAGCGCATATGGCTCATGACGACGCCGCCATAGCGGCTCACCACCTTGCCGAGATTCGTGAGCTCCGGCGTCTCCGAATAGATGCCGGGCACATATTCCAGCCCGTAGGAGAGGCCGAACGCGCCGGCCAGCAGCTCGGCGTCGAGCTGCGCCGCCATGCGCGCGAGCCCGGCGGCGTCGGGACGGCGCACCGAGTCCGCTACGCCGGCCGCGCGCCGGAGCGTGCCGTGGCTCGCCAGCAGCGCGACGTTCACATCGATGGGCGCGCGATCGACGGCGTGCATCCAGCTTCGCGGGTCGAGATCCTTGCCGATCCGGGGACCGCTGCCGTCCTGGCCGAGCGTGATCGTGGTCACGCCCATCGCCAGGAAGGACTCGTAGGAATCCCTCAGCGGGTCGCCATGGCTGTGCATGTCGATGAAACCCGGCGCGAGGACGCGACCCTCGCCTGCGACGATCCGTGCGGCCGATTCGGATGCTCGGGTGGCCGGCGGCGTGATGCGGGCGATCCGGTCGCCCGTGACGAGCACATCGGCGAGCCGCGGGGGAGCACCAGTTCCGTCGACGAGCATGACTTCGCGGAACAGCGTCGTGTTTTCGGACGGCGTTGCCGCGCGGCCCGGCAAGCTCGCCAGTCCTCCGGCCGCCATGGCTCCACCGACAAGCTGCCGCCGCGTCAACTTGGACATTAGACCCCCTCCTCGTTGCATCCTCGCTCCAGGAACGGGACGACCCGTGATCGCTATATCAGCGTCCTCACTTCGGTGAAGGAGCGCCCTCATCGTTTGTGCGCGGCTGCGGGCCGGTACCGGTCGGCTCGAGGAGCGAATCCCCGCCGAGTGTGCGGTAGAGCGCGACGAGGTTGCTCGCCTGAGTGAGACGGGTGCCCACCAGCCCGCGCTGGGCCGAATAGAGCGAGCGCTGCGCGTCGAGGCTGGACAGGAAGGTGTCGATGCCGCCGCGATAGCGCGCCTCGGTCAGCCGATAGGTGTCGGCCGCCGCGTCGGCCTGAGCCGTATCGGCGCGGAGCTGCTCGGCGATGGTGCCGCGCCGCGCAAGCGCGTCCGAGACTTCGCGAAAGGCGGTCTGGATCGCCTTCTCATAGGTCGCGACCGCGGCCTGCTGCTGCGCCTCGCTGAGCGCCACGCCGGCGCGGCCGGCACCGGCACTGAAGATCGGATAGCTGCCGCTGGCCCCCGCCGACCAGTTGAACGCGCCGCCCGAGAACATGGTGCGCAACGCGTCGCTGGCGAAGCCGAGCAGCCCGGTGAGCGAGATGCGCGGGAACAGCGCCGCGCGTGCTGCGCCGATCTCCGCATTGGCGGCGCGGAGCTGATACTCGGCCTGCACGACGTCGGGCCTACGCAACAGGACACCCGAATCGACCCCGGCGGGGAGTTCGGCGATGGCGCTTTTGGTCTCGTCGATCGAGGTCGGGAGCTGCGCGGCGTCGATCGGCGCGCCGACCAGCAATTGCAGCGCGTTGACGTCCTGCGCCAATGCGGTGCGCTGCAGGGCGACGTCGGACTGGGCGGTGGCGAGCACCTGTTCGGCCTGGCGCAGATCGGTGCGCGGCGCGATGCCGCCGTCGAGCCGGGCGCGGGTGAGTTTCACGCTGCTCTCGGCGCTGGTGGCGGTATCCTGCGCGATCTTGAGCAGGCTGGCGTCAGCGGCATAGTTCAACCAGGCATCGGCGATGTCGCCGACCAGGGTGAGCCAGGTCGCTCGCGCGCCGGCCTCGGTCGCGAAATAGCGGTTCTGCTCGGCACGGGTGAGTGAGGCGACGCGGCCGAACAGGTCGAGCTCGAAGCTGGTCACGCCGACATCTGCCGAGAAGCGCGCGCGCGTGCCCGAGCCGGCGGAGGTGCTGCCGGTGGAGCTTCCGTCGGAAACGGTGGCGCCGGCGCTGCCGTCGAGCTGGGGAAGCTGGTTGGCGCGCTGGATACGGTAATTGGCGCGCGCCGCGGCGATATTGGCGGCCGCGATCCGCAGGTCGCGATTCTCGGCGAGCGCCTGTTGGATGAGCTTCTGCAGGCGGGCGTCGCGGAAGATGTCGCGATAGGTGACCGCGGGCAGCGCTGCTTCGCTCTGCTTTAGATAGGCATCACCCACCGGCCAGGACGCGGGGACCGGCGCGGCGGGCTGGACATATTTGGGGTCCATCGAGCAGCCGGCCAGCGCGCTCGCGCAGAGAAACAATGCGATGCGCTTCATGGTTGCGCCTCCGGCTGCGGCGCGTCGTGGTGATGATGGAGCCGGTTGAGGGCGTCGCGCGTGGTGCGGCGGACGATCACGAAGAACAGCGGGATGTAGAAGATCGCGAGGATCGTCGCGGTCAGCATGCCGCCGATCACCGAGGTGCCGATGGCGATGCGGCTGTTGGCGCCGGCGCCGGTCGAGATCGCCAGCGGCAGCACGCCGAAGATGAAGGCGAGGCTGGTCATCAGGATCGGACGGAGACGGATGCGCGCGGCTTCCAGCGCTGCCTCGATCACCCGCTTGCCCTGCTTCTCCGCGCGCTCGGCGAACTCGATCATCAGGATCGCGTTCTTGGCCGCGAGGCCCATCGTCGTGAGCAGGCCGATCTGGAGATAGACGTCGTTCTGCAGCCCGCGCAGCGTCACCGCGAAGATCGCGCCGACCAGCCCGAGCGGGATGACCAGCAGCACCGCGACGGGGATCGACCAGCTCTCGTAGAGCGCAGCCAGGCACAGGAAGACGACGATCAGCGAGACCGCGTACAGCAAGGGCGCCTGGCCCGAGGACAGCCGTTCCTGATAGGACAGGCCGGCCCAGGCGACACTGGTCCCGGGGATCTGCGCGGCGAGCTCTTCCATGCGCTTCATCGCCTCGCCCGAGCTCTTGCCCGGCGCGGCCTGGCCCTGGAATTCGAAGGCTGGGATGCCGTTGAACCGCGACATGGTGGTGGGCGCTGTCGCCCAGCTCGTCTGCGCGAAGGCGGAGAAGGGCGCCATCTCGCCATTGTTGCTGCGGACGAACCACTCGCCGATATTGTCGGGCGCGGCGCGATATTGCGCGTCGCCCTGGACATAGACGCGCTTCACGCGCCCGCGGTCGATGAAGTCGTTGACGTAGCGGCCGCCCCAGGCGGTCGACAATGTGCTGTTGACGTCGCCCTGGGCAAGGCCGAGCGCCGAGAGCTTCTGCTGGTCGATATCGACCTTGAGCGTGGCGACGTCGGGCAGGTCGGACAGGCGGATCTGCGCGAGATCGGGATCGGCATTGGCCATCGCGAGCAGCTTGTCGCGCGCGGCGACGAAATCAGTGCGCGACATGCCGCTGACGTTCTGCAGCTCCATGGTGAAGCCGGTCGACTGGCCGAGCCCGCGGATCGCCGGCGGAATCAGCGCGAAGACCTGGGCGTCGCGGAAGTTGCGGAAGGCGCCCGAGGCGCGGCCCACGATCGCGTCGGCGGTGTTCTGCTTGCCCTTGCGATCGGACCAGTCGGAGAAGTTGAGAAAGCCCTGGCCGGTATTCTGGCCGCTGGCGCCGCCGCCGCCACCGCCGCCGGTGACGGTGAACATGGTCGCGATGTTCTTGGCTTCGTCTTTCAGGAAATAGCGCTCGATCGCCAATTGCACGTCCTGGGTGCGGCTCTGCGTCGCGCCGGCGGGCAGGCGGAACTGGATCTGGGCGGCGCCCTGATCCTCGGTCGGCAGGAAGCCGGTCGGCAGGCGGTAGAACATCAGCACGAGCAGCGCGCAGACCGCGGCATAGATCAGCAGGAAGATCCATTTGCGGTCGACCACCTTGTTGACGGTGACCGTGTACCGCTCGACGCCGCGCTCGAAATTGGTGTTGAACACGTCGCGCGCGCGACCGAAGAAACGCCCGACGGCGGGGAAGCGCCGCTCGACCCAGCCATTATGCTCGTCGCTCTTCTTCTTGAGCAAGGTCGCGGTGAGCGCGGGGGTGAGGATCAGCGCGACCATCACCGACAGCACCATCGCCGAGACGATCGTCACCGAGAACTGGCGATAGATCACGCCGGTCGAGCCGCCGAAGAACGCCATCGGCAGGAACACCGCGGAGAGCACCAGCGCGATGCCGACCAGCGCCATCTGGATCTGCTCCATCGACTTGATCGTGGCGTCGCGCGGGGAGAGATTCGGATCCTCCTCCATCAGGCGTTCGACATTCTCGACGACGACGATCGCGTCGTCGACGAGCATGCCGATCGCGAGCACCAGCCCGAACAGGGTCAGCGTGTTGATCGAGAAGCCGAGCGCATAGAAGACCGCGAAGGTGCCGAGCAGCACCACCGGCACCGCGACAAACGGGATCAGTGTCGCGCGCACGCTCTGCAGGAAGATGAACATGACGATCACGACGAGAATGATCGCCTCAACCAGCGTCTTCACCACTTCCTCGATCGAGAGCTTGATGAAGCCGGTTGTGTCGTTGGCATAGGCATAATCGAGCCCGGCCGGGAAGGTCTTGGCGATCTCCGCGACGCGCGCCTTGACGAGGTCGGCGGTGGTCAGCGCGTCCGCGCCGGGGGCCAGCGAGATGCCGATGCCGGCGCCAGGGTGCCCGTTGACGCGGCTGACCGAGTTGTAGCTGTCGGCACCGAGCTCGATCCGCGCGACGTCCTTGAGCAGCACGGTGGCGCCGCTGGTCTGGGTCTTGAGGATGATCTTGGCGAACTGATCGGGCGTCTGGAGGCGCGACTGGGCGGTCACCGTCGCGTTGAGCATCTGCGTGCTCGGCTGCGGCTGGCCGCCGATCTCGCCGGCGGCGACTTCGGTGTTCTGGTTGGTGATCGCCGTGACGACGTCGCTCGGCATCAGCGAATAGCTCGCCAGCCGATCGGGGTTCAGCCAGATGCGCATCGCATAGGGCGCGCCGAACACGTTGGTGTCGCCGACGCCCGGGATGCGGGCGAGCGGGTCCTGCATGTTGGACGCCATCCAGTCGGACACGTCCTGGTTGGTGCGCTTGTCGGTCTTGTCATAGACGCCGACGAGCAGCAGCTGATCCGGGTTGGACTTGGTGACGCGCAGGCCCTGTTGCTGGACCTGCTGCGGCAGCCGGGACAGCGCCTGCTGGACCTGGTTCTGCACCTGGACCTGGGCGATGTCCGGATCGGTGCCCTTCTCGAACGTCGCCGAGATGTTCACCTGGCCGCGCGACGTGGACGAGGTGGTGAAATAGAGCAGCCCGTCGATGCCGGTGAGCTGCTGCTCGATCACCTGGGCGACGCTGTTCTGCACCGTCTCCGCCGACGCGCCGGGATAGACGGCGCGGACATTGACCTGGGGCGGCGCGATGTCGGGATATTGCGCGATCGGCAGCGAGAAGATCGCGCCGATGCCGGCCAGCATGACGATGATCGCGATCACCCACGCGAAGATCGGGCGATCGATGAAGATGCGCGACATCGAGGATCAGCCGCCCTTGGCCTTGGCAGCGCCTTCACCCTTGCCGGCCTTGGGCGGCTGGATGTGCTGGGGAGCGCTGGCGGGGACGGGCTTGATCGGGGCGTCGGGCTTCAGGTTGGCGATGCCCTGGACGATGACCTTGTCGCCGGGCGCCAGTCCCTGGGTCACCACCCAGTTGGGGCCGATCGTGCGCTCGGCGACGACGGTGCGCGCAACGGCGCGGTCGCCGGGTCCGACCACCCAGACGGTGGCATTGCCCTTGGGATCGCGGGTGATACCCGGCTGCGGCACCAGGTACGCCTGGGTGTCGATCGCCTGCGCGAAGATCGCGCGGACGAACATGCCCGGCAGCAGCACGCCCTGCGGATTGGAGAAGCGGGCGCGCAGGGTCACCGTGCCGGTGTTCTGATCGACCATCACTTCGGAGAACTCGACCGTTCCGGTCTGGCCGAAATCGCTGCCGTCCTCGAGCTTGAGGCGCACCGCCGCGCTCGCCGGCACGACGCCGCTGCGGCTCAGCGCCTTGCGGAACGCCAGCATGTCGGCGCTCGACTGCTGGATATCGACATAGATCGGATCGAGCCGCTGGATCACCGCGAGCGGATCGGTCTGGTTGGTGGTGACCAGCGCGCCTTCGGTCGCCAGCGTGCGGCCGATGCGGCCGGTGATCGGCGCGGGCACCCGCGTGAAGCGCAGGTTGATCTGCGCGGTGTCGAGCTGCGCCTTGTTCTGCGCCACTGCGGCTTCGGCCTGGCGGGCCTGGGCGAGGGCGTCGGTATAGTCCTGCTGCGCCACCGCCTGCATCTGGGCGAGCGGCTTGTAGCGATCGGCGCGGACCTTCGCAGCCTCGGCATTGGCGCGCGCGCTCTGCAGATTGGCCTGCGCCTGGGCGACCGCGGCCTGATAGAGGCTCGGATCGATCTGGTAGAGGGTCTGCCCCTGCTGGACGATCGCGCCCTCCTCGAAGAAGCGCTTGCGGATCAGGCCCGCGACCTGGGGGCGAACCTCCGACATCTGATAGGCGGTCACCCGGCCCGAGAGTTCGGTGGTTACCGGAACGCTGGTCGGTTGAACGACGACGAAGCCGACCTGGGCCGGGCCGCTCTGGCCACGCCCTCGCTTCGGCGTGTCGCCGCCGCCGCCGCTGCAAGCTGAGAGAATCGATGCCGCGGCCAATAGAGTAAGGCCCGATCGGCGAAGGCTGGTCGGTAACGTTGGAGCCAATTCAAGAACCCGCTCAGCGCGCGCCCAGCGACTGGGAGCGCAGGTCAATGCGAAACTCGCTCATAGGCAAGCGGTTTCGCTCGTTCCACAGGAGAAATATCTTGGAAACGCGAAAGAATGGGCCTTGTGACAAAGCCTTTCACATTTCGAGAGTTTGGTGAGATGCTTGAGGGGTAAAGCTCAGAAACCAAACCGAAACACGCTGACGCGATCATTTCCTCTACGTTTCATCTTCAGAAGGCGAAAGCCTCGGTCGTGCGGCGTTCGGCCAGGAGAAAGGCATCCGCGACAAGTTGAAGCGGCCGGAGGTCGACATCGCTCGCGCCCGCCGCGACCAGATCATGGAAACGCGCATAGAGGCGCGGATATTCCCGGTCCGCCGCGTGCAGGTCCGGCTCGCCGGGCAGGTGGAGAATGCTGCCGCCCATCGATAGGCGCAGCGTGCCGGCATTAGTGTCGACTTCGATGTCCCAGGTCTGCGGGCCGGTTTGCAGGAAGTCGAAATCGGCGGTCACCGTCGCGCCGCCGCTGCGCATCGAGAGTCCGGCGGCGAGCGGCGAGGCGCGCCCCTCGGGCACTTCCATCCACGCCGAATCGAGCAGCAGCGCGTCGGGCAGGATGCGCGTCGCGATGGAAAGCGCGTTGATGCCGGGATCGAACACGCCGAAGCCGCCCGCCGCGAGAATCCATTCCTGACCGGGATGCCAGCGGCGGATGTCTTCCTTCCAGGTGATGCGCGCGGCACTGATCCGCTTGTCGGCGAGCCAGGCCCGGGCGGGCTCGACAGCGGCCGCTTCGCGCGAATGCCAGGTGGCGAACAACGTCACGCCCTTCCCCGCCGCCCGCGCAGCAAGGTCGGCGATCTCGGACAGCGTCGCGGCGGGCGGCTTTTCCAGCATGACGTGGAGCCCGGCGTCGATCGCCGCGCGCGCCTGTTCGTAGCGGCCGTCGGGCGGCGTGCAGAGCGAAACCGCGTCGAGCATATGGCCGCCGGCGATCATCGATTCGATGTCGGTATGGCCCGGTACGCCGTCGACCTGGGCATGGCGGCTCGCCGTCGCCACTAGCTCGAACCGCCCGTCGGCGGCTATCGCGGGCAGATGCTGGTCGCGCGCAATCTTGCCGATGCCCACCAGTCCCAACCGAATCGCGTCCGCCATTCCTCGTCCTTCTCTTTTGTACGATATATATGGTCTCTATTGGCGCGTCGGGGCGGCATCAAGCCCGTGTGTTCGTCGCGGCGTTGCGATAGCCGGCGAACGCGCCTAATCGCGCGGCGATGGCACGTATCGAAACCCCCAAGCGGATCCGGGGCACCCAGGACATTTTCGGCGACGAGCAAAGGCGCTTCGCCACCGTGCTCGACGCGTTCGATCGCGTGCGCCGGCTCTATTGCTTCCAACGGGTGGAGATCCCGGTGTTCGAGGCGACCGGCGTGTTCGCGCGCTCGATGGGCGAGACCAGCGACGTCGTCTCGAAGGAGATGTACACGTTCGAGGACCGCGGCGGCGATTCGATCACGCTGCGCCCCGAATTCACCGCCGGCATCGCCCGCGCCTTCATCACCGAGGGCTGGCAGCAGCATGCGCCGATGAAGCTCGTCACGAGCGGCGCGGTGTTCCGCTACGAACGGCCGCAAAAGGGGCGGTTCCGCCAGTTCCATCAGATCGACGCCGAGATCATCGGCGCGCCCGAGCCCGCTGCCGATGTCGAGCTGCTCGTGCTGGCCGATCAGCTGCTGCACGAGTTGGGCATTGCCGAGGGCGTGAGTTTGCAGCTCAACACGCTGGGGGATGCCGAGACCCGCGACGCCTGGCGGACGGCGCTGGTCGCGCATTTCGAGAAGCATCGCGGCGAGCTGTCCGAGGACAGCCAGACCCGGCTCGAGAAGAATCCGCTGCGTATCCTCGATTCGAAGGACCCGCGCGACCGCCCGATCGCCGACAGCGCACCGGGGATCGACGCCTTCCTGACCGAGGAAGCCGCGGCCTTCTTCAAGGCGGTGACCGACGGGCTGGATGCGGCGGGCGTCAAATGGACGCGCAACGACCGGCTGGTGCGCGGGCTCGATTATTACCGCCACACCGCGTTCGAGTTCGTCACCGACCGGCTGGGCGCGCAGGGCACCGTGCTCGCGGGCGGGCGCTATGACGGGCTGATCGGCTCGCTCGGCGGCCCGGAGACGCCCGGCGTGGGCTGGGCGGCGGGCGTCGAGCGGCTGGCGATGCTGATCGAGGAGCCGCAAGAGCAGCATCCTCTCATTTCCGTTATTCCGAATGATCCCGGCGATCAGGATGCCGCAACTGCGATCGTGGCAGCGCTACGTAGCGGCGGCGTCACGGCCCACACCGTATATCGCGGTAATGCGAAACGCAGATACGAGGTTGCGCGTAAGGTTTCTGCCGCTGCGACATTGCATGTGATCGTTAGCGCCAACGACTCTTCCAAAATCGTCGTTCGATTAGGCTCGCTCAGCTCAACTATTGAGCCCGCGATCGAGGATCGGGTCTTTTCTGCGTTGGACGTTAGGTTTGAGGTCGAGCGCATCGATGGAGCCGAGGCTGATCACAAGGCCGATGCAGTCCTTCGGCGGAAGACTGATTTCGCATGACCAGCATCCCCGCAGACCGGATCGCTGCGATCGAGGCGCGGCGGGATGAGTTGCAGGCGCTGATGGCGACCGGTGACCTGTCCGGCGACAAGTTCGTCCAGGTCTCCAAGGAATATGCCGAGATCGAGCCGGTCGCGAAGGCGGCGGGCGAGGTGCGACGGCTGCGCGAGGAAGTCGAGACGCTGGTCGGCATGGAAGCCGATGGCGATTCCGACCTCCGCGAGATGGCGCGCGAGGAGCTTGTAGCCATTCGCGAACGCCTGCCTCTGGCCGAGCGCGGCCTGGCGCTGGCGCTGCTGCCGCGCGACGCAGCCGACGAGCGCGCGGCGATGCTCGAGATTCGTGCAGGCACCGGTGGGGACGAGGCAGCCTTGTTCGCCGGCGACCTGTTCCGCATGTACCAGAAATATGCCGAGCGGCAGGGCTGGCGGGTCGAGCTGATCTCATCCTCGGCCTCGGATTCGGGCGGGTTCAAGGAAGCGATCGCCTCGGTCGAGGGGAAGGGCGTGTTCGCGCGTCTGAAGTTCGAAAGCGGCGTCCACCGCGTCCAGCGCGTGCCCGCGACCGAAGCGGGCGGGCGCATTCACACCTCCGCCGCCACCGTCGCGGTGCTGCCCGAGGCCGAGGAAGTCGACGTCAAGATCGACGACAAGGACCTGCGCATCGACATCTATCGCTCGTCGGGGCCCGGCGGGCAGTCGGTCAACACGACCGATTCGGCGGTCCGCATCGTCCATATCCCCACGGGGCTGGTCGTGATCCAGCAGGACGAGAAATCGCAGCACAAGAACAAGGCCAAGGCGATGAAGGTGCTGCGCACGCGCCTGTACGAGCAGGAGCGCGAGCGGCTCCATGCCGAGCGGGCGGGCGCACGCAAGTCGATGGTCGGCTCGGGCGATCGTTCGGAGCGGATCCGGACGTATAATTTCCCACAGGGTCGCGTGACCGATCACCGCATCAACCTGACGCTGCATCGCCTCCCGGAGATCCTGGAAGGCGAGATGGACGAGCTGATCGGCGCGCTGATCGCGCAGGACGAGGCCGACCGGCTGGCGCAGCTGGATGGCTGATCTCCTTCCGATCCCCTCGCGCTTGCGGGGGAGGTCGGGTTGGATCGACATTCAGGATCCCGCCCCCTCCGAAGCGTGGCCATGCAATCGCGGTCGCCAGGCCTTGGTCCGGCGCCACGCCGGGAGCCGCCGCCAGGCCGCTTGCAATGTAGGATTTCGCCTGCTTGGCTCTCACAGCCATGTTCTGCCGCGGCCGCTCCGTCGAGCGCTGCCCTGGAAGGCGGCAAAGTGCACGAATGGGCCTCGACTCCGTGTACTTTGCCGGGGGCCTGGCGATCGGTTGCGTCGGCATTCGGCCGCGCACCCTCTCGGCTGGACTATGCAATGCGTCGAACGTTGATACGGACTGGGGGCGGCGCTGGCATCATGCCCGACGTCAATTGGTAGCCCTTCCCGCACGCGGGGCGGGAGTCAGGCTGGCGCTTGCCGAGGCCGCGCGACAGCTCGCCTCCGTCAGCGATACGCCGCGGCTCGATGTCGAGCTGCTGATGGCGCATGCGCTGGGCGTGCCGCGCGATGAGCTGCTTCTGCGGCGACTCGATGATCCGGTTCCGGAAGCTTTCGAGGCGCTTGTCGCGCGGCGACTCGCGTACGAGCCGGTGGCGTACATCACCGGCAGTCGCGCGTTCTGGACGATCGATCTCCAGGTTGGCCCGGGTGCGCTGGTGCCGCGGCCCGATAGCGAAACGCTGATCGAGGCCGCGATCGAATGGTTCGGCGATCAGGCGCCGGTTTCGATACTCGATCTGGGCACCGGGCCCGGCACGCTGCTGCTCGCGGCGCTGGATCATTGGCCCGATGCGAAGGGGCTGGGCGTCGACCGTTCCATGGAGGCGCTCGCCTATGCGCGTGCGAACGCCGAGCGCCTCGGCATGGCGGGTCGGGCCATGTTCGCGCAGGGCGATTGGGGGGAAGGGCTCGATTCGCAATTCGACCTGATCCTTGCCAACCCGCCCTATATTGGGACGGACGAGGCGCTCCCCGAGGATGTCCGCCGCTACGAACCGGCCTCCGCGCTGTTCGCCGGGGCCGAGGGACTCGAAGATTATCGCCGCCTGATTCCCGATCTGCCGCGGCTGCTCGCGCAGGGCGGGGCGGCGATCGTCGAGATCGGCTGGACCCAGGCCGAGTCCGTATCCGCAATAGCCCGCAATTCCGGTCTGAGCCCGACCGTGTATAAGGATCTAGGCGGGCGTCCCCGTGCGATACGGCTCACTTGAAATCGCATCAAAACGTCACATATTTCTGCTTGGAGATTGATGCTGCACGGGCTAAGAACGGCGCCGGGGCGAGGCACTTTCAACCAAGTTGTTGAAAATAGGGCTATAGCCCACTCCATGGTCATGTGAGCTGCTGCAGTCCGGCAGCCGTGGCAGGCGGGAAGCGCTGGAGATATCCGGCGCGCTCCGCAAATGTAACTTGCATCCGGAACCCATGATGGACCGACGGACGGCTTTGTAGGACAGGACAAACAGACCTTGATGAACAATCGTCAGGCAAACGGCCGCCGTCGCGGTCGTGGCGGTCAGCAGCAGCAGCGCGGGGGCAACCCCAATCAGCGCGACAACGGTAATCGCATCGACAATCGCGCCCGCGGCAATGCGGCCCAGCTGCTCGAGAAGTACAAGAACCTCGCCCGTGATGCGCAAATGCAGGGCGACCGGGTCAATGCCGAATATTACCTCCAGTTCGCGGACCATTATTTCCGGGTGCTGAGCGAAACCCGCTCGCGCTTCGAGGAGCAGAATCCGAACGCGAACCAGAGCCAGAATCGTCGCCCGCGCGACGATGAGGATCAGGACGAGGATTTCGATTTCGAGGCCGACGGCAACCGCGAGGATCGCGACTATCAGGAGCCGCGCCAGCAACAGCCTCAGCAGCAGCGCGACAATCGCGAGCCGCGCGAGAATCGCGGCAACCGCGACGACCGCGAAGCGCGTGGCAATCGCGACGACCGGGAAGTCCGCGAGCCGCGCGAAGCCCGTGAGCCGCGCGAAGCACGCGAGCCGCGCGAGCCGCGTGACGATCGTCGCAACGGCCGCGCCAACGGCTATGCGAACGGCAACAGCCAATATGCCGAGCCCGCGCCGGCTGCCGAGACCTTCGAGGCCAATGGCGAGGAAGCGCAGGAGCGTGCGCCGCGCCGCCGCGGCCGTCCGCGTCGGGACGAGGCCGTCGAGGTCGAGGCCCCGCATGTGATCGACGTGGCGGTGCTGCCGCCTGCGTTCGGTATCGAAGCGGCTGTCGAGGCGAGCGAGGAAGAGGCGCCCAAGAAGCCGCGCCGCCGCCGCACCAAGGCCGACGACGCCGAGGCTTCGGCTTCCTGATTGCCTTGTCACCCGGCATGCCGGGTGACGGTTTCAAGACAGACTAGCCCTTCGGGCGCAACCTGCTAGCATCCTTCCCTGAGACCATCGGGGGAGGATGCGATGCGTTTATGGGCACTGCTTTTGGCGGGCGTGCCGTTCGCCGCACAGGCGCAGACGGCAGCGGTACCGTCTCCGGACCAGACCGCGCAGGGTGATGTCTCGGTCACCATCTATCAGAACGGCCAGTCGCTGGTGCAGGACGTGCGCCAGCTCGATCTCGCCGCGGGCCGCACCCGCCAGGAATTCCCCGACGTGTCGGCGCAGATCCGGTCCGAGACCGTGACACTGTCCGGCCCCGGCATCGGCATCGTCGAGCAGAATTTCGACTATGACCTGCTCTCCCCCGACAAGCTGATGGAAAAGGCAGTGGGTTCGGTCGTCACGATCGTGCGCACCAATCCCGCGACCGGCGCGGAGGTGCGCGAACAGGCCAAGGTGCTCGCCGCGAACGGGGGCATCGTCCTCCAGATCGGCAACCGCATCGAGGTGCTGCGCGACGACGGGCTGCCGGTGCGCGTGATCTTCGACAAGGTGCCGGAGAATCTGCGTGCGCGACCGACGCTGTCGGTGACGCTCCAGGTGGCCCGGGCCGGGCGGGTGCCGGCGGCGCTCACCTATCTTACCCCGGGGCTGGGCTGGACGAGCGACTATGTCATGCTGTTCGACGAGGCCAAGGGCGCGATCGACATGCAGGGCTGGGTGACGCTCACCAACAATACCGGCACCACCTATCGCGCCGCCGACGTTCTGCTCGTAGCCGGCAATCCCAATCGTGGCGGCGGACGCGGATTCTCGCAGCTCGGCGATTCGACGATCGAAGAGGCGGGGACCGAGACCGGCCCGCGCGAGAAGTTGGGCGACTATTATCTCTATCCGCTCGGTGAGAAGACGACGATCGCCAACGCCCAGCAGAAGCAGGTCAGCTTCCTCGACGTGAAGGGCGCGCCCGCGCGCAAAACCTATGAATGGACCAATGCCTGGATGGGCGCCCAGTCCGATCCGCGCAGCGCGGCGAGCGTGCTCAAATTCTCGACCTCGAAGAATGGCGGGCTGGGCGACCAGCTCCCTTCGGGCACGATCCGCGTCTATATGCGCGATACGCGCGGCGACCCGCAGTTCATCGGCGAGAGCCGTGTCGATGCCGCGCCGATGGGATCGGCGATGTCGATCCGCACTGGCGACGCATTCGACGTGAAGGGCACCGCGCTGGTCGTCGAGCGCAAGCGGCTGTCGTCGTCGCGCTGGCGCACCGCGATGCGCTATGACTTCACCAATGCCCGGCCCGAGCCGGTGGCGGTCGATCTCACGCAAGACGGATTGTGGGGAGATGTTCGCGTGATCGAGCAGAGCCTGACCGGCGAGCGGGTTTCGGCCGACCGGATGGAATGGAGGGTGCCGGTGCCCGCCAATGGCAAGGCGTCGGTGACCGTGGTGTTCGACACGCGCTACTGACAGATGCGCCGCATCGCCCTTTTTCTGCTTTCGCTGCTCGTGGCGTGGCCGGCGGCGGCGCAGGTGCTGGTCGAGTCGGACCGGATCGACGCGACCTCGGTCACTCTCTACCGCGACCCTCGGCCCGGGGCGGTGCCCGGAGGCGCCTGGCCGGGCGGCTATGCGCTGGTGACCGAGACGCGGACGATCAGCGTTCCCGCCGGCAAATCAGTGATCCGCTTCGTCGGCGTCTCCGAGGGGATGATGCCGGAGACGGCGATCGTCACCGGGTTGCCGCGGCCGGTGAACGAGAAGAACCGCGACGCGCGACTGCTCTCGCCTGCGACGCTGATCGACGCCTATCTCAAGCGCCGGGTGACGATCCGCCGCACCAATCGCGCCACCGGCAAGGTCACCCAGGGCGAGGCGATCATCCAGTCGGGACCCGGGGGCGGCGTGATCCTGACCACGGCGGACGGGGTCGAGGCGCTCGGCTGCTCGGGCCTGCCCGAGGGGCTGAGCTATCCCGGGGTCCCCGCCGGTCTTTCCGCCAAACCGACCCTGTCGGTGACTACCGACAGCGCGGCGGCCGCGACGGTGACGGTGCAGCTCTCCTATCTCGCGCAGGGGTTCGACTGGTCCGCCAATTATGTCGCGCGAGTGGCCGACGATGGCGCGACGCTCGACCTGTTCGCCTGGCTGACCGTGGTCAATGGCGGCAGCCAGGGCTTTGCCGATGCGCGCACCAACGCCGTGGCAGGTGCTCCCAACAAGGAGAGGTCCGCAGCCTTGCCGAAAGGGCTGGCGCCCGAACTGCGTCTGACCTGCTGGCCGATGGACACTACCAGCACCTATCCGAGCTGGGGCATCGAGCGAACATTGCCGCCGCCACCGGCGCCCGAACCGATGTACGCCGGCTATGCTTCGGATATCGTCGTCACCGCCAATCGGGCCCCGGCCCCGATGATGGAGATGGCCATGCCGGTCGCGGTGATGGTCGCCCAGCAGGAGAATCTGGGAGACCTCAAGCTCTATCGCATTCCCGAACCCGTCACCGTCGCGGCGCAGAGCCGCAAGCAGGTGGCGATGATCGACCGCAAACAGGTGAAGTTCGCGCGCGTCTATACGGGTATGTTCCGCCAGTTCGGCTATGCGCGGAACCGCGCCGGCCCCGAAAGCGTGTCTGCGGCGCGGATCCTGCGCACCGACAATCTGAAGGAGAAGGGGCTCGGGCTGCCGCTGCCGGCAGGTGGGGTCGCGGTGTTCGAGCAGGCGCGGGGCGAATCGCTGCTGGTCGGGGAGAGCAGCCTGACCGATCGCGCGATCGGCGAGGAGGTCGAGTTCGTCACCGGCGAGAGCAGCGATGTCCGCTACAAGGTGATTGCCGGGCCGCCGTCGAGCCGGCGTCAGCCTTTCACGGTCGAGGTCACCAATGCGCGCTCGACCCCCGAGACGTTCGAGATGCCGATTCCCTACAAGCTCTCCTCGACGAGCGAGCCGCTGATCGAACGCAAAGGGGTCAAGACCTGGCGGGTGACGGTTCCCGCAAATGGCGCGGCCAAGCTCGACTTCGCGCTGAAGCTCGAGACGCGCCGCTGAGCCTAGTCGAGATCGACTTCGCCTTCGCCTTTGAGCGGATCCTCGACCTGCTCGTCATGCCCGGTGCCCGAGCTCAGGAACATCAGGCCCATCAGCGCGGCGGCGAGCATCATCGTCAGGAACACGCCGAAAAACGTGGCGATCGCCGTGACGATCTGCAGCTCGCCCATCGACCAGTAGAGCGCCAGTTCGGCGACCCCTGTGGTGACCAGCGAAACCAGCGCCATCCAGCCCAGGATCCGGCGATAGCGGCCCCAGGCAAAGGCCGCATATTCGGGGTCGTCGAGACCCGGTCCATCCTGGGCGCGCCGGTCATCCATGGCTTTGCAATTGGGGACGAATCGTGGGACAAACAATCGCCTGAACCCGTATGCGGAGATAAGCGGTGACCATCGCAGCGATCCTGGGGGGCAAAGGCCATGAAGTGGTGTCGATCAGTGCGGATCGGACCGTGGCCGAAGCAGTGACATTGTTGGCCGGACGGCGAATCGGCGCGGTTCCGGTGCTCGACGGCGACACGATCGCCGGCATCTTTTCCGAACGCGACGTGATCCATTGTCTCGAGGAGTTCGGCGCCGCGGCGCTCGATCGGACGGTGAGCCAGGTGATGACCGCGCCGGCGATCACCGTCGCCCCGGCCGAGACCGCGCTGGGCGCGCTGGCGCTGATGACCCGGCGGCGGGTGCGCCATCTTCCCGTGGTCGATGGCGGCAAGATCGTCGGCTTCATCTCGATCGGCGACCTGGTGAAGTACCGGATCGACAAGATCGAATCCGAGGCGGAGGCGATGCGGGCCTATATCCAGGCGGTCTAGCCCGTACATATTCAACCGGTCGGTTGACCGTCGGGCTCATGCAACCAATCGGTTGAATGTGAAAATCGGTGGAAATCTGCGGTTTCCATCGCTTTTTGCCCGGTATCGATTGACCCCTGGCGGTTGACGAAGTTGATCCGTCACGGGGGTGTGCGAACGCTGGACGCGGTGCGGTTCGGTGGCATCGACGATGAGAAAGAGCGGCCTCTTCGGTCGCCTTTGAAATCCTACATTGCAAGGGTTCTCGGGTCCGCCCGACATTCAGGAACCCGTCGATGTCGAGTGCTGACCGCTCCGTCTTCGTCACCCCGGCCCTGTGCCGGGGACCAGCGTGGGGTGGGAAAGCGGCTGAGCCTTTAGCTGCTCGTGCGCGGATAAGTGAACCCGGGCACAAGGCCGGGGTGACGGTGGAAAGGGTGATGTTTCCCGAACCCGAAATACCGGTCCGCGCTAGCCCGCGCGGTTTCGGACCAGCGCGATCACCTCGAGCAGCATGCCGCGCGCGAAGAGGATGAGCAGCGCGCCATAGGTCACGGTGCCGGTGGCGATGAGAATGCCGAGCCGGGCAAGCGGCGCTATCGCTGGCAACAGATGATCGACCCCCGCGACGAGCAGGCCCATCGCGGCCGCGGCGAGTACCGGTGCCGCGATCGCCTGAACCAGGGTGCGCAGCCGGACGCCGATCACCGGCAGCGTCCGCCAGGTGCAGATCGCCAGATAGAGCGGATAGGCGACGAACCAGGCCGCGATCAGTCCCTGGATGCCCCATTGGACTCCGACGAGAAACGCGGCCGGCAGCAGGGCCGCGCCGGTTGCCGCGTTGCGCGCGCTGATCCCGGGCCGCCCGCAGGCGTCGCTCGCGGGCGCGAACAGGGTCTGCATCGTCATCATCGGCATGGCGAGCGCGAGCCAATGGACGATCGGCGCGGCCTCGATCCATTTGGGGCCGAGCACGACCTGGACCAGCGGATCGGAAGTCGCGGCGAGCCCCATATAGAAGGGCATCGCCACCACCATGATGATCTGCGCGCCCTTGACGAACGCCTTGCCGACCGCAGCGCGATCATCCTTCAGCCGCGCATAGGCGGAGAAGGCGACCTCGTTGAGCGGGGGTACGAACTTCGAGACGAAGATCTGGGTGAGGAACAGGCTGGTCGTATAGATGCCCAGCGTGTGTGCATCGAACTGGCGGCCGGCGATGAACACATCGGCCTGGCTCTGCAGGAACCAGAAGATCTGCCCGGTTGCCATGACCGCGCCGAATCGCGCCATGTCGCCGGCGCCGCGGAAGTTGAAGCTCGGCCACATCAGCGAGCGGGCGGCCAAGGTCATCCCGATCGCACGGACGGTGAAGAGGGCGATCGGCGCTGCGACCAGCGTCCACACCCCCCATCCCGCGAGTGCGCCGCCGAGCGCGGCCAGCGCGCCGGCGGCGGCGGAGACGAAGTTCACCTGCGCCTGTTTGCGGAAGTCCATCTCGCGCGCGAGCAGGGCATAGGGAAGGGCGATGAACGGCGTCGCGATATAGAGCAAAGCCTGCACGCGGAGCAGATCGGTCACCATCGGCTGGCGATAATAGGCCGCGGCGAGCGGGGCGGCGGCGAATTGGATCGCGCCGAGCCCGAGGTTCAACAGGATCAGCATGCCGAAGAGCTGGCGCTGCGCATGGCGCCCGGCCTCGCCGCGCTGGATGAGCGCGCTCGCGAGTCCGTAGCCGTTGAGCATGTTGAGCAGGACCAGCACCACCTGCGTCATCGCGAACAGGCCATAGTCCGAGGGGCTCAGGATCCGAATCACCAGGAAGGTGGAGACCCAGGCGAGCATCTGGCCGAGAATCTGGGTACCCGAACGCCAGATCACCGCGCTGCGGACCTGATTCCGAAGCGATTCGACGGGCTGATTCGGGGTTTGGGCGGCTGTTTCGGTCACAAAAGCGTTATACGCCCCACTCATTGAGATGCCGTAAAGCACGGTTTTCTGCGGGTTTCGGGGTCTATTTCGAAAAAAAGACAGAAAGTTCCAGATCGCTGTTGACCGAATCAAAAGCCGGGCATAGAAGCCACTCCACCGACGCGGTGCTCCTCACCGGAACGCTTCGACGGTCACCAAAAACCAGGCGCCGTGGTCGCCCCGAGAAAAGGGGTAGGCTAAGGCGTCGGTCTTTTGCGCTCTTTGACATTGTGATTTTGATGAAGGGACATGTGGGCGGCGGCCCCGGGACC
>CBIHNZ010000040.1:0-40926 GCA_966211615.1 uncultured Sphingomonas sp.
GCATGTTCCGGCCATGCGGCGGCGCCGGCCCCCCCCCCCCCCCGGCCCCCCACCGGCTGTATTCTTGGGGTGGCGGGGTGGGGGCGCGGGCCGGCGCCGCACGCGCCGTAGGGCGCGTTTCCAAACGAACGCTGACAACGGTGTTCAGGGGCTATTCAATGCCCGGACCCTATGCCATGCGGATGCCAATGCTGGTGAAACCCGTTCTGTACGCGTGTCTGGCAGCGATGTCGCTTGTCGGCGTCGCGTCCGCGCATCCGTTGCGCGACGACGCGTATAGAGGCCAGGATCGCGGCCAGGGCGCCGCCAGCCAGCGCCGGCAGCTCGGCCAGAACCTGCCCGTGCGCGAGATCGAGCGTCGCGTCATTCCCCGCATGCCGGGCGCGCAATATCTCGGTTTCGACTATGATCCGTCCTCGGACATTTACACGCTCAAGTTCCTGCGCGATGGATCGGTGATCTGGGTGGATGTCGAGGGCCGCAGCGGACGGATCGTCCGTCGGTCTGGAAATTGAGCGCAACCTGAAGCGCGGACGAGGATAGACAAGCATGCGACTTTTGATCGTCGAAGACGAACCCAATCTCGGCCAGCAGCTCAAGAATGCGCTCGAGGGCGCCGGCTATGCCGTCGACCTCGCCACCGATGGCGAAGAGGGTCATTTCCTCGGTTCGACCGAGCAATATGACGCGATCATCCTCGATCTCGGCCTGCCCGAGATCGACGGGCTGACCGTGCTCGACCGCTGGCGCAAGGAGGGCAAGACCACGCCGGTGCTCGTGCTCACCGCGCGCGACAGCTGGTCGGACAAGGTGGCGGGTCTCGATGCCGGCGCCGACGATTATGTCGCCAAGCCCTTCCAGACCGAGGAGCTGATCGCCCGCCTGCGCGCACTGATCCGCCGCGCCTCGGGCAACGCGTCGGCCGAGCTGATCGCCGGCGACATCCGCCTCGACACCCGCTCGGGCAAGGTCACCAAGGACGGCGAGCCGGTCAAGCTGACCGCGCAGGAATATAAGCTGCTCAGCTATCTGCTCCATCACAAGGGCAAGGTCGTCAGCCGCACCGAGCTGATCGAGCATATCTACGACCAAGACTTCGATCGCGATTCGAACACGATCGAAGTGTTCGTGACGCGCATCCGCAAGAAGCTGGGTGCCGATGTCATCACCACGATCCGGGGGCTCGGCTACAGCCTGGAAGAGCCCGCCGACGCCTGAGGCGCGCTTGTCGGATCCCGGTCCTCCCCCCCAGTCCGATTCAGGGACCCTCGAGCCGAAGGACGCCGCACCCACGCTTTCGGTGGATGCCGAACCCCGGTCGCGCCCTTATGTGCGCGTCACCGGTTCGGTCAGCCGGCGCATGCTGCTGGTGGCGACGGCGTGGATCCTGCTGCTCCTCGTCGGCGGCGGCTATGCACTCGATCGGGTGCTGACCACCGCGGTCACCCGCAACTTCGACGACCAGCTCGACTATCTGGTCACCTCGATGATCGTCTCGGCCGAGCTCGGTCCGAACGGCGAGGTCGTGCTCAACCGCGAACTCGCCGACCAGCGCTTCCTCGAGCCCAATTCGGGCGCCTATTGGCAGATCAGCGGCAAGGGCTTCGAGCCCTTCCCTTCGCGCTCGCTCTGGGACCGCAAGCTCAAGGTCAACCAGGTCCATGACGACCGCGAGCTCCACATCTACGACAGCGACGAGTTCGTCGATACCGGCCCCAAAAACGCCAATCGCGATCCCAACGATCCAGGCAGTCAGCGCCTCCGCATCGCCGAACGCGACCTGAAGCTCCCCGGATCGCCGGTGCGCTGGCGCTTTCAGGTCGCGCAGAGCCGCGAGACGCTCGACGCCCAGATCGCCGCGCTCCGCCGCACTTTGGTGCGCAGCTTCCTGCTGCTCGGCATTGGCCTGATCGTCATGGTCGGCCTCCAGACCTGGTACGGCCTGCTCCCACTCCGCCGCCTACGTTCGGAGATCGCGAAGCTGCGCGGCGGCCGCTCGCGCCGGATCGAGGGTTCGATGCCCGCCGAAGTCGCGCCGATGGTCGAGGAATTGAACGCGCTGGTCGAGCATAACGACCGCCAAGCCGAGGAAGCGCGCCGCCACGCCGGCAATCTCGCCCATGCGCTCAAGACCCCGCTCAGCGTGATCATGAACGCCGCCGCGGCGGGTCAGGATGATCTCGGCCCGACGGTGATCCGCGAGGCGCGGACGATGCGCCGCCAGATCGACCACCATCTCGCCCGCGCCCGCGCGGTCGGCCGGCGCGGCAGCGCGCACAGCCGCGCGCCGGTCTGGCCGTCGGTCGAGGCGGTCGAGCGCGCGGTGGCGCGGCTCTACCCCAATGTCCGCATCGACGTGGACGGCGCCAAGGACCTGATCGCGCATATCGAGCGCCAGGACCTGGACGAGATTCTCGGCAACCTGGTCGAAAACGCCGCCAAATATGGCGGCGGCAGCGTGTTCATCACCACCAGCGCCCAGGCCGGATTCGTCGAGATCATGGTCGAGGATGACGGCCGCGGCATTCCCGAGGCCGACCGCATCCGCATCTTCGATCGCGGCGTGCGGCTCGATTCGGGCAAGCCCGGCACCGGGCTCGGCCTCGCGATCGTCCGCGACGTGGCGGAAATCTATGACGGCACCGTCAGCCTCGAGGAGAGCGAGGATCTGGGCGGGCTGCTCGTCCGGCTGCGGCTTCCCGCCGCCGCCTGAACCCCGCCCGCGAAAATGCGCTTGCCGCGGGCGCGCCCGCTTGGCACGACAGGCTGTCATACCAGTATACCAGTGGTGGCACCCTCGGGCAGCCGCCCGGGGGAGAGAAGCATGAAAGCACTCGCATCCGTCGCGATCCTCCTGACGAGCGCACCGCTCGCCGCATCGCCGGCCCCGACAGCACCTGCCTATTCGCCGGCAAAGGCGGTCCCGTCGGAAAAGCCGCGGGTCATCGTCCTCACCGATATCGGCGGCGATCCCGACGATCAGGAATCGATGGTGCGCTTCCTGCTCTATTCGAACGGGTTCGACGTGGAGGGACTGATCCCCTCGACCTCGCGCCACCTGCGCGACCAGGTCAATCCGCAGCAGATCCTGGCGCGCATCGACGGATATGAGAAGGTGCTGCCCAACCTGAAGGCGCATGCCAAGGGCTGGCCGACGCCCGACTATCTCCGCTCGGTGGTCAAGCCCGGGCGCGCGGTGTTCGGCATGGACGGCGTCGGCGACGGCAAGGACACCGTAGCGTCCGACTGGATCATCCGGACGGTGGACAAGCCCGATCCGCGCCCGGTGTGGATCACGATCTGGGGTGGCGCGGTCGATCTCGCCCAGGCGCTGTGGACGGTCCGCAAGACGCGCTCGCCCGAACAGGTCGCCGCCTTTGTCGCCAAGCTCCGGGTCTACTCGATCTCGGACCAGGACAATGCCGGCCCCTGGGTGCGGCGCCAGTTCCCCGACATGTTCTGGATCGCCAGCATCACCGCGCACCGCCACTACAACCTGTCGACCTGGGGCGGGATCTCGGGCGATCGCATGTATTATTTCGACGGCCCCGATTTCACCACGGTGTCCAAGGAATGGCTGCGCGAGAATATCCAGATCGGGCCGATGGGCTCGCTCTACCCCAATTACGAATTCATGATGGAGGGGGACACGCCGACCTTCCTCTATCTGATCCCCAACGGCCTCGGCAGCCCCGAGCACCCCGATTACGGCAGCTGGGGCGGGCGCTATGGCAAGGTGTCCGAATGGGACGGGTTGTGGACCGACACCAGCGACCTCGTCCTCGGCATCGATGGCAAGGTGCGCCAGACCAACAAGGCGACGATCTGGCGCTGGCGCGAGGCCTTCCAGAACGACTTCGCGGGTCGGATCCAATGGACGCTGCAATCCGGCTACAAGGGCGCGAACCATAATCCGCAGCTGGTGCTGAACGGCGTGCCGGGCACCGATACGGTCGAGATCGCCGCGACCTCGGGCGACGTGGTGCGGCTGTCCGGCGCCGGATCGAAGGACCCGGACGGCGACAAGGTCGACTATCAATGGTGGCAATATCGCGAATCGGAGGCGGTCAATCGAAACCCCGCGATTGAGCTGCAGCGCGGCGACCCGCTCGAGACCCGCTTCACCGCGCCGGACGTCAGCTCACCTACGCGCTTCCATGTCATCTTCGAGGCCAGGGACAGCGGCCAGCCTGCGCTCTCTGCCTATCGGCGCGCGATCGTCACGGTTAGTCCGAAGGCGAAATAGCCGCGCTCAGGCCGGCTCCACCGCCCGCATCGCCTCCGCCGCGATCGTCAGGCTGCGCTTGCGCGCCTCGTGATCGAACATCGCGCTGGTGAGCATCAGTTCGTCCGCGCCCGTCCGCTCGATGAACGCCGCGATCTGCGCGCGAACCTTGTCTGGACCACCCACCGCCGATGCCGAGAGCACCTGGTTCAGGATCGCATTGCCCTGCGCGCCCAGGCTCTCGCGATAGCCGCGGATCGGCGGCGGCAGCTGGATGCCGCGCCCGGTGCGGATCGCGACGAACGCCTGCTGCTGCGAGGTGGCGAGATATTCGGCCTCGTCGTCGCTATCCGCGGCGAACACGTTGAAGCCCAGCATCAGATGCGGCTTCTCCAGCACCTCGGACGGCTTGAAGTTGCGGCGATAGGCCTGGATCGCCTCGTCGAGCAGCCCCGGCGCGAAATGCGAGGCGAAGGCATAGGGGAGGCCCAGAGCCGCGGCGAGCTGCGCGCCGAACAGGCTCGATCCCAGGATCCAGATCTTCACGTCGGCGCCCGCGCCCGGCGTCGCGCGGATGCCGGTCTTGCCGTCGTCGGCGAAATAGCTTTGCAGCTCGAGCACGTCCTGCGGAAAGGCATTGGCGTCGCTGTCCAGCGTCCGCCGGATCGCGTGCGCGACGCGCTGGTCCGATCCCGGCGCGCGGCCCAGCCCCAGATCGACCCGGCCCGGGAACAGCGCATCCAGCGTGCCGAACTGCTCGGCGATCTGGAGCGGCGCATGGTTGGGGAGCATGATCCCGCCCGCGCCGACGCGGATGCTACTGGTCGCCTGCCCGACATGCGCGATCACCACCGCGGTGGCAGCGCTGGCGATCCCCTCCATCCCGTGATGCTCGGCCACCCAATAGCGGGTATAGCCGAGGCTCTCGGCATGTCTGGCCAGATCGGCGGCGTTGGCGAGG
The DNA here is from genome assembly GCA_966211615.1 of uncultured Sphingomonas sp. GTDB lineage: Bacteria > Pseudomonadota > Alphaproteobacteria > Sphingomonadales > Sphingomonadaceae > Sphingomonas. The sequence continues at coordinate 5,187 of CBIHNZ010000040.1, forward strand.
GATTGGGAAACCGTTCCGCCCTGGATGACGGGCACGAGGTCGAGCAGCGAATAAGCGGTCATGGGAGTGGACATGGGAAGCCACGACGCCCGCCGCCAGAGTTAGGCACGAAACCCAATCTTTCCGACGGCCGAGAAAGATTGCGTTTCGCCTAGAACCCCAGGGTCAACCGGATCGCCCCGCCCTTGTCGGCAGGAAGCATCGCGAAATTCCCCGGCTGCTGACGCAGGAACAGATTGCTGCTGATATCGCCACCCGCCAGCGGCCAGCGATAGCTCAGCTCGTAATCGATCTCGCGGCCCTCGGGCGCGAGGTTGATGTGCGACACCGCCCAGCTGTCGACGCTCTCGGTATAATAGTCCCAGCCCTGGGGCAGTTGCAGGTCGATCCCGCCGCTCGCCACGCGCAGCGGCTGCGCGACGCGGAAGCCCAAAGTATCGCCGCGCGCGAGCAGCCCGGTCTTGCCGATATCGGCCGAAAAGCCGTTGGTGCGGATCAGGCCCGATCCATGGACGCCGGCGCGCAGCCGTGCGTCGGTCCAGCCCTGGCGCATCGATCCGCCCAGGTTCCAGCCACTGCCCAGATCGTAGCGTAGCCCCAGATCGACGAACAGGCTCTCGGCCCGCGCCGCACCCAGCGCGCCCGAGAAGCGCGCGCCGAGCACCGTGTCATTCTCCGCCAGCCGCGTCAGCGACAATCCGGTGCGCAAGCCACCCAAGCGCCGGTCGAGCGCCAGCGTCATCCGGCCATAGCCGAAGCGCTCAGCCTTCCATCTGAGCGCCTCGAACTGAGTGTCGCGCCGCGTCAGCACGTCGCCGAATTCGGATGCCAGGGTGATGCCCCATGGTCCCAGCATCTGACGCACCGCCACCGATCCGCCGACATCGACGTCGAAGCCCGAATTGGTCGAAGGATCGCGCGCGATCAGGAAGGCGGGGTCGTCGCGCCCCGCCAGTCGCGCGGTCAGCGCATTGCCGCTTTCCGACGCGCCGATCGCGAACTGCGCCTTGCTGCCCAGCCTGCCGCTCACCGTCGCGGCGAGCATCTGCGCCACGCTCGCGTCGCGGCTGGTGATTCCCAGGCGCTCGATCTCGACCGAATCGCGGCCTGGCACCAGGCTCACCGCCACCTGCAGGTCATGCATGCCCACCGAGAAGCTGCGGTCGCGCGACGCCATCAGCGCCGGCAGTCGCCGCGCATTGCCCTGGTGGTTGATCGTCCGGGCAAGGTCCATCGCGAAGGCGCGGTCGAACGAATCGAGCACCACCGCGCCCAGCGAACCCTGGCTGGCATCGCCCATCGGCGTCGACAGCGAGGCGTTGACCTGTTGCGAGGCAACGCCGCCCGATCCCGCCAGCGACATCGTGCCGACCGGCTGGAACGCACGCGTCAGGTCGAGCACGCCGTGCCCGTAGATCGGATCGACCCCGGCCGCGCCGACGTCGCGCGCGGTGGCGAACAGCAGCTGGACGATCTGCGCGCCGGTGAGATTGGGAAAGGCCTGGGCGAGCAGCGCCACCGCGCCCGCGATCTGCGGCGCCGAGAAGGAGGTGCCCGACCAGAGATAGGCGGTGTTGGTTCCGTCCGGCGCGCGGACATTCTCGCCCACCGCGGTCAGATAGGCGTTGGCGCCGGTTCCCGCCCGGTTCGAGAAATCGGAAATGGTATCGCTGGAATTGACCGATCCCGCGATGATGATCAGCCCGCGTGCGACGGCGGGATTGTTCGCGGCCGATGTGAAGTCGTCGGGATTGGGCGCGTTGGGACCGTCATTGCCCGCCGAGATCACGATCACGATCCCGGCCGCGGTGGCGCGGTCGATCGCCTGGATCAGCCGCGCATCGGGCGCCGATCCGCCGAGCGAGATGTTGACCACGCGCGCACCGCCGGTCCGCGCCGCGTCGAGCCCCGCGGCGATCGCGGCATCGTCGAACCGGCACGGGCTGTCGCCGTTGGCGCCGGGCGTGCCCGAGCAGCTGCCGGCCGTGTCGGCGCGCGCGACGATAAGTTGCGCGTCGAAGGCGACGCCGTGCGTGGCCACGTCGTTGCGGCGGCCGGCCAGCGTGAAGGCGACGGCGGTGCCGTGCCCGCCGACATCGTCGATCGTGCCGTTACCCGCCGTGTCGACCGATGCGCCGCTGATGCGGCAGGTGCCGGTGCCGATCCCGCCCGAACAGTCGCCGAACTCCTGGCTCTGCAGGTCGATGCCGCTGTCGATCACGCCGATCTTGATGCCCGATCCGGTATCGCCGCGACTATAGGCGACCAGCGCATTCATCGAGACCGCGCCCACCGTCGCGCGATATTCGGCGGTATCGTAATTGGGGGCGGGCGTCGGCGTGGGGGTCGGTACCGGCGTGGGAGTCGGCACCGGCGTGGGGGTCGGGGTCGGTACCGGTGCGGGCGCGGGATTGATCCCCCCGCCGCCACCGCCGCCGCCACTGCACGCGCCGAGCACTATCAGACCCGCCAGAGCCGCGGATCGCATCAGACGCGCACCAAGTACCGAACGCATAATACCCATTCCTGTTGAGAAGTGCAGGATAAGCGCAGATGGTTTACGTTGCTTTATCGCATATTAGCAGCTTCCGGCACTGGCGCCTTGCGGCACTCGCGGTCACGGCCATGGCCCCAATCCACTCCGTCACGACCATTGCGGATGCTGGATACGGGCCCTAGAGCCCGGCCATCATGCTCGCGCAGCTCTCCCATATCCGCAACTGGATATTCGACTTGGATAACACCTTGTATCCGGTGAGCGCCAACCTGTTCCCGATGATCGACGCACGGATCGGCGACTATGTCGCGCGGTTGCTGGGTGTCGGCCCCGAAGAGGCGCATCGCGTGCAGAAGAGCTATTTCCACGCCCATGGCACCACGCTCTCCGGCCTGATCGCCGATCACGGCGTCGATCCGCACGATTATCTGGGCTATGTCCACGACGTCGACATGAGCGTGCTGGAACGCAACGAAGCCTTGGTCGAGGCGCTGGCGCGGCTTCCCGGCCGGAAGCTCGTCTTCACCAATGGCGACGGGCCCTACGCGGCCAAGGTGCTCGACAAGCTCGGTCTCACCGCCAGCTTCGAGGCGGTGCACGACATCCACGCCACCGCCTATCGACCCAAGCCCGATCCGATCGTCTATCGCGGGCTGTGCGAGGCGTATGACCTCGATCCCCAAGCCTCGCTGTTCGTCGAGGACATGGCGCGTAACCTCGCGCCCGCCAAGGCGATCGGCATGACCACCGTCTGGATCGACAACGGTTCCGAACAGGCGCCGGAGAGCCATGTCGCCGCCGATCGCAGCTTTATCGACTATACCATCACCGATCTCGGCCGCTGGCTGCACGAAATATTGGAGGATTGAGTTGACCGACCTCGCATCGACCATCGACGCCGCCTGGGAGGACCGGGCGAACCTGGGCTTCTCGACCGAGGGCGCCGTCCGCGAAGCGGTCGCCGAAGCGCTCAACCTGCTCGATCGCGGCGAGGCCCGCGTCGCCGAGCCGGTGGACGGCGGCTGGCAGGTCAACCAGTGGCTCAAGAAGGCCGTGCTGCTCTCGTTCCGCCTCAACGACAATGTCGTGGTGCAGGGCCCCGGCGGCGCCAACTGGTTCGACAAGGTGCCCAGCAAGTTCGCAAATTGGGGTGAGGACGCGTTCCGTTCGGCCGGCTTCCGCGCCGTCCCGGGCAGCATCGTGCGTCACGGCGCGCATGTCGCCAAGGGCGCGGTGCTGATGCCGAGCTTCGTCAATATCGGCGCCTATGTCGGCGAAGGCACGATGGTCGACACCTGGACGACGGTCGGCAGCTGCGCGCAGATCGGCCGCAACGTCCATCTTTCCGGCGGCGTCGGCATCGGCGGCGTGCTCGAGCCGCTCCAGGCCGATCCCGTGATCATCGGCGACGGTGCCTTTATCGGCGCCCGCGCCGAAGTGGCCGAGGGCGTCCGCGTCGGCGAGGGCGCGGTGCTGTCGATGGGCGTCTATCTCGGCGCCTCGACCAAGATCATCGACCGCGCCACCGGCGAGGTTCACCGCGGCCATGTCCCGCCCTATTCGGTGGTCGTCCCCGGCAGCATCGGTGGCGGCGACGGCAAGCCCGCGCTCTATTGCGCCGTGATCGTCAAGACCGTGGACGCGCAGACCCGTTCCAAGACCGGCATCAACGAGCTGCTCAGGGATTGAAAACCAACGCTCTTCTCCGTCATCCGGCGAAGGCCGGGATCCGGAGCCACGAGGGATTTCGCTTGAGACTCCTGGATCCCGGCTTCCGCCGGGATGACGGAAGGTAACTGGAATGACCGAAGCCGCACCGATGACCTATGGGCGCTATCTGGCGCTCGATCAGCTGCTCACCGCCCAGCATCCACTGTCGGATCGGCACGACGAGCTGCTGTTCATCATCATCCATCAGACCAAGGAGCTGTGGCTCAAGCAGATGATCGCCGAGCTCCGCGCGGCGCTCGATCTGGTCCGCGCCGACAAGCCGGTCGAGGCCTATAAGTCGCTCGCCCGCGTCAGCCGCATCCAGGCGGTGATGACCCTGAGCTGGGACGTGCTCGCGACGATGACGCCGACCGACTATACCCGCTTTCGCGAGGTGCTCGGCACCAGTTCGGGCTTCCAGTCGGACCAGTTCCGCGCGGTGGAGACCTTGCTCGGCCTGCGCGGCGCGGGCGTGCCCGGCCCATTCACCAACGAATTCGCCCAGGCGCCGAGCCTGTGGGACGAGGCCAATGCCGCGCTCGCCCGCGCCGGCTTCGCGGTCCCGGCAGAGGCGTTGCAGCGCGACTGGCGCAAGCCCTATGTGCCCAGCAAGGCGGTCGAGGATGCCTGGGCCGAGGTCTATCGCGACACGACGCGCCATTGGGAGCTGTACCAGCTCGCCGAGAAGCTGGTCGATATCGACGACGCGCTCGCCACCTGGCGGCACAAGCATGTCATCACGGTCAGCCGTGTGATCGGCATGAAGCCCGGCACTGGCGGCACCCCCGGCGTGCCTTATCTCGAATCGACCCTGTCGAAGCGCGCCTTTCCCGAGCTCTGGACCCTGCGGACCCAGCTGTGAGCGCCAGCTACAAGCGCCTGTTCCAGCGCGCGCTTGCCGCCGCGCCCGATCGGCTGCACTTCGCGGCGCACAGCCATCATCTCTGGCCCGATGCCTCCTATGTCGGCCAGATCGCCGCCTGGGAGGACGCCGCCCGTCTCGCCGACCTCAAATGGGACCGCGTGATGGGCGAGATCTGGCCCGCCGCGCAGAGCCATGTCGCGGCCGAGCTCCACCTCCCCGACCCCGCGACGATCGTGTTCGCGCCTAACACGCATGAGTTGCTGCTCCGCATCGTCTCGGCGCTGCCCAGGCGCCCCTTGCGCATCCTCGCCAGCGACGGCGAGTTCCACAGCTTCCGCCGCCAGAGCATGCGCTGGCAGGAGGCGGGCACCGCGACGGTCGACCGCGTGCCGCTCGATCGCCTGCTCGATGCCGCGCGCACCGGCGACTATGACCTGATCTTCACCAGCCACGTCCAGTTCGGCACCGGCCATGTCTTCGAAGGCATCGCCGAGCTCGCCACCCTGGCCCGGCCCGAAGGCCCCTGGGTCGTCATCGACGGCTATCACGGCTTCATGGCGGTCGAGACCGATCTCTCCGCCGTGGCGGACAGGATCTTCTACCTCGCCGGCAGCTACAAATATGCGATGGCCGGCGAGGGCTGCGCCTTTCTCCACGCCCCGCCCGGCTTCGGCGCGCGGCCCGAGATCACCGGCTGGTACGCCGAGTTCGACGACATCTCGCTCCCGCCGGACCGGGTCGGCTACGCTCCCGACGGCCGCCGCTTCCTGGGCGCGACCTTCGATCCGTCGGGAATCTACCGCTTCGTCGCTGTGCGCGACATGCTCGCCGGCGAGGGTCTGACAACCGCGTCGATCGCCGCGCATGTCCAAACGCTCAAGGCACAGGTGCTGACAGGCCTGCCGCTCGACGCGAAGCTGATCAACCCGGGCTCGCCGGCGCGCTTCCTGGCGCTGCGCAGCCCCTATGCGGCGCGTTGGAAGGCCGAGCTCGAAGCGCAGGACATCATCACCGATGTGCGCGGCGACGTGCTGCGCATCGGCTTCGGCCTCTACCAGGACCGCCGCGACGTCGACCGGCTGATCGAGGCGCTTTCCGAGCTGTAGACAAAGCGGCCGGGCGCGAAATGCGCGACGCGCCCGGCACGAAAGTTAGACGTTCAGCGTGCCGCGACGCTGGTCCCGGCGCGCCGGTGCGCAAGCTGCGTGGCGATCTGATGCTGCGCCTTGGCACGACAACGCGAGATCGCGTCCTGTTCCCAGATCGAAGCGCCGGCATAGGAGCCGCAGGCCGTCTCGGTAGCCGCGGTGATGCGGTGCTCCAGCTTCGCGCGTCCTTCGGCGCTCGCGAGGTTGAGATCGGCGTGGCGCACCTTGACCGTCCGAAGGTCCGGATCGGCGGCCAGCGCGGGGCCGGCGCCAAGGAACGCGGCGGCGACGGCGAACGAAGCGATGAACTTGTGCATGGCGTTTCTCCTGAACTCGATCGGCTCGATGCCGGACTGCCATTCAGATCGCCGAAAGCCCGTCTGATGGAGAGGATGAGGAGCTGATGATCGGCTGATGAAATGCCGATCAATCACCGATAGGATTGCATGCGCGCGGAAATGCGGGCGGAAGGACAGGGGTGGAGGACAAGGATCGCATCGACCTGGCGCACGCCGAGCCGTTCCGGCTGGGCCGCCTCGACGTGCGCCCGGCGCTGCGCCAGCTCGTGCGCGACGATGGCGCGGAAGAGGTGGTCGAACCGCGGGTGATGCAGGTGCTCGTCGCGCTCGCCAGCGCCAACGGCGGCATTCTCAGCCGCGACGATCTGACGCGCCGCTGCTGGGAAGGCCGGGTGGTCGGCGAGGACGCGATCAACCGCGTCATCTCCCGCCTGCGCCGAGCCGCCGAGACGATCGGACAGGGCAGCTTCCGGATCGAGACGATCACCAAGGTTGGCTACCGGCTGCTGCATGAAGGCGGCGTTGATGGCGGCCTCGCGTCGGAGAACCCGCTCGCCCAGGCACGAGCCGAGGCCCGCCGCCTCCGGCTCGACCGGCGCGCAATGATCACCGGTGCCGGGCTAGCGGTCGCCACCACCGGCATCGGCACATTCGCTTGGCACCATTTCCTCTCGCCTTCCGACGTGCCCCCCGCCGACATCGCGCCGCTGCTCGAGCAGGCGCGTATGGCCGGCCGTCAGGGAAACATGGACGGCGGCAACCAGGCGATGGGGCTGCTGCGCCGTGTCACCGAATTGCGCCCCGATTATGCCAATGGCTGGGGCCTGCTCGCGATGAACTATGCCGGTGCCTCTGGCGCCATGGTGCGCGAGGCCGAGGCGCCGATGCGCATGCGCGCGCAGGACGCGATCAGGCGCACCCTCGCGCTTGATCCGGGCAATACCTACGCCCGCTTCGCCCGCGCGATACTCGATCAACGGACCGGCAACTGGCGCCGCGACGAGCTGCTCGCGCGCGACGTGCTCAAGTCCGATTCCCAGAACGACATCGCCTGGATCTGGCTGTGCGGGGTGATGACCAGCGTCGGCCGCTGCCGCGAAGCGGCCGACCTCTACGAGAAGATGGCCAAGCAGCGTCAGCCCGATCCCGGCATCGCCTATAGTCGCGTCGTCACACTCTGGTCGGCCGGTCGGCTCGACGAGGCGGACAGGGCCTCGACCGATGCGATCGCGCTGTTCCCGTTGCAGTTCGCGGTATGGTTCACACGCTTCTACCTGCTGATGTACACCGGCCGCGCCGCCGAGGCGCTGGCGATGTCGCGCAACGTCCAGCAGCGCCCGGTAGGCTTCAGCGACGAGAATTTCGCGATGATCGAGCAGATCGCCCGGGCCATGGAGACGCGAGAGCCCGACCAGGTGCATGCGGCGGTCGCGACGGCCTTGGACTGGGCGCATCGCGGCGCCGGCTATGCCGAGAACAGCATCCAGTTCGCCGCTGCGCTGGGCGATGTCGATACCGCCTTCCGCATCGCCGAGGCCTATTATTTCGGCCGCGGCTTCCAGACGGGCGAGAACCGCTTCGAACCCAACCAGCGCATCTACACGCGCCAGCGAAACCGTCGCACGCGCCTCCTCTTCCTGCCTTCGACAGCGGCGATGCGCAGCGATCCACGCTTCGAGAAGCTGGTCGGTGAGCTGGGGCTGACGCGCTATTGGACAGAGAGCGGCACGCTACCCGACTATAAGCGCGGCTAGCCGACCTTCGCGATACCCAGGCGGGGGATCTCGATCGCCGGGCAGCGGTCCATCACCACCTTGAGGCCCGCCGCCTCGGCTCGCGCCGCGGCTTCCTCGTTGATCACGCCGAGCTGCATCCACACCGCCTTGGCGCCCACCGCGATCGCCTCGTCCACCGCCTCGCCCGCCGCGATCGGCCGGCGGAAGATGTCGACCAGGTCGATCGGCTCGCCGATCTGGCTCAGCTCGCGGAACACGAACTCGCCATGGATATGCTCGCCGGTGATCTGCGGATTGACGGGGATGACGCGGTAGCCTTGGCGCTGGAGGAACGCCATCACGCCATAGCTCGGCCGGTCGGGCCGATCCGACGCGCCGACCATTGCGATCGTCCGCGTCCCTTCCAGCAGTGCCTTGATGTCCTCGTCGCGGGTCAGCGGCATCGCCTATCCTCCGGTCTTGAGCCAGCCGTCCAGCTTCGCGGCCAGTTCGGCAAACACCTGCGCCTCGGGACCGTTCCCCGCCGCCGGCGGCTTGCCGGCGTCCGAGGCGGTGCGAATCGCGATGTCGAGCGGCACGCGACCAAGAAAGGGGATCCCCAACTTCGCCGCTGCCGTCTCGGCGCCGCCGGCCCCGAACGGGTTCGACACTTCGCCGCAATGCGGGCAGGCATAGCCGCTCATATTCTCGATCAGGCCGATCACCGGGATGCCCGCCTTGCCGAACAGGTCGATCGCGCGCGTCGCGTCGATGAGCGCCAGGTCCTGCGGGGTCGAGACGATCACCGCGCCGGCCGGCTTGTGCTTCTGGATCATGGTCAGCTGTACGTCGCCGGTGCCCGGCGGCAGGTCGAGCACCAGCAGTTCGGCGTCGCCCCAATCGGCATCGACGAGCTGGCCCAGCGCGCCGCCCGCCATCGGCCCGCGCCAGGCGATCGCCTGGCCCTCGGCGACCAGCCCGCCCATCGACAGCATGCGTACGCCGTATGGCGTGTCGATCGGCAGCAGCGTCTTGTCCCGCGCCTTGGGGCGGATGCCCTCGACCCCCATCAGCTTGGGCTGCGACGGCCCGTAGATATCGGCGTCGACCAGGCCCACGCGCCGGCCGAGCCTGGCCAGTCCGATCGCCAGGTTGGCGGCCACGGTGGACTTGCCCACCCCGCCCTTGCCGCTCGCGACCGCGATGATCCGGCGCGTGCGGCGCTCGCTGGTGAGCAGAACCCGCACCTCGTCGACGCCCGCCACCGCCGCCGCCGCGGTGCGGACATCGGCTTCCAGCGCGTCGCGGGTTTCGGGCGCGAGCCCGGTCACGTCGAGGACGATGCTGGCCCGGCCGCCTTCGAGCCGAACCGTCGCGCGGCCTGCCGAAATCGGAGCGAGGACGGCGTTGATCTCTGCTGAATTGTTCATCTGCCGGGTCACATAGGGACACAATCGGCACACGCCACTGTAAATCCGCGCATCCAGCCTTATAAAGGCAGTCATGGCGAACATTTCTGTCCGGAACATTTTGTCCGGCATCTTCAAGAACGAGGCTCCGAAGAGCCCATGGGGCGGCGGTAGCGGAGGCGGCAATGGCGGCTCCGGCGACGGCAAGGGTGGCGGCTCCGGTCCGCGCAATCCCTGGTCCCTCCCGCCCGACGGGCGGCGTTCGCGCCCCGGTGCCGGCGGCACGCTCGACGAGCTGCTGAAGCGCGCGCGCGGCGGCGGCGGTGGCAATGGCGGCGGTTCGGGCATCCCGGGCCTCCCCGCCGGCCCGCGCCTCTATGTGCTCGTCGGGGCGGGGCTGCTGCTGATCTGGGTCGCCTTCACCTCGATCCATTCGATCGGACCGCAGGAACGCGGCGTGGTCACCACGCTCGGCCGCTTCTCGGGCCAGCTTGAGCCGGGCGTGCGCTTCACGCTGCCCGAGCCGCTTTCCTCCGTCGACACGATCGACGTCCAGGCGATCCGCGACGAGAATTTTCCGGAGAATAACGGCGCCGAGAATCTGATGATCACCGGCGATCAGAATATCGTCGATCTCGCCTATCTGGTGCAGTGGAGCATCCGCGACGCGCCGGACTATGTCTTCCAGATCGCCAAGCAGCGCGACACCGTACGTGCCACCGCCGAGGCGGCGATGCGTGCCGTCGTGGCCACCGCGTCGCTGAACGATACGATCACCTCGGGCCGCGCGCGCATCGAGGCGCAGGTGCTGCTCAACATGCAGCAGATCCTCGACGAATATCGCTCGGGCATCGTCATCCAGAGCGTGTCGATCCAGAAATCCGCGGCGCCCCAGGCGGTGGACGAGGATTTCAAGCAGGTCACCGCCGCGCAGCAACAGGCCCAGGCCAACAAGAACAATGCGCGCGCCTATGCCCAGCAGGCGCTGGCAACCGCGCAGGGCGAGGCCGCCGAGTTCGACAAGATCTACGAACAGTACAAGCTCTCGCCCGAAGTCACCCGGCGCCGTATCTATTACGAGACGATGGAACAGGTATTGTCGCGCACCAACAAGACGATCGTCGAGGCACCAGGGGTCACGCCCTATCTGGCGCTGCCCCAGCTGAAGAAACCCGATGACGGTACCGAGGCACAGTCCAAGGCCGCGCAGGGAGGCAGCCGATGAGCATGTCGTTCCTTCGCGGTCCCTGGGGAATCGTGATCATCGCGCTGGTGGCGTTCGTCGCGCTGGTCGGCAGCATCGTCATCGTTCCCGAGCAGAGCCAGGCCGTGATCCTGCGGCTCGAGCAGCCGCGCGCGACGCTTAACGCCTATCGCAAGGGCGAGGAGTTCGGCCGTACCCGGGCGGGCGTCTACTGGCGCATCCCCTTCGTCGATCGCGTCGTCTGGGTCGACAAGCGCGTGCTCGACATCGATCTGCAGAACCAGCCGGTGCTGTCGACCGATCAGCAGCGCCTCGAGGTCGACGCCTATGCGCGCTTCCGCGTCGTCGATCCGCTCAAGATGGTGATCACCGTGGGCTCCTCCGCGCGCGTCACCGACAAGCTCCAGCCGCTGTTCAGCTCGGCGCTGCGCAGCGAGCTCGGCAAGCAGCCCTTCGCGGCGTTGCTCAGCGCCGAGCGCGGTCAGGTGATGGACAACATCCAGGGCAATTTGCAGAAATACGCGTCGCAATATGGCGTGCAGATCGTCGACGTGCGGATCAAGCATGCCGATCTCCCGGTCGGCTCGCCGCTCGACAGCGCCTATGAGCGGATGCGGACGGCACGGCAGCAGGAAGCGGCGACGATTCGGGCGCAGGGCCTCAAGGAGGCGCAGATCATCCGCGCCAATGCCGATGCCCAGGCCGCGCAGATCTATGCCGAGGCGTTCAACAAGGATGCGGCATTCTACGATTTCTGGCGCGCCATGCGATCGTACCGTGCGACCTTCCTGAACAACGATCCCGCCAAGGGCGAGACGTCGATCATCCTGTCGCCGCAGAACAGCTATCTTCGCGAGTTCATGGGGCAACGATGATGCTGCAAGTTCGTTCATATTCAATCGTCGTTCAGCCAGATTGCGCGAAATCGCGGGCTGAAAGCGATCTGTTCCTTTGAGAGGAAGACCCCCAGTGCGTTACGCCTACGCCCTTACCACTGCCGTTATCCTGGGTGGCGCCGCCACCGCCATGGCCCTCAACCAGCCCGCCGGTGCGCAGACCGCGCAGAACGAGCCAGGCACGATCCAGGCCTCCGCGCCCAAGGCCGGCGCGCCGATGAGCTTTGCCGACATGGTCGCCAAGCTCCAGCCCGCGGTCGTCAACATCTCGACCACCCAGCGCGTCCAGGTGAACTCCAATCCGTTCGCCGGCACGCCGTTCGAGATGTTCGGCAATCAGCAGGGCGGTGGCCAGCCGGTCACCCGCCAGGCCGAATCGCTCGGCTCGGGCTTCATCATCTCGGCAGACGGCTATGTCGTCACCAACAACCATGTGATCTCCGCCGGCCAGCGCGGCGCGGTGGTCGAATCGATCACCGTCACCCTGCCCGATCGCCGCGAGTTCAAGGCCAAGCTGATCGGCAACGATGCGCAGTCGGACCTTGCCGTGCTCAAGATCGAGGGCGCCAACCTGCCCTTCGTCAAGTTCGGCGATTCGAGCGGCGCGCGCGTCGGCGACTGGGTCGTCGCGATCGGCAATCCCTTCGGCCTGGGCGGCTCGGTGACCGCGGGCATCATCTCGGCGGTGCATCGCGTCACCGGCCAGGGCGGCGCCTATGACCGCTTCATCCAGACCGACGCCTCGATCAACCGCGGCAATTCGGGCGGCCCGATGTTCGATCTCCAGGGCAATGTGATCGGCATCAATTCGCAGATCCTGTCGCCCACCGGCGGCAATGTCGGCATCGGCTTCGCCATCCCCGCCGAGGAGGCCCAGCCCGTCATCGCCACGCTGATGAAGGGCAAGAGCATCGACCGCGGCTATCTCGGCGTCGGCATGCAGGACCTGACCGACGACATCGCCGATGCGCTCGGCCTGCCCAAGGACCGCGGCACGCTCGTCTCGCGCGTCGAGCCGGGCCAGGCCGCGGAGAAGGCCGGCATCAAGCAGGGCGACGTGATCGTGAAGGTCGGCGGCAAGGACGTCACCCCCGATCAGACGCTCAGCTATCTCGTCGCCAACACCGCGCCCGGCAGCCGCGTTCCGCTTGAGATCCTGCGCGACGGCAAGCGCCAGACGCTCACCGTCACCGTCGGCAAGCGCCCGCCCGAGGATCAGCTCGCCCAGTTCGATCCCGAGGACGACAATGCCACGCCGGGCGGCAGCGGACCCAATGCCGATGCGATGGCCGCAGCCTCGCTCGGCGTCGCGGTCACGCCGCTGACGCCGCAGATCGCGGGCAGCATCGGCGTGGATCCTTCCAAGGTGAGCGGCGTGGTCGTCCTGACCGTCGATCCGAACAGCGACGCCGCCGGCAAGGGCCTCAAGCGCGGCGACCTGATCGTCTCGGTCAACCGTACCCCGGTCGCCAATGCCGCCGACATCGCCAAGATCGTCACGGCATCGAAGAGCGCGGGACGCAGCCAGGTGCTGCTCTATGTCCAGCGCCGCAACATCGGCCAGTTCGTGCCCGTCCAGATCCCGGGCTAACCACGCAAGATCGGGCTGACCAATGCCCGTTTCTCCCCTATGACGATCTCCTGAAAAGGAGTTCGGCATGGGTGGAGAGACGGGCATTTTCATTGGCGCGGCCGGCGACAAGCGCCAGTCGCTGGTCCTCAAGCGGGCCAACCGCCACGGGCTGATCGCGGGTGCCACCGGCACCGGCAAGACCGTGACGATCCAGGGCATCATCGACGGCCTGTCGCGGGCCGGGGTCCCCTGCTTCGTCGCCGATGTGAAGGGCGACCTGTCCGGCCTCGCCATGGCCGGCTCGCCCACCTCCAAGACCCATGAGATCTTCGCCGCCCGCGCTGCCGAGATCGGCTATGCCGACTGGGCCTATAGCGACAATCCGGTGCAGTTCTGGGACCTGTACGGCACCCAGGGCCATCCGATCCGCACCACGATCAGCGAAATGGGACCGCTGCTCCTCTCGCGCCTCATGGACCTCAACGAGGTCCAGGAAGGCGTGCTGACGATCGCTTTCACCGTCGCCGACAAGGACGGGCTGCTGCTGCTCGACCTCGACGATCTCCAGTCGATGCTCGCCCACTGCGCCGAGCGCGCCGACGAGCTCACCACCACCTATGGCAATGTATCGAAGCAGAGCATCGGCACGATCCAGCGCTCGCTGCTCCAGCTGCGCAGCCAGGGTGGCGAGCATTTCTTCGGCGAGCCCGCGCTCAGCATGACCGACTTCATCTCGGTCGACGACAAGGGCCGCGGCGTGGTCAACATCCTCGCCGCCGACAAGCTGATGGCATCGCCAAAGCTCTACGCCACCTTCCTGCTCTGGCTGCTCTCGGCGCTGTTCGAATCGCTCCCCGAAGTCGGCGATCCCGACAAGCCCGTGCTCGCCTTCTTCTTCGACGAGGCGCACCTGCTGTTCGACGATGCGCCCAAGGCGCTGCTCGAGAAGATCGAGCAGGTCGTCCGCCTGATCCGCTCGAAAGGCGTCGGCGTCTATTTCATCACCCAGAACCCGATCGACGTGCCCGATACGATCGCCGGCCAGCTCGGCAATCGCGTCCAGCACGCGTTGCGCGCCTTCACCCCGCGCGACCAGGCCGCGGTCAAGTCGGCCGCCACCACCTTCCGCGCCAATCCTGGCGTCGACGTCGCTACCGCGATCACGGAACTCAAGGTCGGCGAGGCGCTGGTATCGCTGCTCCAGGAGGACGGCTCGCCCGCCCCGGTCGAGCGCGCGCTGATCAAGCCGCCCGCCTCGCGCGTCGGCCCGGTCACCCCGGTCGAGCGCGGCGTGCTGATCCAGACCGACGCGATCGGCGCCAAGTACGACACGCTGATCGACCGCGAATCGGCCGAGGAGCTGCTCGCGCTCAAGTCGCAGGAAGCCTCCGCCGCCGCCGCCGAAGCCGCCGCCAGGACCGAAGCGGAAAAGGCTGCCGCCGCCCAGGCCAAGGAAGACGCCCGCCTCGCCAAGGAAGCCGAGCGCCAGCGCCTCGCCCAGCAGCGCGACGCCGATCGCCAGGCCCGACTCGACGCCCAGGCGCAGCGCGCCGCCGAGCGCGAGGCCGCCAACAATCCCTGGAACCGCGCGATCAACTCGGCCACCCGGTCCGCCACCTCGGCGGCAGGCCGCGTCGTCGCCAACGAGGTCAGCAAGGCGGTGTTCGGCAAGTCGGGCGGTGCCGGCGGATCGATCCTGGGCGGGCTGGTCCGCGGCGTTCTCGGCGGGCTGTTCAAGGGCCGCTAGGCGGGAATTCTCCTCAAGTCGAATCGTCACCCCGGCGAAAGCCGGGGCCCAGGATCGCGGGCGACATCGTTTGTGGCTCTGGGTCCCGGCCTTCGCCGGGATGACACCTCTCCATGAGTATGATTGCATCCGAACAGGCTATCGCATCATGCTCCCACGCAAATCGATCGCCGCCCTGGAGCGCACCCGCATGGACTCGTATCACCGCGACATCTTCACCGAGCAGGAGGATGTCGATCCGAACACGCTCGCCAATCTGGGGCCGCTCCGCCGGCTGGCCGGCACCTGGCGCGCGACCAAGGGCATCGATATCGCGCCCAAGGAAGCCGGCCCCGAGCAGCGTACCTTTATCGAGCACATCACCTTCCAGGCGATCGATCCGCAGGCCAATGGCCCGCAACTCTTCTACGGCCTGCGCTACCATGTCCACATCACTACCGTGGAGGAGGACATCACCTTCCACGATCAGGTCGGCTATTGGCTCTGGGAGCCCGCCACCGGGCTGATCCAGCAGACCCTGGCGATCCCGCGCGGCCAGGTGCTGCTCGCCTCGGGCCAGGGCCAGCCCGACGACTCGACGATCGTCGTGACCGCGACGCGCGGCCAGACCAGCTACGGCATCTGCTCGACCGACTTCCTCGAAGATGCGTTCCGCACCGACGCCTATCGCATCGAGATCGTCTTCCACGACGAAGACAGCTGGAGCTACGACATCCAGACGACGCTCACGGTCCGCGGCCAGGCCGAGCCCTTCAGCCACCACGACCGCAACACGCTCCACCGGACCGGCGCGGCAAAGCCCAACCCCTGGGCGCAGATCATTGCGCGACGGGCGGCGAAGGCGGGGTCAGGCGCCTCCTAGCCCTTGCCCGCCTTCGCGGGACAGGGCTGGGCGGGAATCTTCTTTCACTACGCTTGCTCAGCCTCGGCACCGTGACGCATATCGATCCGCGTTTGGAATGGGGGCGAACAAGGTGATGAGGCGATCCTTTATTGCCGGCTTATTGGCGTCTTTTGGCGCCGGCAGAGCGGCGGCGGGAAAACCGCAAACGGCATTCCCGCCCGTTCCGGCTTGGCGTCCGTCATTCGCGCAGCCGCGCGATCGCATCGTCGATCGCATCTCGTACTACACCAACGGCACTCGAGACTTCACGGTATTCAAGAACGGAACCTGCGTAATTCTGGACGCCGGATTATCCGATGCGGAGGCCAGGACAGTATCCCTCAAGATATTGTCCGATATCTTCAATTATCACCCCGACATGAATCCCGCGCAGATGGATGACGGCAATATCTTGGTGCGATACAATCACCCTGCCGTAAATGTCGTGATTCACGAAATCGCGGAAGCACATTGGGCGGAAATCGAATCCCGCCATTTGGACGGGCTGGCCGGGCCCGAAGTGCTCATCACCCCGCTTGGGCAAAACAAGTTCGATGCCTTTGGGAAGCAAGCACTGCTGGGCCGCGCTTACATGTTCATGGATGCCCAGGATCCCGAGATAATCGAGATCAAGCGGCATCGCTGATCGCAGTCACCGGCTGCTTCCTGCGGTTTCAGCCCCCGCAGATGCTCCCACCGACCAGCACGCGGCGGTGAACCTGACCTCGTCGCCGTGCACATAGGGATCGAAGGCGGCACGAACCGTATCGACGATCCGGGCGCGCGCCGCCTCGTCCACCGAACACAGCGCCCGTCCCACAGGGCCCAGCCGCGTCAGGTAAGGCACCAGCGCGCTTTCGGGTATCACGCACGCCACATCGACCGGCTGGATGTCGACCGCGCCCCAGCCGCTCGCCGCCAATATGCCCTGCACACGGCCCCTGTCGGCAAAGGCGAACTGCCCCGGCGCATCGGGATCACGCGCGGGCATGTCGGGCAGCAGCGATGCGGCGGCGTGCTCGGCCGTGGTCATGAACGGGTTCTCCGCCGCACTCCGCCAGACGATCAGTAGCAACGTTCCGCCCTTGCGCGCCGCTTGGTGCAGATTCGCGAACGCCGCGACGGGATCGTCGAAGAACATCACGCCGAAGCGCGAGACGATCATGTCGAAGCCGGGCGATCCGAAATCATGAGTCTGCGCATCCGCCGAAAGGAACCGCGCCGGCGATCCCTGCGCCCGGGCGCGCGCGGCCGCCACCGCGATCATCGGCTCGGAAATATCGAGCCCCAGACACTCTGCCCCGGCACCGATCCGCCCGGCGATGGCAAGCGTCGTCGCGCCCGTCCCGCAGCCGATGTCGAGCACCTTGGCCGCGCCCGATCCGGCAACGGCATCGGCAAGCACGGCTTCGAACGGCGCGAACATCCCGTCGAGCACCGCCTGCGCCTCCACCCAGGCGCGTCCCGCATCGCCGTTCCACAGCATCGCCTGCTCGTCGTTGGCACCCATCACCATCTCCTTTTCGCTTGCCCCGGCAGGGCGGAAACAGCACCCTGCCACTTCAAGTCAACTTGAGGTCAAGAGGGTGCGGGACCTGGATATAGCGGAAGTGGCGGCGCGCTCAGGCGTTCCCGCTTCGACGCTTCGATACTATGAGGAAAAAGGGCTGATCCGCTCGGTTGGCCGGCGCGGGCTGCGCCGCTTGTTCGACGGCCAGGTGCTCGAGCGGCTGGCGCTGATCACACTCGGCCGCGTCGCCGGCTTCTCGCTCGATGACATCGCGCGCATGTTCGGTCCCGACGGGCTTCCGCAGATCGACCGGCAGCTGCTGGCGGACAAGGCCGACGCGCTCGACGACACGATTCGTCGCCTCGGCGCGCTGCGCGACAGCCTGCGCCACGCCGCCGCCTGCCCGGCGCCGAGCCACATGGAATGTCCCAGCTTCCGCCGTATCGTCCAGGCCGCGGCCTCGGGCGCGATCGCTCCGCCCGGCAAGCGTGCGCCGCTGCCGCATCGCGCGGCGAACCGTGCCAAACCGGCGCCGGGCCAAAAATCGCTGTCCTCATAGGATTTGCGATGCCACAGATACGGCCATGAAAGCCTTGTCCTTCCCGAACAGCCGCCGGCAAATCTCTCATGCGCGCACGCATACGGAACCTGCGACCTTTGTGACTTTAGGGTATCCGGCTACCGCTCGGGGCGCGAACTGATGGCCACCGCACCTGCGCGCCCGCTCGCCGAGCTCACCGTCCGCGGGATCATCCTTGGCGGGCTGATCACAATCCTGTTCACCGCCGCGAACGTCTATCTCGGCCTCAAGGTCGGCCTCACCTTCGCCACCTCGATCCCCGCCGCGGTGATCTCGATGGCAATCCTGCGCTTCCTGCCCGGCGCCTCGATCCTCGAGAACAACATCGTCCAGACGATCGCGTCTGCCGCAGGCACCCTCGCCGCGATCATCTTCGTGCTGCCCGGTCTGATCCTGGTCGGCTGGTGGACCGGCTTCCCCTATTGGACGACCGTGCTGGTCTGCGCGATCGGCGGCATATTGGGCGTCATGCTCTCGGTGCCGCTCCGCCGCGCGCTGGTGACCGGTTCCGACCTGCCCTATCCCGAAGGCGTCGCTGCGGCCGAAGTGCTGCGCGTCGGCGCCGGATCGGCGGAGGGCGCCGAGGAGAACGCCAAGGGCCTGCGCGTGATCGTGCTCGGCTCGCTCGTCTCCGCCGGTTTCGCCTTGCTCGCTGCGATGAAGGTCGCCGCCGCCGAGGCCGCGAAGAATTTCCGCTTCGGCGGGGGCGCCACCGGCGTCTCGACCAGCTATTCGATGGCGCTGATCGGCGTGGGACATCTGGTCGGCCTGTCGGTCGGCGCCGCGATGTTCTTCGGCATGATCATCGCCTGGGGCGGACTGATGCCCTATCTCACGCACAACCTGCCCGGCGATCTCGACACTGTCGTCAGCACCACCTTCCGCAGCCAGGTGCGCTTCATCGGCGCCGGCACGATCGGCGTCGCGGCGATCTGGTCGCTGCTCCGCATCCTGGGGCCGATCGTGGGCGGCGTCCGCTCGGCAATGGCGGCATCGCGCGCGCGCCAGAGCGGCGAGGCGCTGCCCCTCACCGAGCGCGACCTGCCGATCGGCATCGTCGCCGGCGTTGTCGCGTTCATGCTGATCCCGATCGCCTGGCTGCTCTGGGACTTCTCGGCGGGCGGCCCGGTCCACGAATATCCGATCGCGGTTATCGGCGGCGCGACTCTCTACATCCTGGTCGTCGGCGTCCTGATCGCGGCGATCTGCGGCTATATGGCCGGGCTGATCGGCGCGTCCAACTCCCCGGTCTCGGGCGTCGGCATCCTTGCGGTGCTGGGTGCCGCGCTGCTGCTGGTGGCAATCTTCGGCCACAGCACCGATCCGACCCGGACCAACGCGCTGATCGCCTATGCGCTGTTCACCACCGCGATAGTCTTCTCGGTCGCGACGATCTCGAACGACAATCTCCAGGACCTGAAGACCGGCCAGCTGGTCGGCGCGACGCCGTGGAAACAGCAGGTCGCGCTGGTGATCGGCGTGATCTTCGGTTCGCTCGTCATCCCGATCGTGCTCGACCTGCTCAAGAACACGCTCGGCTTCGTCGGCATGCCCAACGCCGGCCCGAACGCGCTGTCCGCGCCCCAGGCCGCTTTGATCTCCAGCCTGGCCAAGGGCGTGCTGGGCGGCGACATCGACTGGGGCCTGATCGGCTTCGGCGCGCTGATCGGCCTGGCCGTGGTCGTGATCGACGAGCTGCTCGGCCGCACCGGCAAGATGCGGCTTCCGCCTCTGGCCGTCGGCATGGGCATCTACCTGCCGATGGCGCTGACCTTGCTGATCCCGGTCGGCGCGCTGATCGGGCATTTCTACGAGAAATGGGCAAAGCGCACGCCCAATCCGGACTTCGCGCAACGCATGGGCGTGCTCGCCGCCACCGGGCTGATCGTCGGCGAGAGCCTGTTCGGCGTGGTCTTCGCCGGCATCGTCGCCTGGGTGAACCGTACCTCGCCGATCCCGCCGATCGACGCACCGCTCGCGGTCGTCGGCGAATCGTTCCTCGGCGTGGCGATGTGGATCGCGCCGTTGCTCTTCGCCGGCCTGATCGCGTTGCTCTATGCCCGCACGCGCGCGATGGTCGCCGATGCGCCGGTCCCGCCGCAGGCCGAACCCGAAGTCGAGACGCCCGCCAGCTTCCGCTGACGGGCGTATTTCTCAGGCCATCTGCTCGAGGATCGAGCTGATCGGCACGAAGGCGAAGGCGACCGAGCTGTCCGCCACGCCGTACGGGATGAACAGCTTGCTGCCGTGGCGGATCGCGCCGCAGGTATATACGACGTTGGGCACATAGCCCTCGCGGTCCTGGTCGGCGGCGGCGAGCAGCGGCTGGGCCGAGCGGGCGAGCACCTTCGACGGGTCGGTCTTGTCGAGCAGCGCCGCGCCGATCGAGTATTTGCGCATCGCGCCCACGCCGTGGGTGAGCACCAGCCAGCCTTCGTCGAGCTCGATCGGCGGGCCGCAATTGCCCATCTGGACGAGCTCCCAGGGGAATTGCGGCTTGATGAGCAGCTCGCCGCCTTCCCAGTGGGTGATCGTGTCGGACGCATGCAGGAAGATATTCTCGCCGTCCTGCCGGCCGAGCATCATGTACCGGCCCTCCACCTTGCGAGGGAACAGCGCCATGCCCTTGTTGCGCGCCGCGCTGCCGGTCATCGGCACCAGGTCGAAGCTGCGCCAGTCGCGGGTGCGCAGCAGCTCGGACTGGATCACCGATCCGTTATAGGCGGTGTAGGTGCCGATCCATTCCTCGCTGCCGTCCTCATGGTTGAAGTGGCAGATGCGCAGGTCTTCCAGCCCGTTCGACTGCGCCTTGGTGATCGGGAAGATGACCGTGCCCGACAGCGTCGAGTCGCGATGCCGATAGACCGTCACCGGCCCCTCGGGCATCTGGTCCTCGTCCTCCTCCCGCGCATCGGCGGCGGTGGCGAAGGGCGGCTCGGGCGCCAGTGTCAGCTCGTTCCGGTCGGTGATGATGCCTTCGCGAAAGGCGACCGACGAGATATGCCCCTCGCCCACCGCACGCAGCGACATCAGGATGCGCAGGCTACCCTTGGGCATGCCGGTCTGGTCGTAGTGCGGCACCGCGCTGGGGTTCATCAGCGCGGCGGCGGCATAGCTGTATTCGTGGCAGAAATAGGCGCCGATCAGCTGGCGCTTCTCGTCACCGATCTCGCTGCCGTCGAGCCCGAGCATCCCTTCGATCTCGTCGTAGCGCGTCATGAACACGCGGCGCGTCTGCCAGTGGCGCGCCTCGAAATCCTTGAGCACGATCTCCAGCTCGGTACGCGCCTGGGCGGAGGTCATGCCGAGCACTTCGCGCACCAGCCGCTCGGTGCGGCTCGGCGCGGTACCATTGGACTGCCAGGCGATGTGGAAAGGACGTACCACGACCCGCGAGGGGTCCGCCTTCAGCCTCAGGCTATGATTGAACAGGTCGAGCAACGCATCCCCCGCAACAGCCGAGCGAGCCGCCGGCATTAACGAAGGTTAAGCAACGGCCCGTTTCGGTCCTGCCACGTTTTTTGCGCCCTTTGAAAGGGCGGAAATCGCGCAACTCGCAAGTTGCAGCGCCAAAATCGACTCCGCGCCCTGGTTCCGGTTGAGCCCGGTGGGCATCAGGCCGTCGAAGCAGCCGCCGTCCTGCGGGCTCGCGAGCGGCATTTCGAGGTCGTTCGCGCCCAGATACCAGCGATAGGCACGCATCGCCTCGCCCTCCCAGCGCGGATCGCGGGTCACCTCGTGCGCGGCGACGCAGGCGTCGATCGTCGCCTGGGCTTCCAGCGGTTGCTGGTCGAACGGCAGCGGGTCGGCATAGGGCCGGCCGAAGCTCTCGGTGCCGACCGCGCGGAAGCGGCCCTCGGGCGAGGTCTGGCGCTCGACGATCCATTCGAGCGTCTCGAGCCCGACGCTGACGAAATCGCTGCGCCCGAGCACCTGGCCTGCGCGCAGCAGCGCCTCGGGCAAGCGCGCATTGTCATAGGCGAGCACGATCTCGAACCATTGCCATTCGGGACGCCGCGCCTCGTCGAGCAGCGCGATCAGCTCGTCGCCGAATCGCGTGAGGATCGTGCGACACAGGGGGTGGCCGGGATGCGCCTCGATCATCGCCGCGGCGCCGAGCATCGCAAAGGCGCGCGCACGCGGACTGCCGAGATCGAGCGCGATCGACGCGGTCGAGTCGAACATCCGTGCCGCCCAGTCGCGATGCTTCTGCGCCCGGGCATCGCGCGCCGTGACGCCCAGCGCCCACAGGCCGCGCCCGTTCGAATCCTCAGAGCCGACATCTTCGCACCAGGTGCGGTCGAAGTTCATGAAGTTGCGAAAACGCTGCTCGTCGGCGTTCCAGGCATATTGCACGAACGCCGCATAGATGCTGGTCCATTTGTCGCGCAGGGTCTCGTCGATATCGTCGATCCGGCACATCAGGATAAGCGCCCGGGCATTGTCGTCGATGCAATAACCGTGGCGGCGATCGGGCACCGAATAGATCGAATGCTGGAGCATGCCGGTCGAATCGCTCATCCGCTCGACCGCGCTGATATCGGGCTTGAGCGGCGCCAGCTCATGCATCGGCCTGGCGAAGCGGCGCGGCTTGGCGGCGACGATCGTTTCGATCTCGGCCATGGTCCGCTCGGCGAGGCACGGCCACAGCATCGTGCGGCCGCGGGCATAGGCACGCTCCGACTGCGCGGTCAGCGCCGCATTGTCGGACAGCAGCTTGGCGATCTCGCGCGCGAACCCGGCGCTGTCGCCGAAGTCGACGAGCACGCCATGGCCGTCGGCCAGGATCTCGGTCGCGTGGACATAGGGCGTGGAGACCACCGCCTTGCCGACGCCCACCGCATAGGAGAGCGTGCCCGACGTGATCTGCGCGGGATTGGTATAGGGCGTCGCGTAGATGTCCGCCGCCTGGAGATAGTCGATCAGCGCGTCCTGCTCGACGAACCCGTCGATGAAGCGAACATGGTCCGCCAGGCCGTTTTCCTCGACCAGGGCCTTCAGCCGGTCGCGATAGGCTTCGCCCTCGTGCGCCACGAGATTGGGGTGCGACGCGCCGAGCACGACATAGAGCGCGGTCGGCCGCGCCGCGACGATCGCCGGCATCGCCGAGATCATCGCCTCGATGCCCTTGTTCGGCGCGAGCAGGCCGAAGGTGAGGATGACGTCGCGGCCTTCCCAACCGAACGCTGGCTTGAACACCGCGGGATCGGCGAACGGACGATCGGGCACGCCGTGCGGGATCATCACCATCTTGGCATCGGAGACGCCGTGGACGCGCTTCAATATGTCGCGGCCACGCTCGGCCATGACGACGACACGCGACGCGCGGCGCAGCAGCGCCTCCATCACCCGGCGCTCGTCGGCGCTCGGCTTTTCGAGGACGGTGTGGAGCGTCACGATCACCGGAATCGACAGCCGATCGGTGAGCGCGAGCAGGAAATCGCCGGCCGAGCCGCCATAGATTCCATATTCGTGCTGGATCCACAGCGCCTGCGCCCCGCTCGCCTCGATCGCGCGGGCGGCATCGACATAGGCGCCCCGATCATGCTGCGGGATCGCGCGGGTCACTTCGGGCGGATAGGCATAGCGGCCAGGATGATCGTCCATCGCATAGACGTCGACCTGAAGATCGGAATAGCGCTCGACGAGCGCGTTGTAAGTATCGGTCGTGTAGGTCGCGAGGCCACACTTGCGCGGCAGGAAGTTGCCAATCAGGGCAAGGTGCCGGATTCCCGGAATTTTGTGCGCCGGAGTCATTCTCGACCTTTCGCTACTGCAACTTGATTCTGGGCAGAACGCCCTGTTCCTCCTTAGAAACTCGCATTTTTAGATATGGTTGCATTATTGTGCGATGCAACATGGTACAGCAGCGACGGGCCGTTGTAAATCTGAGGTTCAGCCGCGTCCGCGGTAGCCGGGCACATCCTGGGCTGGTACCCAGACTCCGGCGGGAGGTTCGCCCGACTGCCAGAACACGTCGATGGGTATACCGCCGCGGGGGTACCAATACCCGCCTATCCTGAGCCATTCCGGCTGCATCTCGCGGAACAGGCGCTCGCCGATCCCGACCGTGCAGTCCTCATGGAAGGCGCCGTGATTGCGGAAAGATCCAAGGAACAGCTTGAGCGACTTGGATTCGACGATCGTCTCGCGCGGGACATAGTCGATCACCAGATGCGCGAAATCGGGCTGGCCGGTGATCGGGCACAGCGAGGTGAACTCGGGCGCGGCGAAGCGCACCAGATAGCGCGTGCCGGCGCGCGGATTGGGAACATAGTCGAGCTCGGCTTCTTCAGGCGAAGCGGGGAGCGCGGAGTGTTTTCCGAGATGCTTGGCGTCCATCGCCGTCATTTAGGGACCATAGCCGATACCGGCAACGGCCCCTAAGGCGTTTGCTCCGCGCTATGCATCCTTCTAGGAGCTTGGGTGATGGACGGACTCGTAACGACCGAATGGCTGGCAGGCGCGCTGGGCGCGGACGACCTGCTGGTGCTCGACGCAACCTATACCTCGACGCTGCCCGGCGCGGCGAAGCAGGATCCCCGCGCGGAATTCGCCGAAGGGCACATTCCCGGCGCGCATCTGCTCGATCTCGACACGCTGGTGGACACGAGCAATCCGCTGCCTTCGATGCTGCCCTCGCGCGCGGTGTTCGAGGAACGGATGGCGCTGCTCGGCGTCGGCGGCGGCAAGCGGATCGTGCTGTACGACAACAGGCCGCACCACACGTCCTGCCGCGCCTGGTGGGTGCTGCGGATGTACGGCGTCGAGGCGGCGCTGCTCGACGGCGGCATCGCCAAATGGAAGGCCGAGGGGCACGCGCTCGAGACCGGGGCTGTCGCCCCGGCGCCCGGCAGCTTCACGGCCGCGCCCGCCAAGGCACAGGTCCGTAGCCTGGCCGAAATGAAGGCCACGTCCGAGCAGATCGTCGACGCCCGCTCGCTCGCCCGCTTCACCGGCGAGGAACTGGATCCGCGCCCCGATTGCGGGTCGGGACATATCCCGGGATCGCGCAGCCTGACCTACGGCAAGCTGTTCAATCCCGATCGCACCTGGAAGCCGCTCGACGCGATCCGCGCCGAGTTCGAGGCCGCCGGGATCGACCTGACCAAGCCGC
Source organism: uncultured Sphingomonas sp. (assembly GCA_966211615.1). Lineage (GTDB taxonomy): Bacteria > Pseudomonadota > Alphaproteobacteria > Sphingomonadales > Sphingomonadaceae > Sphingomonas. The sequence continues at coordinate 30,340 of CBIHNZ010000040.1, forward strand.
TGGTCGCGACCTGCGGCTCCGGAATCACCGCCGCCGTGCTCGTCTTCGCGGCGCACCTTCTGGGACATGACGCGGCATTGTACGACGGCAGCTGGTCCGAATGGGGCGCCGATCCTTCCACGCCCAAAGCCCTGGGTCCCGCAGAAGCACGTCCGGCATGAGCGACGAGAAGGACGCCACCAAGGTCGTATCGGCGGGCCGCCGGCCCGAATGGACGCAGGGCATCGTCAACACGCCGGTCTGGCGCGCCTCGACCATCCTCTATGATTCGGTCGCGGAGCTGCGCGAGCGCGGCGCCGCCGACACGCACCACAAGCTGTTCTACGGCCGCCGCGGCACGCCGACCCAATGGTCGCTCGCCGACGCGCTTACCGAGCTGGAGCCGGGCGCCGAAGCGACCCTGCTCTACCCCTCCGGCGTCGCCGCCGTGGCATCGGCGCTGCTCGCGGTACTGTCGCCCGGCGATGAGCTGCTGCTGGTCGACAGCGCCTATGACCCCACCCGCAATCTCGCCGCGGGCATGCTCAAGCGCTTCGGCGTCACCACGACCTTCTACGATCCGATGATCGGCGCGGGCATCGCCGATCTCTGCACCGAGCGGACCAGGGCGATCTTCATGGAGAGCCCGGGAAGCCTGACCTTCGAGGTGCAGGACGTTCCCGCGATCGTCGCGGTCGCCAAGGCGCGCGGCATCACGACTCTGATCGACAATACCTGGGCGACGCCTTTGCTGCTGCCCGTGATCGGCATGGGCGTCGATTATTCGATCCTCGCCTGCACCAAATATGTCGTCGGCCATTCGGACGTGATGCTGGGATCGGTCACCGCCGCCCAGGGCCAGTATGAGCGCCTCCGCGCCGCGACCTATCAGCTCGGCCAATATGCCAGCCCCGACGATGCCTGGCTCGGCGCGCGCGGGCTACGCACCATGGCGGTACGGCTCCGCCAGCATGGCGAGGCCGCGCTCCGGATCGCCGAGTGGCTCGGAACCCGGCCCGAAGTGGCGCGCGTCCTCCATCCCGCACTGCCCGATTGCCCCGGCCACGAAATCTTCGCGCGCGATTTCAAGGGCGCGTCGGGCCTCTTCTCCTTCGTGCTGAACGGTGGCGATGACGCGGCGCGCGCCGCGCTGATCGACGGCCTGAAGCATTTCGGCATCGGCTTCAGCTGGGGCGGCTATGAGAGCCTGGCGCTGCCGATCGATCCCCACCGCTATCGCAGCGCCACCAAATGGCAGGCCGAGGGGCCGGCGGTGCGGCTTCAGATCGGGCTCGAGGATCCGGACGACCTGATCGCCGATCTCGAGGCCGGGCTCTCCCGCTTCGCCGAGAAGCGAGGCTGATGGACCGGCTGGGCGCCTGGCTGGCGGGGCACAACCTGCCCTCGGCGCCCGAAATCAGCGAAGCCGTGGTGGCGCTGGGGCTGGTTCTCGCCGCGCTCGCGCTCGGCTGGCTGGCGGGGCGCTATCCCGGCACGCGGCTGGCGCAGTTCTGGTCCAAGCACCTCCACGGTCATGGCGAGGGGTTGCACCTCCGCGTCTGCCGGATCGTGCGGCACGGGACCGCGACGATATTGCTCGCCATCATCCTCGCCGCCTGGCCGTGGCAACCGCTCGCCGCGCTCGGCATCGGCTTTGCGGAGGGTGCGGCTGCGGCGCGGCTGAGCATCGCGGTTCTGCGCGGACTGAGCCTGCCGCGCTGGGCCGCCTGGACCTTCGCCGCTCTGGTCTTCACCGCGATCTTCTCCCACGCGATCGGCGGGTTCGGGATGGTGCAGGAGACGCTCGACCGGGTCGGCGTCCAGGTCGGCCAGCGGCGCTTCACGCTCCTGTCGGCGCTCACCATCGCGATCACCGTGCTGCTGCTCTTCGCGGGGGTGCGGCTGGTCAACCGCGTGCTCGCGCAATGGGTCGCCTCGGCCCGCGGCTTCGATCCGACGCAGAAGCTGCTCTTCCAGAAGCTCGCCGGCATCGCCGCGGTGGTGGTCGCCTTCTTCATCGGGGTCGACCTGCTCGAGATCGACCTGACCGCCTTCACCGTCTTCTCGGGCGCCTTCGGCCTGGCGGTGGGCTTCGGCATGCAGAAGACGATCGGCAATCTGATCGCCGGAATCATCCTGCTGATGGACCGCTCGATCAAGCCGGGCGACGTGATCGTGGTGGGCGACAGCTTCGGATGGGTGAACAAGATCGGCGTGCGCGCGGTCTCGGTCGTCACCCGCGACGGCAAGGAGCATCTGATTCCCAACGAGAATCTGATGACGCAGGAAGTGGAGAACTGGTCCTACACCGATCGCAACGTCCGCGTGCGCATCCCGGTGACGGTCTCCTATAGCTGCGACCTCAAGCTCGCCCAGGAGCTGATGCTGCGCGCCGCCGCCGAGAGCCCGCGCGTGCTCGACAGCCCCAAGTCCAACGTCTGGCTGATGGCGTTCGGCGCAAACGGCGTCGAGCACGAGATCCTCGCCTGGATCAACGATCCCGAAAGCGGCGTCGGCAATGTGCGGAGCGACGTGCTCAACCGGCTCTGGTGCCTGTTCAAGGAGAACGGCATCACCGTTCCCCTGCCCCAGCGCGAAGTGCGGATGGTGGACCGGCCCAAATAGCGCCGCATTGAAAATCCGCGGCGGGTACTCCCCGCAGCCCGGATACCGCCCTACATTCGCCGCGTGTCCTCCCCGATAACCGCCCATATCGCCGACGGCGTCGCCTCGATCCCCGCCGCAGACTGGGATGCCTGTGCCGGCACCGGCAATCCGTTCGTCAGCCAAGCCTTTCTCTCGATCTTGGAGCGCTCGGGATCGGCGGGCGTGCGCGCCGGATGGCAGCCCTTGCCGATCGTGATCGACGGGCCGGACGGCAGGCCCGCGGCGATCGCGCCCGCCTATGCCAAGACGCACAGCCAGGGCGAATATGTCTTCGATCATGGCTGGGCCGATGCCTGGGAACAGGCGGGCGGCCAATATTATCCCAAGATCCAGGTCGCGGTACCGTTCACTCCGGTCCCCGGGCCGCGGCTGCTGCTGCGCGACGCGACGCTGGCGCCCGCCCTGATCGGCGCGATCGAGGCGGTGGCCGACCAGAACCGGCTGTCCTCGGCCCATGTCACCTTCCTCGACGAGGATCAGCTCGGCTGGTTCGAGGCGGCGGGCTGGCTGGTGCGCGCGGGCACCCAGTTCCACTGGCAGAATCACGGCTATGCCAGCTTCGACGATTTCCTGGCGGCACTCGCCAGCCGCAAGCGCAAGGCGATCCGCAAGGAGCGCGCCCAGGCGCTCGACGGGCTCACCGTCCGCCATCTGACCGGCCCGGAAATCACCGAGGCGCATTGGGACGCCTTCTGGGCCTTCTATCAGGACACCGGCAGCCGGAAATGGGGCAGCCCCTATCTGACCCGCGAATTCTTCTCGATGCTCGGCGCCGAGATGCCAGAGCAGGTGCTGCTGATCTTCGCCGAACGCGACGGGCTGCCCATCGCCGGCGCGCTCAACCTGATCGGCGGCGACGCGCTCTACGGGCGCTATTGGGGCTGCGTCGAGGAAGTGCCCTTCCTCCATTTCGAGCTCTGCTATTACCAGGCGATCGACGTCGCGATCGCGCGCGGGCTGGCGCGGGTCGAGGCCGGCGCACAGGGCGAGCACAAGCTGGCGCGCGGCTATCAGCCGGTCACCACCTGGTCAGCGCATTATATCCCGAACCCGGGCTTCCGCCGCGCGGTCGCCGATTTCCTGGAGCGCGAGCGGTTCGCGGTCGAGTGCGAGCAGGAATATCTCGGCGAGATGATGCCCTTCAAGCGCGAGGGTTAGGCCCTCGCTTCACTCGGTATTACCGAGCACCTCACCCTTTTCGGCGGCTTCCTTGAGCACCTGCGCCTCGGGCTTGGGGATCGGCAGGTCGCCCTTATGGAGCGGCGGTCCGGGCTGGCTGTGGTCGATGCGGAACAGCGCGCTGGTGCCGTCGCGCCACACGGGCACCAGCCCCTGCTCGAAGCGCGGATCATAAGCCGGCGGGCGGATCAGCCAGACATAGTCGAACGCGTCGCGCGGGAAGATCGCCAGGCTGCGCGCGATCGGGCGCCACCATTCGCGCGGGCACTGCACGTCGGTGACGATCTCCGACGGATCGTGCGCGAACGGCCGCGCGGCGCGATAGCGTACGGTGAGCAGCTGGCCGCCAGGCATCGACCATTGATCGTTGGTGTAGGAGAGCTTGCGCTCCAGCGCGAGCGCGGGGACGTGCTGGAGGCGCGTCATCCGCCATTCGTTGTAGCAGGTCTCGCCCACGAAGCTCACCAGCCGCGATCCCTCGGGCAAGTGATCGAGCGCCTTGAGCTCGCGGTCATACGCCTGGTCGTAGAGGAAGAAGCTGTAGGCGGTCGCGCCGATCCGGACGAGGAAGAAGGTCATGCCGAGCACCGCGACGGTCGCGGCGCCGCGGATCGACAGGCCGGGCTTGGGGCGGATCGCGATGATCGCGATCGCCAGCAGGAACGGCACCAGCCGCATATCGGCATAGGCGGAGCCGAACACGACGCGTGGCAGCATGACATAGACGATCGCGAGCAGGATCGCCGACAGCGCCAGGTTGCGCGAATATTGGATGTTGGGGTCGCGCACCGCCTTCAGCATCAGCAGGAACAGCACGCCGATGCTGGCGATGTCGAACAGCTGCCAGCGATCGCGGAACACCTGGGTGATCCACATCATCTTGGCGCGCCAGTTGAACCAGTCGAACGTCTGGCCGCTGACATGCCCGCCGCTGCGCCACATCAGCATCAGCAGCGCGGGCGGCGCGAGCACCAGGCACTGGATGCCGGCATGGACCCAGGGCAGCAGCCACGCCCGGACGATGTCCTTGTGCCAGGGCACGCCGGGCCGGCGGCGCAGATCGTGCTGGCGGATCAGCTCGGCCGAGAAGGCCAGCACGCCGAGCACGCCCCAGCCGAACGTATGGGTGATCCAGATCAGCACCGAGATCGGCAGGAACACCATGGACCGGAAGGCGAGCTTGCCCAGCCGCGCCAGCCGCAGCCACCAGCCGAACGCGAGCAGCGCCAGCGCCATCGACAGCGCGAAATTGACGAAGCCGAAATGGAAGGGGAACGAATAGGCGAGCGGCAGCGCGAACAAGGCGGTCGCCGGGATACGGCCATGCACCTCGCGCGAGATCCACAGCAGCCCCGCGACGGTCATCGCGGGAATCGTGATCACGATCAGCTTCACCGCGAGCTCGAGCCCGAAGATCTTCTCGAGCGGGATGATCAGCAGGTCGACGCCGAGATTGCCCATCAGCGCCCAGTTGAAATTATACCATTCGTGGAGGTGCGGCACCTGGTCGTAGACCAGCTGGACGCGGTAGCGCCCCATATGGCCCGGCAAGTCGACGAGCGGCGGGATGTCCGGCCAGAGCAGCGGCACGATCGCGATCAGGGTGGCGATCGCGACGAACCATCGAGTCTGCCACCAATGTAGAGCTTCGCCCCGTTCCATCCGCGCTTCTAGGCATGTGGGCAGCATGGCTGCAAGCGGCTAGCGAAGCTTCCAGACAAGGACCGGCGAGCCCTGGACGGCGACGGGCTCAAGCCATTGGAATTGCTCGCCGCGTTCCAGGCGCGCCCAGAAGCCGTTCGGCGCCGCCTCGCGGTAGAGCTCGGGTTCGTTGAGGCCCGGGCACACCACGACATATTGCGCGCCGCGTGCGACGATCAGCTTGTGCGCCTCTTCGGGTGTGCCGGTGAAGGCGGCGAGCACGTCGTGCATCGCGGCCATGTTGCGGTGATGGCCGCTGGCGATGGCGCGCTGATGCGTCGCCACAAGGATGTCGGGCGCGATGTCGATCGGGGCGAACAGCAGCGCAGGCGGCAACTGGTCGACCGCGCGTGCCTGGGTGCCATCGGTGCAGGCGGGGCGCCGCTGGACCGCATGGTGCTCGGTCGCGGCGCGCATCGCCTGGCTCTGCGGCAGGCCGAGCAAGGCGACGGCGGCGAGGCCGGGCGAGGCGATCAGCAGTGCCACGGCGGTCGCCGCAGTGCGCGGCAGAACAGACGGGATGGCGCGCGCGCGGACGAGCATCGCATTCAGCGCCCAGACCGCGCCGGGCACGGCCACGGCATTGGCGGTGGCGCCCGCGCGCATCACCAGCGCGGCAATCAGCGTCGCCGGGATCAGCGCGGCGAGATAGAGGATCCAGCGCGCACGGGCTTCCCTGGTGCTTCTGCCGAGCGCGAGGACGGCACCGACGATGCCCACGATCGGCAGGCCGATCGTCATGATCGCCCAGCCCGGATATTGCCGCCACACCGGCAGCCCTTCGGAGACATTCTCGTACCAGAGCGACTTGGTCAGCGGATCGAGCTGCGCGAAGGGGCCGGCGACGCATTCGGGCGCCTTGAACAGCAGCCAGCCGATCGCGGCGGCGCCGGCGGCGGCCAGCGCGCCGATCCTGACAGGAAGCGGCGCCCGGCCCGTCAGGCTGGCGATCGTCGTGCCCAGCGCGGCTATGCCGAGCGATGCGATCAAGTCGGGCGTCAGCGCATCGCACAGCGGCGCGACATAGCCCGGGCCACGCGTGGCGAGTTGGAGCAGCAGCGCTGCGCCGAACAGGCTCCAGACCATGGCGATCAGCGACGCACGCCGCGCCGGATCGAACGCCCAGGCGAGCGCGGCGATGCCGCACAGCGCCGCGGCGATCGGCAGGCCTTCGAGCGAGATGGTGATCAGCGCCGCAAGCGACACGCCCGTAAGCGCGCCAGCGCGGATCGTCGGCTTGCCGACGAGCAGATACAGGGCGGCGAGCGCCAGGACGATCTGCCAGCCATGATGATCGACGCGCAGCGGCCGGGTCTGGTACAGGATCGGCACCGACAGCGGCACGATCAGCACCGCCATCCGCGCAACCTCGGATCCCGCCAGCCGCCGGGTCAGATGCGCCGCCAGCGCGAGGATCGCGAGCAGGGTGACGAGCGGCACGACGATCAGCGCCGCTTGCTCCGCACCCGTCTGGCCCAGCACGGGTCGGGTGGCGAGGATCACCGCGGCGATCGGCAGGTCGACGAGCCGCGACCAGTGCATCGCGCCCGCGGCGAGCCGGTGCTGGCTGACATCCCACCAGCTCTGCCCGGCAAGCCAGTCGCGCACCTGCATCAGCCGCATGGGATCGTCGGGATCGGGAAATTTCAGCCGCGCCAGGTCGCCCCAGCTTGCCGCGACCAGCACGATGCAGGCGAGCACCCAGGCGATCGCGATCGCCGACCAGAGGCCAGTCTCACGGCGCTGCGCGATCGCGAGGGTCACGCCGCGCGCAGGCGGCCCGGCACCTGACGCTCGGAGGCAAGCGCCGCCCTTTCGCCCTCGGTGCCGCTCTCGTGATATTCGGCGTCCTCATTGACGTTCCACACGTCGTAGATCCGCGCGCCCGCCGCAATGTTCCGGACGGTGAGCATCGCCGTCATCATCGCATGATCCTGGTTGTTGTAGCGATGCATGCCGTTGCGACCGACCAGATGGAGCGTCGGATAGCGTGCCTCCAGCTCGCGACGGAGCAGGTCGACATTGTCGCGATAGCGCTCGTCATAGACCGGATACGCCTTTTCCTGGCGCACCACCGCCCCTCCGACGACCTGCTCGGCGCTGCACAGCCCCAGCATCGCCAGTTCGCGCGTGGCGAGCGCGACCAGCTCGTCATCGGCCATGCTCCACAGGCCATCACCCTCGAAGCAGAAATATTCGAGGCCGACGCACGCGATCGCTTCGTCGGGCACCATCTCGGGCGACCAGCTGCGGAAATTCTGCACGCGGCCGACCTTCACGCCCTGCTCGTGGATATAGATCCAGTTGTCGGGGAACAGGTCCTCCGAACGGATCATCAGGGCGACGGTCAGGAAGTCGCGATAATGGAGGTCCATCGCCGCGGGGATGCTGGCGGGCATCGGCTGGACGCGGCTGGCGAGCTCGCGCATCGGCGCCGAGGAGATGACGTGCGCGGCGTTGACCGTGACGATCTCGCCGTCACCGCGCGTCGCCTGCACGTTCCAGCGCTGGGTGACCTCGTCGAAGCGCATCGCCTTCAGCGCATGATCCATCAGCACCTGGTTGCCGCCCTCGATCACCCGGTCGCGCGCGGCTTCCCACATCATGCCCGGGCCCTTGCGCGGATAGCGGAAGGTCTCGAGCAGCGTCTTGGTCTCCATGCCGTCATTGGGCTTCTTGTTGAGCCCCAGCGAGCGCTTGAGTCCGTCGATCACGGCCTTGCCCAGGCTCAGCCCCTTGATGCGCTGCGCCGCCCAGTCGGCCGACATCTCGTCGCACGGCATGCCCCACACCTTCTCGGTATAGGTCTTGAAGAAGATCGAGTAGAGCTTGTGGCCGAACTGGTTGACCACCCAGTCCTCGAAGCTCTTCACCTCTTTGCGGGGAAAGGCCTTGGCCTTGGCATAGCTCGCCATGCACAGCGCCGAGGTGAATATCCCGAGGTTCATCAGCGCCTCGAACGCGCGCAGCGGATAGCTGTAGAACTTGCCGCCATAGAAGATGCGGCTCATCCGCGGGCGCTCGATGAAGTCGTCGGGCAAGATCTCGTTCCAGAGATCGACCACTTCCTTCGACTTGGAGAAGAAGCGGTGCCCGCCGATATCGAAGCGGAAGCCTTCATGCTCGACGGTGCGGCTGATGCCGCCGACATAGACCGGGTCCTTCTCCAGGACGGTCACCGAATAGCCTGCCTTGGTCAGCAGATAACCCGCGGTCAGACCAGCCGGGCCGGCGCCGATGATGGCGACGTCGACGGCATTCTTCGGTGCTGACATTCCGGTGCTTCCCCCGTGGAGCGTTGTACCTCGAGGAATGCGGCCCGAAGGGCTAAGGTCTGGTTAACAGGCGGCTAAAATCGCCCGCTCCGGGTGACTGCGTAGACCGGCTATTCGGCCGCGCGAACCTCGGGCGCGTCGGCCACGTCCTCCGGCAATGCCCAGAGCAGATCGCCCTTGCTCAGCGCGCGTCCGTCATGCGAGCGCACCGTGACCGGCGCGATCGGTCGGTGATCGCGCGCATCGACCAGGATCGGCGTGGCCGGCACGCCGGTCTCCCAGCGCTCGCCCCATTGGCGCAGCGCCACCATCGTCGGCAGCAGCGCATAGCCCTTGTCGGTCAGGCGGTATTCGATCTTGCGGCGATCGTCGGCACAGGGCTGGCGGACGAGGATGCCATGCCCCACCAGCCGCGCCAGGCGGTTGGCCAGGATGTTGCGCGCAATGCCGAGCTCGGACTGGAATTCCTCGAAATGGTGCAGCCCGTTGAACGAACCGCGCAGGATCAGGAACGACCAGCGTTCTCCCATCGCCTCCAGCGCCGCCGGCAAGCTGCAATCTCGCGCCAGTTCGCGCAGCGACTCTCGGATCGCACCACCCATAAGCAATCACCTTAGTGCAAAATCCGCGCCAGCGGAATGGGGTAACATATTGCAACGCAGCACTAGTTTCTGCTTGCAACTTACCTTGATGTCAATTAGGTAGTGAGTCGCAACTTGGTTGCACGTAAACTTCCCCAGGAGGAACTGTCATGAGCCGTTTCTTTGCCGTCGCGGCAGTCGCCGCGGCTACGCTGGCGCTTACGCCCGCCGCCGGCATCGCCCAGTCCCGTGGCTATTATTCCGCCACCCCCGCGACCGCGCCCGAAAAGGCCAGCCTGGTCACGCGTTCGACCATCTGGAAGTGCGGCAGCGGCGTCTGCACCGCGAGCAAGGCCAATGCCCGTGACGGCATCGTCTGCGAGCTGGTCGCCCGCGAAGTCGGCACGCTCACCGCGTTCCGCGCCAACGGCGCCGATTTCGATGCCGACGCACTCGCGAAGTGCAACGCCAAGGCGCGCTGATCCGGCCGGATCGGGGCAGCTCGAAGCAACAATCAACGCGCCGCCGGCTTCCCCTAGGGCCGGCGGCGTTTTGGTATTCCGGCCACACCGGGCGCCCTTCTGTGGTTTTCCTGCACTAAATCGTTGCAATGCAGCGTCGCACCGCCCCATTTAGGAGACGTGTTGCGTCAATATGAACTTGTGGACCGGGTCCTGTCGTACGACCCCGATGCCGATGAAGCGTTGCTCAATCGCGCATACGTGTTCTCGGTCAACGCGCACGGCACCCAGAAGCGCGCCTCGGGCGATCCCTATTTCAGCCATCCGATCGAAGTCGCCGGCATCCTGACCGACCTCCATCTCGACGCCGAGACGATCGCCACCGCGATCCTCCACGACACGATCGAGGATACCGTCGCCACTCCGGAGGACATCAACCGCCTGTTCGGCGACAATGTCGCGCGGATGGTGGACGGCGTCACCAAGCTCTCCAAGATCGAGGCGCAGACCGAGAGCGAGCGCGCCGCGGAGAATCTGCGCAAGTTCCTGCTCGCCATGTCCGACGACATCCGCGTGCTGCTCGTCAAGCTCGCCGACCGGCTGCACAACATGCGCACGCTCCACTTCATCAAGTCGGAGGAGAAGCGCCGCCGCATCGCCCGCGAGACGATGGACATCTATGCCCCGCTCGCCGAGCGGATCGGCATGTACGAGTTCATGAAGGAGATGCAGACGCTCGCCTTC
>CBIHNZ010000041.1:0-40481 GCA_966211615.1 uncultured Sphingomonas sp.
CCGCGGCTTGGGGTGGGGTTGACGATTTTTGTGGGGGTGTGGTCCCTCGCCGCCCCCCCTCCAAAAGGCCGGGGTGACGAAAATAAAGGGAGTTAAGCGGCCTTCGCCTGCGAATAGGCCCAGTCGAGCCACGGTCCGAGCGCCACGATATCGGCGGTGTCGACGGTCGCGCCGCACCAGATACGCAGCCCTGCCGGGGCGTCGCGATAGCCGGCGACGTCGTAGGCGGCGTCCTCCTTCTCGAGGAGGGACGCGAACTTCTTGATGAACGCCTCGTCCGCGCCCTCGACCGTGAGGCAGACGCTGGTCTTCGAGCGGATGCCCTTGTCGACCGCGAGATGGCCAAGCCAGTCCCGCTCGGCGACGATCTTGTTCAGCGCCTCGGCATTGGCGTCCGAGCGCGCGATCAGGCCGTGCAGCCCGCCCAGCCCGCGCGCCCATTCGAGCGCGAAGATCGCGTCCTCGACCGCGAGCATCGACGGAGTGTTGATCGTCTCGCCCTTGAACACGCCCTCGGCGAGCGCGCCCTTGGAGACGAGGCGGAACACCTTGGGGAGCGGCCAGGCCGGGGTATATTCGGTGAGGCGCTCGACGGCGCGCGGCCCGAGGATCAGCACGCCATGCGCGCCCTCGCCGCCCAGCACCTTCTGCCAGGAGAAGGTGGCGACGTCGATCTTGTCCCAGGGGAGGTCATAGGCGAACACCGCCGAGGTCGCGTCGGCGAAGCTCAGCCCCTCGCGGTCGGCCGGGATCCACTCGCCGTCGGGAACACGGACGCCGCTCGTGGTGCCGTTCCAGGTGAACAGCACGTCGTCCGACCAGTCGACCTTGTCGAGATCGGGGAGCTGGCCGTAATCGGCGCGGACCACATTGGGCTCGAGCTTCAATTGCTTGACCGCGTCGGTCACCCAGCCTTCGCCGAAGCTTTCCCAGGCGAGCGTGGTGACGCCGCGCGCGCCGAGCATCGTCCACATCGCCATCTCGAAGGCGCCGGTATCCGATCCCGGCACGATGCCGATGCGGTGGGTGTCCGGCAGCGCCAGCATCTCGCGCATCAGGTCGATGCAATATTGGAGACGGGTCTTGCCGAGCTTCGAGCGATGCGAGCGGCCGAGTACCTGCGTGGCGAGCTTCGACGCATCCCAGCCCGGAGGCTTGGCGCAGGGACCGGAGGAGAAATAGGGGCGGGCCGGCTTGGTGGCGGGCTTCGCAGACGCAAGAGTGGCGTCGGTAACGGCAGAATCAGTCATGTCAGTCTCTCCTTGCAGAGAGCACGCGCGGCGTTGGGACCGCGTGGCCCGTCGGCGGCCCTAGCGGCATTCGCGCCCGTGTCAAGCAAAGCCGCGCCGAACCGATGCGATCATCGGCATCCGGCTTTCGTTAACGGTCCGCCCCTAGAAGCAGTGCGCGAAGAGAGGCGAATTGGCGATGTTCGAGACGGTGCCCTCCGCCGCGGCGGAGCTTCTCGCGAGTTGCGGCAACCAGATTGGCGGCACCTTCCTGGCGCCCGGCTCGACCTATTCGCTGGCGGCGCTCCTGGTCTCGCTGCTGCTCTTCACCTCGCTTGCAATCCCCCGCGGCCGCAGCCCGCGTGTTGCGCTGCTGCGCCGCGCGCTGTTCCCGCGGCGGATCTGGCGCAGCGAATCGGGGCGGACCGACATCGCCTATTTCGTGCTGGGCCTGCTCTTCGCCGGCGCAATGATCGGCTGGGCGCTCTTCTCGGCCCAACAGGTCCGCGACTGGATCCGTCCGCTGCTTGGCCCGTCGACGCCGCCGCTCCTGCCTGGCTGGGCGTCCGCCGCGATCGCCACGCCGCTGCTCTTCCTCGCCTATGAATTCGCCTATTGGCTCGATCACTGGCTGATGCACCATGTCCCCCTGCTGTGGCGCTTCCACAAGGTGCACCACCAGGCCGAGAGTCTGTCGCTCCTGACCAACGGGCGCGTCCATCCGGTCGAGACGATCGGCTTCTACAATCTGGTCGCGCTGACGACGGGCATGACGGCGGCGTTGCTCGATCGCCTGACCGGCTCTGCGGATCCCTGGACGATCGGCGGCTCCAACGCGCTGATCATGATCGCCGCCGTCACGATCACCCATCTCCAGCACTCGCATCTCTGGGTGACGTTCGGACCGCGATGGGGCCGCGTCCTGCTCGGGCCCGCGCACCACCAGATCCATCACTCCACCGATCCGGCGCACTTCAATCGCAACCTGGGCAGCAGCCTCACGCTGTTCGACCGGCTGTTCGGGACCTTCCACATGCCCGCCGACCGACGCGAGCAGCTGCAATTCGGAGTCGACGACGGTGAGACGCATCCGCACGGCCTGCGCGCCGCGCTGTTCGAGCCGTTCCTCGGCCCGGTCCGTCCGCTATGGCTTCGTGCTCGCCGCCTTCGGAACCAGGAGGCCGCGGTCAGTCATCCAGTCGGTGATGCGTTCGGGCCAGTGGCGTAGCGCCACCATCGGCGTCGTTTCGCCCATGTTGAAAGCATGGCCGCCCGCCGCATACATGTGCAGCTCCGACGAGGCGCCGGCGGCGCGATAGGCGGCGAGCAGATCGAGGATCGGCTGCGAGCAGCAATTGTCGTCATTGGTCGCGGCCATCAGCAGCGGCGGCGACGCGGCGGTGACGCGCTCCTCGGCATGGAGCGGCCCGGGAAAGACCAGGATGCCGAAATCGGGCTGGGCGGAGAGCTTGTCGATTGCGTCGCCGGGACCCGGCGCGGGCACCGGCGCGCTGAGCAGGGTCACGCGCGCCAGCTCGCCTCCGGCCGAGAAACCAACCACGCCGATCCGCTTCGGGTCGAGCTTGTACTGGCTGGCGCGGCTGCGGATCAGACGCATCGCCCGCTCGGCATCCTGGCGGGCATTCTCGAACTTGTAGGGCGAATCGGTGCCGCGGAAGAGCCGGTAGCGCAGCACGAACGCCGCCACGCCGCGCTCGTTGAACCAGCGCGCGACATCGTTGCCTTCGGTCGTGATCACCAGGAATTCGTGCGCGCCGCCCGGCATGATCAGCACCGCCGCGCCGGTCTCGCGGCCCGGCCGCGCGGGATAATAGGTGATGCTGGGGTTGTTGATCGGCTTGGTCCAATAGGCCTCGGACGACTCGGGGATGTTCGCGCGGCTCTCGAAGCCCGGCGCACCCTTGTCCCACAGCGCGATTCGCTCGCCCGGGACGGGCGGCTGCTGCGCAAAGGCGGGGGCGGCAAGCAGCGCAGCAAACGCGCAGACGAGTGTCACGAGCAATCGGGCCATCATTCTCTCCTGCGCGCGGCTCCTGTGGCCGCATCACGGATTATGGTAGCGGTAACAGGCTCGCTGTCAAACGCGGTGCTGCTATGCTCGGGCGATGCGGAGCCGGGGTGTCAGTCTCGCACTATTGCCGTTGCTGCTCTCCGCCTGTGTGTTCGGCGGTGGCGGGGACAAGCGTCCCGCGCCGATCCGCGAGCGGCCGTCGGGCCCGATCACCTTGAACGGCCCCACCCCGCGCGAGACCCAGCAATGCTTCTCGGACCTGTCGCGCGAGCAGGTACGCTACAGCCCGCTCCCCGATCGCGACTTTGGCAGCGGGTGCGTCGTCACCGGCGCGGTACAGCTGCTCGACATCGGCGTGCCGGTGACCAACCTCAAATCGATGCGCTGCCCGCTGGCGCGGACCTTCACCGCCTGGGTCCGATTCGCGGTGGCCCCCGCTGCCAAGCAGATCCTGGGCAGCGAGCTGGTCCGCGTCGAGAGCATGGGCACCTATTCGTGCCGCGGCATCATCGGCGGTGGGGCAGCTTCGGCCACCCGCATATCCGAACACGGCCTGGGCAACGCCGTCGACGTCGCGGGATTCGTGCTCCAGGATGGCCGCCGCATCACCGTCCAGGCCAATTGGCACTCGGACAACCCACAGATCCGCGAATTCTTCACCGCGATCCACAATTCGGCATGCAAGCGATTCCGGACGGTGCTGAGCCCCGATTACAACGCCGCGCACCACGACCATCTCCACCTCGACATGGGTCGCGGGCCGTTCTGCGCATGACGTTTGCAGCGCTGCCGCATTGCTCCTAAGCCGATCCGAATGAACGACACTCGTGTACCCTCGCGCGTCTTCCGCCCTGCCCATCAGGAAGCCGAGACCGCAAACACCGCCAGCGGCACGCCCCAGACCGAGCATCCCGCCTATCGCCTCGCCTTTCAGGACATGGATTTCCTGCTGCGCGAGGATCTGCGCCCGGTCCGCTTCCAGCTCGAACTGCTGAAGCCCCAGCTGCTGCTCGACGAGGCGAATATCGCATCGACCTTCGTGGTCTATGGCTCGGCGCGCATTCCGGAGCCGGCCAAGGCCGAGGCGGTGCTCGCGCTCGCCGAGACCGACCAGCAGAAGCGCATCGCCGAGCGCCTTGTCGCCAAGTCCAAATATTATGACGAGGCGCGGAGACTCGGCCAGCTCGCCAGCAACTTCCCGCTCGACGAGGCCGGCAAGAAGCATTTCGTCGTGACCTCGGGCGGCGGCCCCTCGATCATGGAGGCGGCGAATCGCGGCGCGCAGGACGTGGGCGCGGAGACGATCGGGCTCAACATCGTGCTGCCGCACGAACAGGCGCCGAACCCCTATGTCACGCCGGGGCTCAGCATGCAGTTCCACTATTTCGCGCTCAGGAAGATGCACTTCCTGCTCCATGCGCGCGCGGTGGCGGTGTTCCCGGGCGGCTTCGGCACGTTCGACGAGAGCTTCGAGCTGCTGACGCTGATCCAGACCGGCAAGATCGATCCGATCCCGGTGCTGTTCTACGGCCGGGAATTCTGGGAGCGCGTCGTCAATTTCGAGGCGCTGTGCGACGAGGGCGTGATCTCCCCGCGCGACCTGAGCCTGTTCCGCTTCGTCGAGACGGCGGAAGAGGGCTGGGAGATCGTCCAGCAATTCTGGCAGGAAAAGGATAAGGCGCGCAACTGAGCCGCGCGCCTCTTTCTGAAATCATTCAGCGCCAATGGCAGGGCGAGCGCCCTGCCCACGGGCTTACTTCCTGGCCGGAGCCGGAGCCGTCTCGTTCGTGGCATTGCCTTCGGGCGCTGCCGCCGTCGCGTTCGCCTCGGCCGCATCGCTCGAATTGCCCGGCGCTGCGCCTGCCGCGGGCGGAGCCGGCAGCGGCAGGTTCGAGCCCTGGCTGTTCAGATAGAGGATCACATTGGCGCGCGCCTGCGGATCGGAGATGCCCGCAAAGGTCATCTTGGTGCCAGGGGCGAGCTTGCGCGGGCTGGTGAGCCACGCGTTCATCTTGTCGAAGTCCCACTTGCCGCCCACGCCCTTCAGCGCATCGGAGAAGGCGAAGCCGCCCTTGCCCTCGGCTACGCCCTCGCCGAGCGTGGCATAGAGATTCGGACCGACGCCATTGGCGCCACCCTGGGTGATCGTGTGGCAGGCGGCGCACTGCTTGAAGACTTCGGCACCCTTGTTCACATCGGCGGTGGCGAGCAGAGTCGCGATCGGCACCGCGGCGACAGCACCGCCGGCGCTCGCATCTTCCGCGCCTTCGATCGCATAGCCCATATGCTCGGGCCGCTCCGACTTGAACGCTATGCCGCTGACGATCGACAGGCCCAGCGCGGCAATGCCGCCGGCCAGAGCCCAACCCGCGATCGTATTGAAGCGATTGTCCATCACGTGCCCCTGAGGAGAAAAAATCGAGCCCCTTTAGAACTGCCCTCGGTGCGAACGCAAGCGGGCTTGCCGCATGTCGAGCGGACGTTTAGCGCGCGCTCCCTATGGAGAACTTCGCAGCCCCCGCGCGGCCGATCGTCGCCCAGATGATCGCAGCCGCCGAACAGGCCCCCGAACGCGCCGTCGCGTTCCAGGGCGCGCCCGGTGCCAATTCGCACATCGCGGCGCTCGAGGCCTTTCCGAAGGGGCTGCCCCTTCCCTGCTTCTCGTTCGAGGACGCGATCGACGCCGTGAAGGAAGGCCGCGCCGACTGCGCGATGATCCCGATCGAGAATTCGCTCCACGGCCGCGTCGCCGATATCCATTTCCTGCTGCCCGAATCGGGACTGGTGATCACCGGCGAGCATTTCCTGCCGATCCGCTACGGGCTGATGGGCACCGGCGACGATGTGGATGGCATCAAGGAGGCGATGAGCCATCCCCAGGCGCTGGGCCAGTGCCGCCACTGGCTGAAGGCGCATGGCATCGCGCCGGTCGCCTATCCCGACACCGCGGGCGCCGCCGCGGTGATCGCCGAAATGGCCGATCCCGCCGTGGCGGCGCTCGCACCACCGGGCGCCGCCGAGCTCTACGGCCTGAAGCTGTTCGCCACCGACCTTGCCGATGCCGAGCACAACATGACCCGATTCGTCGTGCTCGCGCGCGGCGCATCACCCGTCGAAGGGCCGGGGCCATTCATGACCACCTTCATCTTCGAGGTGAAGAACGTCCCCGCCGCGCTCTACAAGGCGCTGGGCGGCTTCGCGACCAACGGCGTCAACATGACCAAGCTGGAAAGCTACCAGCGCGGCGGCAGCTTCGCGGCGACCGAATTCTATGCGGACATCGTCGGCAGCCCCATGGACCCGACGGTCAACCGCGCGCTCGAGGAGCTCAAATTCCACACCAAATGGATGCGGGTGCTCGGCACCTATCCCCAGGCGCGGGCGCGACCCGAATAGGTTGACTCTCGCTACGATATGTTGTGTATAGACAACGACTCGTTGGAACGGGGCGTTGACTTGCCGAGCATACACAACCGGATTGCGCTGTTTCGTGCCGAGCGCGGCCTCAGCCGCCGCGACCTGGCCGATGCCGTCGGGGTGAACCCCCAGACGATCGGCTATCTCGAGCGGGGTGATTACAGCCCCAGCCTCGAGCTGGGCATGAAGATCGCGCGCGAATTCGGCGTGCCGGTCGAGCTGCTGTTTTCCTTCGAGCCATTCGAATCCGTTGCCGCGGCGCTGCGCCGCGCGGCCGAATGAGTCGGGAGTCCCGCATGCCCAAGCTTAGCAACAAGGCGATCCTCGAAGGCCTGGACGCGGCCGCCAACAAGACCCGCATCCCCTCGCTGGTGCTGGGCCAGGTGCGGCGGCGGCATCTCCGCTGGCTGCCCGTGGTGGCGCTGACGCTCGCCACCCTTGGCCTCGCGCTGGGGCTGGCGCGTACCGAGCTGGTGCATGTCGGCTATGGGATCATGTCCGTCGGGTTCGTTATCGCGATCCTCCTGCCGTTGATCGGGCCGATCAAGCCCTGGGGCGGGGCGCAGCTGGCCGACGAGTTCGATCGCGCCGTGCGCCAGCGTGCTTTCCTTGCCGGGTTCGCGAGCGTGAGCTTCACCGCGTTCGTCGGCATCTGGTTGCTCATTGGTCTGGCCTATATCGACCGCTGGGACATGTTCGCGCTGACGATGCAACTACGCAATTTCGGCCACTATCTGCTGATCCTCTATTTCGCCGTGCCGACACTCCATGCGAGCTGGGCGACCCGGCCGATCGGCGAGGACTAACCGCCCTCCATCCATGCGGCGAGCAGCGTGTTGGCGATCGCATAGGGCGGCGGCGCGCCGAAGGTCGCGGCGGGATCGCGGGCCATCGCCAGCCGCACCTCTTCCCGCGTGAACCAGCGCGCATCCTCCAGCTCGTTGGCGTCGATCGTGATCGCATCGTCATCCGCTACGCCGATGCACGCGATCATCAGCGAGGACGGGAAAGGCCAGGGCTGGCTGGCGACATAGCGCACGTCGCGCACGCGCACCCCGGCCTCTTCGTGGATCTCGCGCGCCACCGCCTCCTCGATCGATTCGCCGACCTCGAGAAAGCCGGCGAGCGCCGAATAGCGGCCCGGCGGCCAGGGCGGCTGGCGGCCGAGCAGCACGCGGTCGCCCAATTCGGCGAGCATGATCACCACCGGATCGACGCGCGGGAAATGCTCGGCGCCGCAATGCGGGCATTTACGCGCCCAGCCGGCGCGGAAGATCGCGGTCGCGGTGCCGCAATTGGCGCAGAAGCCGTGGCGGCCGTGCCAGTCGACCAGGCTGCGCGCGGCGGCGTAGTTGGCGGCGTCGGCAGGCGCGAACCGGTCGAGCATCGCGAACAAGGCCGGCGAGCGGCCCGGCGGCACCGGGTGGCCGGGCGGCAGCGCCGAAGCGAAGCGCGGCGCGCCCGAATCATAGCCGAGGAACAATAGCTCTCCCGCCGCCGCATCGAGCCCGGTCCAGCTCAGGTGCCCGGCGTCGTCGAGCGCAGGATCGAGCCCATCGAGCACCAGCAGCCGTGCCGCCGGATCGGCGAGCGCGGCATCGAGCAATGCCGGATCGTGACGGACCCGGTCGGCACGGTCGAGCGTGCCGCCGGTGAAACCCGGGGCCTTCACCGCGCGAGATCGGCGTAGACCGCCCGGCCTACCTCGCGTTTCAGCGCGGTATCGGCCAGCAACAGGTTGATCATGCCGACCCCGCGCACCTTGTTGACCGGATCGGCCCAGGCGATCGTGCCCGCGGCACCGCCCCAGCCGAACGTGCCCTTGCCCTGCCCGCCCGGGCGATCCGCCAGATAGACCGATCCGCCCGCGCCGAAGCCCATCGGCACGCCGGTGTCCTTGGTCATCTCGTCGAGGATCGACTGGTCGACACCCGCCGGCAGCAGGTTCGACATCGCCAGCGCGACCGTCTGCGGCTTGAGGATGCGGGCACCGTCCAGTTCGCCGCCGTTGACCAGCATGTGGAGGAAACGGTCATAGTCGCGCGCCGACATCACCAGCCCGGCGCCGCCATAAGGAAAGCTGGGCGGCTTGAGCCAGACCGAGCTCGCGCCGGGATCGAACGCGATGCGATTCCCGCCGACAACCGCATAGTCGGTGGCGAGCGACGCCACCTTGTCCTCGGGCACCGTCCAGTAGCTCTCGCGCATCTTGAGCGGCGTGAAGATGCGAGTGTTGACGAAGGTATCGAACGGCATTCCCGACGCGACCTCGATCACGCGGCCGAGCACGTCGAGCCCGATCGAATAGCTCCACTTGCTCCCCGGCTCGGCGATCAGCGGCAGCGTCGCGACGCGATCGGCGAATTCCTCGAGGGTCGCCGGGCGGGTAGCGCGCGCCTGCGCTTCGAACGTCACGTTCACCGCCGCGGGATTGATCCCGAGCCGGTTATATTCCTCAAGGAGCGGGCCCTTGGTGATGATGTTGTAGCCCAGCCCCGCGGTGTGGGTGAGCAGGTTGCGCACCGTGATCGGGCGCGTCGCCGGGCGGCTGGTCAGGTCCTTGGCGGGATCGACCAGCACCTTCATGTTCTTGAACGCGGGAATGAAATCGCTGATCGGCTGGTCGAGCCTGAGCTTGCCTTCCTCGATCAGGATCATCGCGGCGATGCCGGTGATCGGCTTGGTCATCGAATAGACCCGCCACAGGCTGTCGGCATCGGCCGGGCGCGCGGTCGCCTCGTTGGCGATTCGGCCTTCGGCGACAACCTTGAGCGGCGTGTTGCCCTTGGCATAGGTGATGACGATGCCCGGCACGGTGCCGTCGGCGACATAGCGTTTGGCGAGCGCCGTCGTTTCGGTCGGCGCGACCTGGGCTGCCGCCGCCAGGGGAGCGAGCGCGAAGGCTCCGATGCATCCAATTCCGATCAGTCTGCGCATCGCATTCTCCCGAAAATCCTCGCCGCCTTGGCAAATACCGTCGGCAGCCCCGCCGCTTCCAGCTCGGCAATCGGCCACCATTCGCCCGCCGTCGCTGCAACGAGTGCGGCGCCTGAATGCCCCTCGATTGTTGCAGCGGCAAGCATGCAATCGAGGTTGAAATGGGTGAAGCCATGCGTGGCGTGTTCGTCGAGCATTTGCCACGCGATATCGAAAGGTGCTCCCATAAGTCCCGGCGGCGAGTCCCCCCACGGACCGGTCGGCAAGGCGCGCATGCCGCCGAGCAGGCCCTTGCCCGGACGCGTCACCAGCAGCACCTGGCCGTTGCGCTCGGCCCAGAACATCGTGCCGTGACGCTGGGGCTTGGGCGCCTTCTTCGCCTTGACGGGAAACGTCTCCGGCGCACCGGTGGTGAAGCCGTCGCACGCCGCGCGGAGCGGGCAGAGCAGGCAGCGCGGCGACCTGGCGGTGCAGATGGTGCTGCCCAGGTCCATCATCGCCTGTGCGAAATCGCCGGCGCGCGTATCGGGCGTGATCCCATCGGTGAGCGCATAGACAAGCGGTTTCGCGGCCGGCAGCGGATCCTCCACCGCGAACAGCCGTGAGACGACGCGCTCGACATTGGCATCGACCACCACCGCGCGCCGGCCGAATGCGATCGCCGCGATCGCCGCCGCCGTATAGCCGCCGATTCCCGGCAGCTGGCGCAATGCCGCTTCGGTGTCGGGAAGCGCGCCGAGCGCCGCTACTTCGCGGGCGCAGGCGAGCAGGTTGCGCGCCCGCGCATAATAGCCGAGCCCGGCCCAGGCGGCCATCAGATCGCTGTCGTCCGCCGCCGCCAGCGCCGCGAAATCGGGCCAGCGCGACGTGAATTTCTCGAAATAGGGGATGACGCTCGCGACCTGGGTCTGCTGGAGCATCACCTCGGAAAGCCACACCCGATAGGGCTGGGGGGCGTTCGCGCCCGGCCGCGCCCGCCATGGCAGATCGCGGGCATGGGCATCGTACCAGTGGAGCAGCGGAGTGGCGATGTTGCGAGGGACGTTGTCGGGCACGCCCCGGCTATGGCATGGGTTGGCGGCAATGACGAAGCCTCCGCGCACAACCACCCGCCGACCGCGCCCCGAGCCGCAGCGCACCAACCGCGCGCAGCCCGTTGCGGACCTGCTCGGCGATGTTGGTCGCGCCAGCTTCCGCAAGTTCGGATTCGTCCAGCATTCGATTGTCAGCCGCTGGAGCGAGATCGTCGGCGAGCGCTATGCCCGCGTCTCCGCGCCCGAATCGATTCGCTTTCCGCAAGGCAAGCGCGCCGAGGGCGTGCTGCATCTGCTCGTCTCGGGCGCGCATGCCCCGATGATGCAGCATATCGCCCCCGAGATCGTCGAGCGGGTCAACCGCTTCTTCGGCTATCCCGCCGTCGCCCGCCTCGCGATCCGCCACGGCGAGGTGAAGCGCCCCGACAAGCCGGTGCCGCCGCCCAGCCTCAAGCCCTTGTCGGAGGAAATGGGCGCGAGTTTGCGCGGCATCGCCGATCCCGAGCTCAAGGCGGTTCTCGAAGCGCTTGCCGCCGGCGTCGCCGCCAGCGACGAAGTCCCCAAGATCGGCCGGATCGACTGATATATGAAGCGTCTGTTTCTCCTCGCGGCATCGCTGCTGCTATTGTCGAATTCGGCGCCGCGCCCGGCCGCAGACTGGGTAGCCACCGTGACCGCGACGCCCGAGGGCGGCTTCCGCCAGGGCAATCCGAACGCGCCGGTCAAGCTGGTCGAATATGGTTCGCGCACCTGCCCGACCTGCGGCCGGTTCGCCGCCGAAGGCGTGGCCGAACTCCGCAGCCAATATGTGGCGACGGGCAAGGTCAGCTACGAATATCGCGACTTCCTGATCCATGGCGCGCCCGACTTTGCGCTCGCGCTGCTCAACCAGTGCGTGCCCACGCCGCGCTTCTTTTCGGTGCTCGACGCGATCTATGCCAACCAGCCTGCCTTCGCCGCGAAGCTCGAACTGCTCGTGAAGACCCGATCCGCCGAGATCGAGGCCTGGCAGAAGCTGCCGCCGCCGCAGATGGCAACCCGCTTCGCCGAGGCGCTTGGCTTCATCGATTTCATGAAGGCCCATGGCGTGACCGAGGCGCGGGCACGCCAATGCCTAGCCGATCCGGCATTGATCAAGCGCGTCGCCCAGACCAATGCCGACGCGGTGAACGTGCAGGACATCGGCGGCACGCCGACCTTCATCGTCAACGGCCGCAAGATGCGCGCCTCCGACTGGCTCCATCTCCAGCCCGAACTCTGGGCGGCGGGAGCCTGACCGAATCCATCGTTTCTTGGAGAAGTGAAGATATGCGCGTTGTCCCAGCCCTAGTCCCCCTGGCCCTGATCCCCGTCCTGGCCCTTGCCGCATGTGGCGGCGAATCGTCGAACAGCTCGGCGCCGGTCCAGTCGGCCACGGCCGTCCCCCAGGCGCCGCCGCCCACCGGCAAGACCTGGATGGACGTGGTCGCCAAGACCCCCGAAGGTGGTTACGTCCAGGGCAACCCGAATGCGCCGATCAAGCTGGTCGAATATGGCTCGCGCAACTGCCCGGTCTGCGGCCGCTTCGCCGTCGAGGGCATCGAACCGCTGCGCCAGAAGTATATCTCGACCGGCAAGGTCAGCTACGAGTTCCGCGACTTCCTGGTCCATGGCGCACCCGATCTCGCACTCGCGCTGCTCAACCAGTGCGTGCCGACCGAGAATTTCTTCACGGTGATGGACCAGATCTACGCTAACCAGCCGGCGTTCCTCGACCGCACCGAGCAGCTCGTTCGCACCAACCCGCAGGTCGCGCAGCAGCTCCAGTCGATGCCCGCACCTCAGGCAGCGGTGGGCTTTGCCGATCAGCTGGGCTTCGTCGAGTTCATGAAGCAGCACGGCCTGCCCGAAGCCAAGGCGCGCGCCTGCCTCGCCGATCAGAAGACGATCGAATCGATCGCCAAGGTCAATGGCGACGCGGTCAACAATGGCGAGGTGACCGGCACGCCGACCTTCTTCATCAACGGCCGCGTCGTGCCCAACACCGCGGCATGGGAAACGCTGGAGCCGGCGCTCCAGGCAGCCGGCGCGCGCTGACGCCGGGCAGACGAAGGAGCGGCGATGCAGATCAAGCGGCTGCGGCTGACAGGCTTCAAGAGCTTCGTCGACCCGGCTGACTTGCGCATCGAGCCGGGGCTGACGGGCATCGTCGGCCCCAATGGCTGCGGCAAATCCAACCTGCTCGAAGCCTTGCGCTGGGCGATGGGCGAAAGCAGCGCCAAGTCAATGCGCGGCGCCGGCATGGAAGACGTGATCTTCGCGGGCACCGCGACCCGCCCTGCCCGCGATTTCGCCGAAGTCTCGATCCTCGCCGAGCAGGTGGGCGAGGACGGCGAGCTCGAGGTCGTCCGCCGGATCGAGCGCGGCGCGGGCTCCGCCTATCGGATCAACGGCCGCGACGTCCGCGCCAAGGACGTCGCGCTCGCCTTTGCCGATGCCGCCACCGGCGCGCATTCGCCCGCTCTGGTCAGCCAGGGCCGGATCGGCGCGATCATCCAGGCCAAGCCGGGCGAGCGCCGCGCAATGCTGGAAGAGGCGGCCGGGATCGCCGGGCTGCATGTGCGCCGCAAGGACGCCGAGCAGAAGCTGCGCGCGACCGAGGCCAATCTCGTCCGGCTGGACGAAGTGATCGGCGACCAGGAAGCCCGCGCCGCCGCGCTCAAGCGCCAGGCGCGCCAGGCCGAACGCTATCGCGAGCTATCGGACAAGATCCGCGTCGCCGAGGCGCGGATGATCTTCGCGCGCTGGCGCGACGCCGCCACCGCCGCCGACGCCGCGAAGAAGGAAGCCGCGGAGGCCGAGGCGCGCGTCGCCGAGCGCGCGCAGGCGCATGACATTGCCGCCGCCGCGCAGCAGGAGGCGGCGCAGGCGCTCGCGACGTTGCGCGCTGAATCGCTCTCCTCACGTGACCGCGCCACCGATGCGATGCACCGGCTCGCGACCTTGCGCAGCGAGCGCGCCGGAGTCGAGCGCCGGATCACCGAATTGCGGGACGCCGAGCGCCGGCTGACCGAAGACCGCGGCCGCGAAGGCGCGCTCGCCCGCGACGCCGCCGAGGCGCTGGCGCGCCTGGCCGAGGAATCGACCGCGCTCGACATGCGCATCGCCGAGGCGACCGCGCGGATGCCCAATCTCGACGCCGCGCTGGCCGAAGCCGAGCGCGCCGCGCGCGATGCCGAAGTGGCGCTCGCCCAGGCCCTGGCCGCGCAGGCCAGCGAAGCCGCCGAGGCGCGCGTCGCCGAAGCCGCGCTCGCCGCCGCGCGCACCCGGGTCGAGCGCTCGAGCCGCGACCATGCCCGGCTCGAGGCCGAGCTGCGCGCGCTCGCGGATGCGGCGCCGCTCCAGGCCGAGAAGGCGCGCGCCGCCGAAGCCCGTGCCCAGGCGCTGCGCCAGGCCGAATCGGCACGCTCGGGGCTCGCTCGCGCCGATGCCGAGGAGCGATCGGCGATCGAGGCGCGCAACCGTGCCCAGTCCGCCCGTGCCTCCGCGCATGCCGAGCTGAGCCAGCTCGACAGCGAGGCCGCCGCGCTCGCCAAGGCCACCCGGCCCTCGGGCAAGGACCGGCTGCTCGATTCGCTCAAGGTCGATGCGGGCTATGAGCGCGCGCTCGCCGCCGCGCTGGGTGACGATCTCGAAGCCGGGCTGGACCCCGCCTCCGAACGCTATTGGGCCGGCGCCGCGCCGCTGCCGGGCGACCCCGGCGCGCCTTCCGAGACCACGCCGCTCGGCCAGCATGTCCAGGCGCCGCCCGCGCTGGCCCGGCGCCTGGCACAGATCCTCGTCGCCGAGCGCGACACCGGCCAGCCGCTCGCGGTCGGCCAGCGGCTCGTCACGCTCATGGGGGTGCTCCGCCGCTGGGACGGCTATACGGCCAAGTCGGGCGGCGCCGCGGCGGCCGAACGGCTGGAGCGCGTCAACCGCCTCGCCGCGATCGAGAAGGCCCGTCCCGCGGCCGTCCGTGCGGTCGAATCGGCCGATGCCGAGCTGACGCGCATCGAGGAAAGCATCACCGAGGCCCGCCGCGCCGCCGCCGATTGCCGGCGCGTGCTCGACCATGCCGAGAATGCCGGGCGTGAGGCCGGGCGCGCCGAGGACCGCGCCGTCTCGCAGCTCGAACGGCTCGAATCGCAGCGCGCCGATCTCGACAGCCGCGCGCGCCGCATCGCCGCCGAGCAGGACGAGGCAGCGGGCGAGCTTGCCCGTGCCGAGGCCGCCAAGGCCGCGCTTCCCGACGGCACCGCCACCCGCGAGCGCGTGGCGACGCTCTCCTCGGAAGCCGAGGTCCGCCGTGCCGCCGCCGCGAGCGCCCGGGCCGAGCGCGGCACGCTGGACCGCGAGATCGCCCAGGCGCGCGAGCGTCACGCCGCCGCCGCCGCCGAGAGCCGCAGCTGGAAGTCGCGCGCCGGCGAAGCGGCGCGGCGCTCCGCGGAGATGGACAAGCGCGCCGCCGAGCTCGCCGAGGAGAGCGAGCGCCTGGCCGGCCGTCCCGCCGAGCTCGACGCGCAGGTCACCGAGGCCGAGGCCGCGACCGAGGCCGCGCGCGCCGACTCCGCCGCCGCCCAGGCCGCCGAGCATGGCGCCGAAGCGGCCTTGCGCGCGACCGAAGGCGAGGTCCGCACCGCCAATGAATCGCTCGCCCAGGCCCGCGAGGCACGTGCCGGCGCGCTTGCCCGTGCCGAGAACCAGGAGATGCGGCGCATCGAAATGGGCCGCCTGTCGGGCGAGCGCTTCGAATGCCCGCCGCCTTTGCTTCCCGAACGAGCAGGTTTCGATGCGGAGACGGTGCGCGATCCGCAGCACGAATCGGTCGGCCATGACCGCCTGATCGCCGAGCGCGAGCGGATCGGACCGGTCAATCTGGTCGCGGAGAGCGAGCTGGCCGAGCTGGAGGCCGCCTATACCGGCAATGCCAGGGAGCGCGACGAGCTGGCCCAGGCGGTGAACCGGCTGCGCGGCTCGATCGGCACGCTCAACCGCGAAGGGCGGCAGCGCCTGCTCGCGGCGTTCGAGGCGGTCGACCAGCATTTCCGCCGCCTGTTCTCCACCCTGTTCAACGGCGGCCAGGCGCATCTCGAGCTGGTCGATTCGGACGACCCGCTGGAAGCGGGGCTCGAGATAATGGCGCAGCCGCCGGGCAAGAAGCTCCAGTCGCTGACCCTGCTCTCGGGCGGCGAACAGGCGTTGACCGCGGTCGCGCTGATCTTCGCGCTGTTCCTGACCAATCCCGCGCCGATCTGCGTGCTCGACGAAGTCGATGCGCCGCTGGACGACGCCAATATCGAGCGCTTCTGCGACCTGCTCGAGGCAATGACGCGCGAGACCGCCACCCGCTATCTGATCGTCACCCACAACGCCGCGACGATGAGCCGCATGCACCGGCTATTTGGTGTTACCATGGTCGAGCAGGGCGTGAGCCGGCTGGTGTCGGTCGATCTGGGCGGCGCGGAGAATCTGCTGGCGGCGGAGTAAGCGTATCTCACACGGGCTCCGCCCGGTCCGGCGGCAACGGGAGGAAATGCGATGCGATCCATCACACCGATCGGCCTGGCTCTGGCGATGGCTGTCGCCGCGCCCGCTTATGCTCAGGACCGGAAGCAGGAGACCACCGCGGAGCGCGCCGGCGACATCGCCACCCAGCCCGCGCGCGACGTCGGCGCGGTCAAGACCAAGATCCCGCCGGTGCTGCAGGACGCCGCCGCCGATCCATACAGCCTGGACGGCCTTTCCAAATGCGGAGCCATCAAGGCGGCGATCGCTGATCTGAGCGGCGCGCTGGGCCCCGATTACGAGGGACCGGTGGACACCAAGAAGAGCCGCAAGATCAAGGTGACGGGCAACACCGTCGCCGGGCTGATCGTGCCGTTCCGCGGGGTCGTCCGCGAAGTAAGCGGCGCGGCATCGGCGCAGCGCGAGCTCAACGCGGCGACCGACGCAGGGTTCGCGCGGCGCGGCTTCCTGCGCGGCACCTATGCGGCGCGGCGGTGCAAACCCGCTCTTTAACAGAGCACGCCGTCAAAGACCCGGCTTTATTCCAGAACGATCCATATCCGAAACAATTGAGGATATTGACGCAACTCTCTAGATATGGCTAATTTTTCCCTAACATTGTGGGGGAATTTTATGCGTGCATTCATTGCGGCGAGTCTTGCGCTCGCGTCCGTTTTTCTTGCCGCACCATCCTTTGCCGATCCGCTAGTCGGCCAGATCTCCACCCCCGGTCAGGGCGGTGCACTGAGCTCCGGCTCGTTTCGCTACTATGACGACTTCCGCCTGAGCGGCGATGCGACGGTGGACACGGTCAGCTGGTGGTCGCTGGACGGATCGGTGCAAACCGGCACGTTCAACATCCTCTTCACCGACGTGAGCGGCTTCGCCCCCGGACCGACGATACTCTATTCGACCACCTTGTCCGCGACGAGCATGGCGGGCAGCGGCCTCAGCAAGTTCGTCGTCGCGCTTCCCACGCCGGCGCTGCTTGCGGGCAACACCAATTTCTATCTGTCGATCTACCGCACCGATGGCAGTTTCGCCTGGTCAGGGGCAAGCGGCCCTTCGGCGCCCGGCATCTTCAACGGCGAGATCAGCTACGGCACCCATCCGGGTGGCGGCGGTCTGGCAGGATTGAACCTGGGCTGGCAGCTCGACGGCCATTACGACGTCGTGACGGCGGTGCCCGAGCCTGCGAGCTGGGCGATGATGATCCTGGGCACAGGCCTGATCGGCGCGACCTCGCGGCGCCGTCGCCGTACGCTGGCCGTGGCATAGACCGATGCCGGACCGCGCTCCAATTCGGACCGGCGTCGCGGCCCGATCGGTTGACAAACTTGACACCTGCTATTTCGAAAAACCTTCCTCCGCGATTTTTCGTCCTGGCGGGTGCCTCGAGCAGTAGCCGGTTACCCTAAAATCCCAAAAGTCGCAGGCTCCTCGCACGCATGCGCGAGCGCGGCGAGCCTATTCAGTTATCGAAGAGCAATGCCGGGATTTCATGCGAGATCCTACATTGCAACTTACTCCGTCATCCCGGCGAAAGCCGGGGTCCAGGTTTGCGAAGGGCGCCGCCCGTGGCTCCGGGCCCCGGCTTTCGCCGGGATGACGAAGAGAGGCTAGCCGAGAATGCGCCGGTAGAGCTGCACGTATCGCTCCGCCATCGTCTCCACCGAGAAGCGCGCCGCCACGGCCGCGCGGCAGGCGGCACGATCGATCGCTTCGACGCCGGTGAGCGCCGCGATCGCCTCGCTTGTCGATTCGACCAGGACTCCCGTCACGCCGTCGTCGATCAGCTCCGGCATGCTGCCGCGGTTGATCGCGATCACCGGCGTGCCGCAGGCCATCGCCTCGATCACCGACAGACCGAAGGGTTCGTCGAAGTTGATCAGGTGGAGCAGCGCCTGCGCCCTGCCGAGCGCTCGGAGGCGTTCTTCGCCGCCCACCGCGCCGTGATAGACGATGCGGTCGTCGAGATGCGGCGCTACCTCGCGGTCGAAATAGCCGGAGTCCTGGACGATGCCGTAGAGATTGAGGCGGCGTCCGGTGGCCTTGGCCAGCTGGACCGCCTCGGCCGCGCCCTTGTCGGGATGCATCCGGCCGAAGAACAGCAGGTCCTCGCCGCCATCCGCCTCGAAGGGGAATTCGTCGAGCCGGATGCCATGGTGGATCGTCGCGGCGTATTGGAGCGCGGGATGGCGGTCCGCCGCGCTGATCGCGACGAAATGCACGCGATCCTCATAGGGCTTGTACATCGGCAGGATGCGGTCGGACGAGAAGCCGTGGATCGTCGTCACCATCGGCGTATCGACCAGATTGGCGAAGGCGTGCGCGGGAAAATCGGCCTGGTTGTGGATCAGATCGAACTCGCCCGCCCGCTCGAAGATATGCGCGAGATGCGCCATCTCCCAGACCTTGGCGTCGATCCCGGGGTCTTCCTCGTACCCGCGCGGCACCACGCCGGCGAGCTTGCCCGCGGTGATCGAATCCTGCGTCGCGAACAGGGTCACGTCGACGCCGCGCGCGACCAGCGCCTCGGTGAGGAGGCTCGTCACCAATTCCCAGGGGCCATAATGCCTGGGCGGCGTGCGCCAGGCGATCGGCGCCAGCATCGCAATCTTCATCCCAGGACATATCCCTCGTTAGGGCCCAGCAGCGCCGGATCCCTGGCCCCCTGCGCGGAGAGCAGGACCGAAAGCCCCTCGGCCCATTCGGGGATCGCGAAATGGTGCGGCGTGCCGCCGAGATTGAGCACGACCACCAGCCGCTCCGCGCCCAGCCGGCGCTCATAGGCGAGCAGGTCGCCGCCCGCCGCGATCGGGTGATAGTCGCCGGTCGCCAGCGCCGGACGTGCGTGGCGCAACGCCAGCAATGCCTGGGTGAAGCGCCACATCGAGCGCGGATCGCCACGCTCCGCCGCGACGTTGCGCGTGGTCCAGTCGTCGTGGAGCGGCAGCCAGGGCTCGGCGATGGAGAAGCCGGCGTTCGGGCTCGCATCCCAGGCCATCGGCGTGCGTACCGGATCGCGGCCCATGCCGATCCCCGGCTCGTTGAGCTCGCGCGGATCCCGGATGCGCTCCACGGGAATCGCGACGTCGGCGATGCCGAGCTCGTCGCCATAATAAAGCGTGGGGGTGCCCCGGAGCGTCAGGAGCAGCATCATCGCAACGCGTGCCTGCGCCTCGCCCACCCGGGTCGCGATACGCGGGCGATCATGGTTGCCGAGCACCCAGTTGGGCCAGCCGCCGCCCGGCAGCGCGCCTTCATAGTCGGCGATCATCTTCGCCAGGCCCCGCGCATTCCACTCGGCGCCGATCAGCTGAAAATTGAAGGGCAGATGCACGCCCGGCCGCTCCGCATCGCCGTAATAGGTCACCAGCCTGGACACCGGCAGGTAGATCTCGCCGACCAGGACGCGCGCGCCGAACCCGTCGGCGATACCGCGCATCTCGGCGGCGATGTCGTGCACCTCGGGCTGGTCGGTTGAGTGGAGCTGGTGGACGGTCATATATTCAGGCAGGCCCGCCTGCCACGCATCGTTCGCCGGATTGTCTGGGAAATCCGCGTGCTTCACCATGTGCCACAGCACGTCGATGCGGAACCCGTCGACGCCGCGCGCGAACCAGAAGCGCAGCACGTCCATCATCGCCGTGCGCACCTCCGAGTTGCGCCAGTTGAGGTCGGGCTGCTCCTTCAGGAAGGCATGATAATAATATTGGCCGGTGGCCGGGTCCCATTCCCAGGCCGAGCCGCCGAAATCGCTGATCCAGTTGTTCGGCGGGCCGCCATCCGGCGTGGCGTCGCGCCACAGATACCAGTCGCGCTTCGGATTGTCGCGGGAGGCGCGGCTCTCGACGAACCAGGGATGCGCGTTCGACGTGTGGTTGGGCACGAAATCGAGCAGCAGCTTGAGCCCGAGCGCATGCGCCGCCGCGAGCAACGAATCGAAATCCTCCAGGCTGCCGAAGCGCGGATCGACACCGCAATAGTCGGCAACGTCATAGCCGAAGTCGGCCATCGGCGAGGGGAAGATCGGCGAGATCCAGATCGCGTCGACGCCCAGTTCCTTGAGCGCATCGAGCCGCTGCTCGATGCCCTTGAGATCGCCGATCCCGTCGCCGTTCGAATCCTGGAACGAGCGCGGATAGATCTGGTAGATGACGGCGGATTGCCACCAGTGCGGGTCGGTCATTCCGCGTCCCCCCTTTCGTCACCCCGGACTCGTTCCGGGGCCCACCTCGCCGCAAGCACCGCATTCGAGCCTCGAACCCATCGCTCGCCTACCGGTAGGCTCCGGAACAGGTCCAGGGTGACGGTAAGGTGGTGGCTCACCGGAACCGCTCCTTCGGGATATGGGTGATCCGGCACGCCAAGTCCGCTTCACCCGACGCGACGATATAATGGTCGCCGGCATCGACCAGCCCGGTGGTGAACACCACCGGCGTCGGCAGGTACATCTGGTGCGCGATCTCGGCGGTCAGCGCCGGATCGGCCTCGAGCACCGGATCGCCATCTTCCTGGCGCAGGATCTTCGACGGATCGTCGCGATCGAGCAGCGCCCAGAAGCTGCGATAGACACCGACCGAATGCTTCTTCTCGACGCCGTGATAGATCAGCATCCAGCCGTCTTGGGTGAGCACGGGCTGGCTGCCCCCGCCGATCCGCTGGTTCGAGGTCGAGCCCTTGCGCGCGCGCAGGCCCGGCGCGTCGAGCGGCTTCCAGTGCAGGCCGTCGGGCGACTGGGCGAGATTGATCGCAGGTCCGCCGAGCCAGGGCGAATCGTCGGGATAGGCGAAATAGACTTCGCCGAGCGGCCGGGTGAGCGCCATGAACTTGCCCGCCACCTTTCCCTCGAACAGGATCATGTCCTTGTTCTGGTGATCGAGGACGATGCCGAGCGGCGCGTAATCGAGCCCGTTGGCGGAATGGTACATCGCGGTGCAGTGGCGCTCGGCCGAGACGCCGCAGACGGTCATCCAATAGGCGCCGTCGATGCAGGTGATCCGCGCGTCCTCGACGCCATATTCGAGATAGCTGGCCGAGGGGGTGATCGCCTTGTCGTAATGCACCGCGACGATCGCGCGCGCGTCGGCGCTCAATTCGACCGGCAGCAGCCAGGAGAGCGAGGTGAGGCCGAGCAGCCGGGGATTGCGGTCCTTGAGCGCGAACTGGCGGGGATCGCCCATGTCGATGCCGGCCAGCGTATGACGGTCGAGCACATAGCCTTGGGGCGTCCAGCGGATCGCCCGGGCATGATCGCCATCGACCGGCGCGCGCAGCGCCTCCGCCACGCGGACCATCAGCAGCAGATTGCCGTTGGGGAGGCGTGCGAAGCCGGGATTGAACGCCCCCAGTACATAGGTCGCCTCGCCCACGCCGCGCCGCAGCGGCGAGCGCGCGAGATCGACGTCGTCGGGACGGAAGATCAGATAATCGTCGGCCAAGCGGGTCCCCTTTCCTGCCGGGGACCGAACGGCATCAAGCCGTTGCGGTTCCGGCCTGCTGCGCCTGCTGGTGGTGCCGGATCACCTCGTCGATGATGAAGCGCAGGAATTTCTCGGAGAATTCGGGATCGAGATCGGCATCCTTCGCCAGCGCCCGCAGCCGCGCGATCTGCGCTTCCTCGCGGCCCGGATCGGCGGGCGGCAGCCCGGTCTCGGCCTTGTAGCGCCCCACCGCCTGGGTCACCTTGAATCGCTCGGCGAGCAGAAAAACCAGGGCCGCATCGATATTGTCGATGCTCTGGCGATAGCGTTGCAGCGTCTCGTCGGCCAATTCCGGTCTCCCTCGCGCCCCTTTCGCCCGCTGCACGCGCCCTTGCAAGCCCGCGCTATTGCCTTTGTGCGATGCACGCGCCAGAGCGCGGGTAATGAGCGCCACAATCCATCGCCTGGGCTCGCGCGGAGAGCCGTCGCTTGATCCTATGATGGCGCTCGTCGCGCACGACATGAATCTGGTTAATGCGGTCATCCTCGATCGCATGCAGTCGGACATTCCGCTGATCCCCGAGCTCGCAGGTCACCTGATCGCCGGCGGCGGCAAGCGGATGCGGCCGATGCTGACCTTGGCGAGCGCGCAACTGCTCGGCTATTCGGGCAACCGGCATCACCGCCTCGCGGCCGCCGTGGAGTTCATCCACACCGCGACCCTGCTCCACGACGATGTCGTCGATTCGTCGGACCTGCGCCGCGGGCGCCGCACCGCCAACATCATCTGGGGCAACCCGGCGAGCGTGCTCGTCGGCGACTTCCTGTTCAGCCGTTCGTTCGAGCTGATGGTCGAGGACGGCAGCCTCAAGGTCCTCAAGATCCTGAGCAATGCCAGCGCCGTGATCGCCGAGGGCGAGGTCAACCAGCTCACCGCGGTGCGCCGCCTCGACATCAGCGAGGAGCGCTATCTCGACATCATCGGCGCCAAGACCGCTGCCCTGTTCGCCGCTGCCTGCCGCATCGCCGCCGTGGTCGCCGAGCGCTCGGAGGGCCAGGAGGCTGCGCTCGACACCTATGGCCGCAATCTGGGCATCGCGTTCCAGCTGGTCGACGACGCGATCGACTATGTCTCGGACGCGGGCACGATGGGCAAGGATGCCGGCGACGATTTCCGCGAAGGCAAGATGACGCTGCCCGTCATCCTGGCCTATGCCCGCGGCGGCGACGCCGAGCGCGCCTTCTGGAAGGAAGCCATTTCGGGCCGCCGCTCGTCGGACGAGGATTTCGCCGAGGCGATCCGCCTGGTGCGGAGCAGCCGCGCGGTGGACGACACGCTCGCCCGCGCCCGCCATTACGGCCAGCGGGCGATCGACGCGCTGGGCGGCTTCGCCCCCGGCCAGGCGAAGGACGCGATGGTCGAGGCCGTCGAATTCGCGGTCGCCCGGGCTTACTAGCGACAAAAAAATCTCGCGGCCCGGGAATAAACCCCGCGCCGCTCCGGTCCTGTTTCCCGAATGCCACGCAATCGGGAAAACCCCATGGACCCTCACGACCATCCGGACTCGCTCAACCGCCGCGCCATGCTGTCGCGCTGCGCCGGCTGGGCGGGCACTGCCGCGCTCTACACCGTGACCGGCGGCATCACCTCCTCGGTCAGCCTCGAGGCGGCGCTGGCCGCCGGGCGCATCGCCGGTGGCGCAAAACCCTTCACCTTTCTCCAGATCAGCGACACGCATATCGGCTTCGACAAGGCGGCCAACCCCGACACGCGCGGCACCGCGCTGCAGGCTGTCGAGCGGATCAAGGCGCTGCCGCACAAGCCCGATTTCATCCTCCACACCGGCGACATCACCCATCTCTCGCGCGACGACCAGTTCGACGATGCGAAGCAGATCCTCGCGGGCCTGGGCACGCCGATCTTCTACGTTCCCGGCGAGCACGACTTTCTCGACGAGGGACAGGGCAAGGCCTTTCTCGCCCATTACGGCAAGGGCACATTGGGCAGCGGCTGGTACAGCTTCGACCACAACGGCGTGCACTTCGTCGCGCTCAACAATGTCGCGGACCTCAGGCCCGGCGGGATGGCGCATATCGGCGAGGCGCAGCTGGCCTGGCTGAAGAGCGACCTTGCCGGCCTGTCCTCCAGCACCCCGGTGGTGGTCTTCGGCCATATCCCGCTCTGGACGGTCTATGAGGAATGGGGCTGGGGCACCGACGACGCCGCGCAGGCGCTGTCCTTCCTGCGCCGATTCGGTTCGGTCACCGTGCTGAACGGCCATATCCACCAGATCCTGCACAAGGTGGAGGGCAACATCGCTTTCCATTCGGCGCGCTCGACCGCCTATCCCCAGCCCGCGCCCGGAGCCGCACCCTCGCCCGGCCCGCTCAAGGTGCCGGCCGAACAACTGCCTGCGATGCTCGGCATCCGCACCGCGGACTTCGTCCGTGGCTCGGCGCCGATCGCGCTGATCGAACAGACCCTCGCCTGACCGAACCGGAGCAATAGCATGACTCTTTCGCCCGCGGCCTTCCGCCGCCTCGCCCTGCTGCTCGCCCTCGCCACACCGGCCCTGGGCACCAGCACGTCCCTCACCTTCGCCGCCACGCCCGCAAAGGCGCAGGCGGTCACGATCCGGAGCTTCGCCTTCACCGCCCAGGTGATCACCGTCGCGCCGGGCACCACCGTCACCTGGACCAATCTGGACGAGGACCCGCACACGGTGACCGCCAACGACAAGAGCTTCCATTCGCCAGCGCTCGATACCGGCGGCAAGTTCAGCTTCACCTTCACCCGGCCGGGCGAGTTCGCCTATTTCTGCTCGCTCCACCCCCATATGACCGGTAAGATCATCGTGAAGGGCTGAAGGGCCAATGGGAGCATCGGGCACATGACCGGTCGTTTCTGGCCACGGCTCGTCCGCTCCGCCGGCAAAGGTTCGGCGGGGAACAGGCAGGCTCGCGACAAGGCGGAGCGCTTCCGCCGCGCCATGCTGCCCCATATGGATGCCGCCTATATGCTCGCCCGCTATTTGACCCGCGATCCCGACGCGGCGGAGGATGTCGTGCAGGAAGCGTTCCTGCGCGCCTATCGCAGCTTCGACGGGTGGCGTGGCGACGCGCCCAAGGCCTGGCTGCTCGCCATCGTCCGCAATTGCTTCCTGACCAGCGTCGCCCATGCCGCCGGCCGGGCCGCGGTGCGCGATGTCGACAGCTGGACCGAAAACCTGCCGCCCGAACTGATCGAGGCGCACAGCCCCGAATCGCTGCTCACCGAAAAGAGCGATGCCGCGATGCTGCGCGCGACGATCGAGCAGCTGCCCGAACCGTTCCGCGAGGCGCTGGTCCTGCGCGAGCTGGAGGAATTGAGCTATCGCGACATCGCTGCGATCACCGGGGTGCCGATCGGCACGGTCATGTCGCGCCTGGCGCGCGCCCGGCAGATGCTTGCCGAACTGCTGTTGCCGGATAGCGCTCGGGAGGCACAGGCATGACCCTCCATCCCGACAAATTGCCGCTCCTCCACGCACTCGTCGACAATGAGCTCGATGCCGCCAATGCAGTGGTGATCGAGGCGCATCTTCGGTCCTGCGGCGACTGCCGGACCGAACTGGAGCGCATCCGGGCGGTTCGCGATATCCTCGCCGCACCGGCGCTCCGCGATCGCGCTTCCGAACGCCTGCGCGACCGCGTCGACACGGTGCTCGATGCCGAGGGAGATGCCATATCGGCGCGGCACCGGCCCGCACCGGTGCGCCTTGCGGCGCATGTGCTCAACGGCCGCTGGGCTTCCGGCGCGTTGGCGGGCGCGCTGGCCGCCAGCCTCGCCCTGGTCGTGGCGGTGCCGCAACTCGCGCATACCGATACCGAGGACCAGCTGGTCCAGAGCCATGTCCGCTCGCTGCTGGTCGATCATGTCGTCGACGTGCAGACGTCCGATCGCCACGTCGTGAAGCCGTGGTTCAACGGCAAGATCGATTTCGCGCCGCCGGTGCCGGAACTGGCGGGGAACGGCTTCCCGCTCGTCGGCGGACGGCTCGACTATATCGACAATCGCGCGGTGGCGGTGATCGTCTATCGGCGGCGGCTCCACACCATCAATCTGTTCGTGCGCCCGGCCGCGGCGCTCTCGCTGCCGATCGGCACCGCGATGCGGCACGAGGGATACAGCCTGCTCCGCTGGACCGCTGGCGGCCTCGAATATTGGGCGGTGTCCGATCTCGACCCGAAGGAGCTGGCCCTGTTTCGCCAGAACTATGTGGCGCAGGCCGTGCCCTGACGTGCAGGCCGTCAGGCCTCCTCGGCATCCTGCTCGTCGTCCTCGTCGGCTGCGAGGTCGTCTTCCTCGTCGCCCTCGAGCACCTCGTCGATCGCTTCCATCACCAGGTCGAGCTGCTCGTAGCTCGCGGTGAACTCGATCGTCTCGCCCTCATCGTCTTCGAGATGCAGCGTATAATCGCCGTCGCTGTCGGGGGTGATGGTGAATTGTGCCAGGGTACGTGCCATGTCGCATGCTCCTCCGCTTGCGCCAAACCCCGGCTCTGGCAATTGGTTGCAGCCTGATGTCCGAACCCCTGCCCATCCACGCCGTTTTGCCCGATCTGCTCGCCGTTTTGCGGGCGGCAAGCAACGCCGTGCTCGTCGCGCCGCCAGGCGCGGGCAAGACGACTGCGGTCGCGCCGGCCTTGCTGGCGGAAGCCTGGTGCACGGGCGAGATCCTGCTGCTTTCGCCACGCCGGTTGGCCGCGCGCGCCGCCGCCGAGCGGATGGCGGCACTGGCCGGAGAAAGCGTCGGCAAGACCTTCGGCTATGCGACCCGGCTGGACAGCAAGCGATCGGCGGAAACGCGGGTTACGGTGGTGACCGAGGGTATCTTCGTCAATCGCATCCAGTCCGATCCCGAGCTGGGAGGCATCTCCGCCGTGCTGTTCGACGAGGTGCACGAGCGCAGCCTCGACAGCGATTTCGGCCTCGCGCTCGCGCTCGATGCACAGGCGGCGCTGCGGCCCGACCTGCGCCTGGTCGCGATGTCGGCGACGCTCGACGGCGCGCGCTTCTCCGCGCTGATGAGTGACGCGCCGGTGATCGAGAGTGCAGGGCGCAGCTATCCCCTGACCCTGCGTAATATCGGCCGGGCCGCCGAGGCGCGGATCGAGGATTCGGTGGCGGCGGCTTGCCGGCTCGCATTGCGCGAGGAGACGGGCGGCGTACTCGCCTTCCTGCCCGGCGTCGCCGAGATCGAGCGCACCGCCGAGCGGCTGGCCGATATACCCGGCGTGGTTCTCCACCGCCTGCACGGCAGCCTCGAGCCGCAGGCCCAGCGCGCCGCGATCGCGCCCGATCCGGAGGGGCGCCGCAAGCTCGTCCTCGCCACCTCGATCGCCGAGACCTCGCTGACGCTCGACGGGATTCGGGTGGTGGTCGATTCGGGGCTGGCGCGCCGCCCGCGCTACGACCGCGCCGCGGGGATGACGCGGCTGGTCACCGAGCGCGCCAGCCAGGCATCGGTGACCCAGCGCGCCGGGCGTGCCGCTCGCCAGGGGCCGGGCACCGCCTATCGGCTGTGGGAGGAGGCGGCGACCGCCGGGCTGCCGCGCTTCGATCCGCCCGAGATACTCGAGGCCGACCTCTCGGCGCTCACCCTAGATTGCGCATTGTGGGGCGTCACCGATCCGCGCCAGCTCGCCTGGCTCGATCCGCCCCCCGACGCCGCGATCGCCGAGGCGCGTGCGCGCCTGACCGCGCTCGAAGCGCTGGACGCGGACGGCCGCCCGACGCCGCACGGCAAAGCCATCGCCCGGCTGCCGCTGCCGCCACGGCTCGGCCATATGCTGGTGCGCGCCGGCGAGCAGGGCATCGCCCATACCGCGGCGCAGGTCGCGGTGCTGCTCGGCGAGCGCGGCCTGGGCGGCACTGACGCCGATCTCGAGCTGCGCCTGCGCCGCTGGCGTTCCGAGCGCGGGCCGCGCGCCGAGAATGCGCGGCGGCTGGCCGAGCGCTGGGCCAGGCTGGTCTCGGACCGCGGCGACGGCGACGTGGCCACCTGCGTCGCACTCGCCTTTCCCGACCGCATCGCCAAGCGCCGCGACGCATCGGGCGAGCATTGGGCGTCGGTGGGCGGACGCGGCTTCCGGCTGGATCCCGCCTCACCGCTCGCCCGCAGTGAATGGCTGGCGGTGGCCGAAACCCAGGGCATGGCGGCGGGTGCACGGATCCTTTCGGCGGCACAGATCGATGCCGCCACGGTCGAGGCGCTGTTCGGCACGCATATCGAGACGCGGCGCGGCGTGACCTTCGATCCGACGACCGGGCGGATCGAAGCACTCCGGGAGCGACGGCTCGGCGCGATCCGGCTTTCGAGCGGGAGCGATTCGGCGGCGAGCGGCGCCGAGATCGAGGCGGCGCTGCTGGAAGGCGTGCGTGCGCATGGCCTGGCACTGCTGCCCTGGTCCGAGACTGCACAGGCACTCCGGACCCGCGCCGCCTATGCAGGGATCGAGGCGCTGGGCGACGAAACGTTGCTGGCGAACCTGGACGACTGGCTGCCAGCAGCGCTGGCGGGCAGGAGACGGCTCGACGCGGTCGCGCCCGAGGCGCTGACCCAGGCGTTGCAGAATCTGCTCGGCTGGGACGGGCAGAAGATGCTCGACCGGCTCGCACCCGCCCGCTTCGAGACTCCGGCAGGGTCGAGCCACGCGATCGACTATGCCGCCGAGGCCGGGCCGACGGTGGAGATGCGCGTGCAGGCGCTGTTCGGGCTTTCCGAGCATCCGGTGATCGGCAACGGCGTGCCGCTGGTGCTGAGCCTCACCTCTCCCGCCGGGCGGCCGATCCAGACGACGCGCGACCTGCCGGGCTTCTGGAAGGGGAGCTGGGCCGCCGTCGCCAAGGAGATGCGCGGCCGTTATCCCCGCCATCCCTGGCCCGACGATCCCGCCGCCGCTTCCGCGACGCTCCGGACCAAAAATGCGGATGCAAGGGCCGCGCGCCCGCGTTAGGGGCTTCAGGCGGCACCGGGCCGGTACCGCGACCGGTTCAGCTTTGCTGAGCCGCATGCTAAGGACTCCCCATGAAGACCGCCCGAATCTATCAGCGCCCCAAGAACGCCATGCAGTCCGGCCGCGCGCGGACCGACACGTGGATCCTCGAGTTCGAGGCCGAGCGGGCGCAGCGCCCCGATCCGCTCACCGGCTGGGCCGGCGGCGGCGACACGACCAACCAGGTCCGCATCGCCTTCCCGACGCTGGAAGCCGCCAAGGCGCATGCCGAGCGCGAGGGCTATGCCTATCACGTGGTCCCGGCGCCCGAACGCAAGCTCAAGCTCCAGGCCTACGCCGACAATTTCCGGTGACGCCGGCCGAAGTCCTCGACCGCTGGATCGAGGCCTTCAACGCAGGCGACGCGGACGTCCTCGCCGCGCTGTATCACGCGGATGCGATCAATCATCAGGTGGTCCGCGATCCCGTGATCGGCCGCGACGCGATCCGCGCGATGTTCGCCGGGGAATTCGCCAAGGCCGAGATGGTCTGCATTCCCGAAAACCGCTTCGCCGACGGCGAATGGGCGATCCTCGAATGGCGCGATCCCAGGGGCCTTCGCGGCTGCGGCTTCTTCCGGGTGATCGAAGGCAGGATCGCCTTCCAGCGTGGCTATTGGGACCGGTTGAGCTTCGAGCGGCTCTACGCCAGCAGCGACTGAGCCAGCAGCACCAGCAGCTTGACGTCGATCGCGAGACCCTCTTCGCGCTTCGATGCGACGAAGGCAGAGAGCTCGCCCAGTGCCACGCGATGGACGACGATGTCCTCCTCCGCGGTGCCGCCGCCCTCGCTGATCCGCGTCAGCCCGCTCACCCGCACCAGCGTGAAGCCTTCGCTCACCAGCCCCGGTGAGGAATGGAAATCGCCCAGCACGTCGACGGTCTCGCAGCGATAGCCGGTTTCCTCTTCCAGCTCACGCCGCGCCGCCTGCTCGATCGTATCGCCTTCATCCTCGTCGCCGACCAGCCCGGCGGGAATCTCCAGGCAGCGCCGGCCCAGCGGCACGCGATACTGATCGACGAGCAGCACATGACCGTCGTCGATCGCGACGATCGCCACTGCCTGGATGCCGCGGGCGCGGGTGACGAATTCCCAGCGCCCCTGGCGCTTGGCGGTGATCCATTTGCCCTGCCAGGCGATTTCGGTCGGTTCGTCGCTCATGCGGCAGCGTTTAGGGTCTGCCCTCGCTACCGGCAATGGCCGTGATCGCCCGGAGCGGGCCGCTGGCAAGGAGCGCGGCGCAGTCGCGTAGCTGACGCTACGCGCAAGCAAGCGACGCTGACCAGCGGCCCTCTCCGGGCGACCCCGAAGGGGCGGGCGTCTCTTGGTGCACGGCGGCGTCGTTCGTCGGTCACGATGCTTCAGCATCGCTCTCTCCTCGCTCCTATCCGTGCACCAAAATTCGCTCCGTCCCGGCCGTTGCCGGTAGCGAGAGCAAACCCTAAAGCTCGATGACCCGATCGGGAAGCTCGTTCGTGTCGCCCTCGCTGCGCGGAAAATGCTCGGCGAGCACGACGCCGACCTGGCGCACCGCCTCGGCCAGCCCGTCGCCGAGCCGCCCTTCGCGCACCGCGCCGAGCAGCGCAGCCATCGCCGCCCCCCAGACATCGGGCGTGACTTTCGAATGGATCGCCTCGTCGGCGATGATCTCGGCACGATGCTCGGCGATCGAGAGATAGATCAGCACGCCGGTCGAGGCCTTGGTGCGCTTCTCGGCGGCGGTGCGGAACAGCGCCAGCGCCCGGCGATTGACGCGGCGCGCCTTGGTGACGCCGGGGGTCAGCGCGAAGCGCAGCGCGTCCCAGGTCAGCGCGACACGCGCGACCAGGAAAGTGATCGCCATCAGGATCAGGGCGGCAGTGAGATACCAGGTCGCCGGCACCGTCTGCGCCCAGCTGTCGACGAAGCGCGCGTGCAGCCATTCGGCGGGCGCCGGCTGCCAGGCGAGCAGCGCCAGCACGAGCAGCATCGCCAGCACGGTCCAGTGCAAAGCGACGTCGTGATAGGCATCGGAACGCCCCGCGACGACGGTGACGATCTCGCCGTCGGTGGAAAGCTCGGCCTGGGTCACCGCTTCGGTCACCCGCGCGCGATCTGCGTCGGTCAATTGCATCACCAGCTCCCCGAGGCGCCGCCGCCCCCGAACGATCCACCGCCGCCCGAGAAGCCGCCCCCGCCGCCGCCGTCTCCACCGCCCCAACCTCCACCGCCGGAGCCGCCGCCCCAGCCGCCGCGGCTCGATTCACGGCCGATCTCGTTGGCGATGGTCCACAGGATGATCGGCAGCGCGCCGCTATCGCCGCCGCGATAGCTCCGGGCGCCCCAGGGGCCCCGGCGGCCGCGCCGCCGCCAGGCGAACATCGGAATGATCACGAACGCCAGGACGATGCCCCAGAAGATCAGCCCGATCGGAAAGCCGCCGCCGCCGCGATTGCGCTGGCGCGTCTGCGCGGTCTTCTGCGTCGCCTGCTGCGCGCGCTGCTCCGCAGCCTCAAGCGGCAGCTTCATCTGCTCACCGATCGCCTGCGCGCCGGCGACGATACCCCCCGGAATGTCCTTGTCCCGGAATTTCGGGAGGATGGTCTCATTGATGATCTGGCTCGAAAGCCCGTCGGTCATGATCGGTTCGAGCCCGTAGCCGACCTCGATGCGGACCTTGCGGTCGTTGGGCGCGACGATGAGAATGATGCCGTTGTTCGCGCCTTTCTGGCCGATGCCCCAGTTGCGGCCGAGCTGATAGCCGTAATCCTCGATCGGATAACCCTGAAGATCGGGGATCGTCGCCACCACGAACTGGCGCGAGGAAGCCTTTTCGACGTCGTTCGAAAGCTGGGTGAGCTGCGCGACCTGCTCGGCGCTCAACAGGTGCGCGTCGTCGACCACCCTACCAGCAAGCTTGGGGAAATTGGGCTGGCTTTGCGCCTGCGCCGAAAGCGGCAGCGCGATCAGCAGGAATGCGAGCAGGCTACGCAACAGGGTCATTGGGTGATCTCGCGAATAATGGCTTCGCTTCCGGCAAGGATGCCGCCCGGGATATCGCCGGCCTTGAAGCGGGGCAGGATGTCCGCACGGATGATCTGGCCGGCTTCTTCGTCACGCAGCGCCTTTTCGAGGCCGTAGCCGACTTCGATCCGCACCTTGCGTTCATTGGGCGCGACGAGCAGCCCGACGCCGTCGTTCACGCCCTTGCGGCCGATGCCCCAGCTCCTGAAAAGCCTGAGGCTGTAATCTTCGATGCTGTGCCCGCCGAGGCTCTTCACCGTTACCACCACAAACTGATGCTTCGACTGCTGTTCGACCGCCGTCAGCCGGGCCTCGAGCCTGGCCTTCGCATCAGCCGGCAACAAGCCCGCGCCATCGACAACACGCCCGCCAAGCGCCGGAAGGTCATACCCGGCGGGTGGGGTCTGCTGAGCCGACGCTGCAGGCTTGCAGGCCGCGAGCGCTCCGCAGAGGAGGAGCGCCCTCAGGATCAGTTGCTGTTCCCGAAATCGACGGTGGGAGCGGTGTCCGCGCCCGCCTTGGCCTGGAACGGCGTCATCGGCTTGGCGCCGTAGAAGATCTTGGCGCCGACCGCGTCGGGGAAGGTGCGGATGCGGGTGTTATAGGCCTGCACCGCCGTGTTGTAGTCGCGGATCGAGATCGAGATGCGGTTCTCGGTCCCTTCGATCTGGTCCATCAGCGTCTTGAAATTGCCCTGGCTCTGGAGCTGCGGATAGGCCTCCTGGAGCCGCTGGAGGGAGAGACTCAGGCCGTTCTGTGCCTGGTTGAACGCCGAGACCTTGGCCGGATCGGTCAGATCGTCGCCGCTGAGCTGGATCGAGGTCGCCTTGGCACGGGCATTGACCACGTCGTTCAGGATCTTCCCTTCGGAGGAAGCCGCGCCCTTCACCGTCGCGACCAGATTCGGAATCAGGTCGGCGCGGCGCTGATAATTGGTCTGCACGTCGGCCCAGCGCGCCTTGGCATTCTCCTCGGCGGTAGGGACGCTGTTGATGCCGCATGCCGAAACAAGGACGGCGGCGGCGAGCGCGATGGCGACACGGAACTTCATTGGGCTAGATCCTCCTGACCCCGTAAGTAGGTGTCTTATACGGTGCTTACACCCCCGGCAGAAAGCGAAATCGGACAGGGTTCGGTCTGAGGGCTTGGCCCGGCGCCACGCCGGGAGCATGAAGAGCCAGTGGTTATTGGGAGGATTCAGCCATGATCAAAGAGTTCAAGGCCTTCATCATGCGCGGCAACGTGCTCGATCTCGCGGTTGCGGTGATCATCGGAGCGGCGTTCGGCAAGATCATCACCTCTTTGACCGACGATATATTGATGCCGCTGATCGGCAAGATCTTCGGCGGGCTCGACTTCTCGAGCTATTTCATCGCGCTCGGGCCGATCCCCGAGCAGCTCGCCGGATCGACCGACTATGCCGCGCTCAAAAAGGCGGGGGTGCCGCTGTTCGGATGGGGGGCGTTCGTCACGGCCTTCGTCAATTTCCTGATCGTCGCCTTCATCATCTTCCTGATCATCCGCGCGGTGAACCGCGTGATGCCCAAGGCCGAGGAGGCTGCGGCCGCGGAACCGGCAGACGTGACGCTGCTGCGCGAGATCCGCGACGAGCTGAAGAAGCGCGGCTAGGACCGTGGTGCGGGCCGGTACCGCCGGAAATGCGTCTCAGCGCATTCCCGAACGATCCCTCAGGCCGCGGCGAGATCCTCGGCGATCGCATCGGCCAGGCTAGTGCCGTCGAGGATGCGCGCGGTCTCGTCGCGCACGCGGGCCATCGCCTGGCGAATCGCGCAGGCGGCCTCGTCCTTGCAGTCGGCGCAGGGCCGATAGGCGGTGCGGCTGACGCAGGGGACCAGCGCCAACGGGCCCTCGATCACGCGGATGATCTCGCCCAGCGAGATGAGGTGCGAGGTGCGGGCCAGGCGATAACCGCCCATCTTGCCGCGGGTCGAGAAGAGGAAGCCCGCCTCGCGCAGATCGGCGAGGATCAGCTCGAGGAACTTGCGCGGAACATTGGCCTCGGTCGCAATGCGATTCATGGGCACGGGGGCGCCAGTAGCGGGCTGTTCTGCGAGGAATAGCATCGCGCGAAGCGCATAACGGGAACGCTGCGTCAACATGATGCACTCTCCATGCCAACTGAATGCGGCACTGTGAAGGCCCCGGGCACTTTTTCGTCGCCGGTTCGTCGCCGGGCATAGGCCTGCCAACCTGA
This sequence comes from uncultured Sphingomonas sp., assembly GCA_966211615.1. Taxonomy (GTDB): domain Bacteria; phylum Pseudomonadota; class Alphaproteobacteria; order Sphingomonadales; family Sphingomonadaceae; genus Sphingomonas. Next base: position 33,857 of record CBIHNZ010000041.1, read on the forward strand.
CCTTTTCATTAAGCGCAGAGCGACTATATAAGTCGGTGCCGGGTTCGCCCGGCTATGGGGATAAACGAAGGCGTGCAATAGGCGCAGCGGACCCGGGGGCGGTACCCGGCGGCTCCACCATAAACCCCGGAAACGGGGCTTCTGACGGGGCCGAACTAGGATCGACGTGTGTTGAAAAGCGCTATCTATCTCTCAGCGTGGGCCACTGTGACGGTCCATTACACAAGTGCCAACGATAACGAAGCACTCGCTATTGCGGCGTAACCCCACGGCTTAACGGCCTAAGGTTATTCTAAAATGCGCGGTTGGACCGCACCGGGCAACAGAAGCGGAATCCAGCGGTACGGGGAGCACCGGGCAACAGAAGCTCCCCACTTCCCCATCAATCCATCTTCAGCACGACGCGGAAGCGGGCCTTGCCGCTGAGCATATGGTCATAGGCGGCCTGCGCCTGCTCGAACGGATAGATCTCGTTCATCGAGCCGATCGCGTGCAGCTCGCTGAACCGCAGCGTATCCTCCGAATCCGCCGACACGCCCGAATACCAGCCCCGCACCCCGGCGCTCCGGGTGATCAGCTGGATCGGATCGACCAGGATCGGCCCGGTCGCGCCGATGACCATCATCGTGCCTCCGGCGCCGAGACCGCCGACGATCGCCTGCATCGCGTCGGCGGCGGTGACCGTGGCGATGATCACCTTGGCGCCGCCCATCGCCTGCAGCGCCTGGGCGGGATCGTTCGCCGCGCTGTCGATATAGTCGTGCGCGCCGAGCGAACGCGCCAGCGCTTCCTTGTCGGTGCCCCGATTGACGGCGACGGTGCGGAAGCCCAGCCGCGCCGCGAACTGGATGCCGAGATGGCCGAGCCCGCCGATGCCCTGGATCGCGACGAGATCGCCGCCCCGCGCACCCGAGTTGCGGATCGCGTTGAAGGTGGTGACGCCGGCACAGAGCAAGGGCGCGGCCTCGACCGAATCGAGCGAGGCGGGGACATGCGCCAGCGCAGAGGCCAAGGCGAGCATGTGCGTCGCATAGCCACCGTCGCGCGAGACGCCGGTCGCGCCATGGACATTGTCGCAGGCATAGGCCTCGGCCCGCCGGCAATGCGGGCAATAGCCGCACGCGCCCGGGAACCAGCCGACCCCGGCGCGATCGCCGACGCTCCAGCCGTCGACATCCGCACCGAGCGCCTCGATCGTACCGATCACCTCATGTCCCGGAATGCGCGGATATTCGATGCCATGGCCTCCGCCCACCGTCATCGCGTCGCTGTGGCACACGCCGCACGCCTGCACCTTGATCAGCACCTCGTGGCGCCCGGGGGAGGGAATATCGCGTTCCACCAGCTCGAAAGGGGCACCGGCTTGCGGAACGATCATCGCGCGCATCGTCGACATGGCATCATCTCCAACGGAAGGGCCCGCGCCTTCATACCATGGGCGCTCGTGATCCCGGCATTAGATCGCGTTTGATTCATTGCCAGAATCGCCTGAATTCCCGAGAATGAGCGCCGGTAATTCCACCTCGCGGAAGAATGCCCATGGACCGTATCGACGCGATGAGGGTGTTCGTCGCCGCACTCGACGAGGGCAGCCTCGCCGGCGCGGGGCGGCGGCTCGGCCGGTCGCCTGCCGCGGTGAGCCGCGCCATCGCCTTTCTCGAAGCGCATGTCGGGACCGAGCTGCTGCATCGCACGACCCGCTCGATGAAGCTCAGCGAGGCCGGCGAACGCTATGCCGCGGCCTGCCGGCGCGTGCTGGTCGAGCTCGAAGAGGCCGATCTGTCCGCCGCGGGCGAACGCGCCGCGCCGCGCGGGACGCTCACCATCACCGCGCCGCCGATCAGCGGCGAGGAGATATTGCGGCCGATCATCGACGAGTATCTGCGTGCCTATCCCGCGGTCTCGGTGAATTTCGTCCTGCTCGACCGCCACGCCAACCTGGTCGAGGAAGGCATCGACATCGCGCTGCGCGTCGGCGAGCTACCGGACTCGTCGCTGGTCGCCATCCGCGTCGGCGGCGACGTCAAGCGCGTGATCGTCGCGTCGCCGCGCTATCTGGCGGAGCATCCGCGCATCGCGGAGCCGGCCGACCTGGCGAAGCACAGCATCGTGACGACCACCCATTTCGGACAGGACAGCTGGACCTTTCCCCCGGCTCCGGGCGCGTCGGTCGCGCGGGCGGTGCATTTCCGGCCGCGGCTGCTCGTCAACAGCGTGCGGGCGGCGCTCGCCTCTGCCGTCGAGGGCCAGGGGGTGACCCGGCTCTATACCTATCATGTCGCGGAACGCGTGCGCGACGGCTCGGTGAAGATCGTGCTGCGCGACGCGGAGCCGCCGCCGATGCCGGTGCATCTGCTCCTGCCGGCCGGCCGATCCTCGGTCCCCAAGGTGCGGGCCTTTGTCGATTTCGCTGCTCCCCGGCTGCGCGCCGAGTTCGCCCGTCTTTCCGCGGAAGCATGCGCGCTCGGTTCCTGAGGCGATTATTATTCCGCAATGCGGAAGAGTGACCGCCGCATGTCGAATATTCTGCCGCGCGACGCGGTGACCTACCTGTTGCGCACGGCCTGAGGGCCTCGGCGGCAATACCGCTCGCCGGACAGGTATCGAGACAGATCATGAGCAGCGAACAGAAGGTAGCCATCATCACGGGCGCGTCGCAGGGCATAGGCGCCGCATTGGTCAAGGCCTATCGCGACCGCAATTACCGGGTCGTCGCGACGTCCCGCTCCATCAAGCAGGGCAGCGATCCCGATGTGCTCGCGATTGCAGGCGATATCGGCGATCCCGCCACCGCCGAACGCGTGGTCAACGAGGCGATTGCGCGCTTCGGGCGCATCGACACGCTGGTCAACAATGCCGGCATCTTCCTGGCCAAGCCCTTCACCGAATTCACCCTCGAGGACTTCAACGCGGCGATCTCGACCAACGTCGCCGGCGTCTTCCACATCACCCAGCGTGCCGCGGCGGAGATGCTGAAGCAGGAAGCGGGTCACATCGTCAACATCACGACCAGCCTGACCGACCACGCCATTGCCGGCGTCCCGACCGTGCTCGCCAATCTCACCAAGGGCGGCGTCAACTCGGCCACCAAGGCGCTCGCGATCGAATATGCCGGCAAGGGCATCCGGGTGAACGCGGTGTCGCCGGGTGTCATCAAGACCCCGATGCATGCCCCGGAAACCCACGACTTCCTGGCGGCGCTGCATCCGGTGAAGCGGATGGGCGACATCCGCGACATCGTCGACGCGGTGCTCTATCTTGAATCGGCCGCCTTCGTGACCGGCGAGATCCTGCATGTCGACGGCGGCCAGAGCGCGGGCCACTAAGGGAGGATTTATGCCGATCGTCACGATCCAGGTAACGCGGGAAGGATCCGGCCCCGGCCGAGACTCCGTCACGGCGGAGGAAAAGGCCAAGCTGATCGCGGGCGTCAGCCAGCTTCTTCTCGACGTGCTCCACAAGCCGCTCGAATCGACTTTCGTCGTCATCGAGGAAGTGGAGACCGACAATTGGGGTTGGGGCGGCCTCCCGGCGCTCGAATATCGCAAGCGGCTTGCGGCCGCGAGCAGCTGACAAATGAAGGGGCGCCGCCGATGCGGTGCCCCTTCCCATTTCCAGAAACCGCTGTCGTCCGTTCGCGGCTCGGATGATTACCGATCCGTTAACCATCTGATCCGCGCGGCACCCTAAAGGCGAACTCCCGACTGTCGCGTCCGACCGGTTTCGGGCCAGCTAATGCTGCCGACGGACATGCGCCGCGGCCGGCAGGAGCAGGGCTTTGGAAGCGCCAAATCGCAGCGTGTGCACTCTGATCGTCTTCGGACTGATGGCCTCCGCGACCTTCGCGGAAGGGTCGAGGCCGCCGCGGCTCACCAAGCTCGAAGCCAAGGCACCATTGAGCGCAATCCAGTTGCGCGCAGCCTCGGGGGCAAGCGGCCCCGACGACGGCGATAGCCGCCCCATCCTTTTCCGAATCGCCTAGAAAAGAATCCCGAGTCCCCTCTCCTGGCATTGCCGGGCGGGCCCCGCCTACTTCATCTTCAGCTTTCCGCCGTGCTACTCCTCTCTCACCTTGGGGGAGGATCGCATGTTCCTGCATTTCGTTTCGCTGTTCGCAGCGATGGCCGCGCAAGCGGGGCCCGCCGCCTGCCCGATTGACGATGCAGCCTCGGAGAAACCCGGCTGGCGCGCCGAATGCGATGCCGCGATCAAGGCCGAGCGCGATCCCACGGCGCAGGCGGCGCTGCTGTTCCGCAGCGCCTATGCCTATAACGAGGCCTCCCAATATCTCGAAGCGCGCGACGCACTGGAGCAAGCGGTCAAGCTCGATCCGGCCAACCCCGTCGCCTGGCACGAACTAAGCTATACCGCGAATGCGCTGGGTGATTACGATGAAGGCGAACGGGCCGCGGATACCGAGCTGAAGCTGCGGGGCGATTTTGTCGCCGCCTATCAGGAGCGCGCCTTCTCGCGCCTCTATCTCGCCAAGCTCGACGGGCTTTATGCGGATCGCGACAAGGTCGTGATGATGCTTCCCACCGAGGCTGCGCCGTTGCTGGACCGGGCGGCGGCGGCGATGTGGCTGGGACGGTTCGACCAAGCGCGCAGCGATCTCGATGCAGCCGCAAAGCTGGCAAAAGGCGACGCCAAGCTCGGCAAATCGATAGCGGCGTTTCACGAGTCGCTGACGCTATGGACGACATCGTCGAGGGGAGCCGCGGGCTGCGCCTGGCCGCGCGACAATGCCGCGCTGCAGGTGCCGGGTTTCATCGGAGACTGCACCGCAGCCTTTCTGGCCGCCAAAAGCCCCGCTCGACGCGCCGAATTCCTCACCTATCGCTCATTGGCCTGGCTCAGCGCCAAGCAGGATAGCGCAACTGCCACGCTCGACCGGGCGGTGGCTGCGGCGATCGACCCGAGCAGCGCCGATGCGCACGCGAATCTGGGCTTCGCCTATCTCGATGCGCACCATAGCTGGGCGGCGGCGCGCGAGTTCGACCGGGCGATCACGATCAAGGTCAGCTGGGCGGCACTCGCCGGACGTTCGGCCGCGAAATATAATCGCCAGGATCCCGAGGGCGCCTTCGCGGATGCCAAGCGCTCCCTTGAAATCGAGCCCAACGAGCTTGCGCTCACCGTCCTCGGCGACCTCGCGCATGACCGCGAGGACGACAAGTCGGCAAAGCTGTTCTGGATGGGCGCCTACCATCTGGGCAGCACCGGCGACGCCATGCTCGACCGGCTGAAAGGCATCGGCGTCGAGCATCCCGAGAGGGAACCGAGAGAAGCACCAAAACCCGGACAGTAGCGGCGGGGCGTCGGGCAAAAAAGAAGGGGCCCCTTCCGGAGCCCCTTCCTCTTTTTCGATACAGCCAGGCTTAGTCGCGATCGCCGGTCAGGAACGCGGGCAGGCCGATATTCTCGCCGCCTTCGTCCTTGCTCTCCGAACGCTCGGGACGCGGACCGCGATCGCCGCGATCGCCACGGCCTTCGCCGCGCGGACCACGATCGCCGCCGCCGCCTTCGCGACGCGGACCACGGTCGCCACGGCCGCCGTCACGACGACGGTCACCGTCACGCGCCGGACGATCACCGCGCGGGCCACGATCGCCGCCTTCGCGAGGCTCGCGGGCCGGACGGGTGTCTTCGAGCTCGGCACCGGTCTCCTGGTCGACGACGCGCATCGACAGGCGAACCTTGCCGCGCGGATCGATCTCGAGGACCTTGACCTTGACTTCCTGGCCTTCGCTCAGGACGTCGGCGACCTTCTCGACGCGCTCGTTCTTGATCTCCGAGACGTGGACGAGACCGTCCTTGCCGCCCATGAAGTTCACGAACGCGCCGAAATCGACCAGGTTGACGACCTTGCCGTTGTAGACCTTGCCGACCTCGGGCTCCTCGACGATGCCCTTGATCCAGTTGATCGCGGCTTCGATCTGCGCGTGATCCGAGGACGAGACCTTGATCACGCCTTCGTCGTCGATGTCGACCTTGGCGCCGGTGGTGGCGACGATCTCGCGGATCACCTTGCCGCCCGTGCCAATGACGTCACGGATCTTCGACTTGTCGATCGTGATCGTCTCGATGCGCGGTGCGTGCGCCGACAGCTCTTCACGGGTGTGATCGAGCGCCTTGGCCATTTCGCCGAGGATGTGCGCGCGGCCTTCCTTGGCCTGCGCCAGCGCCTGACGCATGATCTCCTCGGTGATGCCGGCGATCTTGATGTCCATCTGCATCGTGGTGATGCCCTCGGACGTGCCCGCCACCTTGAAGTCCATGTCGCCGAGATGATCCTCGTCGCCCAGGATATCGCTGAGGACCGCGAAGTCCTTGCCTTCCAGGATCAGGCCCATCGCGATGCCCGAGACCGGGCGCTTCAGCGGCACGCCGGCATCCATCATCGACAGCGAACCGCCGCACACCGTCGCCATCGACGACGAACCGTTGGACTCGGTGATGTCGGAGAGGACGCGGATCGTGTAGGGGAAGTCTTCCTTCGACGGCAGCACCGGGTGCAGCGCGCGCCAGGCGAGCTTGCCATGGCCGACTTCGCGGCGGCCCGGGGCGCCGAAGCGGCCGACTTCGCCGACCGAATAGGGCGGGAAGTTATAGTGCAGCATGAAGT
>CBIHNZ010000042.1:0-39676 GCA_966211615.1 uncultured Sphingomonas sp.
GTGCCGCTCCAAACGCGGCTCGATCACCGCCCCCCGTGGCCCGCCCGGCAAAGCGCGGCCGCGGGCTGCGCGCGTCCGCTCTTGCCCGTTTCATACCTGGGTTTGTCGTACCCTGCGGAAAGCCGGAGCGGGCCCCCGCACCGGTAGTACCTGCGCCGGCCAGTCGTGCCTCGGTCTGGATCGGCTACACCTTGGTATGGATGTTTCCACCCACCCAGGCGGGTAATGGCGGACATGCCGAGTATCGAGCATAAGGTGGGGCCTGCCGGTTTCCGGATCTGCCGATGCTCAGACCAACGCGCAGGGGTGATGATGGCTTTCGGGGACGAAAAGGAGCTCGGATATCCAAGTCGAGCGGCGTCGCCGCCGGCAGGTCTTCGCTGGCGTAGCGTCGCATGAGCGCCACCGCTGCCTATGCCGAATATCGCTTCGGCCCCACCGAACAGCCGTTGTTCCCGGGCTCGCCCTATTCGCCCGCGCATCATCCCTGGCGCAAGGTCGCCTATGTCGTCGTCGCGCTGCTGGTCGGCCTTAGCGCCGCGCTCGGCAACGCGCTGGTTACCGTTAATCTGACGAACATCGCGGGAAGCTTGGGCGTCACCATTGCCGACGCCACCTGGCTCTCGTCGATGTACGTCGCATTCAACGCCAGCGCGAACCTGCTGCTGGTGCGCGCGCGGATGCAATATGGCATCCCGCGCGTCACCCATGCGCTGCTGATCGCCTATGCCGCGACGACCCTGCTGCAGCTGGCGTCGCCCAGCTTCGGCACCGCGCTCCTCGTCCGCGCCGCCTCGGGCACCGTCGCCACCGGCCTGACGACGATGACGATCTACAATCTGCTCCAGATCTTTCCGCCCAAGAAGCGCCCGATGGCCTTGTTGCTCGGCATCTCGATCACCCAATTCTCCGTGCCGCTAGCCCGCATGTTTCCCGTCACCCTGCTCGTCGTCGGACAGTGGCAGGGTCTGCATCTGTTCGAGCTCGGCCTCACGCTCGCGGCCTCTGCGGCGCTCTGGGCGGTGCCCCTGCCGCCCAGCATATGCGGGAAGGCGTTCGAGCGGCTCGATTTCCTGACCGTAGCGCTGGTGCTGCCCGGCATGATCCTGCTCTGCGGCGCGCTCGGCGCCGGCCGCTACGTATGGTGGACCGACACCGCCTGGGTGGGCGTGGCGCTGGCGGTCGCCACGCTGCTGCTAGCCACGGCGTTCGCCATCGAGCATAACCGCGAGCGCCCGCTCCTCCAGATGAGCTGGATCACCAGCCGCGACATTGCGCGTCTCGCAATCATCGCATTGCTCGTCCGCTTCGCCCTGGCCGAGCAGACCTATGGCGCGGTCGGCCTGCTCACCGCGGGCGGGCTGAACAACGATCAACTCCATCTGCTGTTCGCTTTCGTCATGGTCGCGATGATCCTCGGCACCGCCACCGCAGCGCTAACGCTCAGCATTGGTGGTATTCCCTGGCAGGTCATGGCCGCCGCGGTCATCATCGGGATCGGCGCACTGATCGACAGCGACGCCACCAATCTCACGCGCCCCGCCCAGCTATATCTCAGCCAGTCGCTGCTCGGCTTCGGCACCTGCCTCTTCATCGGTCCGGCGCTGATCTTCGGTTTCGTCCGGGTGATCCAGCTCGGGGCCAACTATCTCGTAAGCTTTCTGGTGGTGTTCAGCGCCAGCCAGAATATCGGCGGCCTGCTCGGATCGGCGCTGCTCGGGACCTATCAGGTGATGCGCACCCGCGCCCATGCCGGGGCGCTGTCCGAACATCTCCTCGCCTCCGACCCGCAGGTCGTGGCGCGGCTGTCGCAGCAGGGAAGCGCCGGCCTCTACGCCGCGCTTCAACGTGAAGCCGCGGTCCTCGCCTTCAACGACGTGTTCCGCCTGGTCGCCGCCCTTTCGTTCGCAATCGCGCTCTACCTGATCTTCCGCATCATGCGGCTCCGTTACCTTCAGCGCCAGGGAAGCAAACAATGAGCGACACGCGCACCGCCCAACCCGAGGAGACGGTCGATACCGCCCCTCCCGCCGATCCCGCGCCCAAGCATTGGCGCCCGCGCGTCCGGCATCCCGTCGCGACCGTCCTGATCGTCGCGGTCGCGCTTCTCGCGGTCCTGATCCTGCTGCGAGCCTGGCAGCTACCGCCGTTCGGCGGAAGCGAGGAGACGACCGAGAACGCCTATGTCCGCGGCCGCACCACCAGCATCGCGCCGCAGGTCAGCGGCTATGTCGTTGAGGTACTGGTCCGCGACTATCAGCAGGTGAAGCGCGGCCAAGTCCTCGTCCGCATCGACGACCGCATCTACCGCGCGCGCGCCGCACAGGCGGCCGCCAATCTCGATGCTCAGCTCGCCGCGCTCGCCAACAGCAGGCAGGCGCACGCGTCGCGCACCGCGGGGCTTCAGTCGCAGACCGCCGGGCTCGCCGGCGCCCGCGCGCAGCTACTCCGCGCCCGCGCCGATCTCGCCCGGATCGACGATCTGGTGAGCGACGGATCGGTCTCGCGCCGCGAGCGCGACCAGGCGGTGGCGGCGCTCGCCCAGGCGGAGGCTGGCGTCCGCCAGTCGGCCGCATCGGGCGAGATCGCCCGGCAGGACATCCGTACCGTCGATGTCGGCCGCGGCGGGCTCGAGGCGCAGGTGGAGGCCGCGCGCGCGCAGCTCCGCCTCGCCGAGATCGATCTCGGCAACACCGTCATCCGCGCGCCCGCGGATGGTCAGGTCGGCGAAATCGGCGTCCGGCTCGGCCAATATGTCACCAACGGCAACCAGCTCCTCGCGCTGGTCCCGCCCGATCGCTGGGTCATCGCCAACTACAAGGAAGCGCAGACCGCCCGGATGGTGCCCGGCCAGCCTGCGACCTTCACCGTCGATGCGCTGGGCGGCGCGAAGCTCCAGGGTCGTGTCGAGCAGCTCTCACCCGCCGCGGGCTCCGAATTCGCGGTGCTTAAGCCCGACAACGCCACAGGCAATTTCGTCAAGATTCCGCAGCGGATCGGCGTGCGCGTCTCGGTCGATCCCGGCCAGGCCCAGGCCGCGCGGCTGCGCCCCGGCATGTCCGTCGAGCTCCGCATCGATACGCGCAGGAAGTCGTGATGCGCGCGCGGACCCTGTTGCTGCTCGGCACCGCGCTGTCGCTCGCCGCCTGCGCCGGCCCCAGACCCGAAGCCCCGTCCAGCGCCGCGGTCGCGCCGCCCGCCGACTGGCGCGGCGGCGCCGCCCAGCCCGGTGCGGAGGTCTCCGCCGCCTGGTGGCAGGGGTTCGGCGATCCGGCACTGACCGCGATCGTCGATGCGGCGCTCGCCAACAACACCGACATCGCGATTGCCGCCGCGCGCGTCGAGGAAGCCCGCGCGCAGTTCCGCCTGTCCGAGGCCCAGCGGCTTCCCCAGGTCGACGCCACCGCGGGCGGCGGCCCGCAGCGCGCGCTGAACGCCTTTGGCCAGGGCACCAATCAGACGGTCAGCCAGACCCAGCTCGTCGTCTCCTACGACACCGATCTGTTCGGCCGGCTCGCCAATGCCAGCGCTGCCGCGCGCGCCGCGCTGCTCTCGACCGAAGCGGCGCGCGATAATGTCCGCCTCGCCGTCGCCGCCTCCGCGGCGAGCGGCTATATCGGGCTGCGCGCGCTCGATGCCCGGCTGGTCGTGCTCCAGGACACGGTCGCCGCCCGCCGCGAAGCACTCCACCTCGCCCAGCGCCGCGCCGAGACGGGCTATTCGCCACTGCTCGACCAGCGCCAGGCCGAAGCCGAGCTCGCCGCGGCCCAAGCGCTGATCCCTGCCACCGAGCTAGCGATCCGCCGGCAGGAGGATGCGCTCAACCTGCTGCTCGGCGAGAATCCGCGCGCGATCGTACGGGGCCTGGCGCTCGACGCGCTCCAGACCCCGCAAACGCCCGCCGCGCTTCCGTCAGAACTGCTCCGCCGCCGGCCCGATATCGCCCAGGCCGAGCAGAGCGTGGTCGCCGCGGATCGCTCGCTCGATTCGGCCCGCGCGGCCTTCATGCCGACCATAAGGCTCAGCGCGGCGGGCGGCTTCGTCACGTCGAACCTGCTGCCCGATCCGGTGACCATCTTCTCGCTCGGCGGCAGCATCCTCGCCCCGATCTTCGAGGGCGGGCGATTGCGCGCGCAACAAGACACCGCCGCTGCCCGCCGCGACCAGGCCGCCTTCGCCTATCGCAAGGCGGCGCTCACCGCGTTCCGCGAAGTCGAGGATTCGCTCGCCGCGGTGGATCGGGTCGCCGAACAGGAGCGGGTGATCGAGGCGCAGCGCGTCTCGCTTGCCGAGGTACTCCGCCTCGCGACCAACCGCTATCGCGCCGGCTATTCACCCTATCTCGAGCAGCTCGACGCCCAGCGCGCGCTGCTTTCGGCCGAGCTCGCGCTGGTCCAGGCGCGTTCGGACCGGCTGGCGGCATCGGTGTCGCTCTACCAGGCGCTCGGCGGCGGCTGGAGTCCGGACGCGCTGCGGTAGCGTTCACTCCTGCTTGCGGAGCGCCGCCACATCCTTCGCGGTGATGCTCGACGGCTTCGCGCCGAACCGGGCGGTGACATAGTTCGCCACCGCGGCGATCTCCGCGTCGCTATAGGCATGCCCGAATGCCGGCATGACCTGCTGGCCCTGCGGCGTGCGGGCGCTGGCCCCCTGGATGATCACCTGGGCGACATTGATCGCCTCGGGATCGTTGACCGCACTTGAGCCGGTGAGCGTCGCCAGCCCGGTCAGCGCGCCCTTGCCGCTCCAGCTGTGGCAGCCGATGCACGCGCCTTCGAAGATCTTCTTGCCGAGCGGCGCATGGTCGTCGGCCGCGGCCACGGCATGCGTGGCAGGCGCCGGGCCGGCGGGCGAAGGCGATTGGCGCGGCGTCGAGACCGCCGGGATGGTCCGGAGATAGGTCACCAGCGCGGCGATGTCTGATTTGGTCAGCTTGCTGAGGCTGAGATCGATCGCCTCGCGCATCGGCCCCGCCGCGGTGCCGCGACCGGGCGCATGACCCTGCGACAGATATTGCACCAGCTCGGCATCGCTCCAGCTCCCGACTCCCGTCGCCTTGTCGCCGGTGATGTTGAAGGCGCGCCATCCGGCGGCGACCGCGCCGGCATATTTGCTGCGGTTGTCGACCGCCTGGCCCAAATTGCGCGGCGTGTGGCACTCGCCGCAATGGCCGAGCGCCTCGGCCAGATAGGCGCCTCGGTTCCATTCGGGGCTGCGATCGGCATTGGGCCGGAAGCGCTGGTTCGGATTGAACAGCCCGCCCCAGAAGGTCATCAGCCAGCGCTGGTTGAACGGCCAGGAGAACGCCACCTTGGGCCGCTCCTTCTCCACCGGCGCCAGCGTCCTGAGATAGGCGCGGATCGCGAGCGCGTCGGCATCGGTCAGATAGGTGTACGAGGCATAGGGCATCGCCGGATACAGGCGCGCCTTGGGCCCCTTGCCCTCGCGCAGCGCGGTGAGGAACTGGGCGTCGGTCCAGTTGCCGATTCCGGTCTTCTTGTCGGGCGTGATGTTAGGCGACCAGATCGTGCCGAAGGGCAGTTTGAAGGGTCGGCTGCCGGCAAAGAGCGTGCCGCCCTCGGCAGTGTGGCAGGCCTGGCAATCGGCGGCGACCGTCAGATACTTGCCGCGCTCGACCGGATCGGCCGAGGCGAAGTCCGCGGGCACCCCGGTCGGCGATCCCGCCTTGTACTCGACGAGCGACACTGCACGCCCACCTGCGAAGTCCAATGGTCCGGGCCCGAACCCGATCCAGGCGAACGCGCCCGCGCCCACCACCACGATCGCGGCGATGACGATCAGAACGATGCGGCGGACGCTCATGCCTCTTTCCTTCCGGCCAGCACGTCGCGGTCGACCGGCAGGCGCCGCAGCCGCGTGCCCGTGGCCGCGAAGATCGCATTGGCGAGCGCCGGCGCCGCCGCGGTGGTCCCCGCCTCGCCGATCCCGCCCGGCGCCTCGCCGCTCTGCAGGACATAGACGTCGATCGGCGGCGTCTCGTTCATCCGCAGCATGCGATAGTCGTGGAAATTGCTCTGCTGCACCCGGCCCTTCTCGAAGGTTATCTCGCCGAACAGCGCCGCGGTCAGCCCGAAGATCAACCCGCCCTGAAGCTGCGCCGCAACCGTGTTCGGATTGACCGCGATGCCGGTGTCGACCACGCAGGTGATCCGGCGCAAATGGACTCCACCGTCCTCGTCCACCTCGACCTCGGTCACATTGGCGATCCAGCTCGCAAACGAAGGCTGGATCGAGACGCCGCGCCCGCAGCGCGCCGGCAGCGGCGCGCCCCAGCCCGATTTCTCCGCGGCATATTGCAGCACCCTCTTCATCCTCGGCGCCTTGTCGAGCATACCCAGCCGGAACTGCACCGGGTCGATGCCCGCCTTGTGCGCCAGCTCGTCGATGAAGCTCTCGATCACGAACACATTGTGCGTCGGCCCGACGCCGCGCCAGAAGCCCGTGACCAGCCCCGGCGGCTCCTCGCGCACATGCGAGACCTCGAAGTTCGGGATGTCGTAGGGCATGTCGGCGGCGCTATCGACCGCGTCGAAATCCTTGCCGTCGACAAAGGCCGCCGGCAGCCAGCGCGCCAGCACCGAGGAGCCGGTGATGATGTGCCGCCACGCGCTGATCTTGCCGCCGTCCAGCTTGGCGCTGAACCGGTCATGCCAGGTCGGACGATAGACGTCGTGCCGCATGTCCTCTTCGCGGCTCCACACCACCTTCACCGGCGAATCGACATGCTGGGCGATCCGCACCGCGGTCTCGACCTGGTCGACCTCGAGCCGCCGGCCGAACCCGCCGCCCAGCAGATGGTTGTTGACGATCACCTGGTCGAGCGGGAGGCCCGTCACCTTGGCTGCGATCGCCTGGGCGCGGCTCGCGACCTGTATGCCCGTCCAGATCTCGCAGCGCCCACCGGCGACATGGACCGTGCAGTTCATCGGTTCCATCGCGGCATGGGCGAGAAACGGCACGTCATAGGTGACCTCGATCGCGTCGTCGCCCAGCGCCTTGGTGACATCGCCCACCGTCTTCGCGACGACGCCGGGCCGGCTACTCGCCCTGACCAGCAGGTCGTGGATATGCCCGGTGTCGATGGCGGCGTTGGCGCCGTCCGCCCAGTCGATATTCAGCGCGGCGAGTCCCTGAAGCGCCGCCCACATATGGTCACCGACTACCGCGACGAGATCCTCGAGCACCACGACCTGGCGGAATCCCGGCACGAGCTTCGCCTGGCTGTCGTCGATGCGCACCACCTTCCCGCCGAGCACGGGTGCATGGGCGAACGTCGCGAACTTCACCCCGGGCGGCATCGCGTCGATCCCAAACTTGGCAGTGCCGTTGACCTTCTCGGGCGTGTCGAGCCGGCGTAGCGACTTGCCGATCAGCCGGAAATTCGCCGGGTCCTTGAGCGGTGGATCGGCGGGTGGCTTCAGTCCCGCCGCGCGGCCGGCGAGCGCGCCATAGCCGATGCGGCGTCCGGTCGCGTCATGGATCACCTCGCCCGCCTCGGTGCGGCAGCTCGCCGGATCGACGCCCCAGCCCGATGCTGCGGCCTGGACCAGGATCGCGCGCGTGCCCGCCCCCGCCTTGCGCAGCGGTGTCCAGAAGGCGCGGATCGAATTGGAATTGCCCGTCGCCTGCACGCCGAACACCGGATTGCCGTAGAGCGCATCGCTTGGCGGGGCGTGCTCGAACACGACCTTGCGCCAGTCGGCGTCCAGCTCTTCGGCCAGGATCATGCTGATCGACGTATAGGTCCCCTGCCCCATCTCCACCTGCGGCATGACCAGCTTGACCTGCCCTGCCGGATCGATGCGGATAAAGGCGTTGGGCGCGAAGCCGGTCACGACGGGCTGCGCCGCCCCGCTCCGCGCGACGAACCCGACCATAAGGCCCCCGCCCACCGCCGCGCCGACCTGCAACAATGTCCTGCGGGAAAGATCGGGTCCGGCTGCGGCGGTGGTAACGGTCATGGCACGGACCTCGAATTCGGGGAGTTCAGGCGGCGGTCGCGGCTTTCTTGATCGCCTCGCGGATGCGCACATAGGTGCCGCATCGGCAGATGTTTCCGGACATCGCGGCGTCGATATCGGCGTCGGTGGGCGCGGGCGTGGAAGCGAGCAGCGCGGCGGCCGACATGATCTGGCCCGACTGGCAATAGCCGCACTGGACGACCTCGAGATCGAGCCAGGCGCGCTGCGCATTGGCCCCCGCCGGGGTCTGGCCGATCGCCTCGATCGTGGTGACGGCGCGGGTGCCAAGCGTGCCGACGGGCAACTGGCAGGAGCGCAGCGGCTGGCCGTCGACATGCACCGTGCAGGCACCGCACTGGGCTATGCCGCAGCCATATTTGGTTCCGGTCAGACCGATAACGTCACGCAAGACCCAGAGGAGCGGCATGTCCGAAGGCACGTCGACGTCATGCGTGGTACCATTGACGTTCAGCGTCAGCATGTTGCCCCCATTCGGCGGCCGGGAACCGCGTACCGTAAGGATTACCCGGCCGTCGTCCCCGAATTTGTCTGGAAGGTTTCTGCCCCTTCGGGAAGCGCGTCAAGCATACGAGCGTATTAGCACTGCCTCATCGGCCGCCCGCCACCTCCAACGATCCGTCGCAAAGCGACTGTGCGCGGCACGGGTCCCCGTCTATGCTCCGCGAAATGGGGGAAAGTCTGGCTATATTGAAGCAGATCCGCGCCTTGATCGAGCGGCTTGCGCCGGAACCGATCTGCGACGACTGCATCACCGAGCGCCTCTCGTTGGAGGAGCGGGAGGAATCCGGCAACAAGATCGGCGAGCTGGCCGGTATGGCCGGGTTCGAGCGACGCATCGATTCCTGCGCGATGTGCGGCGCCACCAAGAAGGTTACCCGCCGGTCTCCCTGATCCCGGCGCCCGAACAGACCCGCAGCTCTTATCGGACGGCTATGGTCTCACGCCGTAGCGCTCGAACTCCGCCTTCACATTGGCATTGACCTTGATCGCGGCGGCGGCATCGGCATCGGACTTCGCCTTGTCGCCCTTGCGCGCCCAGGCGACCGCCCGGCCGTAGAGTGACGACGGCAAGGTCGGGTTCTTGGCCAGGGCCTTGCTATAGTCCGCAATCGCATCGTCGAAGCGCCCCATACGCAGCAGCACGAGGCCACGGCTGTCGAGATAGGACGGTAAATCGGGCATTTTGCTCAAAGCCGCATTGCAATCCGCCAGCGCCGATTCGAGCGCCACGCCTGCTGTCGCCTTCGCCCAGCACATATTGTTGAGCGGCGGTGCGTCGCTGACCTTGCCGCGCGCAACGGCGAAATCCTTCTCGGCGTTGGTCATGTCGCCGTTGCGGGCATGGAGGATGCCCCGCGCGTTGAGCAGAAAAGCATTGTCGGCCGTGACCGCGATCGCCTTGGTATATATGGCGATCGCGCCGGCGCGATCGCCGGCATCTTCCTGCAATTCCGCCTTCGCGGCGAGCGCGTCAGGCATGTCCGGCTGCAACTTCAGCGCGGCGTCGACATCGGCACGCCGGCCCGCCACATCGGTTCGTGGTCGGGCGAGCGCGCGATTCAGATAGACATAGGCTTCGGGATGGAGCGCGATCGCCCGGTCATATTCGCGCATCGCTTCGACGCTGTTTCCGAGCGCGCTATAGATATTGGCGGCGATCACATGCGCATAGGCGTTTTCAGGATTTGCGGTAGAGACCGCGGCGGCTTCGCCGGCCACCGCCTCCATCTTGCCCTGGCTGCGGAACAGGTTGGCGCGCATCAGGTATAGATCAAGCCATTGCGGGTTGCGTCCGAGTGCGGCAGCGGAATCACGCAGCGCAGCGTCGGAATTGCCGACGGCACGATACGCCTGGGCGCGTTGACCGAGCGAGAAATTGTCATCCGCGTCGAGTTCGAGCGCGCCGCTATAGGCGGCGATCGCATCCTGCCATTTGAGATTCTGCTGGGCGATGAGGCCCCGCGCGCGGAATATGACGGGATTCTTGGGATCGATCGCGAACGCCGCATCCAGATCGCGATTTGCGGCTTCGGTGTCCATTGCCCAAACGCGCGCGATGCCGCGATCTGCCAGCGCCCAGACATTCTTTGGATCCAGAGCAAGCGCGCTGTCGAAATCCTTGATTGCGAGCGGCAGCTGCCGGCGATCAAGATACATCAGGCCACGGCTGATGAACCCCGTCGCGGTGGTTGGGGTCTTGGTCGCGGCAACGGCCAGTTCGGCATCGGTCTGTCGATAGTTTCTCGGCGTGGGGATGTAGACGCGTCGATCGGCGAGGTCGCGCAAGGCCTCCCCCGCCGCGACGGCATCCTTGAACGGGAATTCGCTCGCCACGCTCCGCTCGGTCTTCTCGATGGTGACGGCATCTCCGGCAATGCTGGCATGCCGGCGATATTCGATACCCGCAACCGTCTGGCTGACTTCTGCCTTGGGATCGGGCTTGTAGGAGAAGCCGTGCGGAAGCTGGATCGTCTCGACCGTCTTGATGAAATAGGGATAGGAGACCGCAAACGGGGCGTCCTGATCCGGCCCCGGGTCGCGACGAAAATCGGCCTTGTAGCCGACGCCGGTGCCGTCGGTCTCATAATAGCCGTTGCTCCAATCCATCCGCGCCTTGCCCTCCATGGTCATGCGAAGTTCGCCGGCCACGGGGTCGAACGTCGCGTTCACGGCCAGCGCGTCGATGAATTCATATTCGCTGCGCCAATATTCTCGCAGCGCGCGATCGCGAGCCTCCCCCGTCAGATTGGTCAGGGCGAGATTGGTCGCAAAGGCCTGGTCACCGCGGAAAACCGTTTCGACCTTGGTCGGCGCAGGAATGGAGATGCCGGAAGTGGCGTCCATGCGGATGGTCGTGGTCTGCAACGGCACATCGAGCGGCGGGGGAACGATCCGGACCAATGCAGCGCCGGTCGGCACCAACGGCAGGCCCCAGCCGAAATCGGGAACCTTCAACCTGTCGAGACTGACGTCACCGCTGCGCGTTCCGTCGAGCCAGTAGACCTTGCCCGCCAATGTCGCGCGGACCAGCACATGGTCGAACAAACCGACCATGGGCAGCCTTGCATCCATTCCATCGCCGCCAACGGTGCTGACGACGACCGGCTCGGCCTGAATGTCGAGGGCGTGGAGGATCGCGAGGAGCAGCGCGGTCTTGCCTTTGCAGTCACCGAAGCGCCGCGACCAGGTCGTTTCCGCATCGGCGGGAACCAGGCCGCCAGTCCCCATCTGCAACGCGACATAGCGCACCCGGTCCTGCACCAGCGCGAGCGCGGCCTGCGCGCGCGTCTTGGGATCGGAAGAAGCAGTTCGAATGCGATCGACTTCGGCGAGCAGCGGCCCCTGTGCGGGCAAGGTCGCCGCCTTTTGGTAGAGCGGCGCCATGAGCGCTCCGAGATCCGCCCAGGACGCGAAGTCGGTCACTTCGACCCTGCGGCCGATGCCGTACCGGGCCGGCGCCAGTCGAGGCACCGCGACCTGATCGATATTGTCGAGCATCAGCTCGACCTGGGTCGTGCCGCCCGTCTTGATCGGCTTCAGCGCCGGCAGTGCGCCGTTCTGCTGCAGCTTCACCTTCAGCGTCGATGGCCATTGCATGCGCAGATGCGCGCGGCCGGCAGCGTAGCCGTTCCATGTCCCGGCGATCTGTTCGACATGGCCTTTGAGGGTCGGGTCGCTCGTGGTGAGCGACGCCGCGAATTCAATGATGTCGCCGACCTGGAGCCCCTCGGGCTGGATATTTGCGGTGAGCACGCCGTCCAGCGTCGCGCTTTCCAGATTGGTCTCGCGCCGCGCCACGGTGAAAGTCTGTCCCGAGGCGAGCACGTCGATCACCTGGTCGCCGCGCCGGATCAGCAGCTTGTGCACCGTCAGCTCGTCGGTGTCGGGTCGCCAGGGGAAGGAAATGTTGCCCGCCGACAGACCCTGCGGTGTCTGAATCTTGAGGACGATATCGGTGTAGAGGGTCTGTTTGCCGGGCTCGAGCGCGATCTGCTGGTCCGAGAGCAGGATCCGCATCGGCGCCTCGTCGCCCTTGGCGGAGGTCGCGGCCGGCTGCACCGGCTTCACCCATGTCGGCGCCGGCCCGATGATCGGCTTGTCGCCGGCATATGCCAAGCTGGTCAACGCGGTCGTCGCCGCGAGCGCCATGAGCAGAATTCGCACTGAAAGCCTCCCCTGTCCCCGAGGCCACTATATCCGGAAGCCCGGTGAATTCTATCCGTCGCCCTGCTCCGCGCTTCCATTCTGGACGGATTCTACACCCTGAGTCGGGATGGCGCGAACGGTTCGAACTGCCGGCCTGGGAAAGCCCGTTTCCACAAACATGCCATGAAAAAAGGGGGCTCCCGACGGAGCCCCCTTGCCCGATCCTTTGAGGATCAGAAGTCGATCCGTGCTCCGACCCGCATGAACCGGCCGATAAAGCCCTGGCTTTCCCATGCGGCGTTGTAGCCATATCCCAAGTCGTACGTCTGACCCGGATTGAAATCCGGCTTGGTGTCGAAGACGTTGAGGACGTTGGCGTAGAGCGTGAATCTGTCGTTCACCTTGACGCTGCCGCTCAGGTCGACGTTGATGAAGCTCTTGGCGTGGCACTTGAACGGTACATCGTTTCCGGCCGCATCCTGAGCATAATAGGCGTAGACGGAAGCGCCGATGCTGGCGCCGCAATCCTTGGGATCGCCGCCATAGTCAACCGAGCCCATGCTGTAGCCGCCGGTATAATAGGCCGTGGCGCTGAGCGTGGCGCCTCCGAAGTCGATCGTGTTCTGCCAGCTACCGCGCCACGCCGGCGCACCCGAGCAGGACGTGATGTTGCAGGGGCTCAACGATCCGTCGAAGCGCTGCACCGTTCCATTGATCGTCTGCTCAAGCTTGATCAGGTAAGATGCATCGACCCGGCTGGTGAAGTTGATGCCGCTGCCGAGCGGCAGCCGCAGCGTGCCCGAGAAGTCCAGGCCCGACGCCACTTCCGAGTTCGCGTTGATGAACGAGTATTCGATGAAGCCGATCACGGGCAGCGCGTTGGGGTGGTCGGGATCGGCCACGCCCGGCCGGACGGTGATGCCCGGCGCGGTCACGACGCCGTTATTGCCATAATATTCATCGAGCACGCCCGAATAATCGGGGGCGCTGACCAGGCCCTTGATCTTGATGTGCCAATAGTCCGCCGTGAACGAGATGCGGTGCGTCGGCTCGAACACGATGCCGGCGGTCATGCTGGTGGACTTTTCCGGATCGAGCTTCGGATTGCCGCTCGACGTCAAGCCATAGCTGTACGGCTGGGTTGCGTAGGCATTACCGCCATGCGCGGCGAGGAAGTCCGCATAGCCGGGTCGGTCCGATGCCACCGTGTCCGTGAGATAGCCGGTGGTCGGCTGGCCATAGGCCTCGTTGAAGCTCGGGATGCGGAAGCCACGCGAATAGGTACCGCGCAGACGGACTTGCTCGATCGGCTTGAAGATCGCGGTGAGCTTCGGCGAGAAATTCTCCTGGCCCGACGAATAGCTGTCGTACCGGCCCGAGGCGTTGAGCTTGAGCATGTCGAAGATCGGCGCGTCGATTTCGAAGAACGCCGATTTCACGTTGCGGCTGCCGATCGTGCTGACTGCGTTGATGCTGTAGTAGCGGTCGGCCGGATTGGTCTCGTTCGGCGGATTTGCGCTCGGGTTGTAGACCGACTCATGCCGATAGGCGGCACCGACGGCTACCGACAGATCACCGCCGGGAAGCGCGAAGAGCGCCTTCGACAGGCTTCCCTGCACCTGCCACAGCTTCGAGTTGGAATTCGTAACGTTGTCGGGCGCGATATAGTCACGGATGGCCTCGTCGTTCAGTGACGGATCCACGAAGTTGAACGAGCCATCGTTGATAACGTCGATCAGGCGCTGTGCGACCAGATAGTTCTTCTGGGTAACCTTCAGGTCAACCTCGGAATAGGTCGCGTCGGCGTTGTAGTTCCAGCCGTCGCCGAACGAACCGGAGATGCCGGCCGCAAAGCGATAGGTCTTGGCATCGGTCAGCGACTGGCGCGGACGGTCATAGCGATAGTTGAGGCGCGCATCCTCGCCCACCGAGGCGAACGGGTTGTTCGGGTTGAGCGTGCCATTGGCGCTCGTGCAGGCAACAGTGGTGCCGCGCGGGCAAACATAAGCCGGCAGGAAGACCGGGCTTAGCGTGAACTGGGTCCCACCGGCTGCGGTCTGGCCAGCGAAGGTCAGCGGCGCGATGCTGCCGTCGGTCTTCGTCTGGTAGAAATTGGCCATCACATAGGCCTGTGCGCTGCTGCCGATATTGGCCGTCAGGTGAGCGGAAGCACCGAGGCGCTCCACTTCCGGGATTTCCTCGAGATAATCCTTGATGTTGTCCTGCTGGCATACCAGCGGATCCGAGGGCGCTCCCTTGCTCGCAAGGTCGGCCTGCTGCGCCGCCGTTAGCGTGATGGCGGTGAGATCGCGACAGCCGGCTGACGGGCTGAGCAGCTGCCAATTCCCCACGGCCGCGCCGTTCAGATAGGGCCGCACCGCCGGTACGCGAGTCGATCCGAAGCCTGCCAGCGTGCCGTCCGGTTCGATTCCGTTGACGGTCTCGTTGGGAAGGCAATTGCCGGCATCATTGCAGATCCGGCTATAATCGTTGGTATTCCACGGGTAGCCACGGTCGCGCGCGTACAGCGGGTCATTGTGCTGGTATTCGGCGTTGACGTACACGTTGAAGCCCTGCTCGCTCAGGCTGCCATAGCCATAGGTCAGGTCCGCCCGCTGCTCTCCGGCGTCCCCGCGCTGCGAGATGCCCGCGGAGGCATTGGCGTGGAGACCGACGATCTCCTTCTTCACGATAACGTTGACCACGCCGGCAACGGCGTCGGCGCCGTAGGTCGCCGACGCGCCGTCCTGAAGGACGTCAACCTTGTCGACGATTGCCTGGGGAATGGTGTTGAGATCGACGAAGCTGCGCTGTCCGTCGTCACCGAGCGGATAGATCGCCGAGCGAAGACCGTCGAACAAGGTCAGCGTGTTGCCCGTCGTCAGGCCGCGCAACGACACCGCCGTGGCGCCGCTTGCAAAACCGAAGCTGTTCCACGCGCGCGTCATGGTGCCGGCGCCATTCGCCGGGATCGTCTGCAGGGCCTCCGCGATCGTGTTCTGACCGCGATTGGCGAGATCCACCGAGCTCAAGGTGTTGATCGGCGCGGCCGTCGCGGTGGCGCTGTTGCGGATGATGGTGCCGGTGACGATGATGTCACCCTGTTGGCTGCTGTCCTCCGCAGTCTGGGTCTCGGTGGCCGGGGTATCCTGCGCCATTGCAGGCGTGGCAAAAAATGCGCTCGCGAGGATAAGCGCCGAGAACGCCGAACTGCTACGCAAAGGTACTAAGGTCTTCTTCATGATATCCCTCTTTTTCGTCCCGGCTCCTGTCGACCGGCGTACTTCCCGCTTGGTTGGCTCGTACTACGAACCTCATGCGAGCTATTGAAATAATTGAGTAGTTCTATTGGGACGGAACTGCGCCGCTGCGTTTCAAATCTTACGCAACTTCTGGGTTGGTGCCGGCCATGAGGGGACATCCGGCGTCTCGATGTCGCGAATATTTCCAACACCGCCGCGTACATTTCCACGCGGGCGGTGTTCGTTTCCGCGCCAGTCAGCGCATCATTTTTGCGTCATTTTACCCGCGATGGCAGGGGTTGGACGTGCGCGAAGTGCGAGCTCAGCTCTTCCAGACGGACCCCAGGATGACGCTGCAAAGATCCGTCCGCTGAAAACTTGGGTCCTTGAAGGCCAGGACATCATCATTGAACGTACCGAAGGTGGTGCCGGGACGGTGCCGCATGCCCTGGTAAAAGGCATCGATGATCGCATGCTTGAAATCATCACCGCGCGGATAGGCCGCGACGACGGCTTCCCGCTCCTCGTCGGTGAACTGGTCGTAGCCGCGACCGGCCACGTCCATCCCTGCCCCGGCCTGCACGAGCGCGATTTCGGGGTGCATGTGCTGCGGAATCCCCGGGGTCGTGTGCAGCGCCACGGCGTTCCAAACCTTTTCGAGGTCGGCCTGGTCGATGCAGTGACTTCGCAGGAAATCGCGCGCGGCATTGGCGCCGTCCACTTCGAAGCGAAGCTGGCTGTCCGCGTACCGTTCGGTGAGCCCGATATCGTGGAACATCGCCGCCGTGTAGAGCAGCTCCGGATCAAAGCTCAGCCCCATGCGCTTGCCGCTCAGCGCACCCCAGAAATACACCCGGACCGAATGGTGGAACAGCACGTCACCTTCGATCTCGCGGATGATCTGTGTCGCTTCGCGGGCGATCTTGCTGTCGGGGATGCGCGCTCCCGCAATCTCCTTGATCATCATTCGGTCCTGGCCTCTCATCCCTCGCATCGGGCATGCTTCGGCCGCAAAATGGTACGCCTAGAAGACCAGGACAATGATCCGCCGGTCATTCCGCCAATGAACGCTCAGAACGAGACCCGCAGCGTGGCACCTGCCGTGCGGGGCGTGCCGAGCTGGCCGGCATAGGCAAAGGCGGTGGCGCCGACGATCTGGCTGGTACTGAGATTCTGGAAATAGCGCTTGTCGAACAGGTTGTTCACCCAGGCGGAGAGGTCGTAGCGGCCGCCCGCGAAGCTCGCCCCCAGCCTGAGATTGGCCACCGCATAGCCGTCGATCTTGCTGTAAGGCCCGTCATCGGCGGCGCCATAGGTGCTCGAACGATAGCTGAGCTGGCCGATCGCATAACCCCTCACGCCCTTGCCGAGATCGCTGTGCAAGTCGACGATCGCGTTGCCGATCCAGGTCGGTGCCTGCCATAGCGGGCGGCCGGTCAGGTTGCAGACGCCGGTCACGCCGACCGGGCAAGGCGCATTCGGATAGCTGGTGTAGATCGCGTCGTTGTACGATCCATTGGCGGTGAGGGTCAGCACCTCGGCGGCGCGCCAGCTGGCATCCACCTCGATGCCGCGCGACCGCACGTCGCCGACATTGGCGAGATAGGAGCGATTGCCGTTCGTCGGGACGATATTCGCCTGCAATCCCTCCAGCTCGGTCCAGAAGGCGCTGAGGTTGAATGTCATCCGCCGGTCGAACAGCTCGGACTTGAGGCCCGCTTCCCAGTTGCGCACCTTCTCCGGATCGAGGACCAGCGGCGTGCCCGCGGAGACTGCCGAATTGAGGTTGAGCCCCGAGCCTTTGTAGCCGGTCGAATAGGAGGCATAGAGCAGCACGTCGGGCGCGACCTTGTACGACGCGCTCAGCAGGTAGGACAGATTGTCGTCCTTCACCGAGACATTGTAATGGAACGGGATCGAGGTGCCCGGATTGGGCGTGCCCACCGTCGAGGTGTCCGACCGTCCCCAGCGCTTGTCGCTCGTATAGCGGACACCGGCAGTCAGGGTCAGGCGAGGTGTCACTTCGAAATTCGCCTGGCCGAAGCCGGCGATGCTGTCGACGCTGGTTCTGACATCGTCGAGATATTGCGACCCCGGGGCGATATTGATTGCCGCGGCGTTCGGGTTCGCGAGCCTGGCATAGGTGGTGTAGAAATTGCTGGCGTCGAAGCCGAACTGGTTGAGGATGAAATGGTCGGTGAGGTCGCTGTGGAACAGGAATCCGCCGATCTGCCAGTTGAACCGGCCAGGCCCGGAGGACAACCGCAGCTCCTGCGAATATTGATCGGTCTTGGTCTGAGCGACGTTGACCTGGATGATGTCGAGCGGCGTCCCGTCGCTGTCCTGGAGCGGACTGAAATGCCAGTAGCGCCAGGCCGAGATCGAGGTCAGCGTCGCGAAGCCGAGATTCCAGTCGGCCTGTAGCGACACGCCCTTCTGGTCGGTCAGCATGTTCTGGGTAGAATTGTTGCTGGTGTCGTTGCGATTGCCGGTCGGCACATAGCCGAGTGCGGCCAGCGCCGCGAGCGTGCGGCCCGTCGTGGCGCTCAGGGTGGCGGGCAGCACCAGCTTGGTCGCGCTGACGCAGCAGGTGTCGTCCTCCTGGCTATAGTCGCCGATCAGCCGAATGGTCAGATCGGCAGTCGGCGTGAACAGCAACTGGGCGCGGAAGCCCGAACGGCCGACGCTGTTCGCGTCGACGCCGGTCTTGGTGTTCTCCAGCACGCCGCCGCGATGCGTGTTGAACCCGGTCACGCGGAAGGCGAGCAGATCCTTCACGATCGGGCCGGTGAGGCTGACACGCTCCTGGTTGTAGCCGTAATTGCCCACCGACAGTTCGGCCGTGCCGCCGAACTCGAATTCGGGCCGGCGCGTGGTGATGTTGAGCACGCCGGCGGAGTTGTTGCGGCCGAACAGCGTGCCCTGCGGCCCGCGCAGCACCTCCACCCGGTCGACGTCGATCAGGTCGGCCAGCGCCATACCCGGCCGGCCGAGATAGACATTGTCGATATAGACGCCGACCGATGTGTCGAGGCCGTCCGATGCCGAGGAGACGCCGATGCCGCGGATACCGACCGAGGAATTGCGCGGATTGGAATTGAACGCGGTGAGGCTGGGCGTCCGCGCCTGGATGTCGGGAAGCGTATAGCCGCCGCTCCGCTCGAGCGCGTCCCCACTGACCACCGAGAGCGCGATCGGCACGTCCTGCGCACGCTCCTGCAGACGGCGGGCGGTGACGGTGATCTCCGGATTGTCCTCCACCGATCCGTCGCTTGTCTCGTCCCGCTTGTCGTCGCGCACGGGACTCTCGGGATCCGGTGCGGGATGGCGGTCGTCCCTGGCGAGAGCGGGGCTCGCAAAGGCAATGACGGACGAAAGCAGCAGTGCAACCCGATAGGTGTTCTTCATCGAACCCATCCCCAAGAAACGAAAAAGATTACGGTGCCGGCACGCATCGAAGCTGCCCGCCGCTCCGAATTGCGCTTCGCATGCTGCGATGCACCAACGGGCTGGAAGCTCTCGACAAATTCCTATCGAGTCAATGGGAATTAAGCCTCCTAACGCCCCAAGCATTTGTATCGGAGACGGTGCTCGGGACATGCTGGCGAGGCGCAGGTCGGAGAAATTCGACTGATATTATAGCAGGATCCATGCCAGCCATCGCCGCTACCGCGCCGGCTGGATGATGAAATCTTAATTCCTACTCAAATGATAGGGATTCTGGCGATCGGCATAGTTTTTCTACGTTCCCCGATCGCCTGGCTTGGGCGCAGCTTTGTGTCAGCGGTCGCCTCCAACGGCACCGCGGCATCGGGAGCTAAGCATGCCGCAAATCGGAAAACTGACAGTCAGCCCGCAGGGCTTCGGCGCAATGGGCCTGTCGCACAGCTATGGCCGTGCGGAGGACGCGCATTCGATCGAGACGCTCCACCGCGCGATCGATCTGGGCATCACTTTCTTCGACACCGCCACCGGCTATGGCAAAGGCCATAACGAGCAACTGCTCGGCAGTGCCATCGGCAGTCGGCGCGATAGGCTGGTGATCGCCAGCAAGTTCATCCATCGCCCCGACGGGCCCGACGGCGCCGTGATCCAGCCACGCGAGGCGGTGGAAGCGAGCCTCGAGCGGCTCGGCGTCGATCATATCGACCTCTACTACCTCCACCGCGTCGACAAGGAGATCCCGATCGAGGAATCGGTGGGCGCGCTTGGCCGTCTCGTCGAGGAGGGGAAGATCGGCGCGGTCGGTGTCTCGGAAGCGAGCGCCGAGCAGATCCGCCGCGCACATGCCGCCTTCCCGCTCACCGCGCTGCAGAGCGAATATTCGCTATGGACCCGCGATGTCGAAGTCGAGATCCTGCCCACCATCCGTGAGCTCGGCATCGGCTTCGTCGCCTATAGCCCGCTCGGCCGCGGCTTCCTTGCCGGCGCCGAGGTTTCCGACGCGAACGACGTGCGGCGCCAGCATCCGCGCTTCCAGCCCGAAGCGATCGCCGCCAATGCCGCGCGGCGCGAAGCGCTCGAGCAGGTCGCGGAGCGGCTCGGCGCCAGCAACGCGCAGATCGCGCTGGCCTGGCTGCTGTCGAAGGGCGTCGTGCCGATCCCCGGCACCCGGCACATTCATCATCTGAAAGCCAATTGGGCGGCCAACGAGATCGAGCTCGACGCGGCGACTCTCGCCGAGCTGGAGGCGGTCTATGTCCGCGGCTCGACCGTCGGCACGCGCTATCCGGCCGACCGCCTGGCCCAGGTGCCACCCGAACCCGTCGCTGCCTGAGGAGAATTGGGATGACCATTACCGCACTGCGCGCAGGCGATGCGCGCGACCGCTTCACCTATGACCATATCACCGTCGAGCCGGTGACGCCGACGATCGGCGCCGAGATCGGCGGCGTTGATCTCAGCAAGCCGGTAAGCCCGGAGCTGGCCGCCGACATCCAGAAGGCGCTGCACGACTGGCGCGTCGTCTTCTTCCGCGACCAGCAACTCGACAATGACCAGCTCAAGGCGTTCGGCCGCGCCTTCGGTCCCCTCACCCCGGCGCATCCGATCGCCGAGGGGCTCGAGGACCATCCCGAGATCTGGGAGCGCACGGTCGACGAGTATCGCACCCGCCGCCAGCGCAACGACGCGCTGCCGCCAGGCCGCGAACCGCCGCGCGACTATAAGGGCTGGCATATCGACATCACCTTCGTCGCCAATCCCAACCGCTATTCGATCCTCTACGGCGTCGAGATTCCCCCCTATGGCGGCGACACGCTCTTCACCAACCTGATCGAGGCGTATCGCGGGCTTTCGCCGAGCATCCAGAAGCTGATCGACGGGCTGCAGGCGGTGCACCGCACCAGCGGCTATGACAATGAAGGCCGCAAGCCGCGCCGCGACGGCCGCTCGACCGGTCCGTTCGTCTCGCTCCATCCGCTGGTGCGCATCCACCCGGAGACCGGCGAGAAGCTGCTGTTCCTCAATCCCGGCACGGTGAGCCACATCGTCGGGCTGAAGGAGCGCGAGAGCCAGGCACTGCTCGACCTGCTGTTCTACGAAGCGACGCGGCCCGAATATCAGGTCCGCTTCCACTGGCGGCCCAAGTCGCTGGTGGTCTGGGACAACCAGGCCGTCGCCCATGCGGGGCCGATCGACTATTCGCATTTCGACCTGCCGCGCGCGGTGCGCCGCATCACCGTGGCCGGCGATCTACCCGAGGGCCCGGACGGCTTCCGCAGCCGCCCGCTCGAGGGCGAATTGTTCAACGTGCTCGGCTGATGCCGCGCGGGCGCAAGCATACGCCGTGGGGGCTCTATGGCCTGGCCGCCTTCGTGGCGGTCAGCGTCGCCCTCCTGTTCGCGTTTGCGCCCAATCGCGCGGTCAATGCCGAGCCGGCGGGTGGCGGGCTGGCACTCACCGCGCCGCTGCCCGACCGGGTCGGCAAGGATACGGTGCTGGTCGTCGGCGATCCGGTCACCCAATGGGTGTTCGAGCACAATGGCTGGGACAAGCAGCTGCCCTTCCGCATCCGCTGGGCGCAGATCACCGGCGGGCCCGACGTGACCGAGGCGTTCCATGCGAGGGCGCTGGATGTCGGCGTCGGCGCCAATGTCCCGCCGATCCACGCGGTGTGGGTCGGGCTGCCGGTCAAGATCATCGCGATCCGCCAACGCCGCGATCCGGTCGCCACGCCGTCCTTCGTCTGGGGCATCGCGCCCGGATCCGGCATCACCCGGCTCACGGACCTGAAGGGCAAGCGGATCGCGTTCAGCCCGAGCCAGGTGCAGAGCCAGATCGTCGTCCAGACGCTGAAGGCGGTCGGGCTCTCGACCAAGGACGTGAAGCTGGTGGAGCTGCCCTCGTCGATCGGCGGCGACGTCTATACCAGCGCGCTCGCCAGCAAGGTCGTCGATGCAGCGCCGATCGGTGGCGGGATCGTCGCCGAGCGCTATCTGCGCAAGTTCGGCCGCGACGGCGCCCAGGTGCTCCGTCATCCCCCGTTCCGCGACGATCTGGTGCTGGCCTATGTGCCGGTCACGACGCTGGAGGACCCCGGCAAGGCCGCCGCGCTGAAGCTCTATATCGGCTGGTGGGTCAAGGCGCAGCAGTGGCAACAGGATCACAAGTCCGAGCTGGCGCGCGGCTACTACCAGCAGCAGCAGGGCCTGAGCGCGGCGGACGCCAAGCTGATCGTCGATGCAGCCGGCGACATCGCACTGCCCGCCGACTGGAAGGACGCGCGTGCCTATCAGCAGGCGGCGATCGACCTGCTCTCCGCCGAGACCGGCCGGCCGCGCTTCGACGCCGCCACGCTCTTCGACCCCCGTTTCGAACCGCTGGCGACGCTCCGTCCGCCGCTTGCGCAGCGCTGAGGAGGCGATGCCATGAACGCCCACACCTTTCTCGACACCGCCAGTCGCAGCAGCGCGATCGCGCTGGAGCCGGCAGGCGCCGCGATCGGCGAAGCCGGCCGGCCGCTGCCCCTCTCGTCGGGCCGCCGCATCCGGCTTGGCCTCGACAAGCCGGCGCGCTGGGGCTGGACGCTGGGACCGTTCCTGCTGCTGCTCTACTGGGCGGTATTGTCCGAGACCGGCTTTCTGGACAGCCGGATCCTGCCCGCGCCCTGGGTGGCGGTGGAGACCGCGATCGAGCTGGTCCGCACCGGCCGGCTGCAGGAGAATCTCGCCGTCTCCGCGTGGCGTGCCGCTCAGGGGCTGGCGCTCGGCACGGTCGCCGGCATCGCCCTCGCCTTGCTCTCCGGCCTGAGCCTGCTCGGCGGCTATGTGATCGACGGCCTGGTGCAGCTCAAGCGCGGCGTGCCGGTGCTGGCGCTGATCCCGTTCATGGTGCTGTGGTTCGGCGTCGGCGAGACGATGAAGATCAGCGTGATTGCGGTCACGGTCTTCGTGCCGATCTACCTCCACACCCACAATGCGCTCCGCGCAATCGACATAAAGCAAGTGGAGCTGGCGGAGACGCTGGGGCTGAGCCATGTGCAGTTCATCCGCCACGTCGTGCTGCCGGGCGCCCTGCCAGGTTTGTTGCTGGGCCTGCGCTTCGGCGTGACGGCGTCGTGGCTCGCGCTGGTGGTGGTCGAACAGCTCAACGCGACCAGCGGCATCGGCTATATGGTCACGTTGGCGCGCAACTATGCCCAGACCGACGTGATGCTGGTCGGGCTTGTCGTCTATGCGCTGCTCGGCCTCGCCTCGGACGCGGTGGTACGGCTCATCCAGGCCCGGGCGCTCCGCTGGCGCAGGACGCTGGCGGGATGAGCGCGGCGGTCCGGATCCGCGGCCTCACCCGCCGTTTCACCGCCAAGGGCGTGCTCGAAGGCGTCGACCTCGACATCGCGCCCGGCGAGTTCGTCGCGCTGCTCGGCCGCAGCGGCTCGGGCAAGAGCACCTTGCTGCGCGCGCTCGCCGATCTCGACCACGAGGCCGAAGGCAGCGGGGAAATCCGCGTGCCCGAGCGCATCTCGGTGGTGTTCCAGGATGCGCGGCTGCTGCCCTGGAAACGGGTGCTCGACAATGTCGTGCTCGGCCTGGGCGGGCGCGACGCCCGGGCACGCGGCCGCCGGGCGCTCGCCGAAGTCGAGCTTTCCGGTCGCGAACGCTCCTGGCCGCACGAGCTCTCGGGCGGCGAGCAGCAGCGCGTGGCGCTGGCGCGCTCGTTGGTCCGCGAACCGCAACTGCTGCTTGCCGACGAGCCGTTCGGCGCGCTCGACGCGCTGACCCGCATCAGGATGCACGCGCTGCTGCGCCGCCTGTCCGAGACGCACCGGCCTGCCGTGCTGCTGGTGACGCACGACGTCGCCGAGGCGATCGAGCTCGCCGATCGCATCGTCATCCTGGAGGAAGGACGCATCGTCCGCGACGTCGCCGTCGCTCTGCCCCCCGAGGGCGCGGTCCGGCGCGAGCGCTTCGCCGCGCTCCAGCACGAACTCCTGGCGCTGTTCGGGATCGATGACGATCCGGGGCTCGCCCATCACGCGAAGGAAAGGAACGTCGCATGACCGAACGCAAGCTGCGCCTGGGAGCCTTTCTCCAGGCGACAGGGCACCATGTCTCGGCCTGGCTCCATCCCGATGCGCAGGCCGATGCCGGGCACAATCTCGACCATTACAAGGCGCTGGCCCGGACCGCCGAGCGTGGCAAGTTCGACCTGGTCTTCGTTGCCGACAGCCCCGGCGGCTATGCCGATTTCACCGACGCCGAAACTTTCCAGCAGAATGCCAAGGCCGCGCATTTCGAACCGGTGACGCTGTGGGCGGCGCTGGCGCAGGTGACCGAGCGCGTCGGCTTCGTCGCAACCTCGACGACGACATACGAGGATCCCTACACCACCGCGCGGAAATTCGCCTCGCTCGACTGGGTGAGCGGCGGGCGCGCCGCCTGGAACGTCGTGACGACAGGCGCAGACGTCTCCGCGAACTTCAGCCGCACCGAGCATCTCGAGCATTCCAAGCGCTATGAGCGGGCCGAGGAATATATCGATGTCGTGAAGGGGCTGTGGGACAGCTATGACGACGACGCCTTTGTCCGCGACCGGGCGAGCGGGGTCTATCTCGACCTCGACAAGTTCCATGTGCTGAACCATGTCGGCCCGCACTTCCAGGTGCGCGGCCCGCTCAACATCGCCCGGCCGCCCCAGGGCTATCCGGTGATCGTCCAGGCCGGCGCCTCCGAACCGGGCCGCGAGCTGGCCGCGCGGACCGCCGAGGTGATCTTCACGGCCAATTTGGTGCTGGCCGACGCGCAGGAATTCTACGCCGATGTGAAGGGGCGGCTGGCGAAATATGGCCGCCGCGCCGAGGACCTGCTGGTGATGCCGGGGATTTTCGCCGTCCTCGGCGGCACCGAGGCGGAAGCGCGCAGCCGCTATGAGGAGCTGCAGGCACTGGTCCATCCGGCGGTCGCCTGGAGCATCCTGCGCCGCCACTATCAGGGCGTCGATCTCTCCGGCTATTCGCTCGACGACATCGCCCCGCCGCTGCCGCGCGACACCAATGGCAGCAAGAGCCGCCTCAAGCTGGTATCGGACCTGGTCGAGCGCGATCGGCCGACGCTGCGCCAGCTCTATCGCGAAGTCTCCACGGCGCGCGGCCATCTGACCACCGTCGGCACGCCCGAACAAGTCGCCGACCTCATCCAGACCTGGTTCGAGCGGGGCGCGGCCGACGGCTTCAACGTCATGCCGCCCGTGCTGCCTGCCGGCCTGACCGAGTTCGTCGACGAGGTGGTGCCGATCCTCCAGCGGCGGGGCATTTTCCGCGATGACTATGAGGGCCGCACGCTGCGCGAGAATCTCGGGCTGGCGCGCCCGGCAAGCGGCGCGGGCCTGCGCGCGCGCAACGCCGTGCCCGAACTGGTGACCAACGCATGAGCGCGCATGAACGCTATCGCGTCGCCGAGGGGCTGGACCTGCTTCGCACCAATGCGGTGATCGACGGCCTGCTCGCCCATCGATCGGTACGCGCCTATCTGCCCGAGCCTTTGCCGGAGGGCACGATCGAGACGCTGGTCGCCGCCGCGCAATCCGCGCCATCCTCGTCGAATCTCCAGGTGTGGAGCGTCGTCGCGGTCGAGGACGAGCACCGCAAGGCCCGGCTCGCCGCGCTGGCCGGCAACCAGAAGCACATCGTCGAAGCACCCCTGCTGCTGGTCTGGCTGATCGACTTCGACCGCCTTACCCAGCTCGGCCAGGCCGCCGGTCGGACGCCGCATGCGCTCGACTATGCCGAGACCTTCCTGCTCGGCGCCGTCGACACGGCCCTGGCCGCGCAGAATGCGGTCGTGGCGCTCGAATCGCTCGGGCTTGGCTCGGTCTATATCGGCGGCATCCGCAACCATCCGGCGGAGGTCGCCGAAGAGCTCGGCCTGCCGTCGCGGGTCTTCCCGCTGGTCGGGCTGGCGGTGGGCGAGCCCGACCCTCACCGTCCGGCGTCGATCAAGCCGCGCCTGCCCCAATCCTCGGTCCTGTACCGCGAGCGCTACAATTGGGCGGACGAGAGCCACGATGCCGCGGCAGAGTATAATGCCCGCCTCCGCGCCTTCCAGCGCCAGGAGGCCCTGCCGGAAATCGACTGGACCGCATTGGCGCTTCGTCGAACCGCCGGACCGGAGTCGATGGCCGGCCGCGACCGTTTGAAGGGCATCCTGCAGGATCGCGGCTTCGCCCTCCGCTGACCGCCCGCCGACCCGGCGAATGGGGATGCCGTCCGGAACCGCCACGACCCGTGCGGGTTGGTTGATATGTCGAGCAAATCAACCGCTTGGAGGTGGAAATGCCGCTGCATGTTGTGGACGCCTATCCAAAGAAGAGCTGCCAGGTAACGGCGGTCAAGTCCGGCACGAATGTCTGGATCGCCACCGGCGAGTTCATGGGTGAGCATTTGTCGGCAAAGGGGCGTTCGGAGATCGGCGCAGTCACGGAATGGAAGAACCTGGCGGAGTTCCGGGCGCAGCTGAAGCAGCGCGTCGGCGCCATAGGGCGTCGCGGGCGCGCCAAGGGCAGAGGACCGTCATACGCCCAGAATCCTCATTCCGGTGGACCCGAGCACGCTCGCGCTCGAGTCCTGCGTTTTAAGGGTACGACCTAGCCACTGCGTCGGAGGTGGCGGCCGCCGCGCCTCGCTGTCTCACTTTGCCTCCGTCGCTGCGCAGGACGTCTGGTCGCAGTATTTCCGGGCGAATTCAGCGAGATCAGGCGGCCCGTCGACGACGACGACGAACCTTCCGTCGGTGCGGTTGCCGACATGCATCGCCCTATTATCCACATCCACGAGTATGACATTCGAGGCCGTGGAGCATCGGTCCATCCTGCAGGTGAAGAACACCAATATGTCCCTGCCAGCGATCCTTCGAAGCTGACCGGGAATCTCGATGCCGTCCGCCTCGGAATATACACCGAGCGCCTCTCGGCTCACTGCGCGCTTGCGGACGCGAAATTCTGCTCGTTTCGCGACCAGGCTGGAGAACGGCTTTCCTACAAATTGCCTGGGATCGATCCGCTCGGTCGAAATTGGTTTCGTGGAAGCGCGATCCTTACTCTCGGAAGAATCCGACGAAGTGCACGAAGCAAGAAGCAGTGCGACCGCAGGTATGAGCCGCGTCATGAAGCCCCCTTTCCAATTCTGACATTCGACCGTGCGCACAAACCCCTCGGGAGACGGAATCTCTCTCCTGCCACGATAATCTTTGGCTGGTTCCGTCAACCATAGCCTATTTGGAGTTAGTGCGATGCATTTGGCATCTGACCTGTCTCAAGTTTGACGTCCGCAATACGCTGAAGCGGCGAGCACTCGGTTCGAGCCCAGGGGAAGTCCCCCTGCTACCTCAGTTGCGCCTTGGCCGGCTGACTGAGGAAGCGCGACCCGGCCGCGCTGAACCGCCAGGGGGTGTCGATCGCCACGCTGATCCCTATCCGTGGACCGGCAACGACCTCCAGCAAGCGGGACTTCTCGCGCAGGGCAAAGGGCGGCCGATCGAGGGGCAGCCCGCCAAAGCTCCCATCGACGCCCAGAGCCTGGCACAGTCGCCCGGGACCGGAGCACAGAAGGCGATCTTGCACGACGCCGCGCCGGGTGCGCATGATTTCGACACCGAATTCAGGCTCGATAGCACGAATGAGCACGCCGGCTCCCTGGCCGCAGGTGAAGTTCATGCACCAGTGGAGGCCGTAGATGCGATAGACATAGGCATGTCCCGCGGGCCCGAACATCACGGCATTGCGCGGCGTCGGGCCGCGAAAGGTGTGCGCGGCGGGATCCTGGGGATCATAGGCCTCGGTCTCGACGATCGTTCCGCCGACACCATCCACGGTTACGCAAATTCCAATCAGATCACGGGCGACGGTTTCGACGTCACGCGCGAAGAAGGACGGGTCTAGCATCGCGTTCATCCGCGCGTGGTGGGGAACCGGCACATGGTCCGGATCGCTTCGGATCTGGCCCTTACCTGCGACATGCGGCGAACGGCACCTCAAATGGCCAAGAACAGAAACGCCTTTTACCTGGCCGTCCCGGATCGACCATATCAATAGTCGGCGACAGGGTCTGTGATAGAGAAGCCGCCGATGATGATTCCGCCAGAACCGGCGCCCGAGCCGGGCGGCACGAGGACCTCCAGGGCGCTGTGGCTCGTTTTGGGCTGGATCTTCGTCGCGCTCGGTATCGTCGGCGCGCTTCTGCCGTTGATGCCGACGACGATCTTCCTGATCCTGGCCGCGGGCTGTTTCGCGCGCTCCTCCCCGCGGCTCGAAGCCTGGCTCCTCGATCACCCCCGCTTCGGTCCGTCCTTGCGTGCATGGCGCGAGGGTGGCGCGATCCCGCGAAAGGCGAAATATCTGGCCTGTGCGGGGATGATGCTCGGCTATGTGATCTTCTGGTGGACGGCGCGCCCGGGCCTCGCACTCGACCTGATCATCGCAGGTCTATTGGCCGCCTGCGCGGCGTTCATCGTCAGCAGGCCCGTGCCACGATAATATCAATTGGAGAATTTCTCCGGTCGCCCCAGCGATGATCGCGCGTGGCGGTGAAACCTCTTCGGGATGCCGCCGGTGCCGCGGCAACGCACGGGGTCCCAATTCGATCCAAAATTGGTTAAAAACTTATTACATCCCCTTCATAGATATGATGAAATGCCTGTGGCGACTCACGCCACAAAGAGGGAAAAGATGAACAGAAGAATGAAGACGCTGCTCTGCGGCGCGACTGCGGCTGGCATCGCGATCCTGGGAACGCCCGCATCGGCGCAAACCAAGATCGTGCTCCACGATATCGGCGGCGTGGCCGGCTCGCCGGCGGAAGCGGGTTTCCGTATCGCGGCCAGCTATTGGGAAAGCGTTCTCACCAATAACGTGACCATCGATTTCGATGTCGGCTTCTCGGCCCTCGGACCGGGCGTCCTTGGCGGCACCAGCACCAGCCTCTACACCTATGTTCCGATCCAGGATTATTATGACGCCCTGGTCGCGAACGGTGTCAGCGCGCTCGACGCGCAGGCGATCGCCCATCTCGAGCCGCTCAGCGCCAATGGCAGCGTCGCGCCGATCGTTCCGCAATATCGCAACCAGGCGAACCACACCGGCGTCAACGCCACCGGTTCGCGTGTTGCGCCGGACGGTGAGGCGATCAGCAGCACGATCGCGGTCGCCAGTTCCACCTGGCAGGCGCTGACCGGCGATGTCAGCGGCACCGATGCCAACATCCAGTTCTCGAGCACCTTCGCCTTCGACTTCGATCCCAGCGACGGCATCACCGCCGGTCAGTATGACTTCATCGGCGTGGCGATCCACGAGATGGGCCATGCGCTGGGCTTCCTGAGCGGCGCAGATGATTTCGACTATTCGGTCGGCGGCGGCTTCCCGGTCGACGAATATTGGTGGGGCTATGCGTCGGACCTGTTCCGCTACAGCGCCAACGGCCAGCTGAACTGGAACTTCGACACGCCGTCCTATTTCTCGATCGATGGCGGCGCGAGCGCGTTCCTGGGCAATTCCTACTACTCGACCGGCGAGAATAACGGCGACGGCTGGCAGGCCTCGCACTGGAAGGCTCCGGGCGGCTGCGCGAACTTCGTCGGCATCATGAACCCGTATATCTGCGACGGCCTGGTCGACAGCATCACGGCGCAGGATCTCGGATTCTTCGACGCGATCGGCTGGAACGTGAACGTCGATGTGCTCGCCAATCCGAACTACAACTTCACGACCGCACAGGTTTATGCGGCCGCGGTTCCGGAAGCATCGAGCTGGATGATGATGATCCTCGGCTTCGGCGCACTCGGCGGCGCGATGCGCTACCGCACCCGCCGTTCGACGGTCAGCTACGCCTGATCGCTTCGACAAGGGCCTGAAGGACGGCCTCGCTCCCAGCGGAGCGGGGCCGTTCCGGCGCCTGGGAATAACCGAGCCGGATCGCACCTAGAACCGGACGGCATGGATGACATGCAAAACGCTATACCCGGTGTCGTATACGTACAATCACGTAGGTCTCGAATCGTGCAGACATCCAGGGCGACCCGAAGGGTTCTTCTTTAACGGGGGGAACCTTTTCACTTTAAAGGCCCGGCGCCCGCACTTGCCGGGCCTTTTTTTGTGCGCCAACGATCCGGGTCGAACGGCGTCGTACCCAAGTCGTTCGCAAGTCACCGCTCACCGGGCATCGGCGGAATGGCATCGAGCTTCTGGGCCGCGGGCTTCGGTTGAAAATACAGCGTGAGCGCCGTCGCGGTCGCAATCAGCGCGAATGCCCCGACCAGGATCAGCATCGCCACGAGCCAGTTACGAACGCTCGGCCGTGATCTCGCGACGACCGGCCTCGGCGGTGTCTCCGCCGCCTCCCGGCGCGAAGCTTCTTCCAGCGCCTCAGGCAGCGTAGCCAGCGGTCCGGAGGTCGTGCCCGACCGACCGAACAAGGTGTAGCGCTCCGCTGCTAGATCGATCTCGGCCTCTGCCCCGCCCCCGAAATGATAGCGTCGGAAGTGCAATCGCACCGATTGGGCCCTTGGAAAGCTGACGCCGGCGTCCCAATCCGTCCCCCACAGGTCGAGCAGCGCCTGCCCCGTCGCAATCTCGATCACCCGGGGTGAGCGGACCCAGTGCGTATTGCTCCACTCCACCGCCTGCAGATCGACGAGAAGCGACCCGTCGGGGGCGACGCGCCGTCCGAGATAGGTGTTGGCCGGATCGTCGCATTCCGCGCGCGCCAAGGCGGCCGCTTCCGCGAGGTTCGCCACCGGTCGCATGCTTCCGGCCTCGCTCAGGTCGCGGAAGCCGCCCGCCACCGGATCGATCGC
The DNA here is from genome assembly GCA_966211615.1 of uncultured Sphingomonas sp. Classification (GTDB taxonomy): domain Bacteria; phylum Pseudomonadota; class Alphaproteobacteria; order Sphingomonadales; family Sphingomonadaceae; genus Sphingomonas. The sequence goes on from CBIHNZ010000042.1 coordinate 30,676, forward strand.
GAAGATCGTCTGCCGCTCGCCCTGTTCGAGCGAGAGCAGCATGCTTCCGTCCGCCTGCGGCACGATCCGGCTCGACGCCCAGGCCGCGCCGTCGAACAGCAGTGCTCCGCTTTGCACGTCATAGAGCCGCGCGACCGGCAAGATAGCGTCACGGCGCCCGCTCCTGCCTGGCCCCAGATCATGCTCGTACCGCAGCGAGTGATCGTCACTCGCCCCCGACGGCGCATCGGCCGGCACGACCCAACGATAGAAGCCCCACACGCCGTTGGAGAGTTCCGCCGCCGCGAAGCGCACCGCACGAATCCCATCGTCGACATTGTAGACGGTGTATCGGTGGTGCTGGGCGGGATGCGCGGGGTGTGCGAGCATCACCGGCTCGGCCGTCTCTTCCCGCCAGGACAGCGACCAGACCGGCAGCCCGTCCAGCGCCAGATCGTCATGATCGAACCCGACATGCGCCGCATGCCAGCCGCCCGGCGGCTGCAAGGCCGGCGTGCCCGGATTGATCGGCGGAAAATGACGTGCCGCCGGCTTCGACGTCGCTTCGGGTTGTGCCGGAGCTGCGGGCGCGGCCAGAACGGCCTCAGGGGGCACCCTCCCCCGCAGCATCGCGCCGATCGCATATCCCAGCCCGCAGGCCATCAGCCAGGGCAGAGCAAGCATCGAGCCGATCAGCAGCAGCCCAAAGGTCAGCTTGTCGAGGTCCGCCGTGCTCGCCTTGCCCGATGCAAGCTCGCTCGCGGCGAGCGCGAGCAGGATGCACAGCGGCATCACGATCCACAGGGCCAATATTCGCAGCCGCCAGCGCAGCGGCACACATAGGGCGATGAGCGCCGGGACGCCGACGGCCAGCGCGAGTTGGAGGAGCATGGGCTGCGTCATCGGCTCAGAACGACAGCCAGATGCCGTAGACGATCGAAAGCGCCGGCAGGAGGAGCAGGATCAGCATCGGGATCCGGATCCAGGGCGTCCTGGCGAAGTGATAGATGAGCAGCGTCGCCGCCAGCGCGATCGCATAAAGCACCGCAAAGCCGAGCCGCAGGCCGGCGCCGGCCGGATCCTCCCCCGGGGACTGATACAGGAACGCCACCGCGAGCAGCAGCACGTTCAACGTCGCCAATATCCTGAACGCCCACAGCATCGGCCCGTCCCCCGAGCCTATCCCTAAACCGAAGGGCGGCGCGCGTAAAACATTCGGGGATATCGCTGCGTCAGTCCATGACATCGATACGAGACAAGCGCGTTGTGTTCGGCGCGCGAAGCTCTACCCTGAATAGATGTGGGCCTATCGGTTATTGTTCGCGTTCGACGCGCTGGCCGTCCTGACGCTCGGCTATTTCTTCGTGGATGGTCTTCGATACAGCGGGCCGAGCGGCCCGGCGCCGATCTGGCTGCCGATTCTGGCCGTGCCCATCGCAGGCTTGCTGGCCGCATGGCTGCTTCGGGAAAAAGGCAGGACCGGATTCGCGACGCTGATCTTGCTTGCCCTGGCCATCCCGCCGCTCTGCTTCTGCCTGTTCTTCGGCGTGCTGCTGGCGACCAATCCCAATTGGCACTGAGAAGCCGGCTGTCCCTTTGGGGCCGGCCCGGCGCCCTGTCAGCTAAAGGGAAATGGCGGAGAGGGAGGGATTCGAACCCTCGGTGAGCTTGCACCCACGCCGCATTTCGAGTGCGGTACATTCGACCACTCTGCCACCTCTCCGCGAGGTCGTTGGAAACCGCCTGCTGGAAATTCCAGAGCGGTACCGGTCGATAGAGCGGGGGCCATTAGCGCAATGATTCCCGGGCTGCAAGCGGTGCTTGTGCAGCGTCGCGAACGCACTAAATTAGGGGCATGACGCAATCGCCCGGCTCCTTCACACCACATGAAGCCGGGGTCCCCATGCCCCCGGTCGCCACCGCACGCTTCGCCATCGGCGATGTCGTGTGCCACCGGCTGTTCGAATTCCGCGGCGTGATCTTCGACGTCGACCCCGTCTTCGCCAACAGCGAGGAATGGTATGAGGCGATTCCCGAGGATGTCCGCCCGCGCAAGGACCAGCCTTTCTACCATATCCTCGCCGAGAACGCCGAATCGAGCTACATCGCTTATGTCAGCCAGCAGAATCTGGTGGTCGACGAGAGCGACGAGCCGGTCGATCATCCCGGGATCAGCGGGCTGTTCGACGGCTATGCCGGCGGCCGCTACAAGCTGAAGCCCCAGCACCGGCACTGACAGGCGCCGGTCGAGTCAACTTCGTCAACCGAAGCGCCTTCGGATTGGCGGGCACCAAGGTGCAAAAAGCCTTAGCTTTGGGTTGACTTCTCGGTGCTCCTCCCTTAGCTGCGCCCTTCCTCCTGCCGGGGTAACCTTGGCGGGCACATGCATTTGATTTAGAGAAGAAGCCATGTTCGCTATCGTGCGCACGGGCGGCAAGCAGTATCGCGTTGCCGCAGGAGACAAGATCGTCGTCGAGAAGCTCGACGGCGAGGCCGGCTCGTCGGTCACGCTGGGCGATGTTCTGCTCGCCGGCGAAGGCTCGGAGCTGAAGCCGACCGACGGTCTGACCGTTTCGGCTGAAATCGTTGCGCAGGCGAAGGGCGAGAAGGTCATCGTCTTCAAGAAGCGCCGTCGGCACAACTATCGCCGCAAGAACGGCCATCGCCAGAACCACACGATCCTGAAGATCACCGCAATCGGTGCCCAGGAAGAGAAGAAGAAGGCCGCGCCCAAGGCGAAGAAGGCCGATGCTGCTCCCGCCGCGGCGGAAGCTCCGGCTGCCGAAGCGTAAGCGCGAGATACGAGGAGTATAGCAAATGGCACATAAGAAAGCAGGCGGCTCTTCGCGCAACGGTCGCGACTCGGCTGGCCGCCGTCTCGGCGTCAAGAAGTTCGGCAGCGAAGCCGTCGTCGCGGGCAACATCATCGTGCGCCAGCGCGGCACCAAGATTTATCCGGGCGTGAACGTGGGCATGGGCAAGGACCATACCCTTTTCGCGCTCGTCGACGGCCGCGTGTCGTTCAAGGAAGGCAAGCTCGGCCGCAAGTTCTGTTCGGTAGACATGATTGCAGAGGCTGCTGAATAACATCGGGTAACCAGCCGGGTTGCCCACCAGGGTGACCCGGTCTGAACTACAGACCGCAAAAGGGAGACGGGTCACCCCGGCTCCCTTTTTTCGTGCTCCCTGACATCGTAGCGAAACCGGCGCGTCACAGTGATGGGCTTAGGAGGCGCTGCACGACCAAGGAGAGTGGTCATGTTTGTGCGTACGCAAAGACTGACATTGCGGCCCGGCTGGGCGGAGGACGCGCCAGAACTGGCGCAGGCGATAGGCCATGAGGCCGTCGTCCGTAACCTCAGCCGCGCGCCGTGGCCCTACCCCATCGAGGCCGCGGAGACCTTCGTCGCCGATCAGCCTGATCCCGGCGAGCCCCGGTTCCTGATCTTCGAGCATCAGGGCGCGTGCATCCGGCTGATCGGCGGGATGAGCGTGAGCCCGCTGCGCGACGAGCCGCACGAGCTCGGCTATTGGCTCACCCCCGACGCCTGGGGCCGCGGCTATGCGACCGAGGCCGGCGCCGCGGTGCTCCGCGCCGCCCGCGCCGCGGGCGTCCGGCGCGTGACCGCGGGCCACTATATCGACAACCCCGCCTCGGGCCGGGTGCTGCGCAAGCTCGGTTTTCATCCGACCGGCCGGGTCGTATCGCTCTATTCGCGCGGCCGCGGCGCCGAAGCCCCCTGCGCGCGCTTCGAGATCGACCTCGCCGAGAATGCGTGCGGCGGGGTAGACCCGGACCACCGAATGGCGGCGTGAGCCGCGCCTCTCGATTTCCCCGTCATCCCGGCCAATGCCGGGACGACGGGGATTGATGTCCTTCGCATGGCCTGGCGTCGCCGACCTCGACGACACCCACGCCGTCAGGCCGGCGCCATCCGATATACGCTCTCCGCCTTGCCGATCAGCGCGCGGTCGTCATGGTTCCAGGGGTGGAAGCCGGGCAGGAAATAGGCGGCCCAGGCCGGGGCGATCCTGCGCAGCAGGCCGGGCCGGCCGAGCAGATACCAGGCGACGCCCCATTTCGCGCGCCACCCGGTGATCCCGTCCTGGCGCAGCAGCTCGAGCGTGCCCTGGATACGCTTGCGCCAGAAATTGAGCGTGACGAGCAGCATCATCAGCGACTTGAGCTTCCAGCGCTTCCATCGGCTCCAGCCCTGGGTCGCGTGCAGCCAGGTGTCGTAGGCGACCCCCTTGTGCTCGAGTTCCTCGATCGCGTGCCAGCGCCACATCGCCGCCTGTTCGGGGTCGGTGTCGCCGAAATAGCGGTCGTCCTTCAGGATCAGCGAGGCCAGGATCGCGGTATAATGCTCGAGCGCCATCGTCGCGGCCAGGTTCACGACCGGCGGGCGCTGGCGGACGATCGCCAGCATCTCGTCGACCACCCGTTCCAGCGGCTCGAGGTCGTAGCCCGCCTCCGTCACCCGCTTGTTGAACGCGACATGCTCGCGGCTGTGCATCACTTCCTGCTGGGTGAAGGCGCGGATTTCGGCCTCCAGCCGCGGCGGGGTACCATCGCGGAACGCTTTCACGCTCTCGATGAAAAAGGCCTCGCCCTTGGGGAAGGTGATCGACAGAGCGTTGTGGAAGGCGGTGGCCACCGGGTCGCCGCCGAACCACCAGTGCGACTGGTCGGATTCGCGCCCGAAGCGACGATCGCGCGGCGTGATCATGAGGTCAGCGGGAGTCTTTGCTTTCGCCATGAAGATTCCTCCACTAAGCCGGTTGCCCTAAGGGGCGCATAGAGTTTACTTACACTAATGTCAATAACTCCACGCAGACGATTGTCACCCGAGGAATCCCGCGATGCCGCGCTCGAAGCGGCCCGCGCCCTGCTGCTCGAGGCAGGCCCCCAGGCGGTGACCCTGAAGGCCGTGGCCGCGCGGATCGGGCGGACCCATGCCAATCTGCTCCATCATTTCGGCTCGGCCGCCGGACTGCAAAAGGCGCTGGTCGCAAGCCTTGCCGAGAAGGTAACGGCGAAAATCGGCGCGGCGGTGCTGCGCGCGCGCGAAACCGATCACGATCCGCGCGAGGTGGTCGATCTGACCTTCGACGCCTTTGATCGCGGCGGCGCCGGCGCGCTGGCGAGCTGGATGATCCTGACGGGCAATCAGGACGTGCTCGATCCGATCCTCGAGGCTATCCAGAAGCTGGTCGACATGATCGGCCGCGATCATCCGCACGAGGGCACGTCACTGCAGGAAGAGACGCTGCAGCTCGTGCTGATGGCACTGGGCGATGCGCTGCTCGGGGCGCCGATGGCCAAGGCGCTGGGGCTGCCGCGCGAAAAGGCTCGGGATCTCGCCACCAACGCCATGCTCGCCAATCACCAGTCGGAAACCTAGGCACGGGCCGTATTTACGGTCTTGCGCGCCTGGCCTGCGCCCCGAGTCGGATGGCGAGGGACGGTAGCCGGATACCCTAAGGTCACGAAGGTAACAGGATGTCCGCGCGCGGGCGGGCGCGCCCGCGGGCGCGCGAGGACTGCGATGATATTCGGATATCAAAGAGCAAGGTCCCGGATTTCACGCGAAATCCTACATTGCAAGCCCGGGCCATAGCGGCGACGGGATTATTCGCCGGCTATTCCGCCGCCGCGCGCGGCCGACGGGCTTCCTGATCCACCGCCTCGTCGATCGCCCGGCCGAGCGCAGCCATGGTGAAGGGCTTGCGCAGCACCGATCGGCCGCGAAGCAGATCGGCATCCGCCTCACCGGTGAAGCCGGTGACGAACAGCACCGCGACGCCGTCGAGCCGGCTTTCCATCGCCGCGATCATCTCCGGGCCGGTCTGGCCTGGCATCAGCACGTCGGTAAGGACGAGATCGACCGTGCCGAGCCGGGCGAGCGCCGCCGGCGCGGCGAGCGGGTCGCCGCAACCGGTAGGGCGATGTCCGAGCTCCTGCAGCGCCCCGAGCGTCGCCGAGAGCACACGCGGATCGTCCTCGACCACCAGGATATCGAGGCCATCGGTGACGGGCGCCGCCGGTCCCGCCTCGATTTCGGCGGCGGCCGTGGCCGCCTCGCCCAGATAGCGCGGCAGATAGAGCGTCACCGTGCTCCCCTGCCCCGGCGCCGTCTCGATCCCGATCTCCCCGCCCGATTGGCGCACGAAGCCGAAAATCTGGCTGAGCCCCAGCCCGGTCCCCTTGCCGACCGGCTTGGTGGTGAAGAACGGCTCGAACACGCGCTCGACCACCTCGGGCGTCATCCCGCAGCCGGTATCCTTCACCGCAATCGTCACATAGTCGCCGGCCGCGCTCTCGCCGATCTCGTTCTCGGCCAGCGTCTTGCCGCCGGTGGCGATCGTCAGCCTGCCCCGCCCGTCCATCGCGTCGCGCGCATTGACCGCGAGGTTCAGCAGCGCGTTCTCGAGCTGGTGCCGATCGACCCAGATGCGCCAGCCGATCCCGGCGTCATTGGTCTTGACCGAGATCGCGCCGCCCAGCGTGCGATCGAGCAGGTCGGACATGCCGCTGACCAGGGTCGCGGCCTCGACACCCTCGGGCAGCAGCGGCTCGGCGCGCGAGAAGGCCAGGAGACGTCGCGTGAGCGCGGCGGCACGATTGGCGCCGTCCATCGCGCTCTCGATATGGCGCTGTGCATCGGGCCCGCGGTTATGGAGATGGCGCTTGGCGAGCTCCAGCCCGCCGAGCACCACGGCCAGCATATTGTTGAAATCATGCGCGATGCCGCCCGTGAGCTGGCCCACCGCCTCCATCTTCTGGATCTGGCGGAGCTGCGCCTCAGCCTGTTCGCGCTCGCGCGCTTCCTCGCGAAGCTGCGCGGTCGCCTCTGCAACCGCCTCGCGCAGTTCGGCCGAGCGCTCGCGCTCCAACCGTGCCTCGGCGTCGGCCATCGCCCGCTCACCCTGCGCCGCGATCGCCAGCCAGCCGAGAAGCACCGCGCCCAGCACGATCAGCACGCCGAATACAGTCAGGATGCGCGTGGCGAAGCTCGAATTCTCGATCAGGTCCGCCGCGGCCTTGGTCCGGTCCCGCAGCACGCCGCGCTCGAGCTCGACGACGCGCTGGAGCATCGTCTCGACATGCTGGCGCGCCTCGCTCTGGCGCACCCGATAATAGCTGCCCCAGGCATCGCTGTGGCGCTTATAGGCCGAATAAAGCGCGGTCTCGCTGAGTTCCTTGCCGCGGGCCTCGAACGCCTTTTGCAGGTCGACGATCTGCGCCTGCTGGCTGGGATTATCGGCGGTGAGCTGCTTAAGCTTGGCGAGCTGATCACGGGCGCGGGCCCATTGATCCGAATATTGCTGACCCAGGGTCTTGTCGGCGCTGACAACATAGCGGCCGAGCGCGGCCTCGGCGGCGGAGATCGCGCCCGAGAGCTGGTTGGCGCGGATCACCACGTCGAACGTGTGCTGCTGGAGCGCGATCGCCTCGTCGCGCTCGCGATCGGTGGTCTGCTGGATGACGATCAGCGCCGCGAGGACGCCGATTCCAAGCAGCGCCAGCGCCGCCAGCAACAGCATGCGCCAGTTCGCGGCGCGGAGCGCGCTATCCTCGGTTGCTGCTACAGGCTCGCCCATGCCGCGGTGAGTCTAGGCCAGCCAGCGACTCGTGGAAAGTCGCGATTTTAGGCGAGCACGCCCACAGCGCGCCCGGCCGCCTGGAACATGCCGAGCACGCGCTGGATCTGTTCCGACGTATGCTCCGCGCACAATGAGCAGCGCAGCAGATAGGTTCCCGCGGGCGTTGCCGGCGGGCGCGCCATGTTGACGTAGAGGCCGCCCTCCAGCAGCGCCTGCCACATCGCCACTGCCTGCTCCTGGTCCTCCAGGATCACCGCAATGATCGCGCTGTCGGGCGTCTCGGTGCCGAGCTTGAAGCCCATTTGCTTGAGGCCGCCATGCAGCGTGCGGGCATTTTCCCACAGATGCTGGCGCTTGTTGTGCGCGTGCCGCAGCTTGCGGATCGACATCGCTGCGGTCGCGACCACCGACGGCGGCAGCGACGCGGTGAAGATATAGGGGCGGCAGGCCAGCCGGATCGCCTCGAACTTCGGGTGGTTCGACACGCAGAAGCCGCCGACGGTGCCGACCGACTTGGAGAAGGTCCCGACGATGAAATCGACATCGCCCTCGCAGCCCTGCGCCTCGTAGACGCCGCGGCCATTGGGGCCGTAAAAGCCCATCGAATGTGCTTCGTCGCTGAGCACCATGCAGCCATGCTTCTTGGCGACCGCGACCATTTCCTTGAGCGGCGCGATGTCGCCGAGCATCGAATAGACGCCTTCGAGCACGACGAGCTTGCCCGGCTCCGGCGGCAGGCGGCCGAGCCTCTTGTCGAGGTCCTCGACCGAATTGTGGCGGAAGCGGACGATCTCGGCATTGCCCTGCTGGCAGCCGTCATAGATCGAGGCGTGGCTGTCGGCGTCGAGGATGACATACTCGCCCTTCCCCGCCAGCGTCGAGATCATGCCCAGATTGGCCATGTAACCGGTCGAAAAGACGATCGCGCCGGTGGTGCCGTAGAATTCGCGGAGCGCTTCCTCGACTTCCATATGGTCGCGGAAGGTGCCGTTGAGCATGCGGCTGCCGTTGGTGCCCGAGCCGAACTGGTCGAGCGCGTCCTTGCCGGCCTGGATCACGTCCGGATCGAACGTCATGCCCATATAATTATAGGTGCCGAGCAGGATCGTGTCCTTGCCCGCGATCACCGCCTCGGTCGGCGACTTCACCTGTTCCATGACGATGGCGAAGGGATCGGTGACGCCGCTGTCGAGCAGCTTCTGGCGCTCGGCGATCAGCCCGTCGAACTTGGACATCAGGTCGCGCTCCGGCGCGATCGCTACGAGGTTCTCGGGCAGCGCGTCGGAGGTATTCAGGCTCTCGGTCACTTGAAAATCAGCCCTTCAGCTTCTGAACCGCGTCCACGAGCTGGCCGACATTCTCGATCTCGGCCTGCATGTTCATCGTGATGATGATGTCGAACTCGTCCTCGATC
>CBIHNZ010000043.1:0-37513 GCA_966211615.1 uncultured Sphingomonas sp.
GTCCTTTGAGGTTGTGGTTGTGCACTGCGCACTATCCTCATTTGACGCGCGTGGGCCGGGGGGCGCCGGGCGTGGCGGCCCCCGCCCCGCGGCGGCCGGCGGCGCTGGGGGAGCGCGCGCCGCCGGCAAGGGGGCCTATTGCTGGTAGGCGTAGCCGGTGCCGAGGAACTTGGTCGTGGCTGCGCGCGCATCCCGCTGCGACTGCGCCTGACGGGCGCGCTCGACGGCATCGGCATGGCCCTGCGCGGCCAGCAATTCCTGGATTTGCATCTGCTGCTTGGCGGTCAGCGCCAGAAGCTGGTTGGTCGCCTGCCCGACCTGCTGCGCGCCGGCGGCATTCTGGCTCGAGTCCATGATCTTGGCGAGCGTGCCGGCATCGGCCTGCACCGCCTCGGCAATCTGCGCCTGGACCTGCATCGTGTGGCGGAAGCCCGTAATCGCGGTATCGAGGCGGGCCTGCGCCTGCGCGGCGATGGCGCTGGCGCTCAGCTTCGTGTCGAAATCCGGATAGAGGGCGCGGAACTGCGCCTCCACGTCGCTTGCCTTGAAGCCGATTCCCTTCGCCTGGCTGATCAGCGTGTCGATTGCCGACAGGCGCGCGAAGAGCTGCTGCTGATCGTGAAAGACCGTCAGCGGCGACAGGTTGCGCTCGAAGTCGGTCAGCATCTGCGCTTCGTGCTGGAGCGAGGTGATCTGGTTGTTGATCTGCTCGAGGGCCCGAGCGGCGGTCAGCATGTTCTGCGAATAATTGGTCGGGTCGAAAACGGTCAGCTGCGCGTGCGCGGGTTCTGCCGTCAGCAAGGCACCGGCAAGCGAGACCAGCATGCCTAGGCCCATGGCAGACGAGATCAGGGTCTTTTTGAGGTCTGAAGCGAACATGGAAATCACTCCGAGGACGGGGATGAAACGGGAACGCCGGCGAGGACCTGCGCTGCCCAGTCCAGGCCGGCGGATGCGAGGAAGCGGGCAGCGAATTGGTCGGTGCCATGCTCGGCGAGCAGCGCGTCGATCCGGACCTGGTTGGCAGGGTCGGAGGCGCCCGCCAGCGCCAGCGCGACCGGACCTAGCCCCAGCTCGAACACCCGATTGCCGCGCGCCGACTGGAGGTAATAATGGCGCTTGGGCGTCGCGCGGCTGATCAGCTCGATCTGTCGATCGTTGAGGCCGAAGCGCGCATAGGCGGCCCGGCTCTGCGGCTCGGCCGCGCGGTCGTGGGGAAGCAGGATGCGCTGCGGGCAGCTCTCGATGATGGCGGGCGCTATCGTGCTATCGGCGATATCGGCGAGGCTCTGGGTCGCGAAGACTACCGCGACATTCTTCTTGCGCAGCACCTTGAGCCATTCGCGGATACGCGCGGCAAACAAGGGGTGATCGAGGAAGATCCAGGCTTCGTCGAGGACGAGCAGGGTCGGTCGCCCGTCGAACCTCTCCTCCAGACGATGGAACAGATAGCTGAGGACGGGGGCGATGACGCCCGGCTGCCCCATCAGCGTCTCGGTCTCGAAGCACTGGACATCCGCGACCGCGAGATCGTCCTCGCAAGAATCGAGCAACTGCCCGAACGGACCTTCGAGCGTGTATGGCGACAAGGCCGAGCGCAGCGCACCGGATTGGAGCAGCAAGGACAGGCCGGTCAGCGTCCGTTCCTCGAGCGGCGCGCTGGCGAGATTGCCAAGCGCAGACCATAGGGCGTCCTTGATTTCCGGCGTGACCGACACCTTCTCATGGGCGAGCAAGGCAGCGAGCCATTCGGATGCCCAGGCCCGTTCCTCGGCGCGGTCGATATGCCGCAGCGGCTGGAAAGCGATCGTGCCGCCGCTATCGGCACCCAGCCCGAGCGCCTGATGGGCGCCGCCCATCGCCAGCACCGCCGCGCGCGCGGACAGTCCCTTGTCGAAGACATAGACCTGGGCGTCCCGATAGCGCCGGAACTGCAGCGCCAGGGTCGACAGCAGCACCGACTTGCCGGCGCCTGTCGGACCCACGATCAGCATATGGCCGACATCGCCGACATGAGTGGACATGCGGAAGGGCGTCGAGCCACTGGTCTCGGCGATCAGGAGCGGTGGTCCGTCGAGATGGGCATTGCCCGCCGGACCCGCCCAGACACTCGACAGCGGCATCAGGTGCGCGAGGTTGAGCGTATGGACCAGTGGCTGACGGACATTGGCATAGACATGGCCCGGAAGGCTCGACAGCCAGGCTTCCACCGCATTCACGCTTTCGCGCATGACCATGAAGCCAAGGCCGTTGACGATGCGCTCGACCCTGCGGACCTTGTCCTCGACCGCCACGCGGTCGGCGTCCATCACCGTCATCGTCATCGTCAGATAGCCGAAGGCGACATGATCGCCGCCCAGCGCCTGGAGCGCGAGATCGCTGTCGACGACCTTGTTGTCGGCATCGCTGTCGAGGAGCGGGCTCGGCTGGTTGTACATGACTTCGCGGAGCAGTGCGGCGACCGACTTGCGCTTGTTGAACCATTGCCGGCGGATCTTGGTCAGCGCCTTGGTCGCATCCGCCTTGTCGAGCGCCAGGAAGCGCGTGACCCAGCGATATTCGAAATCCAGATGATTGAGCGCATCGAGGATCGCGGGGCGGCTGCAATTGGGGAAGCCCAGGATGGTGAGCGTGCGCAGATGCTGGTCGCCGAGCGCCGGTTCGAGCCCGCCGGTCAGCTCGGTATCGACGAGCAGGCCGTCCAGATATATCGGCACCTCCGGCGCGGCGACGAGATGGCGACGCGTCGAGATGCACCCATGCAGATAGGTCAGCGTTTCGGCGTCATCCAGCGCGCGAACCTCGGGCATGAAGCCCGACAGAAGGTCCAGCACGCGGTCGGTCTCGGCGGCGAAGCCGGCGAGCGCCAGACGCCAGTCCCGGCCGCCGGCCCCGTCGCGCGCGACCAGCACCCGGCCTGCGCTGTCGCTCTGGTCGGCAGCGGGCAACTGCAACAGAGTCAGATGGTAGCGGCTCTCGAAATGCGCGGCGCCGCCTTCGAACGCCGCCCGACGTTCCTCGTCGACCAGCCAGGATGCGGCATCGGGAAAATCGGACCTGGGATATCCGAGCGCCTCGCGGCGCTCGGCCTCGAAGAACAATGCCCAGCCAGATCCCAGGCGCTTGAGGACATTGTTGGCGCGCGCGCAGGCCGAGACCAGTTCGGCTTCGGTCGCGCTTTCCATATCGGGCCCGCGGAAGGCCAGGGTCCGCTGGAAGCTGCCATCCTTGTTGAGGACGATGCCGGGTGCCACGAGCGCAGCCCAGGGCAGGTGATCGGCGAGCCGGTCGGCGCGGTTTCGATATTCACGCAGGTTCAGCATGAAAGACGCCCTTTCTGGCGCAAGTGGCGCAGGGTGACCGCTGCGAAGTCCGGGTCGCGCCTGGCGGCGAACACCGCGAGCGTGTGACCGATCGCCCAGACAAGGAGACCGGCAATCCATTGCTGGAGGCCAAGCCCGAGCGCGGCAGCAAGCGTCCCGTTCAGGATCGCGAGTCCCCTCGGTGCGCCGCCGAGCAGGATGGGCTCGGCGAGCGACCGGTGGATCGGCGCCTCGAAGCCTTCGACATGGCCGCCAGGGGCGCCGGTGAAGCTCACGAGATCAAGGCTCCGCCGCCGAAGCTGAAGAAGCTCAGGAAGAAGCTCGACGCCGCGAACGCGATCGACAGGCCGAAGACGATCTGGATAAGCTTGCGAAAACCGCCCGAGGTCTCGCCGAACGCGAGCGCGAGGCCGGTGGTGATGATGATCAGCACCGCGACGATCTTGGCGACCGGGCCCTGGACGGATTCGAGCACCTGCTGCAGCGGCTCCTCCCAGGGCATGCCCGAGCCGGCGGCCTGGGCCGAGCTGGCAAGGGCGACCGCCAGAGCAGCGGCCCCCAGGCGCAGCAGGTCGCGCGAACGCGCGAGTGCCTGTGTCTTCATGGTCATTCTTCGTCTCCTTCGTTGAAAAACCGGGGAATCATGCCGACGGCGTAGTTGCCGTCGGGAGCGACGCCGCTGACATGCGCGATGGCCTCGACGCGGCGACCAAGGCCGCGGCCCGCGATGAACACGATCAGATCGATCGCCTCGGCGATGAGATGGCGCGGTGCGCTCATCACCGCTTCCTGGGTCAGCTGCTCGAGCCGGTGCAGCGCCGCGATCGCGCTATTCGCGTGGACGGTGGCGATGCCGCCGGGATGGCCTGTGTTCCAGGCCTTGAGCATGTCGAGCGCCTCGGCGCCGCGAACCTCGCCGATGACGATCCGGTCGGGGCGCAGGCGCAGCGTCGAGCGGACAAGATCGGCGATGCTGACGACCCCGGGCCGGGTCCGCAGCGCCACGGTGTCGGGAGCCGCGCATTGCAGCTCGCGCGTGTCCTCGATCAGGATGACCCGCTCATCAAGCGATGCCATTTCCGCAAGCAATGCATTGGCGAGCGTGGTCTTGCCCGAGCTGGTGCCGCCGGCGACGAGGATGTTGCGGCGCGCCAGCACGGCACCACGCAGGACCTGCTGGAAGGCCGGCGTCATGATGCCGTCGGCGACATAGTCGTCGAGCGTGTAGACGCGGGCCGCGGGCTTGCGGATCGAAAAGCACGGCGCCTGGCTGACCGGCGGCAGCAGGCCCTCGAACCGCTCGCCGGCCCCGTGCCCGTGCGGCGGCAGCTCGGCGCTGACGATGGGTGCGAGGCCATGCGCCTCGGTACGGGCATGGCTCGCGACCAGCCTGATGATCCGCTCGACCTGGTCGGCGGCGATCCGGATGCCGGTGTCCACCCTCCCCTCGCCCAATCGGTCGAGGCGCAGCACACCGTCCGGATTGACCATGATCTCGACGACATGGCTGTCGCCAAGCGCCGCCGCGATCGCCGGCCCCATCGCGGTGCGCAGCATCGCCCGCGAGCGATCGGCGGATTCGGAAAGCATCGACCCGTTCATTCGCTCGCCTCCGCCGCCTGCGGCTCGAAGCTTCGCCGACCATCGGCGATGTGCCGCCCGACCTGGCTTGCGAACTTGAGAAAACGGTCGCGCCCGACCGCCCTGCCCGCTTTGTCGCTTTCGGGCAGGGGCGGCGTGACATTGAGCTGGTAGCGCACGAAAAGCGCCAGGCTCTCTAGCAGGATATGGCCGTCGCGCTCGATGCGGGTGAGCTGATGGCTGATCCGGTCGAGCCGGACCTTGAGCATGTCGTCGATCTCGCGCGCGCCACGCCGCGCGAAATAACCGCGCAATGCATCCGCGACGATCGCCGACTTGGAGCCGCCGGGCGTGGCTGCGAGCGCGTCGAGCTGCTCGCTCAAGGCCTCGTCCAGATAGAGATGATGGCGGGGCTTCATGGCGCGCCCTCAGAAGCTCGGCACCAGGTCGTCGTCGCGACCGGATGTCTCGTTGATGGCATGGGCGCGCGAAACCGGGCTCAGCCCGCCTGCGCGATCCATCGTCCGCGCATCACCGGCAAATTCGAAATCGTCCTCGATCCCGAACAGTTCGAGCTGCTCGGGCGCAGCAATCGGAGCAGGCATCTCTTCGGTGAGGCCCGGGTGACGCTCCTGTTGCACGCCGCCATCGTCCGAGCCCGCCTCTTCCGCGCCGGCCATGAGGCGCACGTCGACCTGGCGGGCGACGCCGCTCCAATCGTCGGCGCGCGGTGCGGGCCGGTCGTTATTCCCATGCGCTGCCAGCACGGGCGCGGGCAGCAGCCGCCCGCTGAGGCGCGCATCCTCATAGTAACGCAGCTTGTCCGCGCGGATCGGCGCGAGCCCGGAGACCAGCACCAGCTCTTCGCTCGCCGGCAGCTGCATGACCTCGCCGGGCGTCAGAAGCGCGCGCGCAGTCTCCTGGCGGCTGACCATGACATGGGCCAGCCAGGGCGCGAGGCGGTGCCCGGCATAGTTGCGCATCGAGCGCTGCTCGGTGGCCGTGCCGAGCGCATCCGAGATGCGTTTGGCAGTACGTTCGTCGTTGGCCGCGAAGGCGATCCGGACATGGCAATTGTCGAGGATGGCGTTGTTCTCGCCATAGGCCTTGGAGATCTGGTTGAGCGACTGCGCGATCAGATAGGCGCGGATGCCGTAGCCGGCCATGAAGGCGAGCGCGGTCTCGAAGAAGTCCAGGCGCCCGAGCGCCGGAAATTCGTCGAGCATCATCAGCAGCTGGTGGCGCCGATCGTCCTCCAGCCGCTCGGTCAGGCGGCGGCCGATCTGGTTGAGCACGAGCCGGACCAGCGGCTTGGTCCGCGATATGTCCGATGGCGGAATGACCAGATAGAGCGAGACGGGGTTCGTGCCCTCGACCAGGTCGGCGATCCGAAAATCACAGGACGAGGTTGCCATAGCGACGGTCGGATCGCGATACAGGCCTAAGAACGACATCGCGGTCGAGAGGACGCCCGAGCGTTCATTGTCAGATTTGTTGAGGAGCTCGCGCGCGGCCGATGCGACCACCGGGTGGACCTTGGGCGCCGCCTCGGTTCCCAGATGGTTGGTCGCCATCATGTTCTTGAGCGTGTCGACGAAACTGCGCTGCGGGTCGGACAGGAACGTCGCCACGCGCGACAGCGTCTTCTCCTCCTCGGCATAGAGGATGTGGAGGATCGCGCCGACCAGCAGCGAGTGGCTGGTCTTCTCCCAGTGCGATCGCCGCTCGAGCGCGCCTTCGGGATCGACCAATATGTCGGCTATATTCTGGACGTCGCGCACCTCATCGGCGCCGCGCCGAACCTCCAGCAGCGGATTGTAACGCGCCGAGCGCGCATCCGTCGGGTTGAAGAGAAGGCAATGCGAGAAGCGCGATCGCCAGCCGGCGGTCAGCTGCCAGTTTTCGCCCTTAATATCGTGAATGACGGCCGAACCCGTCCAGCTGAGCAGCGTCGGCACGACCAGGCCGACGCCCTTGCCCGAACGCGTCGGCGCAAACGCCATGACATGCTCGGGTCCGTCATGGCGCAGATAGCGCCCATGCAAGCGCCCAAGGAACACGCCGGCATTGCGGAAGAGGCCGGCGGCATCGACCTCCGCCAAGCTCGCCCAGCGCGCCGAACCATAGGTCGTGACATTGCGCGCATGGCGCGAGCGCCAGAGCGACCCGACGATCGCGGCCGCGCAGCCCATGAAGCCGCTGGCGCCCGCCAGAGCGCCCGCCTTGTCGAAGACCCGCGGCGCATAGGCGTCGTAGTGGAACCACCAGCCGAACAGCGCCCAGGGCCAATAGAACGGATAACCGCCAATGCGGAACCAGGGTGCACCCAGCGCGACCTGATAGCCGAGCATCGAGGCCGCCCACTGCGTGGCGGCCCAGACACCCGCCATCATGATCGCGAACACGATCAAGATCTGGCCGATGAGGAGTTTGGTCGGAGTCATCTTCGTCTCGCGCTGCGGCGCGCGGGCGCGCCTGGGTGCGACAAGAGTGATGATCCGAAAGCCGGATTTTTCTTACGGCCCTTATGCTTTCACGAGCAGTCATTCACCGTCGTTGGGAGCCGCGCACAAAGATTTTGCTTCGCGCCAATTCGAATCGCGCATTCAGTCGCGCGAAACTCGGCCGCACACGATCAGCGACCGCGTGCGTACCTGGTACAATGTATGACTGAAATTGGGCCGGTTCGAGACTGGCAGCTTTTCGCAGAAAAGCGCGGAAAGCGGGCACTCGCCAACCCGCGCTCACTACCGCATCGCAGCGCGAGGCGCCGGAAACACTGCGCCTGCCCTTAACGGTACGTCGGCAGCTACGAAGTGGCGCAATTAGTCGCCAGTGCCGCTTAGAATGCGCCTGATCTGAGCTTGGATGATCAAGCTCCGCTTCAGCGACGTTGCGGCTGGCGATGCCGATTGCTCCAGGAGAGAATGGCCGAACGCGCTAGCGATCGCCCAAGCGGCGCAACGCGCCAAGAACGCTCAGCACCACTCGATCTGCCCACCGCGGAGGAAAAAATGCGAGCGGCAACCATCATTGACCCACACCGATGGATGCAAGGTCGGGCGCCCGTCGCGATCCACGGTGAGGTCCCAGCGTGGCTTGACGCCCGGCAGGAGCATCACCTCAAGGCGGCGACCGCATCCACACGGACAACCCATCCCCGCGGTCCAGAGGGTCCCGTCCTCACGTGCCACCGCAAGATCGAAGGTCGGCAATGTGTCAGGCAGTTCGTCGGCTTCAAAATATACAATGCCGCGCGCTTGCGGCTTTTTGGTGAAGAGGCCGGAGAGCCAGCCACGGAACTTGCGAAACAGCGTTGCAAACATTTGAGCTATCCCAAGGCTGGCAGACCGAGCAACGGCTCGGCCGCACCACGCCCGACATCATGTGATTCGACGCGAGCGAATGCATCTTCGGCGAGGTGGTCCTCGTCCCCATCGGCAAGCGCGAATAATGTGCGCGCATGCTCGCGATTGCCTTCGTGGCGGAATGGAAACATCCGCGCGACGAATTCGAGCATCGCCGCGCTCGCGGCGCGCATGTTGAGCGCGATGACCGACGGGGCCTCCTCGGGAGCTCCCTTGATATAGCCTTCGCGCTGCTCCGCGGCGAAGGTTTCCGGATCAGCTTGCGCCAGATACTCCGCCCTCAGCGACGCGGGCGTGTAGACCTGCCGATCGGCCAAGGTTACGCCAAATGGCTGCACATAGTCGATCCGTCCCATCACCTCGACAATCGCCGCATGACCGTCCGGCAAGCGCCGCGTCGGTATCGTAACGCCCATGTCGATGAGCGGGATCATGAAGGCTTTCGCGACCAGGTCGGCAATCTGGCGGCCTTCGGAAGTATCGACGCACGAAAACAGGATATCGGCCTGAGCAGCTGCGATCACCGCCGCCCGGCTGAAGATATTCTCGGGTACGATTGTCACTGGCAGGTCCGGCCGAAAACGCGCCACTGCCTCAGCGAACATCTCCACCTTGCGCCTGCCCGCCTCGGCATCTGCACGCGAGGAATTGAGGATGCGGTTGAGATTCTTGCCTTCGATCACGTCGAAATCGATGAGCGTCAGTGCACCGAAGCCCATCCGCGCAGCCTGTTCCGCAATGATCGAGCCTGTACCCGACACGCCGATGACACAGGCGTGAAGCTGCGCCAGCTGCGCTGTCATCCCCGATCCAAATGCCATGGGCGGCCCGGCCTGCGATGCTCCCTCGTTCCACTGCATGATCGAATCACCCACGATCACAACGCGTCCAACGGGACGGGGCACAAGGTCAGGCTGGTACAGCCGGGCGCGGATTTCGCCCGAGCCGATCATGATCGCCGAGCCATGCCCCGCTGCCGGGGCGTTGCCGCTCCAGCCTTCAAAAATGCTGCCGATCGCCAGCTGGTCGCTCTCGTCGTCGGTGCGCGAGAAATCGGGATACCCCCCGGGATGCGAATGCAGCAGGATGAGCGACAGACCTTCATCCTCGGCACGGTCGATCGCTTCGGAGAGCATGATCCCCGGCCAGGTAATGAAATCGGGACGGCGGCTCGCGCACAGATCGTGCGGCACAAGAAGGATATCGATCACCATCAGCCGCGCGCGGACCGGCATGGCATCCCGGCAGAATAGAATAGCAGCGGCTTCCAAGCCATCGGGCGTAATAAGATGATCCCGGAGCGTCTCATAGTGCGCCCCGGCTAGGACCAGGTCGGGGTCACCGGTCATGTTCGACTTCGCGCAGGATTGCGGCATCGACCAGGGTAAGGTGAGTAAGCACGTTGTCCGCATGGGGCCGCCAGGGGGCCACCGCTCCGCGATGGCGCGACCAGCGCTGAAAGATTTGCCCCCGAATCGAAACCCGCGCTTCGGTCTGCGGGATGACCTGGCCGTCGACGCGCGCGAGGTGCGGCGAGCAATAGAACATATCGATTTCCGCCGACGGATAGGCTGGGGGAATCTCAAGCGCGATGGTCGCCGCCGTGGTGTTCAAGCCAGGGGGGAGCGGATAGCTATGGAGCATGAGCCAGCGGCGACCGCCATCAAGCGTGGTTTCCCAATCGAGCCCACGGGTGTCGAGGCCGACTTCGTCGCCTGGGAGCAGCTTGAAGTCGCGCCGAAGCACCTCGTCCACCTCACCATTGTTGATTTCACGCGGCGTGAGGCGCAACTTTTCCACCCCCGGGGCGCGAAGATCAATGATGTCGTCGAGCGTGACCTGCTTCTTTGCCTCGGATGCCTTGAGAACGATGATCCAGCCCTGGTCGGGATCGAACTGGGCGGCAATGAGCGCGGCGCGAACCGTGATGGTCGGGTGCTGGGATTCGATGACCACGCCCTGGACGTTTAGCTTCCAGACCGCTCGCTTCGAGTAGATATTTTCGACGCCGATCTCGTCGAGCGCGACCGAGCCGCCGTCGGGGACTTGCGCGTCGCTTTCATCCTCGCGGCGAAGATAGAGCTGGGCGGCGGGATCGACCTTGCCGAGCTCGCGCAACGCTGCGGCGCTGATCTTGTTATGCGGCCAGGAAATCGATCTGTCATCGAGGACAAGCCGAAACAGGCGGTCGGCCTTGGCGACGATAAAGCGACCCGGCTCGGTGCCCTTGAGACTGACAACCTCGTCAGCTCGAACCTCTTCCACGTCCCCCGATGCCAGCCACTGGAGGACCACATATTCCTCGCGCGGCGAAACATCGCACAAAGCGAGGATCTGGTCACCGGTCGGCGTCAGGTCGGAAATCGCTATTGGCCGAAAATCGAGCTTCGCATCGGCGACCTCAATATAGTGCAGGCTGCGCCCGGCGTTTTCTGGTGTGTCGGTCATTGCGAAGCCTCCATTGCATACGTCAATCTGAATTGCTATGTTGCAATTATGGCGATGGCCAGAGCGAATTGCAAGAGTGAAATTTAATGTCGAAATCGGAATTCAAGGGTGAGGCGTTTTTTGCGGCGCTCGACAGCGCACGGACCGCGCGCCGGCTGAACTGGAAGCAGGTAGCTGACCAGTCAGGTGTGAGTGCATCGACACTGACGCGAATGGCGCAGGGCAAGCGCCCTGATGTCGACAGTCTTGCGGCGCTGGTCCAATGGTCCGGGCTCAGCGCAGATCCGTTCGTGGGTCTTGGCGGGCGCATGCCCGCCCCCGAGTCGCTGTCGCGCATCACCAGCCTGCTCTACGCCGATGATAGCCTGTCCGATGACAGCCGCGAGACGATGGTCGATATGATAACTGCCGCTTATGCGCGCTCGCGCCGTTCCGGCCAGAACGAGGGATCGTGAGATGGATGATCGCAAGCGAGATGCCATCAAGTCCATGCTGCTGCGGCGCACGGGCGAACATACCCAGACCAGCGAGATCGCCCAGCGATGGCTGATCGAGGAAGGTCTTCTCGACGACGAAGGCAAGCTCCGTCCGCAATATGGTGGCGACGGCAAGGATGAGATTGATCCTTGAACCGGCATCGTTCGGGGTTCGTGCTGGGCTATCATGGCTGTGACGAGGCCGCTGCCGAGGCGATCCTCGCGGGCGAACCGATGCGTGTCAGCGCGCGAGACTATGACTGGCTCGGACCGGGTGCCTATTTCTGGGAAGGGGATGTCGATCGGGCCGCGGAATGGGCCCAACAGCGCGTGGCCAGCGACGTCTATCGCCGGGCGGCGGTGATCGGCGCCGTGATAGAACTCGGCAATTGCCTGGATCTCACGATTCGCAGCCATTTGGAGCTGCTTGCGGCCGCGCACGAGTCGCTCAGGCTGGCGTTCGAAAAAGCTGGCAAGCCGCTGCCGCAGAATCGCGACGCCCCCCGCGGAGGCACTGCGGACAAGCCGCTACGCTATCTCGACTGCGCGGTGATCAAGCATCTCCACGACAATCTCGACGCCGATGCCCGCGACAAACGCGCTCGCGGAGAGACGCCGGATTTCGAGCCGTTCGATACGGTGCGTGGATTATTCCACGAAGGCGGCCAGCTATATGAGGGCGGTGGTTTCTACACGCATACCCATGCACAGATTGCCGTGCGCTCGCTCGATTCGATACGCGGTTTTTTCCGTCCGCGCTGAGCTCAGCCGCGCCGGCCCCGCTTCATGATGGCCGACAGTTCCGACGAAAAGGCATCGGACACCCGGCGCACGATGTCGTCGACCTTGCCTTGCTCGTTCGAGCCGCCGTGGTTGGTCGGTCGATGCGTGGTATGATCGCCGTGCCTTGGTCGCGGATCGGTCATAGGGCCCTCCTCATCTCGGCGTGTAATGGGGGTTGAGGTCAGCATCGAAATAATGTTTGCGCCTTACCCAGACGAACCCCTCATTACGAGTCAGGATCGCAACGTCGATCGGCCCGCCGACGGTTTCCATGTCCGTTGAGTAGCGCCGCTTGCGCGAGGTGAGCTCGACGAGCGAAAACGCGACTTCGCTGAGCTCTTTCTTCGACATGTGATTGACCACAGTCTTGAGGGTTTCCTCGGAGCTGCGCTTGAGCTGTTCGATGCCCTCCTTGAACTGCCGGCCGGCGGCGGTCCGGATCAGCTCGGCCTGGTCGGCATCGAAAGCGCCCCCGGCCTGGCTGACGACATCGCTGACCATCGACGTCGCGATTTTTTCGAGCGCACCTTCGAAGCGTTTGTCGATCCCGAGAATGAAGCGCTCGGGCATGTCCTTCTGCGCGAAAGGCACAACGGCGGCCGTCTCGCCTCGTCGATCGATATCGACGAGCAGCCTGTTCATTGTGCGGGCGCGGCCAAAATAGACACCATCAAGCTCCAACGCAAAGAGAGTTGGAAACAGCTCCTTGCTGCCCAGCCCGGCAAAAACGAGGCCGGTATAGGCACCGGATCGAATGTCCGAGCGAAGAATGGCGAGCATCATACGCGCGAGCGATTCGCGCAACTGCGAAGTTACATCGATCCCGAGCGGGGCAAATCGCTCCGCCACGGCGGCGTCAAGCTCATCACCATATTCGGTGACGAACTGCTCGAGCGTGACATCGTCGAGAAAAGCTGGTTTGAGCGGCCGGGCTTCGGCCTCGCCGGTTCGCTCCTGTATCCGGCGCTGCAGAAAATCATCCGGCGTCTCGGTGCCTTTGCGCTTCTTCTTGCCGATGCCATCAAGCATATGCCGAAGCACCATGTCGCCGAACCGGCTGAACTCCGCGCTTACTAGCCCCTGGAAATGCTCGATTTCGTCGGCCTTTTCGCGCTCGAATGCCAGCAAGAACTTTTCGAAATCGGGCCAGACCTGGATGAGACCCTCAAAGCCCACCGTCGTGATCGTTTCGCGATATCGTCGGACGATGATCTCGAGCGGGGCGTTCATGAACAACGCGTTGTTGTAGATCATCAGACCAATCGGCTGGTAGCGGGATAGCTGGAAGATCTTCTCCGCGGAATCGTAGGTTTTCGACGAGCGCGGCCCGGCGAGAGTCACGATGCTGTCAGCCGCAAGCGCTACGGCGGTTCGATTGAGGATGGCGATCTCGGCGGTCATCTGGGCGTGCTTCCGATCGCGGCCGATGGCAATGCAAATAGTCGGTGCGTGAAGTGCACGGCAGCGCTGGCGCGTGCCCCCTGGACTGTGATCATCTGCCCCTCCTCCCTTGCACCGTTATTACCCATATCGGCCGACAAGCAAGCAGATGATTACATCCTAGCTAGTTCTTTTTGTCGCCTACAGTTGCGTCACCTGCGCGTAGTATAGAGATGGCCTCAGTTCTGGCGGCCATTATCCACCAACTATTTGCGCAGACACCGTCCATCGATTTTGCTTCGACTGGGCACCCAGGCAGCGCTTGGCTTAGGTTGCCACCCTTCAGCGAATGTCGCGACCCATTTTGGCGAACTCTGGCGAAGCCGCAGAGGCATGCGTTGGGATTCACGCCACATCAATGCGGACCGTCCGCTTAGGGGCCTTCGCGATCGGCACGTGAACGGCGGAATCTGGGCGCGTTGCCGCCTAACGGCTTATAGGCCGACTTCGGACTGACGGCTTTGCGCTTCATTTTGGAGAAAGCCGTCATCCGTTTGGCACCGAGGACTCACGCGAGCGTCATTCAGCTTATCGAAGGCGTTCTCCACAAGAAGTCTGTTCGATGCGTGCGAAATCACTGGACGAGCTTGATAGTTTTCCCCGAGATTTGATGCGCGGCTCGCGCAGGCCGGGCAACTTAGGCGAGGGAAATTGTGTTTCGTTGGCTTCATCTAAGCGACATCCATGTTGGGATGAAGAACCAGGACTGGTTGTGGCCCACCTTCAAGCATTTGCTGTACGATGATTTGAACCGCCTGCTGGACAAGACCGGTCCGGTCAACGCGATCCTCTTTTCAGGCGACATAGCGCAGGGCGGTCAGCAGGACGAGTATGATCAATTCGCCGCGATTCTCATTGAACTGCGCGCACAGTTGGCGGCCTTTGGCCCAGTGCCGCCGCTCATCGCGGTGCCCGGCAATCACGATCTTCTCCGTCCTCAGGAGGGCGGCTCACTCGAGGCAGCGATGCGTCAGGTGCCGCAGGACGGAAAGATCCTGGAGCATGTTTTCAATCCACAAGGCGAGTATCTTTCAAAACTGCGAGCCCTGTTTGCTCCCTTTGTCGCCTGGCAGGAACAGGCAATCCTCGACGGGCTCCATTTCGCGCCCTCCGGGCGCGGCCTAATGCCCGGCGACATGGTGTTCGAGCTTCCTTTCGAGGGCGGGGTCGCGGGCATCGCCACGCTCAACTCGGCGTGGTTGCAGCTTAGCGCTGGCAGTTATCTCAATCGGCTGCATGTCGACCCGCGCCAACTCAATGCCGCAACCGGCAATGATCCCGAAGGGTGGTGCCGGGCCAAAGACGTCCGCCTTATTGTGACTCATCATCCGATCAACTGGCTGCATCCCCATAGTCGAACGCTATGGAACGCCGAGCTCGCGCCTGCGGGACGTTTCGACCTGCACCTATTTGGGCACATGCATGAGCATGCGGGCCAGGCCGTTACGCGTGGCGGCAGCCCGACGCTTAGACAATTACAGGCAGCATCGATCTTCGGCCTCGAGAAGGTCGATGGACAGCTTGTGCGCGCGCATGGCTATTCGGTGGGCGAAGTCAGCGCGCGCAATGGTGTCCGTCAGATCTCTATCTGGCCACGAAGCCTCCGAACAATGCCCAGTGGTGAAACCAGGTTGGTGCCCGACCAGGAGCAAGGGATAGGTGAAAACAACAGTTTTTCATGGCCGTTGCCAGAGATTTGCCAGTCTCCCAGTCCTCGACCTGTTGCAGCACCTGTAACTATCTCAGTCGATGAAGTCGGAAAGCCCGATGTTCGCGCTGCCGCCAATATCGAGAAACTTCGTTATCACCTGCAGGGCGGGCGGGCTCATCTCGCGGTTCGCCGCATTGAGCAACAGGAAGCGCGCGTCGTACTCGGGTCCCAAGGAATGCTATGGATTGGGCGCGACTGGGGCTTAGGCGAGGACGGCTTTATGTGGTCGGTCCTAGCCGAAAACGGCGAAATCGAGCAGCCAGTCTTTCGCTTGGACTTTGAGCGGTTCACCAAGCGGGATCGCTATTTGGGCGAATTTCATGCAGAGCTAGGCTGCAGTTTCGAGCAGCTCTGCGAGTATCTCGCCAGCCTTCCTGCAGCGATTCTAATCTTGGACGGCATCCCCGCGTTAGGAGATGGGGAAGTCGGCACTCGGCCGATTGAGCGCGAGATTGAAGAGTTGGCCCAAATCGTGCGGGAGTTCGCTCCCAATGCTTGCGTTGCCTTGCGCGGCCGACCGCGGCTCCAGCATACACGTATGCCCATCATCGAGCTTCACCAATTCGAGGAGCCCGATATAGCCGATTATGTGCGTGCGCACGAACTAGGCGGTGAGGCTTATGCGCGGCCGGAAGCAGTCGCCAAGATGTGGCAGCACAGCGGTGGCTCGCCAGCCCGGCTTGACGCAATGCTTCGCGACCTTGAGGTCACATCGCTCGATGATCTGATGCGGGCTGAGCCTGACTACGGGACGGACATTGTCGATGCCGGCGTCCCCCCTGCTCTGGTCGGAACACTCGGCGAATTGCTTCGGTCGGGCGTTCCGGCTTGGGAGCGTTCCTATCGCCTACTTGAGGCTCTGACCGCGTTGCCGCGCGGCGAACAGCTCGATCGCATGAAGCGCTTTCTGGGCGTACATCCGTTCTTTCCCAATCATGCACGTGAGCTCGCGTCGCGTGGGCTTATCGAGACCGTGCAGCTGAGCAGTATTGCAAGCGGCGACGCCGCTTCGATCGCCAAGACGCTGGTCGTACCGCGCGTTGTGCTCGACTATGTCCGTAATCAGATGTCGCCCGAGCATCGCCGGGAAATCGACGGTCTAGCGATGGAACTCTATTTCGGTACCAAATGGCGCTCGGGCGACATCAGGCGCAGCCCTGCCGGCAAGCGATGCCTCGATCCGCTCTGCGAACCCTATGAGGTGCTCAATGCCTGCGCACTGGTCGAGCGCGCAATCGTGCAAGCGCGCGACGACGAAGATGCTGTCCGGCTTGAGGCTGCAATCCGCGTGGCCTGCGCGTTCGGCGACGTGCTTTACAAGGGCGATCACTATCTAGCGGCAACGCAACTTTGCGAGCGGACCATTCCGCTTCTCTCGGTTGAGGACTATGCGCAGAGTATCGATGCGCTTCGCTACATATTCGCGCGCAGCACACGGATGCTCAATCGACCCGAGGAGGCCGCGCGAGCATTCCAACTGATTGACACCAGCCATCTGAGCAAATCCCAGCGCCGCAATATGCATCTGAACCTGGCGCTGATCTGCGAATCGACGGAAGACCACCTCCACGCGGCCCGCTGGGCGGCTGAAGTGCTCAAGGGCGGCAAGAGTGATGGGTTGGCGATCCAAGCTAAATCAATCCTCGCGGAACAATTGAGCGATCCAGCCGCGCGACTAACCGAGCTTGCTACGCTCGAAGACCGTGCTCGCAAGATCAAGGCTTTCACTGCCGCCAACAATATCGCATTGACGCGCGCCGATTATGAGGTTGGGGCACTCGACAAGGCGTCTGCGCATCTTGAGCGCGTCGTAGGCAGCGCAGACGCGGCGGGCGATTTTAACAACGGCGCGAAGGCGATCATTCGCCTGACGCGTCTTCGTCAGAAAGCCGGTCTAGAGCAGCGGGGAGACCAACTCAGCCGCTTGATTCGGGCCTATCAGCATCTCCACAATGAACGCGGCCGACAGCCGTTTAACAGGGCGCATGAGACGCTCTGGGCTGCTTTCAATGCAACCGGCGATCATGAGAATATGCTTCGCTTGTTTCGTCATACTTCGCTCATTTGGCGATTGCGCGGCGATGAAGCGCTTGAGGACAAATTCATCGACGAGATCGCGAGGTTTGTTCAAAATGGCACCTTTCTCCCCGGCCTAGAGCGTGAGCTAGCCTACTATCGTGCTCGGGCGGCCGCTGCGCGCGAGCGGCAGCTTTTGCTGGCCTCGGGCACCGGAATCGCACCACTTTTAGGGAATGGGACTAATGCCGTCTGACGGCGGTGCAGAGCTGAAAGACGTACGGCAGCTCACATGATGAGGGGTCGGGTCAAGGGCGCTTAAGGCGGCATCTTCTTTTTCTCCAACGTATCGGATCCAGGCAGGCCCGTTCTGGGGACGCGGATCGAGTGCTCGATCCTTATCCAGCTCACATACGGTTGCCGTCAGGCGGCAAGACCATCATCCCGCGTACGGCGGGTCGGGCGCAGGATAGCGAGACCAGTCTTTTAGGCGGCGTTTAGGCCACCCCAAGCAGGTGCGTGTCACAGATCGACCGCACCAATTCTTGCAGCTTTGCAACTCGCTCAATCAACCAATCCAGCTCCTCAGGAGTGATCTTGTAGTGAGGTGAATATCGAGCATCTACATAGGCACGCCGAAGCAGCTCAAAGCATCGCTGCCCGTACTTCGTGTCGCGTGGCCAAGCTTCGATCAATCGAGGTTCGAGCTCCTCACAGAGATCGCGAAGGAAGTTCAGCTTGTGCGATTTCGGACTATAAAGCGTGCGGACCAGCAACAGGCAGTGATAAATCCTCTCGGCAGCTTGGTGCAGGTTGAAGGCAGCCTCGTTCGGTGAACCATCCCGCTTATAAAATCTGGCACCACGCAGGAAAGAAGCGGCACTAGGAAACCATTTGTCGAAATACCCCCGCGCTTCCACGAGTGCGGCCTCTTTCGACAACGGTTCGGGCTGCGCAAACGGATGATCCGGCGCCTCGTACAGGGCGATCCCATCCCGCACGATGTCGGTGAAGAAATACCGCCCATGCTTCAGCTGCCGGTTCACATCGGCCAGGCTGTGAACGATGAACCCGACCTGGGTCTGCAGCTTCTTGGTCACGACATAGTCGCGCACCAGATGGTCCTCGGCCGCAATCCAATATTCTGCGACATCCGCCAGCTCGTCATGGTTCACGACGACAAGCAGGTCATAGTCGGAAAAATACCCTCCGACCGGATCCTCGACCCAATCGCCGCGGGCGTGGGAGCCGAACAGGATGATCTTGAGGATCCGCCCCGCCTTGCGATGCGGCGCGTTGCGGCCGGCGAGCGCGTCCTCGAACTCTTCGAAAAGGGTCTTGACGATCAAAGCCAGCTCGCGCCGCTTGCGCTCCGGAAGATGGTCGAGATCGGTCTTCATATTCCCAAATTCTCGTGTTCCCGGATCGATGCAAGCGCAAACGCACCGTAACGACCCCGAGGCGTGGCCGGCGCCCATCCCCACAGCCCAAAAGGCTTATGGCCGCAGACGGGAGCGGCCATCCCGGTATTTCTCACGATACCGAGATGACCTGACCGAGCGGCAAGTCACCCGCCCGGCTGAGCGTGAGGTTATCGCCTGCAAAACATTCGTCCAGTGATCCCGGTGCCTTGTGCGCCACTATTCCCACCGAACTGGACCAATCACTTGTGCCTCATGAGATCGTCGGTCCGCCCCGCTCGCGTCCGAAGCTCCAGGATAACCACTTCGACAAAACCGGGCGCTTTGGGGCGCGTGAACATTATATGTCCGGTCTCCGGCGGTCGCTTGTGGTGGAGGTCGGCGGGAGCCGGTCCCATGCGCCGGTTGCCGGCATATCCATGAACCAAAGGAGAAAGACGAGCATGGCGCCGGCAGGATTGCACCGATATCGAGCGGTGCCTGGACCGATCCCATATGGCGGCCTGGGGCAACGCGGCTTATTCCGGTGCCGCGACCCAGATTGATGAAGCCAGGGCCTTTGTGATCGCCTGCACGCTGATCGCTCAGCACGGGGACCAGGTTGCCAGCTTCCTTCAGGCCAAGATCGATGCACTCTGGGCCTCGGGAGAATATGAATATGCCGCAATTTGTACGGCAGACCAGATCCTCGAAAGACTTTCAGTCGGTCACGCGTGAGCGCGGAGCTTCCAAGCGTCTGCTGAGAACTTCCCGGTCACATCAACGGTCGAAGGTCCTTCCGCTGCGTGACGACTGGGATCCCGGCCGAGTCGATCTCGAATCCAGTGACGGTGAACCCACTGCGCAAGTTCAGGATAATCATTGCGTTGTTGGAGGCACGGGTTCGGGTTTCGACGAACCTGTAGCCGGCTGCCGCAGCATGCCGATGCTGCCGCTCCATTAGTTGGCCGGCGACGCCAGCTCGGCGCGCCGAAGCGTGTACCCCGCCGAGCCAGCTGTAGAGAAGCTGCGGTCCTCGCCGATATCCAAGCTTGAAGCCGACGACGCGGTCGCTTTCCCGGCCAAGCCAAAGATCAGCGTCCTGTATCGCCGCCAGCCGCCGCGTCAGATACGCGCTGTCGAATCCGGGAAAGATTTCCGCGCAGAGCGGAAGCAGGAGGGCGGCAATTTCCTCCGCGGAACCTTGGTGGCGCTCATAGGCGATTTCGCTGGTCATGGGCTTTGTCTCCCCTCTCCTGCCGGGTCTTACAGCGACCGCCGCTGGCTGTCCGCGCACAATGAGCCACCGCGCCCACACGGCCCGCCCGTGCGGCGAAGCGCGAAATAGGCCCGACAAAAAAATCTGGCGGCTCCATCTTGACCGGCAAATCACAAAAACCATCTCGACGCCGCCGGATGCGACTTTCGGTCCGGTGAACCCCGAGGGCACCGGCTCTCCCGGTGTGCCTCGTGCTCAAATTGCTCATTGGAGGATTTGGATATGAGGACCAATTTCGACTTCACCCCGTACCGCCGCTCGACCGTCGGCTTCGATCGCCTGTTCGACCTTCTCGAGACCTCGGCCCGCGCCGAGACCGAGACCTATCCGCCGTTCGACATCGAGCAGGAAGGCGAGGACCGCTACCGGATCACCCTGGCGGTGGCCGGGTTCCACCCCGACGAGATCGAGATCGTCGCCCAGAGCAACCAGCTGACCGTCACCGGCCGCAAGGCCGAGGAGAGCGACACCGGCCGATTCCTGCACCGCGGCATCGCGACGCGCGCGTTCGAGCGCCGCTTCCAGCTCGCCGACTTCGTGATCGTCGAGAGCGCGGACTTCGACAACGGCCTGCTGCGCATCGCCCTCAAGCGCGAGGTGCCCGAGGCGATGAAACCCCGCAAGATCGCGATCGACGGCGCCGGCGCTGCGTCGGCCAATGATCGCCTCGAAGGGCCCGACGCCCATCGCGACGCCGCCTGAGCCACGCCAGCCCACCCCGGCTAAAGCCCGGGGTGGGCCTAGGCGATTGCCAACATCCGGACTGAAAGGAAGGAGTATGTCGGTCCATTATTTCGGGATCCTCGGCGGCCCGCACGAACTGGCACGCCACCCGCAGCTCGAGCCCGAGGTCAAGCGCGCGATCCTCGCCTCCTGGGCGTCGGACAAATATGCGGTGCGCTCGCGCCCGACGTTGCGCAAGCCGCCGGAACTGCCTGGGCCGGTCCCGGTCGGCGAGGTGCTGGACGCGCTCAAGAGCCTCGACGCGCAATAGTCTCGGCAGCGCCGCCGACGGCTGCCCACCCTTTCCGCAAGCCAGGGGAGAATCATGATTACGGGACGCACCATCCCGACCGCCATCATCGACTGTATCGCGCATGCCCGCGAACCGGGCGTGCGCGAATTGTGCGCCGTGGCCGATCATATCCGGTCCGACCTGGATGGCGATCGTGCCGACGGCGCCAAGCCAGCGAAGATACCCGAGGCCGCAGCGCGGCTGCTCAGCCTCCGAGCCGCGCACGCCGCGCTGATCGGTTGCGCCTGACACCCTTGCCATGATTGTCGTCCGGGCGTCAGCGGTGCAGAGGCGATGCAAACACGCTAGCCGGCGCGACGGGCGCTGCAGGGCAGGCGCGGGCCGCGCCGGGCACCGGCAGCTGGTGGAATGGCAGCTTCCTGGCAGACGAAGCTCATGGCCCGCCGCAGCCGCTTCTATTCCGCGGTCGATCCGCGCTCCACGAGCACCGGCTGGAGGAGGACAGAGTCGCAAGACTTGCCTTCCATTCGCAAGAACAGCGCGTCGACCAGCGCCTCTGCGCCAGCCCGCAAATCCTGGCGAATCGAACTGAGCGAGGGCACCGTGTGGCGGGTGATGTCCAGGTCGTCAAAGCCGATCACCTTGGTATCACCCGGCACGTTGCGGCCGCGCTCGGCAAGCGCTTGGATGGTGATCATCGCGATGGTATCGGACGCAGCGAAGATGCCGTCCAGCCGCTCCGCAAGGTCTAGGTAGCCAGCGATCGCTTCGCGCGCCATCTCGGGCACGAAATGCACCGGCAGCAGCCCACCGACCGCGCCGTTGTCCGCCGCCTTCAGCGCATCGCGAAAGCCCTGCAGTCGTTGTTCGACCTCGGGCGGCGTCGGATCGCCGAAGAAGGCGATGCGGCGACATCCGCGCGCTAGCAGGTGCTCGGCGGCGAGGCGCCCGCCCAGAAGATTGTCGGTACCGACCGTGCAGTAATGCTGTCCCTCGAGATGCGCGCCCCATACGACCATCGGCCGATAGTCGCGCGCCATCGCATCGAGCACGTCGGCCTGGTTGGACTGCCCGATGACGATCAGCCCATCGACACGCCCCGAGTCCGCGATCCGGCTCAGCCATGCCGGATCGCTGGGGACGACGCGGCTGAGAAGCAGATCGTAGCCGCGCTCGACCAGCAGGTCGGCGACATGTCCCAGCAGCGTCATGAAGAAGGGATCGGAGATATGTTGCGTGCGCTCATGGCCCAGCGGCACCACCACACCGATCGCACCGGACTTGCCGGTGCGCAGGTTGCGGGCGGTATTGCTGGGTCGGAATCCCAGGTCGCGCGCGAGCTTGCGGATACGGTCGCGCGTCGCAGGCGAAAGATTGCCGGTATCCGTCAGCGCCCGTGAAACCGTGGCTGCGGAAACGCCCGCGATCTTTGCCAGCTCCTGGATATTCTGCGGCCGGGGCAGCGGTGTCGATGGTTCAGGGTTCGGCTTGCGGGGCAACAGTGATGCGCTTTCCTGTCATTGTCAGGGACCGACAAACTGGGACGCCATCCGCCGTCGCAAGTCAAGCAAGGCATGTCGCCTCGGATGCCGGAGGCGAAGCCCACCCCAATGGGCGGCACCTCGCCTCCGGCAGCACCTCGCGACCGAGGGGCTATTGGAAGTTGACACGGAACCGCAGGCTGACCGTCCGCGGCGTCGGACCCGAACCCGAGAGGAGACCCTGGTTGCCGATGATCGTCGGGCCGCGCTCGTCGGCGAGATTGTCGCCGATCAGCGCCAGCTCATAGGCCTTGTAACGCACCCCCAGCGTCGTGCTGATCTGGCTGTAGGGATCCGCGATCAGGCCGGTCGATTGCAGGCGATTACCATTGCGGCTCCAGGCAAGATTGCCGAACAGCGCCGCATCGCCGCCGAGATCCCGGTTGTACGAGGCATCGAACCGGTAGTTGTACTCGATCGAGTTGACGATCCGCGAGCCGGGGCGGAACAGCGGCAGCGCCAGCTGGACGGCCGGATTGACCCGGTCGTACTTGCCGTCGTTGACGTTGCCGACCGCGTTGAGGCCAAGTCCCGCAAGCGGCGTGCGCCAATGGACTTCGAAGTCGACCCCTTTGGTGGTGGCATCGCCGAAATTCGAGAACCCGTTGACGCCGTCGATGCCGCCCGGCGTGCTGGTCTGCATGTCCTTGTACTTGGTGATGTAGCCGTTCAGGCCCACCGAGAGATTGCGGTCGAGGCTGCGCCACTTCACGCCGATCTCATAGTTGGTCGACGTCTCCGGTTCGAGCTGGGTACTGGCCGGCACGCCACCGATCCGCAGCGATTCCACCTGTGCTTCCGATTGCACGATGCCGGCCCGGAACCCGGTGGCGGCGGTGATGAAAACCGTGAGATTGTCGGTCGGGAGGTAGGACAGGTTGAGGCGCCAGGTTGTGACGTTCTTGGTCGAGGGCAGCGAACTCGTCGCATCCTCGAAGGTGCGTTTGTCGTGATAGTAGCGCAGGCCCGCCAGTGGCACGAGCTTGCCGTCGAACAGGTCGTAGCTCAGCTCGCCGAACACGGCCCAGTTCTTGGTAATGGTGTTGTTGTCGGCATTGATCGAGACAGAGGGATTGAGCAGCTGGTTCTGCTGCGGACCCTCGCCGTCCTGATACTGCGCACCGATTACCCAGTGGAACGGCCCGGCACCGGTCGAGTTGGCGCGCAGTTCCTGCGCGAACATCTTGGGGAAGAACTGGCTTGAGAAGAAACCCGATGGCGAGATCGGGATGTAAATGCCGAAATTACCCTTCAGATAGCTCGTCGCGCTCGTGATCGAAACCGAGCCGAGATCGAGTGCCGCCGAGAGGCTGTATAGCTTGAAATCGCCGTTGCCGAAGCTCGGCTGGGCCGCCGTGTTCTGATAATAGGGCGGACTGACCGAGGCCATTCCTCCGAGGAAGTCCTGGCGCGGCCGGAAATGCCAATATTGCGCGCGCACCGAGAAATTGTCGGTGGGCTTGAACAGACCGACGATGCGGATGTCGTCGTTGCGGACGACGTTCACGCCGTGACGGTCTGGCGTGCCGTCAAAGGGGCCGTAATATTCGTCCGCCCAACCGGGATTGAACGAATGAC
Source organism: uncultured Sphingomonas sp. (assembly GCA_966211615.1). Taxonomy (GTDB): domain Bacteria; phylum Pseudomonadota; class Alphaproteobacteria; order Sphingomonadales; family Sphingomonadaceae; genus Sphingomonas. The sequence continues at coordinate 23,921 of CBIHNZ010000043.1, forward strand.
CTCCGCTGACGCGGATCGCCAGCTTGTCCTTTATGATCGGAACCGAGACCGCGGCGGCGAAGCCGGTGTTGAGGCTGTCCGCCCCACGGGTTTGGCCGACCGAGGCCTCGCCCGCGAACTCGAAGTCCTGCAGATTCGGATCGCGCGTGTGGAAGACGAAGACGCCGCCAGACGACCCCTGGCCGTACAGCGTACCTTGCGGACCACGCAGCACTTCCACGCGCTCGAGATCCTGGAAGCGGATCGGTGGCGCGATGCCGAAGTTGGTGACGATGAACGGTACGTCGTCGACATAATAACCGATCGGCGAATCGCCATTGGCGTTGCTGCCGCCGGCGCCGCGCAGATTGTAGGAGCGCGAGGCGACGGACTGGCGCTGGCCTTCGAACGCGCCGGGAATGGCTGAGACAAGGTCGTCCACCGTGTTGATGTTGCGCTGCTTGAGCTCGGCGCCGTCGAACGCCTGGATCGCCAGGGGCACTTCCTGAAGTCGCCGCGCACCCGACTTTTCTGCGGTGACGACGATCTCGTCATTTGCCGGGTCGCCGGACTGCGTCTTGGCGGCTTGCTGGCCCGCTTCCTGGCCGTCCGTGGCCTGCGCATATGCGGCTGGCACGCTCAGGCTGATGACGATAGCGATTGACGCAACGCCGTTATGCAATGCTTTCATTCCCCTCTCCCTATTTTTGTTTTGGTAATCGTTTGCCTAACAAGCGAAAACGATTGCGTCAATAATGCCCTTCACATGCTTGAACCGAAGGGCGCGCAGGGCACGATGAGGATCGTAATCGTTTGCAATCGCCCCAAACCGCCTGAATTTACCCCGGAAAATTCTGTGGATGACCCAGCAATAGGCTGCGCTCGGCGTGCCGACCGGAATGCGGGGCGCGAAGCCGTACGCTGAAGTCCTGAGGATCGCCGCAGCCGGGCGCTACGACCCGTCCTTTCGCCGGCTTGCCGACGCGGGACACCGTCATGAGACACGCTGGCCGCAATCGATTGCGTTTTGGAACAGATGCCGCGATAACGTAGATCGCCGCCAGGCCAAGGACGGGCAACATCAAAGGGGGGAGCATGGAGAGCAAGACGGATATCACCGGCGCGCGCGGATCGACACTCCTCAAAGCGCTGGTCTTCTTGATGTTCGCGATGTTTGCGATGACTACCGATTCGGTGGGAACCGTGATTCCGGAGGTGATCCGCGAATTCAGTCTCGGCCTCACCGCGGGGGGCGCGTTTCAATATGCCACCATGTCCGGGATCGGCATCTCGGCGATAGCCCTTGGCTTTCTCGCCGATCGAATCGGGCGCAAGGCAACGATCCTGATCGGTCTGGCCATGTTCGCACTCGGGTCGGCGCTGTTCGCCGCGGGCCATGACCTGATGTTCTTCGTTGTGCTGCTCTTCGTGTCCGGCCTGGGGATCGGCATCTTCAAGGCAGGATCGCTCGCACTTATCGGCGATCTGTCGCGCTCCACGCGCGAACATGCCTCCACGATGAACCTGATCGAGGGATTCTTCGGCGTCGGCGCAATCGTCGGCCCGGCGATCGTCGCTTATCTGGTACAAAGCGGATCGAGCTGGAAGGGCGTCTACCTCGTCGCCGGCGGCATGTGCGCATTGCTGATCCTGTGCACCGCGCTTGCGCGATTCCCCCGCCCGATCCTCGCACGGGCCGAGCCGGCACGGGCAAGCGAGGCAGTGCGACTTGCCGCGGATCCCACCGCGTTGTTTTTCGGCACCGCGCTCATGTTGTATGTCGGCGCGGAGGCGGCGATCTATGTCTGGGCGCCAACCTATCTGAAGGGCTATGCGGGCAGCTGGACGGCGCTCGCGGCCTATTCAGTATCGATCTTTTTCGTGCTGCGCGCGACCGGGCGCTTCCTTGGCGCGTGGCTCCTTTCGCGCTTCAACTGGAGCGCGGTGCTGCTGTTATGCAGCGGCGCGATGACGCTGCTGTTCTGGATCGCGGTATGGGGCGGGCGCGACGTGGCGGTGTTCGCGCTGCCCGCCACCGGCCTGTTCATGTCGGTGCTCTACCCGACCATCAATTCCACCGGCATCAGCTGCTACGACAAGGGACGTCACGGCTCGGTCGCAGGGTTGCTGCTGTTCTTCACCTGCGTCAGCGCGGTGTTCGCACCGCTCGCGATGGGCGCGCTCGGCGAGTCGCAGGGCGACAGCGCCTGGGCGCTCGGCTTGGGCGCGGTGTTCGGCACGCTGCTGGTGCTGCTGTGCGCCTGGAACTATCGGTTCGCACCCTTTGCGGGGCGGCTCGCGGCACGCGACATCGGCGACTATGGAACGGAGCAGTTCCTGGCTCCCGTCGCCCAGCCCTAGTCGCGCGGCCTCGGCCACTGAGGCGGAGTGCTCGAAACGAATTCGATGGCCAGCCAGCTGATGCGGCGAAAAGCGACGAGGCCGGAAGCACGCCAGTGGATTCGTTTCCGCCCCGGTTGAAGCCGCACCCTCGCCGAAGCGTACCCCCCTCACCCGGGTCGCCGCCGATTCGCTGCCGCCCGAACCGGCCGGCGCCGTCATCGCCAGATCCACACCATCTGCGTGCGGGAAGCCAGCAATCGATTACCAAAATGGACCAAATCAGGCGGGAAGCGCTTGCGTCCAGCCATGAGGCAAGCTTGGCGGAATGGTCCGAATGGAAACCATCCCCTTCACGGGATTTTCAATCCGCAATCGATTGCAATCTCCGCCGCCCGTCGATAGGAAGGGGAACGAGAAGGGGAGAATAGAGTTGAGCGGGCACCTGGGCGCGACGCCTGAAACCAAGTTCGGCGGAACTGCCAGAAGCCCCCGCGCGGCACAGCGGCGGTGCGTGCGTTGACCCAATTTTCCTCCGGCGGCGACACGATCACGCCCGATCTGGCGTGGAGCCTTTGGACGGCCGCACAGGTCGCCGCGATCGTTCGCGACGCCCATGCGACTCCTCCGATCGGCGACAAGGATGTCATGCGGGTCGCTCCCGATATCGACATCTGGGATGCGTGGCCCGTGCAGGACGCCGATGGCGCGCCCTCCGATCTAGGCGGCGAGACATTGTGGATGGCGCTCGGCGCGCCGCAATTCCCGGACCCGGATGCGCGCCACGGCCATGCCCGAATCCATCTGGTGGCACGCAGCGCCGCAAGGTGGCGGCATATTGGCCCAGTGATGCCCGACGGCTTTTCGCCCGGCAGCCGCGAATGGTCCGGATCGGCAGTGCTTGCCGAGGATCGGGAAACGCTGCGCCTCTATTTCACCGCCTCCGGTAGGCGCGGCGAGATCGAGGCGAGCTTCGAGCAGCGGCTGTTTCGCGCCGACGCGACACTGGTTCGAAGCGATGCCGGCTTCGCCCTTGTCGACTGGCGCGACCTGACCGAGCTCTTCGCCCGCGACCCCGCCTGGTACATGGCGAGCGACGCCGGCCATGGCGCCGTCGGCACGATCAAGGCGTTCCGCGATCCGGCCTATTTCCGCGACCCGGCGGACGGCAGCCACCATCTCTTCTTCGCCGGCTCGCTTGCCGGATCGGAATCGGCGTTCAACGGCGTGATCGGCAGCGCGAGCGCGCCTGCGGATGCGCCCGATGCGTGGCGCATCCATCCGCCGCTGCTGTCCGCCGACGGCCTCAACAACGAGCTCGAGCGCCCGCACGTGGTCCACCATGCCGGCCGCTATTATCTCTTCTGGTCGACGCAGCGGCACGTGTTCGACCCCGCCGGCCCGGTCGGCCCGACCGGCCTTTACGGCATGGTCGCGCCGCAGCTCTCGGGGCCCTGGGAGCCGCTCAACGGCACCGGCCTCGTCCTCGCCAATCCCGAAGCCACGCCGCTGCAGGCATATAGCTGGCTGGTGCTACCGGATTTGGAGGTCACCAGCTTCATAGACAGTTGGGGTACCGACGGGGCGGAGGGATCACCGCGCCGGTTCGGCGCTACCTTCGCGCCCATGCTCCGGCTCGTGCTGGACGGCGCGCATGCGGGGCTCGCACCCTAGCATGGCGGCGTGCTTCTTCGCCGGAGTGGAACTGGGCGGCACCAAGGCGATCGCGGTCCTCGCCGAAGGGGACCAGATCGTCGCGCGCGAAGCGTTTGCTACCACCGGCGACTCCGCCGCTACGCTCGCCGCGCTCCGCGCGACCCTGAACGGCTGGCGGCGCGACAGCGGATTCCTCGCGCTTGGCATCGCCTCGTTCGGCCCCGTCGATCTGGCAAGAGGCAGTGCCGGCTTCGGCAGCGTCCTCGCCACCCCCAAGCCCGGCTGGAGCGGCGCGCCGGTGGCGCGAACGCTGACCGAGGGGCTCGGCTGTCCCTGGCGCATCGACACGGACGTGAACGGGGCCGCTCTCGCCGAATATCGCTGGGGCGCGGGCATCGGCTGCGACAGCCTGTGCTATGTCACCATCGGCACGGGGCTCGGGGGCGGACTGGTGATCGGCGGACAGCCGGTGCACGGCGCGATGCATCCCGAGATCGGGCATCTCAGCCTGCGCCGCGCAGCAGGCGACCATTTCGCCGGCGCCTGCCCTTTTCACGGCGACTGCATCGAGGGGCTGCTATCCGGTCCCGCGCTCGCCGCACGCTTCGATATCGACCCCGCCACCGTGCCGGACGCGCATCCGGCATGGGAATATGCAGCGTCGGACCTCGCCGCTTTATGCGGCGCGATCCTTCTGACGGTTTCGACCGAGCGCATCCTGTTCGGCGGCAGCGTCGCGATCTCGCGTCCGTTCCTCCTCGCGCGCGCGCGCAGCCTGCTGGTCGCGCGGCTGGGCGCCTATCTGCCGTTCCTCGACGGCGAGACTGTCGACCGCATCGTCCGGCCGGCCGGACTGGGAGCGGATGCGGGGCCGCTCGGCGCGATCGCGCTGGCGCGGGATGCCTACGCCGCCCACGCCCTAGGATGAGGATCGCGCCGGGTACGCCCGGCGCGACCCCGCATCACTCGGCCATGTGCGACGAGAAGAAGCGGACCATGATGGCATAGGCCTCGCGCGATTCCGGCATCTCCGAACTGTAGAAGAAGCCGTGGAACATGCCATCCCAGCCGTGGAACTCGCTCTCGACGCCCGCCTCGGTCAGCTTGTTGTGCGAATCGAGGACGCCGCTGAACTCGAAGGCGCGGGTGCCGGTGATGAACAGGGTCGGCGGGAATTTCGACAGCATTTCCCTCGACATGATCGGGAAGGCGAGCGCATCGCCCGGCTTCACATCGCTCAGATAGCCGCGTGGCCGTGGCGGCGCCGGGGCCTGCGGCTTGTCCTGGGGCGGAGCCGGGCGGCGCGGACTGGCGCCGAGCAACGGCATCGCCAGCACCGAAGAATCGCCGCCGCCGAAATTGCCCAGCCCCGCACAGAACACGCCAATCGCCGCCGGATTGGGAAGTCCCTGCTTCTGGAACCAGGCGATCGACTGGGCAGTCAGCTGCCCGCCGGCCGAACAGCCGTAGAGCACCATATGCTCGGGCCGGTAGGTCTTCAGCAGCGCGCGATAGACCTTCTCGACATCCTCGCTCGCCGCCGGGAACTGGTATTCGGGCCCCATGCGGTAATCAATCGAGATCACCTTGATCTTCATCAGCGCCGCCAGCGGCACCGATTCCACCAGCGACGCCGAACGCCCGCCGGTGACGAAGCCGCCGCCATGGACGTTGATCAGCACGCGGTGCGCGTTCTCGGGCGCGATTCCGTCTGCCGGCACGACCACGTCGGTGACGATCCCGCCGATCGTCTCCTCGCTCATCTTGACCGCATAGCGCTTCAGCATCGGCGCCAGGAACTTGCGCATGATGCCGTCCTGGCGTGCGCGCTCGGCCTTGATGTCGGCGAGCGGCGGCCCCGACCCGAACGGCTTGTCGACGATCAGGCTGCGCAGCCATTCCTTCGCCTCGGGGCTGGCGAGGCTGGTGATCGGCACCTCGACATGCTCGAGCACCACCGTGCCGTCGGGCCGGTAGGTGACGTTCGGCGTCTCCTTCCTCGCCGACGCATCGGCTTGCGCGAGTGCATGCCCTGCGACCAACGCCATCGACCCGAGCCCGGCGGAGGCGAGCAGTCGCGCAAGGCGCTGCGGGACCCTCCACATGCCGCTTCTCCGCTCGCTCCGGCTCACTTCGCGTCCGCGTCGGTCTTGGCGATCAGGTCGACCAGTCCCTCGACGATCGCGGTCTCGGCGCAGCCTGGTTTCAGCCGCGAGGAGACGACTTCGAAGGTATTGTAGCCGAACGCCGCATCGTTGGGGATGTAGCCGCTGCCGGCCATTCCGTTGGTGAGGGTCACCATCATCGAGTGCTTGTAGGGCGATTCGCGCTTGAAGCGCTGGGCGATCATCGTGAAGATCTCGGCATCGACGCCGCCGATCACCGTGTCGCCGATGCGCAGCAGGCTGAGCTTGAGGCCGATCGGATCGGCATCCTGATAGGTGCCGGGATAGCCGGCTCGGCCCTGGTCGAGCCGCTTGCGGCCCGGACAGGTCACGGTCTCCTGCACGCCCGCGATGCGCGCCTGCGCCACCGGCCGCTCGAGCGAAGCGCGGCTGACATGGAGCACTTCCTCGCCCAGCATCTGGCCCATGGTGAGCCGCATCTGCTTCTGCTGCTCCATGAGCCTGGCGACCGCCGGATTGCTGCGGTCCATGCCCTGGCCGCCCGGCGGCATCGCATTGCTGATGTCCTCGCCGCGCTTGGCGTAGTCGGCGATGCGGATCTCGCGCAGCGCATAGGTCTGGTTGAAGAAGATCGGATTCTGGTCGCCCGCGGCGCCGTTGGAATAGACCGCCACCACGCCATCGCCGAGCGAGTCCTCGATATAGTTGGAGGCCGCGCCCGGGAGATCGGCGCTGATCATGTCGAGATTGCCGGTCAGCACCGCGTGGACGCCGTAATTGTAGTAGATGCCGATCGGCTTGCCGTTCGGCGTGTCGAACTCGACCACCGCGACCGTCTTGTCCGACGGGCCGTCATAGTTCGGCCCCTCCCACCAGCGGTTGGTCTTCGGGTCGATGATGTTACGGTTGACGTTGATGTACGAGAGGCCGGTACCCCAGCGCATGCGCGCGGGCCGCAGCGCCGCTGATGCCTTCTTCACCGCCTCGAAAATCTGGTCCTCGAATGCCTGGCCACGCACCCAGGGCGCGCTATGGGTATGGGTGGCGGTGAGCAGGAACTGGCTGGCCGGGATCTTGAGCTCGCGCTCGGCACGGGCGCTCACATGCTGCCAGGTCTCGGTCGCCATCCCGCCGACATCGACCGTGACGAGCGCGGCGCGGGTCTTGCCGTCGTCGACCACGATCGCGCGGACATAGACCGGGTCCAGCACGCCGAGGTAGTTCTTGGGAAGCGTGGCGGGCGTGACGTCCACTTTCGCCGCTCCAGCCTTCAGCGAAGCCTGTGCTGCCGCAGGCATCGCGCCGGCGCCCATCGTGACTGCCGCGGTCGCCGCCAGCGCGGCCTTGAACCTGGTTCCGCCCATCATGCTTCCCTTCTCCTGTCCGTTGTTGTTGTTGTTCGATTTTGCAATCGATTGCGTACGCTATAATCCCAAGATGCGCTAGTGGCAACAACACCGAAAATCATACCGGATCGGCACCCGGTCCGCCCTGTGGATGAAGCCTTGTTGCAATCGATTGATCGAATGGCTAGCCATTGCCCGGAAAACCACGGGGAGCTGGAGATGGATTGGAAGAATCGGTGCGCCCGCTGGGCCAGTTCCCTGGGCCTTGCCGCGGCGCTGGCGTTCGGCACCGCCGCACAGGCGCAGCATGCAGATGACGGCGCCCGTCGCTGGGTCAGCGCCTGGGGAACCGCGCAACAGCTCGCCCCGCAGCCCGCGCCGAAAATGCCTCCGCCCGAGGTGATGGCGCGGTTCAAGGCGATGCCCAAGCCGCCGGTATCTCCTATTCCGCCCATTCCTCAGCAATTCTCCAACCAGACGCTGCGGATGATCGCGCGCACCAGCATCGCGGGCAATGCCGTCCGCGTGCAGCTTTCCAACGCCGCCGGAGCCGAGCCGCTGGTGATCGCCGAGGTCCATCTCGCAAGGAGCGAGGGTGACTCGCGCATCGATCCCGCCAGCGACCATGCACTCACATTCGGCGGCCAGCGCGCCGTTACGATCGAGCCCGGCCAGATCGTCGCGAGCGATCCCGTCGAGATGGCGGCGCCGGCGTTCCAGGATCTCGCCGTCTCGCTCTACGTACCCGGCGACGCCAAGGCCGCTACGGTGCATCCACTGGGCTTGCGCACCACCTATGTCGCCGCCGGCAACGCCGCCGCCGCACCCGCGCTGGCGGGCGCCGCGACCAATCGCTCCTATTTCTGGCTGGCCGGGATCGACGTGCGCGCCGCCGGCGATGCGCGCACGATCGTCGCATTCGGCGATTCAATCACCGACGGCTTCATGACCACCCCGGACGCCAGCAAGGCTTGGCCCGACCTGCTCGCCCAGCGCCTCCAGGCCGATCCGGCGACCGCGGCCCGGTCGGTGATCAACATGGGGATTGCCGGCAACCGCATCCGCCGCGACGGCGCGGGGCTGTCGGCGCTGGCGCGCTTCGACCGCGACGTGCTCAGCCGCCCAGGTGCCGACTGGATGATCCTGCTGCTCGGCATCAACGACATCAACATGGCTGCCTTTCCCAATCCGCCGGAGGCCGACAAGGTAACCGCAGGGCAGTTGATCATCGCGTATCGCCAGGTGGTCGCCAAGGCGCATCTCCATGGCATCAAGGTGATGGGGGCCACGATCCTGCCGACCAGCGGCTTGTGGCTCTACAGCGATCAGACCGAGGCGACGCGCACTGCCGTCAACGCCTGGATCCGCAGCAGCGGCGAGTTCGATGCGGTCGTCGATTTCGACGCGGTGACGCGCGATCCCGCCCAGCCCAACCGTCTGCGCCCCGAGTTCGATCCCGGCGATCATGTTCATCCCAACGATGCGGGCAACGCGGCAATGGCCGGAGCGATCGGGCTCGCGGTCTTCGCGCGGCCTTAGCACGGCGCTCGCACGGCAGGTCGCGAAAGCGCAGTTTCGTGGCTGGCTCAGCTGCCCAGCAGCGCCCGCCAGCCTCCCGCCGCCATCGCGTCGCCCACGCGAAGCGTCTCCAGCCTCCGCGGCGGCCCGGGCTCCTGCGGATAGAGCATCCGGGCAAAGCGGCCCGTACGCCACAACCCGAGCGCAGCCCGAAAATCCCACCCCGGGGGCCCCGCCCGGGAGATCATTTCCGCAGCACGGGGTAGCCGTCGACATAGATCCAGTCGGTCGCCTGCGCTGGCACGTGGCAGCTCTGGCAGTCGTTCTTGTAGTTGGTCGACGTCGTGTGGGTCGGGCTGCCGGCGTCGAACCACGACCATCCCCAGCCATCGCCCCACAGGGGCTTGCCGGGGTGCGAATTCTTGCCGTCCCTGACCATCACGAACCAGCCCTTGAGCTTGTTCGCATGGCTGACGGTGCCGGTGGTCATGTCGGCGGTCTGCGTCTCGTAGACCTCCTTCACGAGTACCGCCCCGTCGGGGAATGTCTTCGACTTGCGATATTCGGCGGCGGCGCCCGGAGATGCGTAGACGATATGCATCTCCTTCGAGCCCTTGCCCGTATCGGCCGCGATCGCCCAGGTGCCGAGCGTCTGGTAGGTCGCCCGGTAGTCGGTCGGGACCCGCAGGTTCCCGACACCGTCGACGACGGCCGTGTCGGCGGCCCGCGCGGCCGCTGCGGTCGTCGCCTTCTGGGCGCACCCGGCCAGCAGCGCGATGGCCGACCCAAGCAGCAGGGTATAGCTCGCGGCGGTCGCCAGGCGCTTCGTGTTCATCTCCATGCCACCCTCCTCAACATGTTCGGTATCCGAGGAACATCACGCGCGAACGGCGGCGCAGGTTACAGCCTGCGCCGGGCTCATCCGCAAATAGGGCGATTTCCTACCGGCTCACGCGGATCGCCCGGTCTCGAAGAGGAACCAGGCCCGCTGCTCCGCCTCGTCGGTCCAGGTGTCGATCATGGCCGACGTCGCATTGTCCCTGGCTGCGTCCGCAACGGCCTTGGCCGCGCGCAAGGTCTCGACCAGATGGAGATTGTCCCTCCTCAGCTCCGCCAGCATGTCGCGGGGATCGACGAAATCGGCATTGTTCTCCGGCAGCGTCTGGCGCCGGGCAATGTCGCTGATCGACCGCAAGGTCGTGTTGCCGATCTTGCGTACCCGTTCCGCGATCGCATCCGTGCCCTGGAGGATCTGGGCAGCCTGCTCGTCGAACAGGAGGTGATAGTCGCGGAAATTGGGGCCCGACACGTGCCAGTGGAAATTCTTGGTCTTGAGGTAGAGCGCGAAGCTGTCGGCCAGCGTCGTGTTCAGCCTGTCCGCGAGGCTGGCTAACGCGTGCGCGTCGAGATCGGTTGGTGTCCTGAGCTGTTCCGGGCTTGCTCTCGTCATATCCTACTTTCCCGCTCCGCCGGGCGACGGACAGCCGCCACCCGTGCCTTGGCGCTCATTCCTCTTCCTCGAAGGTGACCGCGACATCGCCGTTCGCGCTCAGGCGGACCTTGTCCCCCTCGACCCCGGCCACCAGGCCGCGCGCGATATAATGATGATGGTCCTTGTGCCGGCCTTCGCCGCTGTCGGCCTTCAGCAGCTTGATGCGGTCGCCGACCACGCGGTCCACGGTTCCGACATGCGCGCCGTCCGCGCCGATCACTTCCATCTGTTCCTTCACCGCTTCGAATCCGGCCATCTGATTGCTCCATGCGACTATGTGATAGTTCGAGATGCCCCGGGCGTTGCGGCACCGGGCCGACACCGGGGACACACATCACTCGTCCCCTGGACACGCCAGGTTACATCAGCCCGAGGCGCTCTTTCCGTAGAAGCTGTCCCCGGCGTGGCGACCCGTGGGCCGTGCCCTGCCCGACTGCAGCCATCCCAGCCGGCGGAAGCGCCAATAGAGCGTGCCGCAGATCGCCGCCATCACGCCCAGGACGATGAAATAGCCCGAGCGGACCTGTGTCTCGGGCATGTTGACGAAGTTCATGCCGTAGATGCCGGCGATCGCCGTCGGGATCGCCAGGATGGCAGCCCAGGCGGCGAGCTGGCGCGTGATGGCCGACTGCTTCTGCTGCTCGAGGAGGTTGCTCGCCTCCAGCGCGGTGCGGATGACGTCGATCAGGCCGTCGCTCATCGTGTCGATCCGCGCGAGATGGTCGAGCACGTCCCGGAAATAGGGCCTGGCGTCCGCGGAGACGCAGGGGACATCGAGGCTGGCCAGCTTGTTGCAGACATCGCTCATCCTGGTGAGCACGTGCTTGAAGTGGATGGTCTCGCGCCGGAGCTGGAAGATGCGGGCGATCTCGCCGCGATCCAATGTGTCGTCCAGGAGTCGCTTCTCCATCAGCAGCACCTCGTCGGCGATCATCTGGACCACCGGGAAATATTCGTCGACGATCAGGTCGAGCACCTCATGGACCACATATTCGGGGCCCTTGACGTTCCTCGCGGCGATCTTGCCGATCCTGTCCCTCAGCCGATGTCCGAAGGCCGTATCCATCCGGCAGACCGTGATGATCCGCCTGTCGGAGAGGAAGATGCTGACGTCGGTGTAGTCGATCGCGCTGGCGCCGAGCGCGGCGGCCTTCGCCACGACGAAGACATGGTCCGCGTAGAGGTCGACCTTCGCCAGCTGGGAAGGGCTCATCGAGTCCTCGACGGCCAGCTCGTGCAGGCCGAAGGCGCGCTGCAGCTTGCCGATGTCATCGCCCTCGGCATCAACGACATCGATCCAGGCGAAGCCGTGCTCGGGCACGATCATCGTCGCCCCGTCCCAGCCGACCCAGCGGGGCATTGCACCGCCACCGTAAAGGGCTGCCACGATGCTCATCCCGGGGTCCCCGGCGGCATTCCGCCTACGCGCTCACCCATCGAGCATCGCGGCATATTCGGGATTGCGCGCGGCGTAAGCCGCCATGAACGGGCATTTGGCGATCACCCGTTCTCCCGCGGCCCTGAGCCTCTCGAACACGGCATGGGCGAGCCTCTTGCCGATGCCCTGGCCGCCATATTCCGGGGGGACCTCGGTGTGCCGGAGAACGACGCGCCCGTCCTCCAGGGTGTAATAGGCGACCGCCACCGCATCGTCCGCGATCGGCAGCTCGTACCTGCTCATCGACACATTGTTGATGATCTCGTCGGCCACGACACGCTCCTCTTCCGATATCCCGGGATGCCGCCCGCGGCCCACGGACGTGCGCCGCGCCGGCTGAGACCCAGCCTTCGGCGCTTCCCTCGGACAGGAGACTCGGCGGGAAGCGGGCGACGGTTACATCCGATCCCGCAATTCAGGGCCCTCGGACTAGACAGATGCAACAGGTCCGCTTCCGGGGACCCCGCCAGATCGCTTACGGCGGCCGTAACCGTCCCGCGATCCGGGCGTGTAGGCATGGAGATGGAGTTTCCGGGACGGCGGGCTTCGGCCGTCAGCAAAAATGGAGTGCGCGTGGAGATCGCCGAAGCAGTCTTTCCGATACTGGTCATCCTCGCTTTGGGCATCTCGACCGCCCTCCTCTCGCGGATGGCGCGGGTGAACCCGATCGTCGGCTATCTCTTCCTCGGGCTGCTCGTGTCCGCTGTCCGCCCCGAGCTGCTCTCCGCGGGAGGAACGGTGCACCTACTGGCCGAGCTCGGCGTCGTCTTCCTGCTGTTCGACATCGGCCTGCATTTCTCCACCGCCCATGTCCGGCGCGAGGCGGGCGACATATTCGGGTTCGGGCCGCTTCAGGTCGGCGCGTCGACCATCCTGATCGGCGGCTGCGCCTGGGCGCTGGGCCTGCCGCCAATGGCTGCGTTCATCGTCGGCACCGCCCTTGCCCTCTCGTCCACGGCGATCGTCGCGGGCGTCATCGCGGATCGTCGGCAGCAGAACTGCCCGGTCGCGCTCACGGCCGTCGCGATCCTGATCTTCCAGGACGTCGCTGCCATCTTCCTCCTCATCCTGACGACGACACTGGAGACCGGCGCGGCAGGGCCAGCCATGTTCGCCGCCCTCGTGAAGACGATAGTCGCGATCGCGGTCGCCCTGCTCTCGGCGCGCCTGATCGTGCGTCCGCTCTTCGCCCTGCTCTCGCGACACGGCGGCGAGGAGGTCTTCACCGCCACGGCTCTGTTGATCGCGCTTGCCGCCGGCTGGTCCGCCGCCATGGTCGGGCTGTCGATGACGCTCGGCGCCTTCCTGGGCGGGATGATGGTGGCCGAGAGCCCGTTCAAGGCGAGCGTCCGCTCGGAGATCGGGCCTTTCCGCGGTCTCCTGGTGAGCTTCTTCTTCCTCTCGGTGGGCGCCTCGCTCGACCGCGCCGTGATCGCGAGCGCCTGGCCGGCGATCGTCGCGATGGCGCTGGGCATCATAGTGCTGAAGTCGGCCGGCAACATCCTTGCGAGCCTTGCCTTCCGCTGGTCCGTGCCGGGCTCGATCCAGCTGGGGGTGCTGATGGCCGGCGGCTCGGAATTCGCCTTCGTGGTGTTCGCCATGCCTGGCGTCCGCGCCGCCGTCGGCGGGGGGCCCGTCGCCGCAAAAAAAGCCGCCCGCGCGCGCACCCCAGCGGGGCCCCCCGCCCCGGGGGATTTA
>CBIHNZ010000044.1:0-37346 GCA_966211615.1 uncultured Sphingomonas sp.
TGCGCCGCATCCCGGTGCTGGTCGACGGCGATCTGGTGCTCAACGATTCGACGGTGATCGCCGAATATATCGACGAGCGTTGGCCCGAGCCGCCGCTGATGCCTTCTGGGGCGGCCGACCGGGCCAAGGCGCGCTGGATGGAGGAGTTCGCCGACAGCCGGCTGGGCGACCTGATCATCTGGCGACTGTTCTACCAGAAGACGATCGTTCCCTATGTCTGGAAGCGCGAGCCCGACCACGCCCTGATCGAACGGGTGACGACGCACGAGCTGCCGGAAGTGCTCGACTGGATCGAGGCGCGGGCGCCGGGCGAGGGCTTCCTGTTCGACCATGTCTGCACTGCGGACATCACCTATGGCTGTTTCTTCCGCAATGCCTCGCTCGCCGGCTTCGAGATCGACGGCGAGCGCTGGCCGCGCACCGCGGGCTGGATGAAACGGGTGCGGGCAGTGCCGGCGTTCGCCGGAACGATGAAGTTCGAGGCGGCGATCTTTGGCGTGCGCTCGGTCGACCGGCCGGAAGCGTTGCGAGCGGCGGGGGCGAAGGTGGCCGAGCGCAGCCATGGCGGACGCGAGCCGCAGCGAAGCATCATGCTGGGCGACGGGCCGGGAGAATAAGCGCATGGCCAAGGCGGATCAGGTACAGATCCGGTTGCGGATCATCATCGAGCAGCCGGTCGCCGGCGTGCTTCATAGCCTCCAGTCGAAGGACGATATGCCGCTCGATGCGAAGCGCTCGCACAAGGGAGAGGCGCTGGTCTTCGATTTTCCGGTTCGCATCGGTCCGGGGCCGAAATTCTTCGGCGACCAGGTGCGCCGGGAGGGCCCGGAGCGGCGGTTTGTCTATATTCGCATCGGCCAGGCGGCCGGCGACCCGTCCTCGCCCTGGTCTCGCCGGATGAAGATCGACATTCACGATATCGGAACCGAGCTGCTCGATCGCGCGGCCGGCGGCGGCGGAATCATCGAGACCGTGATCCAGGGCACGGGTGCCGATGGCACGCCTGCCTGCGCGACCGTGCGGCCGACGGCGCGCCGCATCGTCGAGCGCTGATGCGATCCAAAAGAAAAGGGCCGCGCAGTCACCCGCGCGGCCCCTTCCTCATCGGATCGTCAGGCGATCAGAAGCGGACGCCGAGGCCCGCAAGCACCTGGTGGCGCTCCACGTCCTGGCTGTAGTTCGAGTAGCGATACTCGACCTTGCCGTAGAATCGGCCGAACTGGCGCTCGACGCCGGCACCGAGGCGGAAGCCGTCGAGATTGTCAGCGACGCGGACATTGGCGGCCTCGCCGATCACGCGGGCGTTGGTGTAGCCGCCCTTCGCATAGAGCAGCGTGTTCGGGGCGACGACATAGCCGGCACGAACGCCCGCATAGAGGTCGCGGCCGGCCTTGACGGTCACGCCTGCGTCGGTCTCCTTCGCGGTGGAGCCGGTGACTTCACCCTCGACGCCGAACACGGCCTTGCCGCGCTGCAGGTCGTAGCCGAGCGCGCCACCATAGGTGAAGCCCGACGCGCCTTCGCCGTTGCTCTCGACGCGGTCCCAGCCGCCGACGACTTCGGCGCGCGGACCCTGGAAGGAGCCATCCTGGGCGAAAGCGGGGGTTGCGGCTGCCGTCAGGACGAGCGCCGCCGTTGCGAGAATTCGCATTGTTTTTCCTACTCTTTGGACTTGGTACTTTAGCTTCGGATGGCCATCCGAGGGCCTAAATAGGAGTCCTCTTCGCAGGTGCAATATGGCAGATTGATTACCGTGAATGGTGTGACTTTTGGGCCTCAGCTTCGCGCTTTTGCAGGTGCGAACGGCCAGAAGTTGAAAGTCGGTTCAGGTTCGCTTGACCCGGGCTTGGCCGGGGGATTATCGCCGCGCGAGACCAGGAGAGAATCGCGCAGATGAACAAGCTCTATCCCAACGCAGAAGCAGCGCTGGAAGGGCTGCTGTTCGACGGCATGACCCTGTGCGCCGGTGGTTTCGGCCTGTGCGGCATCCCGGAGCGGCTGATCGACGCGATCCAGGCGTCGGGCGTCACCGGGCTCACCATCGCCTCGAACAATGCCGGCATCGACAATGAAGGGCTCGGCAAGCTGCTGCGCAGCCGCCAGGTGAAGAAGATGATCTCGTCCTATGTCGGTGAGAACAAGGAATTTGAGCGGCAATATCTCGCCGGCGAGCTCGAGGTGGAATTCTGCCCCCAGGGCACGCTGGCCGAACGCTGCCGCGCGGGCGGGGCGGGGATCCCGGGCTTCTACACCAAGACCGGGGTCGGCACCCAGGTGGCCGAGGGCAAGGAAGTGAAGGTCTTTGACGGCGAGGAATATATCCTCGAGCGCGGCATCCGCAGCGACGTCTCGATCATCAAGGGCTGGAAGGCCGACGAGAGCGGCAACCTCATCTTCCGCAAGACCGCGCGCAACTTCAACCAGCCGATGGCGACCGCGGGGCGCATCTGCGTGGCCGAGGTCGAGGAAGTGGTGCCGGTCGGCAGCCTCGATCCCGACTGCATCCATCTGCCCGGCATCTATGTGAAGCGGATGATCGTCGGCAGCCCCTATGACAAGAAGATCGAGTTCCGCACGACGCGGCAGCGCGAAGCCGCGTGATGCGGCGCGGTCTCGGGTTGCTCGTCGGCGGAGTCGTCACGACGTCGCTGCTTTCCGGTTGCGTCGCGGCCGCCGCGGTGCCGATCGTGGCGGCGGGCGGGATCTACAAATCCTCGCAGGATTCGAAGAAGCGCAAGCGCGACCGGAACCCGCAGGAAGCGCCGCAGCCCGCGCCGAGCGCGACCGCGCAGACGCCCGAGGGGCAGTGGCAGGTCACGCAGCTCAAGCAATTGCCGCCTCCCAGCGGCGCGCCGGGACAGCCGCCGGTGATGGTCACGCCAGCCGCCGGCGCTGCCGTGCCGCCGGGGATGCAATATCTCTACGGATCGGGTGAGGCCGCGGCGCTGAGCGTCCAAGCCTATCAGGGACTGTGGTCCTATGTCCGCAGCCGTGCGCTCGATCGCAAGACCGGCGGCACCGTCTGGTCGGTCGTGCTGGCTCGGGACGGCACGCTGGCGGCACCGAAGTTCACGCCCTGCGAACAGAAGCCGCTCGCGGTGGTGCTCGACGTGGACGAGACCGCGTTGCTCAACCTGGGCTATGAGGCGTCCGACGCACAGCGCCAGGGCCCCTATGACGAGAAGCGCTGGGAACGCTGGGAGCAGACCGGTGCCGACAAGGTGAGCGCGGTGCCCGGCGCGGTCGATGCGCTCCAGGGCGCGCGGCGCGAAGGCGTGACGGTGATCTTCAACTCCAATCGCCTGACCGCCAACGCCGCGCAGACCGAAGCGGCGCTGAACGGCGCCGGGCTGGGACCGGCCGAGCATGGCAAGACGCTGTGGCTGCGCGGCGACGACGGCACGACCTCGAGCGCCAAGGACGCGCGGCGCTGGCAGATCGCCGAGCGCTACTGCGTGATCGCGCTGGTCGGGGACCAGCTCGGCGACTTCACCGATCTGTTCAACAAGGATCCGAACCCGGTGATGCGGCGCAACGCCGCGACCGAGACGATGATCGCGCCGCTCTGGGGCGCGGGCTGGTTCATGCTGCCTAACCCCGTCTATGGCAGCGGCCTGAAAGGGAGCTTCGACGAGGTATTCCCGGCGGACAAGCGCTGGAACGATCCGGGCGAGGGAGCGCAGCCATGACATTCGGACGCAAGGGAATCGTCACCGGCGAGATCGACCTGTCGGGGGCCGCGCACCTGCTTCAGGGCAGCCGGGAGTTCCTGCGCATGTGGCATCGCCCGGGCGGCGAGGCGACCTGCCTGGTCGACCCGGCCGCGCTGAACCCCGATCCTGCCGCCTTCGGCATCGCGCTGGTCGATTGCGTGCGCCACGGCGCGCGCGCCTGGGCCAACGCCACCGGCATAAGCGAGAGTGAAGCGCTCGCCCGTATCTGGTTCGGCGTCGATGCCGAGCGTGAAAACCCAACCGATCTTGGCAAGGAAATGCACTGATGCCCTGGACCCGTGACGAAATGGCGGCGCGCGCCGCGTGCGAGCTCGAGGACGGCTATTACGTCAATCTCGGCATCGGCATCCCGACCCTGGTGGCGAACCATATCCCGGAAGGGGTGGAAGTGACGCTCCAGTCCGAGAACGGGATGCTCGGCATCGGGCCGTTCCCCTATGACGACCAGGTCGATCCCGATCTGATCAATGCGGGCAAGCAGACGATCAGCGAACTGCCCCAGTCGGCCTATTTCGGCTCGGAGCAGAGCTTCGCGATGATCCGCGGCGGGCATATCGACCTGACCGTGCTCGGCGCGATGGAGATCAGCGAGAAGGGCGACATCGCCAACTGGATGATCCCCGGCAAGATGATCAAGGGCATGGGCGGCGCGATGGACCTGGTCGCCGGCGTCAAGAAGATCATCGTGGTGATGGAGCACACCAGCAAGAGCGGCGATCCCAAGTTCATCCCCGAATGCACGCTGCCGCTGACCGGCAAGAACGTGGTCGACATGATCATCACCGATCTGGCGGTGTTCCAGCGGCCCGATCACCAGTCGCCGTTCCGCCTGATCGAGCTCGCGCCGGGCGTGACCGAGGAGGAAGTGGCCGCGAAGACCACGGCGACGTACGAAGCGCTCGCCGCGGCTTGAACCGAAGGGCGTCATCGGAGCACTAACTCCGCATGACGCCTGAGAATTTCGGCCGCGTATCCGGCTTGTTGCAGTGCCGCAAGTTGACGCTCCTCCGAGCGAAGCGTAGCGTCCGGCAATGTTGACCTGGTTTCGTACCCGCTATCTGGACCTGCTGGGTTCGATCTACATCTACAACGAGCACCGGGGGTACACGAGCATCGACCGCGTGCTCGAGGCGGTGCGCGCCCGCGCGCCTGACGATCATCAGCTCATCGCCGATATCGAGAAGCACCGCGCCGACGAGCGCAAGCACTATGTGATGTTCAAGCGCTGGTTCGAGCTGCAGGGCAAGATGCCGCTGCAGGTCGACCGGACCTGCGGCCATATCGATCGCTTCGTCGAGATCATGTTCCGTCGGACGATCGACGAGCTCGATACCGACAAGATCATTGCCGAGGACGACGAGTTCGAGAAGCTCTGCCGGGTGATCTCGCTGACCGAAAAGCGCGGCTACAAGCAGGTCGACATCCTGCTCAAGCATCCGCTGGTCAAGCACGACCGCACGCTGATCAAGATCTTCCAGATCATCGAGAAGGACGAGCCGAGCCATTGGGCGCCCTATGACGGCTGGCTGAAGGCGAACGGCAAGCGCGATCCCAAATGGTGGGAGCACGCGATCGACACCTTCATCCACTCGGAGCTGCTGTTCCTGAAGCTGCCGGCCCTGTTCCTCAATCCCTGGGTCCGGCGCCGCATCGAATGGCAGGACGCGCACGACCCGGCGGAGAAGCTGGCCTCGCCGGTCGCCGCGGCCGCTTGAGGTTGCGTACGAAGTAGCAGGGACGGGGCCTCAATCCCGTTTTTCCTGACCTCCGTCGGCTTCCACCCTGTCCAGATAGGCGCGCACTTTGGCCACGGTGTCGGAGCGCGGCTTTCGTCCATCGCGCAGCTCGAACACGAAACAGGGATCCCCTACCGCTTCGCGCCCGAAGCGGGAGGGCGGCATGCGCCGGAGCTGTATATGGCGTTCTATTCGCTGAAGTAGCATGGGAAGCTCCAATATGTTCCCATTTCGTTCTCAGGCGGTTTCCTACATGTCCAGATGGGACGGGCAACCGGGAATTCGAACTGCCTACAAAGTGCAACTCCATGAGATTGTAGGAGATTTGTAGGAAACGAGCCGTCACTTGATTGCTGCGAGGTGCTTCTGAGCCCCTCGTCGTAGCAATTGTTTCGGAGCGCAAGATGACGGTATCCACCTTTCTACAGAGCGATATCTCGGGCCAGAGCGGTGCGGCATGGTTCCCGACCGTGGACGGCGATATCTCGGTAATGGCGAGAATCGCGGCGGCATTCGCACCGCATCAGACCTCTCTCGCTTCCATGGCTGTCGCGATCGACAAGGGCGCGGTGCTGGTCGACGGCACCTTGCTTGAGGTCGCTGCCCAGACCAGCCCGGCACTTACCGTCCCCGCATCGAATCCGCGGATCGACCGTGTGGTACTCGATCGCACCACGGGCATTGCAGCGGTGGTGGTGGGCGCGGAAGCCACCAACCCGGTGGCTCCAGCCTTGCCGATCGGCGCGCTGCCCATCGCCCAAGTGCGGCTGGAGCCGGACACCATCAGCGTCACCAATGCGATGGTGACCGACGAACGCATCCTGCCGGCCGCCAAGGATGGCGTCGGCAACGGCGTGATCAGCGTCAAGCGCTTCACCGCGAATGCGACCTATGTACCGACGCCGGGAACGAAGACGGTCATCGTCGAAGTGCAAGGCGGCGGCGGTAGCGGCGGCGGATGCCCTGCCACGAATGGGTCGCAGGGCTCGGCATCGGCAGGCGGCAGCGCCGGTTCCTATGGCAGGTCGATCTACACCGTCGATTTCAGCAGCGTCGCGGTGACCGTGGGCGCCGGTGGCGCGAGCCCGGCTGCGGGTGCGAATCTCGGCAACAATGGTTCGGTGTCGAGCTTTGGCGATCTGCTCATCTGTCCGGGTGGTTTTGGTGCGCTCGCCGGCGTCGCGTCGGCAAACTCGGTCATCGGCGGCGCGGGCACGGCCTCTCCCCCGACGGGCGCCAACATCATCGGTTGTCCCGGTTCGCAGGGCGGTCATGGAATCTGCGTGAGTCCTTCCTGGGTGGTAGGGGGGACCGGCGGTGCATCCTATTTCGGCGGGGGCGGCTTTGCCGGTGTCACGTCGAGCGGCGGCAACGCACCGGCTCTTGGCGCAGGGGGCGGCGGCTCGGGTGCCCAGGCGAGCAACCCTGCCCGATCGGCCGGCAAAGGCGGTGATGGCCTCGTCATCGTGTACGAGTTCGGGTGAGGTCTGCGGAAATAGGGGTTAAGGCCATTATTGTCCCACGGACCCGAGGGGCAACCCGTCCAATGTGAAGAGGAAGCGATGGCGGCATGGCTCAAGCTTCGGCTTGCCGTGCCGCCGGTGACGGATGGGGCGCGACGTGTGGGGATCCTGCGACAGTCTCGACTTCGTCGCGACGAGCTTGCGATCGGTGCGCAGGTACGGAAAGGCGGCCGAAAAAAAAACGGGACCGACTCCATGCGAATTCTTCTGACGGGATCTTCCGGCTGGCTGGGCCGCTTCCTCGCGCCGATGCTGCGGGATCGGGGGCACGAGGTGACCGGGCTCGACGTCGCGCCTGGTGCGGACACCGATATAATCGGATCGGTGGCACACCGCGCTACGGTCGACCGCGTGTTCGGCGAGCGCGGCATCGAGGCGGTGATCCATGGCGGCGCGCTGCACAAGCCCGACATCGTCCGCTATCCGGCGCAGACCTTTATCGACGTCAATGTAAGCGGCACGCTCAACCTGCTCGAGGCGGCGCAGGCGGCGGGGCATGACCGGTTCGTGTTCACCTCCACCACCTCGCTGATGATCAGCCAGGCGATCCGCGACGAGGCGGGCGATGCGGCGGTGTGGCTCGACGAGGCGAGCGGCCCGATCGAGCCGCGCAACATCTATGGCGTGACCAAGTTCGCTGCCGAGCAGCTCTGCCGGCTGGCGCACCGTAACGACGGGCTCGCCTGCGTCGTGCTGCGCACCAGCCGCTTCTTTCCCGAGGAAGACGACACGCACGATGCGCTGTCGGGCGAGAATATGAAGGCGAACGAGCTGCTCCACCGGCGTCTGACCGTGGAGGATGCGGCGCGGGCGCATGTCGCGGCGCTGGAGAAAGCGCCCGAAGTCGGCTTCGGAACCTTCATCGTTTCCGCGCCGACGCCGTTCGCGCGCGCCGAATGCGCAGCGCTGAAGCATGACGCGCCCGCGGTGATCGCGCGGCATTTCCCGCGGGCCCTGGAACTCTACGCCCGGCGCGGCTGGCAGCTGCCGGCCAGCATCGGGCGCATCTACGACGCCGGGCTGGCCGAACGGGAGCTGGGCTTTCGCTGCGAGACCGATTTCGCCGCAGTGCTGACCGCGCTCGATACCGGCGCCGAGCTGCCATTCGCGCATGACGCGGACTATGTTTCGCCGGCGATCGGCTTCGTCGCTTAGTCGATTTGTCGTCGCGGCCGCCGCGCATTTCCACGCCCGGCCTTTAGTCGCGCACTCCTCAAGGGAGAGCGGAATGCGCTGGATTGTTCGTGGGCTGGCCGTGCTGGTCGGCATCGTCTTGCTGGTGATCGTGGTGGTCTATGCGGGCTCGGAATGGATCCTGCGCAAGGGCCATGCCGTGCCCATGGTGGCGGTGACGGTGCCGCACGACGCGGTGTCGATCGCCGAGGGCGCGCGCATCGCGCGGATCGCCAATTGCCGCGACTGTCACGGTATGAGCGGCGAGGGCAAGCTGCTGTTCGAGGTGCCGATGGTCGGCCGCGTCGCGCCGCCGCCGCTTGCCGCGGTCGCCGTGGACATGACCGATGCCGAGCTGGCGCGCGCGATCCGCTACGGCGTGCACAAGGACGGCAGCTCGCTGTTCATCATGCCGACCCATGCGCTGTCGCATATCTCCGACGACGATCTCGGCCGCGTAATCGCCTGGATCCGCTCGCTCCGGCAGGGGCCGCAGGATTCGAAGGTCCGCACTGCCTTCGGCCCGGTCGGCCGCGCGCTGCTGCTGGCCAACAAGCTGCCGGTCATGGCGACCTCGGCAACTGTGGCGCAGAAGCAGCGCCCCGCCGATGTCGGCCGCTATTATGTCGATATCGCCTGCCTCGCCTGCCACAAGCTCACCAAGGAAGGTGTGATGGAGGACGGCAAGACCAAGGTGCCCGCGCTGGCGCCGATGGCGGCCTCTTATGACCCTGCCAAGTTCCAGCACCTGATGCGCACCGGCGAGGGCATGAGCAAGCGCGACCTCGGGCTGATGAGCGTGGTCGCCAAGGCCGGGTTCGCCGCGATGACCGACCAGGAGATCGCCGCGGTCCAGGCTCATCTGAAGGGCGAGGCGGAGAAGATGCCGTCGCAATAGTTCCCGTGACGCATGCGCAACGACTGTGGTAAACGCTCTCCGCGACTTCTGGGGGGATGATCGATGCGGTTTGTGAGACGCGCAGTCGCTGCGCTCATCGGACTTTTGCTCGTGATCGCCGTGGTGATCTATGGTGGATCGGAATGGCTGATCCGCCAGAGCCATGCGGTGCCGCTGACTGCGGTCACTTTGCCCAAGGACGCAGCGTCGATCGAGGAGGGCGGACGGCTGGCGAAGCTCGCCGGCTGCCGCGGCTGCCACGGCCCCAACGGCGAAGGCACAGTGTGGACCGACATCCCCTGGTTCATCGGCCATCCCGCGCCGCCCTCGATCGCCCGCAAGACCGCGGATTATTCGGATGCCGAGCTTGTTCGATTGATCCAGCACGGGGTGCGCAAGGACGGCAGTTCGCTGTTCATCATGCCGACAGAGGCGCATCGCCATCTCGCCGACGACGACGTTCTCAAGATCGCCGCCTGGGTCCGCACGCTCAAATTCACGCCGAAGGATTCGCTCGTTGCCAGCAGCTGGGGGCCGATGGGCCGCTTCCTGATGCTGACCGGCGAAATGGCGCCGAGCATCCAGGTGGACAAGGTCGCGCCCGCGCACCGGCCCGCCGATCTCGGCCGCTATTACTACGACTCGGTCTGCTCGGAATGCCACGAACTCTACAAGCCCAAACCGTTCGAGGGCGGAAAGCAGATCGCGCCGGCGCTGGCGCCGATGGCGGCAAGCTACGATCCCGCGGCGTTCCACAAGCTGCTCAAGACGGGGGTGCCGCCGGGCGGCCGCGACCTCGGCGTGATGAAGGAAGTCGCGCTGGAAGGTGGCAATGCCTTCACCGATGGCGAGCTGGACGCGCTCCAGGCCTATTTGAAGGGCGAGGCGGCGCGCACATCGCCGCAATAGCCCAACTTGGCGACGCAAAATTGCGGAGCGGGTTGCACACGAGCAAGATTCGCCTAGATCGCCAGCATGGCGAGCAAACCCCTCACGCTCTATGAAAAGATCTGGGCCGACCATGTGGTCGAGCGCCGGGACGACGGCACCTGCCTGATCTATATCGATCGTCACCTCGTCCATGAAGTGACCAGCCCCCAGGCGTTCGCGGGCCTCCGCGCGGCCGGGCGCCCCGTCCGCCGACCCGACCTTACGCTCGCCGTGCCCGATCACAACCTGCCGACCACCGCGCGTGTCGACGCCCAGGGGCATGCGCTGCCGATCGCCGATCCGGCGAGCGCCGGGCAGCTTTCGGCCCTGCGCGCCAATGTCGCCGAATTCGGCGTGCCCTATATCGATGCACTCGATGCGCGGCAGGGGATCGTCCATGTCGTAGGCCCGGAACAGGGCTTCACGCTGCCCGGCGCCACCCTGGTCTGCGGCGACAGCCACACCTCGGCGCATGGCGCGCTGGGCGCGCTGGCGTTCGGCATCGGCACCAGCGAGGTCGAGCACGTCCTCGCCACGCAGACGCTGCTGCTCGCCCAGTCAAAGACGATGGAGATCCGCGTCGACGGGACGCTCGGCTTCGGCGTGAGCCCCAAGGACGTCGTGCTGGCGATCATCGGCAAGATCGGCGCGGCCGGTGGCACCGGCTATGTCATCGAGTTCACCGGCGAGGTGATCCGCGCCATGTCGCTCGAGGGCCGGCTGACCGTGTCCAACATGTCGATCGAGGGCGGTGCGCGCTCGGGCCTGATCGCGCCCGACGAGACGACCTTCGCCTATCTGAAGGGCCGTCCGATGGCGCCCAGCGGCGCCGACTGGGACAAGGCCGTCGCCTATTGGAAGACGCTGCCGACGGATGCCGGCGCCAGCTATGACGCGGTGGTGAAGCTCGCCGCGAGCGATATCGCGCCGTCGCTGACCTGGGGCACCAGCCCCGAGGACGTGGTGCAGATCACCGGCGCGGTGCCCGATCCCGATAGCTTTGCCGACCCGTCGAAGCGCGAGGCGGCCCGGCGCTCGCTCGCCTATATGGGCCTCGCCGCAGGCACCGCGATGCAGGATATCGGCATCGAGCATGTCTTTATCGGCTCGTGCACCAACAGCCGGATCGAGGACCTGCGCGCCGCCGCGGCGGTGGTGGAGGGGCGCCACGTCGCCGATCGCATTCGCCAGGCGCTGATCGTGCCGGGCTCCGGACTGGTCAAGCGCCAGGCTGAAGCCGAGGGCCTCGACCGCATTTTCCTGGAGGCCGGCTTCGAGTGGCGCGAGCCCGGCTGCTCGATGTGCCTGGCCATGAACCCCGATAAAGTACCTAGCGGCGAACGTTGTGCTTCCACTTCGAATCGAAATTTCGTAGGAAGACAAGGACCTGGGGCCCGCACGCACCTCGTGTCGCCAGCAATGGCAGCGGCGGCGGCGGTCACCGGGCGGCTAACCGACGTCAGAGATCTAATGACCGGCGGCGGCCAAAAGGGATGAAAAATGAAACGGGCGCTAGTGGCGTTGATTACCGCGACCGTGCTGAGCGGGCTCGCGGCGGCTTATGCCAGTGCATATCCGCGGGCCGAGGCACCGGCCAAGACCGCTCCCGTCGCCAAGATACTCGCGCGCGCTCGCTGAGCGCGGCAGGCGGCTGGGGCAGGGCTGAGGCAAGGGGCGCGATGCCTTCGCGCCGCGGGGCCGTTGTTTCCCGCAAGATCGCCATTTCGAACGCCAATTCGAACGGGAGTCCGCGCTGATGGAGCCGGTCCGCCAGGTGGAAGGGCGCGCCTATCCGTGGGGCGCCAAGAATATCGACACCGACATCATCATCCCCGCGCACTGGCTCAAGACCACGACGCGCGAGGGCATGGGCAAGGGCGCGTTCGAGACGGTGCGCGCCCAGCCCGGCAACATCTTCGACGATGCGCGCTATGCCGGCGCGCCGGTGCTGATCGCAGGCGAGAATTTCGGCTGCGGATCGAGCCGCGAGCATGCCGCCTGGGCGCTGGGCGACCTGGGCATCAAGGCGGTGATCGCGCCGAGCTTTTCCGACATCTTCTCGGGCAATGCCTTCAAGAACGGCATCGTCACGGTGGTGCTGCCGCAGGAGGCGGTCGACCGGCTCGTCGAGGTGGCGAAGACCAACGAGATCACTGTCGATCTCGAGACGATGACGGTCACCACGCCCTTCCAGGATCGCTTCGCCTTCGAACTCGATCCGTTCCGCCGCGCGTGCCTGCTCGAGGGGCTGGACGAGATCGGCATGACACTGGCAAGAGATACCGCGATTTCGAAATACGAATCCGCGGTGGCAGATACGCGCCCGTGGATCGCTGTGGGAGGCGGGAATGAAGGCACTGTTCTCGAAGGCGCCGGGCGGACCTGAAACTCTAAGCGTCGAGGAAGTGGCCGATCCCGTACCGGGCAAGGGCCAGGTGCTGATCGCGGTGAAGGCCTGCGCGATCAACTATCCCGACGTGCTGATCATCGAGGACAAGTACCAGTTCAAGCCGCCACGGCCGTTCGCGCCGGGCGGCGAGATCGCCGGCGTGATCGAGGCGGTGGGCGAGGGCGTGACCGAATGGGCGCCCGGCGATGCTATCGTCGCGGTGACCGGCCATGGCGGGCTGGCCGAGAAGCTGGTGACCGAGGCGGCGCGGCTGTTCCGCCTGCCCGAAGGCCGCAGCTTCGAGGAAGGCGCGGCGCTGCTGCTCACCTATGCCACGACGATCCACGCGTTGCTCGACCGCGGCCATCTGCGTGAGGGGCACACGCTGCTGGTGCTGGGCGCGGCAGGCGGCGTCGGGCTGGCGGCGATCGAGCTCGGCAAGGCCTTTGGTGCCACGGTGGTTGCGGCGGTGTCGTCCGAGGAAAAGGCCGAGGCGGCCAAGGCGGCCGGTGCCGACCGGACGATAGTCTATGCCCGCGCGCCGTTCGACAAGGACCAGTCCAAGGCGCTGGCCGAGCAGTTCAAGGCGGCGGTCGGGCCGCAGGGCGCCGACGTGATCTATGATCCGGTGGGCGGAGACTATGCCGAGCCGGCGCTGCGCGCGATCGGCTGGGAAGGGCGCTATCTGGTCGTGGGCTTCCCCGCGGGCATCCCCCGCCTGCCGCTCAACCTGACCCTGCTCAAGAGCTGCGACGTGTGCGGCGTTTTCTGGGGCGCCTTCGCCGCGCGCGATCCCGGGGCCAACCAGGCGCATATCGAGCGGCTGTTCCGCCTGTGGGACGAAGGGCGGATCGCGCCCAAGGTGACCGAGACCTTCGCCCTGGCCGATGGCGGCAAGGCGATCGCCAAGATGGCGGCGCGCGGCGCGATCGGGAAGCTGGTGGTGCGGGTCGGGGACTAGATCGTACCGCAACCACCATTTCCGGACCTTCTCCTATTTCGTTCACGTGCCAATCGGGCATCGTGCAGAATCTCACATGGGATGCGCGTTCCTGGCGATTTACGCGAGCGTCAGGTTCTGGATATCAGCCAGGGTTGCATCGGGCGATCTGGGCGCCCCTACGGATACCGACCTCGGCCGAAAATCGGTGCCCCGGCGGCATATGTGGTGGAAGGGAGTATCATGACGAGACGTTGGACACGGCGCGTGGCTATGGCGGGCGCGGCAGCCGCGTGGAGCATGGCGACTGCTTTGGGCGCGGCGGAGGCCGCGTTCGCGCGCGCGCCGGAGGCCGAGGGATATGTGCCGGTTCCGGGCGGCAAGATCTATTGGCGGCGCTTCGGCTCGGGTCCGAAGACACCGCTGCTGACCCTGCATGGCGGACCCGGCGCGGCGCATAACTACCTGCTGCCGCTCAAGGCCCTGGCCGACGAGCGCCCGGTGATCTTCTATGATCAGCTGGGCTGCGGAAAGGCCGATTCCCCGGCCGACGAAAAGCTCTACACGGTCCAGCGCTCGGTCGAGGAACTCGATGCGGTCCGTGCCGCGCTGGGCCTCGACAAGGTCGTGCTGTACGGACATTCCTGGGGGACGATGCTGGCGATCGAGTATCTCTGCCAGGGACGTGGCAGGGGAATCGATACGCTGATCCTCGGCGGGGCCCTGGCCAGCACGCCCCAGGCGATTGCCGGCCAGCAGCGCCTGATCGACGGGATGCCGGACGGCTTCGCCAAGAAGCTCCACGGCCTGGAAAAAACGGGCAAGATGGACTCGCCCGAATATGCCGCGCTGGTTCAGAAATTCTATGATTCCTACGTTCTGCGGGTTCCGCCCTCGCCCGACGTGGAGGCGTCCTTCGCCGCGCTCGCGAGCTCGATCGCCTATCGGGTGATGAACGGTCCCAACGAATTCTACATCACCGGCGTGATCAAGGATTGGGATCGCCGCCGCGACTTGAAGGCCATCACCCAGCGCACCTTGCTCACCACGGGGGAGTTCGACGAGATCACGCTGGATTGCCACGAGACGATCCGGCGCGGGATCGCCGGTCCCGCCCGGCTGGAGGTCATGAAGGGTTGCTCGCACCTGACCATGGCCGAGCGGCCGGACGATTATGTCGCGCTGCTTCGCGGATTCCTGGCGAACGCCTAGCCGTCGCACGGCGACCCGGCCGGGAGGATCGGGTTGCCTTGCCACTCCGCCCCACCTATCTCGCGAAGAACATAACCCAAGGGGCTAGGACGACATGACCACATTCGACGATCGCGAAAAGGCGTTCGAGGCGAAGTACGCGCGCGACGAGGACATGGCGTTCCGCGTGACCGCGCGGCGCAACCGGCTGGTCGGCCAATGGGCCGCGGCCAAGATGGGCCTGACCCCCGAAGAGACCGACGCCTATGCCAAGGCTGTGATCCAGGCCGAGTTCGAGGAGGCCGGCGACGAGGACGTGGTGCGCAAGCTGCTCGGCGACCTGCTCGCCGCGGGCGTCGAGGTCGACGACGCGACCGTGCGCAGCGCGCTCAGCGAGAAGCTGATCGAGGCGCGCCGCCAGCTGATGGAATCCCAGTAACATGCCGATGGCCGCGGCCGATATCGAGGCGCTGATCCGCGCGGGCATCCCCGATGCCCATGTCGAGATCACCGATCTCGCCGGCGACGGCGACCACTATGCAGCGCGGGTCGTCGCCCCCATGTTCAGGGGGATGCCGCGCGTGCGGCAGCATCAGGCAGTATATGCGGCGCTGGGTGGGCGCATGGGCGGCGTGCTCCACGCGCTCCAGCTGACCACCGAAGCGCCAGTCGAGGAGTAAGCCCAAGTGACCGACGAAGTGCAGGACCGTATCCAGGGTCTGGTCGATGCGAATGACGTGCTGCTGTTCATGAAGGGCAGCCCGCTGTTCCCGCAATGCGGCTTTTCGAGCCGCGCGATCGCCATCCTCAACCATCTCGGCGTCGAGTTCGAGAGCGTCGACGTGCTCCAGGACCAGGGCGTCCGCCAGGGCATCAAGGCCTTTTCGGACTGGCCGACGATCCCGCAGCTCTATGTGAAGGGCGAGTTTGTCGGCGGATCGGACATCATGATGGAGATGTACGAGAGCGGCGAGCTGGCCCAGCTGCTGGCCGATAAGGGCGTCACCGCTTCGGCGTAACGCCCGGATCCCATTTAATCGTCATCCCCGCGAAAGCGGGAATCCAGAGCGGCAGACTGCGCTGCTTGATCCTGGGTCCCCGCTTTCGCGGGGATGACGATTTTAGGCGTGGACAAGCGCCCTTGGGGATGTCCGTTCGGTGGGAAAGCCCGGTGCGGGCGGGTCGACGCGAGACCGGTTAAAGCATCGACCCGCCCTATGAAGCGTTGAAACGCTCGGGTGCCTTATCCTTTGCAGGCGGCGTGCCAACTCTGCCGGGTGGCGGTTTTCCGTGGCTTTCATGGTTAGCGGAAATTAACCACTCTCCGCACCTGTAAGCCGGGCCGACAGTTTTCCGACATCCAGCGACCTTATCGGCTTCCGCTGGTGAATGCCTCGAGCACATTGGCGGTGATGCGCGACACGATCGCATTGGCCGAGGCGCCGTTGTCGGTGAGGACGCGCGCCCAATCGGTCGTTCCGCCGTTGAAGACCAATCCCCTTTTGGCGCCGGGCGCGCTTTCGGCGCCGAATATCCCCATCGCGCCGGCGCCGCCTTTGTCCCATCCGTCCAGCCTGCCGGTGTCGGCGAGGAGGTGGAGGCCGTTGGGGACGTTCGGCACGCCATCGACCTCATAGCCGATCAGCCGGTCCTCGGCGCCGAAGGTCCGTCCGTCCGCCAGGCCGCAGCCCGCGAATGCCCAATGGCCGGCATCGCGCACGGTGAAGCCGATCGGCTCGCGCTCGGTGTGGATCCAGCCGGTGCCCGGCTCCCAGTCGCCCCATTTCCCGCCGCCAAAGCCGTAGCTGAGCCCGAGCAGATCGGACTCGTCATGGCCGGGCCAATTCTCCGCGAGTTTGTTGACGACCTTCAGATGCTCGGGCGTCCCCGGCGCACCGAAATCGACCGGGCGGAAGCAGGTATTGCCGCTGAACACCGCGACATTGCCGCCGTCCCGCAGGAAATGGGCGACCGCGTCGCGCATCCCGCGGCTCCAATATTCATGGTGCCCGACGCTTAGCATGCACCGGTACGCGCTCAGATCGAGCTGCCCGTCGTGCAGATCGAGATCGGTGTAGAAATCGCACCCGATCCCGCGGGCGGCCAGCCAGCGGATGAACCTGGCGTCCCAATGGGTGAATTGCTGGCGCGGCGAGCCGGGATCATAGGGGTCGGGCGGCTCGCCCAGCTGCGCGCCCAGCCCGCCGCCGGGGCGAAGCAGGCTCACCTTCCATTGCGGCACCGTCCCATGGACGTGATCGTCATAGAAACAGCCGCCCCCGGTCGAGTTGTAGGCGTGATAGGTGGCGATGGGCAGCACATAGGCGATCGCTGCCGCAGGCTTCGACGGGCGGCATATGACCAGCGCCATGGTGTC
The DNA here is from genome assembly GCA_966211615.1 of uncultured Sphingomonas sp. GTDB lineage: Bacteria > Pseudomonadota > Alphaproteobacteria > Sphingomonadales > Sphingomonadaceae > Sphingomonas. The sequence continues at coordinate 16,892 of CBIHNZ010000044.1, forward strand.
GCTGTCGGGCGGAGAAGCATGGATCGGCGCGCCCGCGGCGCAACGCTGTCCAAGCGGCGTGGTCGGCCGGCCTGCCGCATCGACCGCATAGACGATGACGACATAGGCACCGCTCGGCACCTCCGGACAATCCGGCCGGAGCGCGATGCTGGGCCAGGCCCAGTCCTGGTCATATGCCATGGGCGCGCTGCTGCCGCCTGATTGGAAGACGAACGTGTCGCCGTGCCGGTCCTGCGCAACGTCGCTGGTCGAGATCGGCACGATCCCACTGAACCGGCGCAGCATCGCCTCGCCGCCCTGGGTATAGAGCGCCACCGAGAAGCGCGAATTCGGTTGCACACCGATCGTGAAGCCCCGGCCCGAAGTGAAGCTGGCGTCGATCGCATAGACTTGCATCGGCACCTCCTATCACGCGGCCGCGCCGACGGAATAGCGGCGTTCGGCCCTGCCGCCGGGGCGGCACCTGACAATTTGTTCAGCCAGCGTTCAGCGCTATTGACTACAGACGTAAACATAACGATTACACACGTAGTCAAAGAGGGATGAGATGACCGAACGGATCAGCGATGCCGAGCACGCCGTGATGGAGGTGCTCTGGGAGGAGTCCCCGCTCACTGCGCAGGAAGTCGCCGAGCGCGTGCCCGCCGAACGCGGCTGGAGCGCGAACACGGTCAAGACCTTGCTCGGGCGCCTGCTCGCCAAGGCGATCATCGGACATCAGGAAGAGGGGCGCCGTTACCTTTATCGCCCGCTCGTCGAGCGCGGCGACTATGTCGCGGGTGAATCCCGCAAGCTGATGGACCGGCTGTTTGGCGGCAAGCTCACCCCGCTGGTCGCGCACCTCGCCGAGCGCGACGAGATCACCGACCAGGACATCGCCGAGATCGAGGCTCTGCTGAAGGATCTCAAACAATGACCGGCTGGGCAGTAGAGACGCTGATCGCCACCACGCTGCTGATGCTGCTGGTGCTGGTCGTCCGCGGACCCGTGCGCAAGGGGTTCGGCCCGCACATGGCCTATGCGCTGTGGCTGCTGCCGGTCGCGCGGCTGCTGCTGCCGCCGCTCCCCGAGAGCTGGCGCGAGCAGGCGGTGACGCCGGTCGCCAAGGCGAGCGAAGTCATCGCCTATTATGTGGTCGAGCCGATGTCGGGCGGTCATGCGGCGGCAGCGCCGGCCGCGGCCGCTTCCGTGGCGCAGACAGCCCCGGTGGTGCACGCTACCCCGATCGACTGGCTGCTGATCGTCGGCATCGTCTGGGGCGTGGGCGCGCTCGCCTTCCTCGCCTATCACCTGATCGCGCACGGCCGCTTCTGCCGCAACCTGCTCAGCCGCGCGCGGGTCGATCGGACGGTGGCGCAGGGGCGGGTGCGGGTGATCGAGACCGATGCGGCGCACGGCCCGCTCGCCTTCGGCATCTTCCGCAAATATGTCGCCTTCCCGCGCGACTTTTCCGAGCGCTACGACGAAGTCGAGCGTGACCTGGCGCTGGCGCACGAGCTCGGCCATCATGTCCGCGGCGATCTGATCGCGAACTGGGTCGCGCTCATCGTCCTTGCCATCCACTGGTTCAATCCGATCGCCTGGAGGGCCTTCCGCGCCTTCCGCGCCGATCAGGAAATGGCCTGCGACGCCCTGGTGCTCGCCGGCCGCGCCCAGGCACTGCGCCATGCTTATGGCCGTGCGATCGTCAAGTCCGCGCATGGGGGTGCGGTCTCGGCGGCATGTCACTTGCACACGATCAACGAAGTCAAAGGGAGGCTACGCATGCTTTCGAAGACCAGGAAACTATCCCCCACCCGGATCGCCACGGGACTGGTGGGCGTGAGCGCGCTCTCGCTGGCGGCGCTGGGGCTCACCGCCTCGGGCACCCAGGCGGCCGAGCGCATCAAGAACGACGTCAAGGCGACTATCGGCTTGCAGGAAGTGCCCGCGCCGCCGGCGCCGGCCGAGCCGGCTGCCGCACCCGAGCTTCCCGAGGCACCCGAAGCGCCGGAAGCCGCCGCGGGTCCGCACAAGATCGAGAAGCACGTCTATCGCTACACCACCGACGGAAAGAAGGACGGCAAGCAGGTCAAGAAGATCGTCATCGTCCGTGCCGACGGCGGCAGGGAAGAGGTCGACATGCCCGACATGGAAGCCATCCAGGCGTCGATCCCCGAAGTCCGCAACGGCAAGTGCGGCAAGGGCACGCCGACCGTCGAGAATCACGACGAAGGCGGCAAGCATGTGATGATCGTCTGCTCGGACCGGATCGCGATGGTGACTGCCGATGCCACTCGGGTGGCGATGCAGAGCAAACGCCTGGGCCTGGAAAGCGCCCGGATGGGGATCCGCATGGCGCGGCGCTCGATCGAGAATGAGCGCAACATGTCCGAGGCCGAGCGCGCCAAGGCGCTGGCCGGCCTCGATCGTGCACTGGCTGAGATCGACAAGAGCAATGACGGCCGGAGCGAGGATCGCGACGAGGACCGCAACGACGACTGAAGATTGACGAGAGGGGAGGGGTCACCCCGCCAGCCCGGCGGGAACCCTTCACACGGGGCCGGTTGAACTCCTTCGCAGCCGGCCCCGTTACTCGTCGCGACACGGCACTTGTGCAGCGCACCGCAAGCCGCCATCTGCACGAACATGAACGACGCCCCCACCGGCATCGCGATCGCGGTCGATCCGCTGGTCACCCGCGTGCTGGCGCCCAATCCCTCGCCCTTCACCTATACCGGCACCCAGACCTATCTGGTCGGCACGACCGATGTCGCGGTGATCGATCCGGGTCCGGACGATCCGCAGCATATCGCGGCGCTGCTCGCAGCGATCGGCGGGCGGAAGGTCACGGTGATCCTCTGCACCCACACCCATCGCGACCACAGCCCGGCCGCGCCCGCGGTGCAGGCGGCGACCGGTGCGCCGATCATCGGCTGCGCGCCGCTGGCGCTCGAGGATCTCGGGCCGCGCGCCGACGCCTCGTTCGACACGACCTACGCGCCCGACCGCGTGCTCCTCGACACCGAGACGGTGTCGGGCGAGGGCTGGACGCTCGAGGCAGTGGCGACGCCCGGGCACACCTCGAACCATCTCTGCTTCGCGCTGCCCGAGAGTGGCGTGCTGTTCACCGGCGATCATGTGATGGGCTGGTCGACCACCGTCGTCGCACCGCCCGACGGCGACATGACCGCCTATATGGCCAGCCTCGACAAGCTGATGGCGCGCAAGGACCGCATCTATTTCCCTGCCCATGGCGATCCGGTCGAGCGGCCACACCGCTTCGTGCGTGGACTGATCGGCCACCGCAAGCAGCGCGAGGGGCAGATCCTGCGCCTGCTCAAACAGGATGTGGGCGCGATCCCGGCGATGGTCGAGCGCATGTATGTCGGGCTCGATCCGCGGCTGACCGGCGCTGCGGGTCGATCGGTGCTCGCGCACCTGATCGACCTTCAGGCGCGCGGGCTGGTCGCGCAGGAGGGTGAGGCGTGGAAGGCGGCGGCGTGAAGCCGGGCAATGGCTGCCTGAAGGCCGTCGCTGCCCTGGCCGCGCTGGTGCTCGTGCTGGGCGCCGGCGCGTGGCTGGCCGGCGACTATCTCAAGAGCCGCTTCCTCGCGCCCGATCCGGTGACGATCGCATCGTCCAGCCTGGCCGGCCTGCGCGAGCAGAACCGCCTCTCGACCTTCGCCGCGCGCTATGTCGCGGTGATCACGTCGAAGCAGACGCGGCTGGGGCTGACTGCGCAGAAGACGCTGATCATGCCCGGCATGGTCCGCTACGAAGTCGATCTCGCCAAGCTGCAGCAAGGGAACCTGTCCTGGGATGCCGCCAGCAAGCGCCTCACCGTCACGCTGCCGCCGATCGAGATCGTGGGCCCCGACATCGATTTGGACGCCACCCGCGAATATAGCGAAGGCGGCATCCTGATGCGCCTCACCAATGTCGAGGAGCAGCTCGACGCCGCCAACCGCAAGGCAGGGCAGGCCGAACTAATCCGCCAGGCGCGCGAGGAAATGCCGATGCGGCTTGCCCGGGAGGCGACGCGCCGCGCCGTCGAGCGCAGCTTCGCGTTGCCGCTCAAGGCGGCGGGCCTGGATGCGCAGGTCGCGGTCTATTTCCCCGACGAGCATGGCTCGCGCGATCCCGAGCAATGGGATCGGTCGCGCTCGATCCCGGAAGTGCTTGGCAACCGAAACTGATCACCTTCTCCGCTACCGTTCCCTTGATCCCGCCTGCCGTCGGGGCCATGTGCCAAGTAAGCTACGGGAGCATGGACATGGACGCGCGTAACGGTATCGGCGGCAGCCTGGCGGGGCTGGATCTTCGCGCGGAGATCGATCGGCTGCGCAAGGAGCGCAACGCGGTCATTCTGGCGCATTACTACCAGAAGCCCGAACTGCAGGACCTCGCCGATTTCGTCGGCGACAGCCTCGATCTCAGCCGCAAGGCGGCGGAGACCGATGCCGACGTCATCGCCTTCTGCGGCGTGCGCTTCATGGCCGAGACCGCCAAGATCCTCTCGCCCGACAAGATCGTCGTGCTGCCCGACATGAACGCCGGGTGCAGCCTGGAGGACAGCTGCCCGCCCGATCAGTTCGCGGCGTTCCGCGCGGCGCACCCCGATCACATCGCGCTGACCTACATCAACTGCTCGACCGAAGTGAAAGCGCTGAGCGATATCATCGTCACCAGCTCATCGGCCGAGAAGATCCTCAGCCAGATCCCGCTCGAGCAGAAGATCATCTTCGGACCGGACCGCAATCTGGGCGGCTATCTGACCCGCGTGCTCAAGCGCGACATGCTGCTGTGGCCGGGCGTGTGCATCGTCCACGAGGCCTTCAGCGAGACCGAGTTGCTCAAGCTGCGTGCCCAGCATCCCGACGCGCCGATCGCCGCGCACCCCGAATGCCCGCCGCACATCCTCGATCACGCCGACTATGTCGGATCGACCCGCGGCATCCTCGATTTCGCCAAGTCCTTCCCGGGCGACACGCTCATCGTCGCGACCGAGCCGCACATCATCCACCAGATGGAAAAGGCGCTGCCCGAGAAGCAATTCATCGGCGCGCCCGGCGCCGACGGTAACTGCAACTGCAACATCTGCCCGTACATGGCGCTCAACAATCTCGAGAAGCTATACCTCGCGCTGCGCGACCTCACACCGCGCATCGAGATCGAGGAAGGGCTGCGCCTCCAGGCCAAGAAGAGCCTCGACCGCATGCTCGAGATGGCGAGCGCGACGGTGGGGCAGGGCGATCTCGGACCGGTGCGCGTTACCGGGGACTAGGCGTCCGCGTCCGCTATTGGTGGAAAGCTACCCCTTCCTGCTCTTCGTCACCCCGGGCTTGACCCGGGGGCCCGCTTCTTATGATCTGCGAAGACGGTGCAGGATCGGCGGGGTGAGTGGGTCAGGACCGGGACTCCGGGCCAAGCCCGGGGTGACGGTTCTGACGTGCCATTGCGCTTCCACTTGCAATGTAGGATTTCGCCTGCTCGGCTGGCGTTGCCGTTTCCCGGCCGCTCTTTGAAAATGCCGCTCAGGCACGAAAGAAAATTGCGAGATCGAGCGCGTTATCGTGAACTTGATCAATTTTGGCGGGGCGCTGATGTGCGGCCGCGGTGGGTAGCACGAAGCTAGGGTCGCAACCCCGGGATCATCGCCGACGCGACCGTCAGCCCCAATGCAGCCACGGCCGAGAGACCCAGCGTAAAGCCGAACGAACGCGGCACGGGCTTCGTCGCAGGCGGTGGCGCCAGCTGCGCGATCCCCGCCTTGATCGAGGCGACTACCTGATCCTCGGGCACGCCCAGCGTGCGGGCGACGCTGCGGGCGAAGCCGACCGCGTAGATCGGTGCGCCGCAGCGGTCGAATTCGGCCTGCTCGATGGCGGCGAGATGATGGTGCGAAATCCGCGTGCATGCGGCGAGCTCGTCGAGCGACAGCCCACGCGCCTCGCGCGCCTGACGCAGCGCGTCGGCGGTCGAGGTCCAGCCTTCTGGCGATCCCGTTTTATACATTAGAGCGCGCCCCCCGGTGCGTCGCGCACCGTTCTGGGACAGAGTTGCGCCGATTCGCAAATATTTCGTTACTCAATTTGACAATTCCGGCCTTGTTCGATGGCCACCTCGGAGAGATGTTGCGCGCCGATGCAGCTCCCCAGGCCGCCATCCGCCCCCGGCAAGGCGAAACCCTCCGATCAGGGGCGGCTGCTCGTGCGTCTGCTCGGGGAGATGCAGACGAGCGCGCTCGCTTCGGGAATCCGCGCTTTCGACGGCGATCTCGATCGTGCGATCATCTTCATGGTGGTGGCACGCGAGAGCGAGCTCCTGTCGCGGCATTCCGCCGGCTATGCCCGGCACGGCGATCGGGGTCCCAAGGCGATCAGCATCAACGCGCTCGCCGCCTCGCTGGCCCGGCCGTTCGAAACGGTGCGCAGGCACATCCATGCGCTGTGCGACCAGGGCCTGTGCCTGCGCACGAAAGCGGGCGTCACCGTCCCCGCCGATGTCCACGATCGGCCGGCGATAGCGGGGCTCTTCCATCTCGACCATGACGCGCTGGTGCGGTTGGTCGAGGACATGGCGTGGTTCGACATCCCGCTTCCCGAGCGGCGCCCGCAGACCGGCTATGACTGGCGCACCGGCCTGGCCGCCGCGCAGGACGTGCTGCTGACCGGAATCGAATTCAACGCCCATCGCTTCCAGGCCTGGATCGACATGGCGATCCTGGTGGCGATCAGCTGCGCCAATGCCCGTCCGTTCACCTATGACCGCGAGATGTCGCTCGCCTATGCGTCCTTTGCCCGAGCACCGGGCGAAGCGATGCGCGCCCCGGTTTCGACGGGCGCGCTGGCGCGTGCGCTCGGGCTCGCGACATCGACCACGCATCGCCGGGTGAGCGCGATGATCGGGAAGGGTCTGGTGGTGCGCAAGCCCAAGGGGCTGATGCTTTCCGACGCCGCGCTCAACGATCCGCTCGCGATCGAGGACAGCAGGACGGGCACCGATCACACCCGCCAGATCCTGATTCGGCTGGCCGCCGGCGGATTTTGCTTCGACGATCCGGCGAGCTGCTATGTCGAGGGGCGTCCGCCGCTGGTGTCGTTCGAATAGCTCGCCTAGAGCGTCGGCCATGACTTTTCAGCTCGACCATTTCGACCTCGATCGCTTCGTGCGCGAGACGCTCGCCGAGGATCTGGGCGATGCCGGCGACATCACCTCGGCGGCAGTGATCCCGGCCGACGCAGTGTTCGACGGGGTGATGGACAGCCGCGACGCGATCACCGTCGCCGGGCTGCCGATCGCCGAAGCCTTTTTCCGGGCGCTCGATCCCGAGGTGGTGATCGAGCGGCTCGTCCAGGATGGCGACCGGGTCGAGGCGGGCACCGATCTGCTGCGGCTGCGGGGCAGCGCCCGGGCGATGCTGACCGCTGAGCGGTCCGCGCTCAACACCGTGCAGCATCTGTCGGGCATCGCGACGATGACGCGCGGCTATGTCGACCGGATCGAGGGGACCGGTGCGACGCTGCTCGACACGCGCAAGACGCTGCCGGGCCTGCGCGTGCTCGAGAAATATGCCACCCGGATGGGCGGCGCGACCAATCACCGCATGGGCCTGTGGGACGCGGCGATGATCAAGGACAATCACGTCGCGGTCGCCGGGTCGGTGGGCGAGGCGGTGCGCCGCGCGGTCGATGCCGGTATCGCGCGGATCATCGTCGAGGTCGACCGCATCGCGCAGGTCGAGCCGGCGCTTGAGGCGGGCGCGACGCACCTGCTGCTCGACAATATGGGGCCGGAGACGCTGCGCGAGGCCGTGGCGCTGGTCGGCGGGCGCGTGCTGACCGAGGCTTCGGGCGGAGTGCGGCTCGACACGATCCGCGCCATTGCCGAAAGCGGCGTGACCTATGTCAGCGTCGGCCGGCTCACCCAGTCCGCGCCCGCCGCGGATATCGGGCTCGATTTCGCCCAGGCCGATTGAGGAGAACAACGTGCGCAAGTCCCTGTTCGGCGTGCTGGCATCGGCGCTGTCGCTGCTCCCCGGCATCGCGGCGGCGCAGGCGCTGTCGTGCGTGCCGCCCGCCAGGCTCCAGCGACCGCGACCCGATCTGCCAACCGCCGATCAGCCGCGCCGCGTGCTCCCGATCGGCAGCTACACGCTCGCGCTGACCTGGAGCCCGGGCTGGTGTCGTGCCAATGGCGACACGCCGGCCGCGCGCTTCCAGTGCAGCGGCGCGGCCCGCTTCGGCTTCACGCTGCACGGCCTGTGGCCCGACGGCTATGGCAAGGACTGGCCGCAATATTGCACCAAGGCCGCGATCGTCCCGCCGCCCGTGCTGCGCAGCACGCTGTGCTCGACGCCGTCGGCGCAGCTCATCCAGCATGAATGGGCCAAGCACGGCACCTGCACCGCGATGTCGATCCCGCAATATTTCGGCCGGTCGACCAAGCTGTTCCGCGCGCTGCGCTTCCCCGACATGGCGAAGCTGTCCCGCCGCACGCTCACCGTGGCGCAGTTCAAGGACGCGTTCGCCGCGGTCAATCCCGGCCTGCCGGCGGATGCGATCCGCGTGACGACGACGCGGCAGGACTGGCTCGACGAGCTCTGGCTCTGCCTCGACAAGAGCTTCCGCTACGAGCGCTGCAAGCCCGGAACCGGCGGCGCGCCGGCATCGGCGCTGGTCAAGATCTGGCGCGGGGAACGCTAGAGGCTTGAAATGTAGGATTTCGCCTGCTTGGCTTGCGTTCGCCGATACCCCGGCCGCTTTTTGAAGCTCCGCCACGCAGGAAAGAAAATTGCGAGATCGAGCCCGTTATCGTGAATTGTGTCAATTTTGATGGGGATCGCTCTAGCTGCTCTGGTCGATCGTCGCCGTCGCCGGGTGATGCTTGTCGAGATGCTTGCGGATGATCTTCAGGTTGCGCGTGTTCGACCGAAAGAAGAAGTCCGGGATCGCGCCGACCCAGGGGATCATGCCCAGCAGCCAGTCGAACCCGATATTGCCCGCCATCCGTGCGATCGCGGTCTTGGACATGCCGAGGTTGCGGGCCTCCCAGGCCAGATAGGCGCCCATCGCCGCGGCGATCGTGGTGCCGATGCCGGGGATGAGGTCGAGGATCACGTCCAGGCCGACCGCCTGTTTGGTGCCCGGGATGACGAAGGCACGCTCGAGCAGCTTCTCCATCGCCTCGATCCGGCGGCGAACATCGGCCGGGTTCGTGCCCAGCGGCAGATTGGTCATCGGCCCCGAGGCCATCCGTGTCGTCTTGGCTGCCACCATCTCACTCCGTTTCGTCGCGCAGGTGATTCAACGGGTGCCAGGCGCGCGTGTTCCGCTGCCAGGCGCCGAGCCGCAATGCCACAACCGACCAGCGCAGCGGCTGTGCGATCGGAATATAGGTGCCGTCGGCGGTGATTGCAGCGTCGGCCTCCGCGATGCGGTGCGCGCGGTTGTAGAGATCGGGGGCGTCGCGTGCCGCTGCGATCAGCGTCGCCGGATCGTCCGAACAGGCCCGGCATGCGGTCGCGATGAACCAGCGGCCGCTGTCATAGGGAGCGACCGCGTCGATCAGGCGGAGATCGGCGCTCGAATCGTCGAGCCCCACGCGTTGTGGCTGGATGCCGATGCTGAACAGCGCCTCGGCGACATGCGCCCAGACCAGGGTCGCGCCCGGACCGGAGGGCAAGGCGACGCGCACCATGATGCGACCGGGATGGGAGCGCTTCCACCCGGCTACCCGCGCCCGTGCATTTTCGCGGCGCGCATCGAACGAAAGCGGCCCCCAGCTTGGCTGTGCGGGCGGGGCCGCCGAATCGAGTTGCCCCGGCAGCAGCGTCTCGACCGGCGCCCAGTCGGGAAGCACGGCGCCGGTGAGCGCGGCGCGATCGATTGCCATCGCGATCGCGGCGCGATTGTCGGCATCGGCAAGGAAGCCCTCGGGACGGACCACCGCCAGCCCGAACAGCCCGATCGCGGGGTCGATCTGGATGTTGTCGGAGGCGATCCCGGCCTGGCCGAGGATCGGCCAGTCGGCGAAGGTGCCGCCGAGGATGAGATCGGACTCGCGGGCGTGGAAGCGGGCCAGCGCCACCGCAGCGCGCTCGCCGAACAGGCGCACGGTTTCCTCGGGCGCCGGCGCGGCGCGGTCTTCGGGGCGGGTCGGATCGGGCGCCGGGCGAAGCCGCACGCCACGGCCTCCGTCGCGATCGACAAGAAAGGGGCCGCTGCCGTCGAAGCGCCGCGTGCGAAAAACCGCGAGCTCGGGCTGGGCGAAGAGCTTGAGCAGATCGGGCCGCGGGCGTTTGAGCCGCACCTCGATCACCTGCGGCGTCATCTCGACGATTTCCTCGATCACCGCAAGGAAAGGCGCGAGCGCGTTGTCGCTTCCGGACGCAGCGGCGCGGCGCAGCACCCGCACCACCTGTTCGGCGGTGACCGGCTCGCCATCGGGCCACACCGCGTCGCGCAGGCGGAAGATATAGCTGCGACCGTCGTCGATCACGATCCAGCGCTCGGCCAAGCCGGGCTCGATCTGGCCGGTGGCGTCGAAGCGGACCAGCCCCTGTGCGGTGGCGTCCATCAGCACGCGGCGCGCCATCGGCATCTCGCCTGCGCTGGGATCGCCGGGTTCGGCCGCGCCGCCGATCGCACTGACCACCACCGGCGCATCGTCCTTGCGCTGGCCCGCAGTTCCGCACCCGCCCAGCAGCAGGGTGAGGGTCAGGACGGGCAGGGCAAGTCGTTGCATGGTGTTTCCGGCGGGGGCGACAAAGGCGGTGTATGGCCTCGCCAGCGGACTGCCAACCCTGCAGGCCAACGTTGAATCGTGCCGTTCTGCCGCAGCACGGCGTGCGCGCTGGAACTGCGAATGGGATCGAAAGTTAAGCGCCTGACATTTTGGGAGGATCTGCAAATGTCGCGCTTCCTTGGAAGAACCATGGCCGGGCTGGCCGCGCTCTCGCTGGCCGCGACGCCGGCGCTGGCGGCGCGATCGCCTGCGTCCAAATTGTCGTTGCGGGCGGCGACCAAGTCGGAAGGCTCCTCGAACCTTGCCGGTTTGCCGATTATCGCGCTGATCGCGGTTGCGGCCGTCGTGGCGCGGGTCGTGATCCTTGCGGACAAAGACGACGACGAGCCCGACAGCCCGTAACCGCGGTTTCAATTCAGTGGGCTGAAGCCTTAACCAGTCGGACTGCCAGATACGGCTTGTCCGGCAGCCGGAGGGTCGGGCGCGCCGGATCGACAAGGTCGTAGTCGCCGCGCGGCGCGGCGCGAAAAATGCCGTCGACCGGCGTGATCGTCATGTTCCAGGTATCGATGATGTCCGCGCGGAACGCGATGGGATCCTTGCTGCGCCCTGGCGGCGCCTCCCCATGGCCGGTGCCGACGCCGCTTGGCAGCACGACGGGCCATTCGCGCGGCGTATCCTTCCCGAAGTAGCGAAGATAATATTCGTACGGCTTGCCGGCGAGATGATAGCTCCACCAACCCTGGATGGGATCGAGCCCGGGAAGGGGGCCTTCCTCCATGATCTTGCGCAGAAAGGCCAGGCGCGGCGCGCTGGTGCCGACGAGCTTGCCGCCCTGGCCCAGCCAGGAGAAGCGGGCGTCGCGGTTCGGTTCCCACGTCTCGCTGTGCCCGACATAGGTTCCACCGACGAGGCCGAACCAGAAGCGCTCGACCAGTTCTTCCGCCTTCAGCCAGCCCCATGGTTCGTTGAAATTGCCCTCGTAAGCGACCTCGTCGAAGATCACCGGCTTGAGCGCGAAATCTCGATGGAGCGCGGCGCGCTGGTCGTCGAGCACGGCGCTGTTGTTCTGGATGCTCGCATGGGTGATCCAGGGCCGCCGAGCGTCGTAATAGACCTCGAATTGATGGATCGAGCGCAGGCGGTCGTGCGGGTCGGCGGCTTGCAGCACCTGGAACAGATGATCCCAATCCGCCATCTTCTTGGTGGCGACCACGTCATACTCGTTCGCCATCGACCACCAGACGTTGCGGTAGGCGCCGAAGCGCGCCGCCACATATCTCAGGTAGCGCTCGTCGTCGGCGCGCCGCATGTCCGAATAGCCGCGCTTCGGGTCATAGGGATGATAGAGGATGACATCCGCCTCGATGCCTAGGGCGCCGAGCCGGCGGATCCTGTCCTCGAAGCGACGGAAATATGCCGGATCGAAGCGCGTCGGGTCCCAGTCCTTGAGGCCGGCGCCGGTACGGACGAACGGGTTCGTCGCGACCGAGGGGACGTTCGGGAATACGCACATCCGCATCTTGTTGAACGGCGACGCCTTCAACGTGACCAGCGTCTCCGCGCATTTCGCATCGGACTGGAGCGCCCAGGAGTAGGAAGTCGTGCCGATCTGGCGGAAGGGCGCGCCGTCGGCATAGGCGAAATGATAGCCGTCCGGCGTTACGCGAACCGGTCCATGATTGCCCGCGCTCGGGGCGACCGCATCGAAATCGCCGCTGCGGCCGTGCAGCGTAGGCATGTTGCTTTCCGTCGTCCACCGCCACCGACCCGGGTCGGGCGGGCTGAAGCGAACGCGATAGACTCCGTCGCCGTCATAGAAGCCGGGGATGCGCAGCCGCTTTCCCGCGGATTCGAAAATGGCGGCGATGTGGACATCTTCGAACGGATTGCCGGTCGATGGGCCCTCGAAAGAAGCTTCCCGGAGGCCCCAGCGCTCGACGCGCGTCGGGACATTCGCTGCGTGCGCGGAGGTCATTGTCGCTGCGCCGCAGGCGATGGATCCGATCAGGACTTCGCGACGGCTTGCGGCCAAGGATTTCCCCTTTTCGTCAAAATGAAGCGGGAGCGGACGGAGTGTCCGCCCCCGCTCAGGCACTGAGGGTCAGGTCAGAACTTCACGCGCACGCCGGCATAGTAGCGGCGGCCGATGATGTCCCAGATCGCGTTCGGGCTACCGTTCGGCGTGCCACTCCACAGCGGCGGCGCCTGCACGTTGAACAGGTTGTTCACGCCGACGTTGAATTCGAAATGCTCCATCGGGGTGAAACGGATCTGCGCGTCGGTGTAGATCTTCGAATCGACGGTGAAGTACTTCTTGTCAGGAAGCGAACCATCGGCCAGTTTAAAGTTGACCTGATAGTTTTCGTAATCGAACATCTGTGAGCCGATATACCGGTTCTGCAGCGTGAAGCCGTAGTTCTTGGTATCCCAGTTCACGTTCAGACTGCCGGTGTCACGCGGTGTACCGATTTCGCCCATGGTATTGTCATAGGCATCGCCGGTCAGCGGAACGATGCCCTGCTTGAGCAGGTGCGTCCAGCTGGCCGACCAGGTCATGGTGCCGTCGAACAGCTGATGCTGGTAGTTCAGCGTGAAGTCGAGACCGCGGCTGAACCGTCCGCCGCTGTTGAGCAGGCCGAGGGTGACCTGCTCGACCGAACCGACCGAGAAGGCGCCCGAGGGCGCCTGGCGGCGAACGACGAACTGGCAGAAATCGGGCAGGCCCGAGACATAGCATTTGTTGAGCACGGTCGCCGCCGCAAGACGGTTGATCGCGCCCTCAAGCTTGATGTCGTAATAGTCGGCGGTGAACGTCAGGCCGCGCAGCCAGTTGATCGAGCGCGGATTGACCACCACGCCGAAGGTCAGGGTCTTGCCCGTTTCCTGCTGGATGTTCGGATTGGACGCGGTGATGCTGCCGACGCCGGCGGTATCCGACGAGGTCAGCGTCAGAACGCCGCCGTTCGCGTTCATGTTGGCCAGCACGCCCGGATCCTTGCGGCAATTCACCGCCGTTGCGCTCGTGCCGGTCAGCGTGGTTCCCTGGCACGGATCGGTGATGGTGATGATGCCGTTGGCAGCTGCCGCATAGAGCTCGCCGATGTTCGGCGCGCGGACGGCATGGGCGTAGACGCCACGGAAGCGGATATCCTCGACCGGCGACCATTCGGCGCCCACGTTCCACGCCCAGAAGCTGCCGACGGTCGAATAGTCCGAATAACGCGCCGCGCCGCGCAGCGTCAGGTTATGGATGAACGGCGTGTTGTGGATCACCGGAATGACGGCTTCGCCATAGGCTTCCTTGACCGTGAAGCGGCCGGACGTGTCGAGCAGCTGGACATAGCCGTTGCGCGCGGCGTTGGTCAGCGGATCGAAGTCATCCATGCTGAATTCCGAACGCCATTCGGTGCCGACCGAAACCTGTAGCGGACCCGCGGGCAGATCGAACACGCTGCCGCCGACGTTGAGCGCCGCAGTCTGCATCTCCTGCTTCGAATAGCGGCTCAGCTCGGTCGACAGATAGGCTGCCGCCGCCTTGGAGATCTTGCTCGATCCGTCGGCGTTGAGGCCATAGACATCGACGGGTACGCAACCCTCCGCCCGTGCATTTGCATCGACGCAGATCGCTTCGGTGGTGTTGCCGTTCTTGTTGACGTCGAACACATCGGGGACCACCTGCACCGCCTGCGCAAGACGATTGAGGTTGGCGAGGCCGGTCATGCTCTGACGCTGCTTGGTATAGCCGTACTGATAATAGAAATCGGCGCTCCAATCGCCGCCGATCTCATACGTCCCGCCCAGGGCAACGCGGAAGTTGTCGCGCTCGGTCGGGGTGCTGCGCGTGCCGTCGCCGAATCCGGTGGTGCGGATCAGGAAGCTGATGTCCTTCGACGCGATCGAATCGTTGTTCGATGTATTGGTCGCCGCAGCAAGGACTGCCGCCGGGATAAGCGGATTGGTGAGGATCCGGACGTCAGCCGGGTTGGTCGGATTGGTCACCTGGAACTGGATCGGATAGAAGCCGTTTGTTCCGGTGAACGCGCCCAGCGCGCTGTCGGTGCGCATCGGCGACGCTTCGCGACGGCCCTTGGTTTTGTAGTTCGAGAAGGTCGATTCCGCGAACAGGTTGAGCTTGTCCGTCACGTCGAAATTGACGCGGGTCGCAACCGTGATCTGGTTCGACGGGGATGCCTGCTGGCCGAGCGCGGCGGCGTTGTAGCCGTATTTGTTGACCTTCGCGATGATCGCGGGATCGGTGTAGTTGGTGCGCGACTGCGACGGATAGGTGTCGAGCGTGCCGTCCGGCAGGATTAGCCGGCTGCCGGCGCCGCCGAAATTGAATACACCGCCCGAGCCGACGTTCGACGGCTGGTAGAAGCGCTTGAACAGATCCTGCGCGGCGATGAGGTTGAGGTCGCTGTTGCCGGCCACGCGCTCGAGGTTGCCGACGCTGCTATAGCCCGCCGAAGTCCGCGAGCGCTTGTAGTTTGGCACATTGCCTTCGTGGTTATACCCGGCATAGACCATCACATTGCCGCGATCGCCCGCGAAATTCTGTCCGAACGTCGCATTGGCCGAATAGCGCTTGTCGTCGCCCAGCTCGGAGATGCCGGCCTGGGCATTGGCCTGCAGGCCCTGGAAGTTCTTCTTGTAGATGAAGTTGACGACGCCGGCGATCGCGTCGGAGCCGTACACGGCGGAGGCGCCGCCGGTCAGCACATCGACACGCTCGACAAACGATGTCGGGATCATCGACAGGTCGACCGTCGAAGTACCGGGAATACCGGCAACCGAACGGCGGCCGTCGATCAGCACCAGCGTGCGGCTGTCACCAAGGTTGCGCAGGTTGACCGTCGCGAGACCGGGATTGGTGTCGCCCGCGTTGCTCGCGCGTGCCTGGCCGGGAATGCCGACCGCCGGGATCTGCGTCAGCACGTCCTGCACGTTGGTCGCGCCGGCATGCTCGATCGTCTGGGCGGTCACGGCCTGCAGCGGCGACGGCGAGGTGAGGGTAGGGCTCCGGATACGGCTGCCCGTCACGACGATGCCGGCTTCGGCCGATGTGTCCTGCTCGGCCGGCGGTGCGGCTTCCGGCACGGTTTGCGCCGGTTCGGCAACCTGGGCGAAGGCGACCGACGATGCGAGCAGCGTCAGCGCGCTCGTCCCTAGAAATGCCCCACGCAATGCAGTGTGCATAGGTGAGCGCCGAACCTCAAACATATCCATCTCCCCAAAAATATTTTGTCTAGTTACGTGGACCAATTCGATTTCGCCGGACCGTCCGGCCTTTCTTGCCCGCCCCCGCAGGGCGAGAATCATCGCGCGCGAAACTGCGGCGCCGATTTCTTCTGAATTTCCTGATGCCGGTGGTGCGGATGGCAGACGCCAAGTCGACTGCCCGGTTGCGGAATACCGCCGGCGACGTTTGTGGAGGCTGCGACCTGGCGCAGCGCCGGCGACGCCAGCAATGGCTGACGACGTGCGAATCGGTGATGACGATGCCTAATCGGGCCGCCCCCGCGCGGCGCACGGGTGACGTCAAATCCTGCCATCCAACCCTCTCCCCATTGCGTCGCTCTTTTGACCGGCGACTTCCCGCTCACTCGCATCCCGCACGGCGATGTTTCACCTGCCCGGGATCGAACCAATACGGATCATATGGTATACTGGTATGATGATCAACTGATTTGTGTCTCACCTGGCTATCACGGCAACATTTGGCTGCGCGGGTGGTGAGAGGGACTTCCTCGCTCTGGTGGAAAGGAGGAGGGCCCAGAGAAAAGCGCCGAGTCGGTTGCCCGCATGAGTGGTGTGTCAGCGAGTTCGCGGGACTGGTGGGAGCGCGCCCAACTGTCTCATTTTGATCGTTTGTCGGGCTGCAAGGGCCGGCTCCCTTGGGAGCCGGCACCAGCGATTCCTACTTCTTCCAGGCTGTGACGCGAACCTCGGCACCTTCGTCGAGTGCGGTCTTGGTCCCGAAGGCGATGATGCCGACGCCCTCGATCCGGACCCGCTGGTCCAGATCGTCTCGTCCCTCATTGCCCTTGGAACTGGTGATGGACACGAGCTTGGACTGGATGGGGTAGGCCTTCCCGCCGACTCGGACGGTGTTGAAGGAGAAGCTCAGGATCGCATGGTCGGCCCGGTCGACCGTTCCCTCCACCACGGCTCCCCGCAGCTGCCTCGGATCGATGACTTCCCCCGTGACCACGTCGCCGGGCTTGCTGGAGGTCGTGCTGATGGAGGTCGTCATCTTCACCAGCATGCTGCTGTTCGATTCGGGGATGGTGACCGCGCCTCTCGGGCCCTCCTGGGCAAGGGCGCAGGTGGGATAAAGCAAGGCACCAAGAATAAGGATGATCGGTTTCATGGCTTGATCCTATCTTCGTTTCGCCGCTGGGCGTGTCAGTGCGTCCCGGCCTTCCGGACCAGCACGGCCCAGTCGCTCGTGGCCTCCGCCGGGGCGTTGCCCAGCGCGCGGCTACCGCCGCCCTGCACGGTGCGGACGCTGCCGTTCTTCAACTCGCCGCCGGTCCGGGGATTGTACCATTTCACTTCGAAGCTCCCGCTTGCGGCGGAAAGATCGAGCGTCGTCGTGCCGCCATCGGGCAGGTAGACCGCATAGGCCTGTCCGGGCTTCGCGAGGACATAGTCGTTCGCCAGCGGCGTGAGCGCGTCGGCATGCTTCATCTCGTCGAACGGGAGGTACTTGCTGATGAAATCATGCGCGTAGCGGATGAGATCGAAGAGATGGTCCCGGGTCCGGAAGTCCTCCATGTTGAGATCGCCGATGGGATCGGTGAAGAAGAACATCGTGCCGGTTCCGCCGGCCATGTAGTGGCCCCAGATCGCCAGCTTGCGCACCTTGTCGTGCGCGTAGTCCTCCGCGTCCGTGCGGACACCGGGGTTCATCTCGATCAGCTGGACGAGCCACGGGTGGCCGGCCGCCGCCGACTTATCCAGCCATTTGATCGTCTCGGAATGGGTGTTCTCGGGATCGTGCTGAAGCGCTGTCGAGTCGAAGTTCGGGAAGCCCAGCAGCCGGCCGTACGTCTTGTCGTCGGCGATCATCTCGGCCTTCCACTGCACATACTGGATCGGATGCTTGTAGGGATCGAGCGCCTTTATGTAGTCGGCGATGTCCTTGACGTCCTGGGTGGTGAAATAGCGGAAGCGATCCATCTCCTCATCCAGGTCCCAGATGATTCCGTGATGGTGCGCGAAGCGCGCGATCAGCTCGCGATAGTAGAGCTTGCGCTCGACGCTCATCTTGCCGAGCGTCTGCTCGCCTTCTTCCTCCTGGGTGATCAGCATGACCTGCATGCCGAGTTTGTCCATGTGCGAGAAGACGATCTCCCACTGGGCGAGCTTGGAGACATCGTAGCGCGTATGCTCGTCGTATCCGATCCACGGATTGGTATCCATGGCATCGCCATAGTTGTTCATCGTCAGCGTGTAGAAGGAGTTCATCCCCTTGCCGGCGAGATAGTTGAGCGCGCCGATGATTCCCTTGCCCTTGCCGCCCTGCCAGGTCGGATCGCCGGGATTCCAGTCCCTCACATGCGGGTCATAATGGTGAAGCTGGTCGGGGTGGGGGAGGCCCTTCTGGCCACGATAATCCTTGGTGTTGTCGAACTCGTAATAGGCCAGGAAATTCTCGGGGCTCTGGGTGCCGGCCATCACGAAATATTTGCCCGTGCCAGCGTAGCGCAGGAAATGCTTGTTCGCATATTGCAGCATGCCGTTGGCGCGATTGTCCCGGCCGGACTTGTCGCTGGGCTTCACGTCGAAACTGCCCTTCTCGCCGTTGAAGGCGACTGGAGCGCCTGCGTTCGGATCCAGGCTCACCGCGACGTCCGGACCGGTCCGGAATGAGACCTGGTAGGTCCAGGTCCCGGTCTCATCGGGCACGAAATTTACGCGCCAGAGATTGCCGTCGGTCGCCCCGGTTTCGGCAGCATTGCCGTCCGCGGCGAAATAGCCGGGAACCACATAGGTCTTGTCGCCATGGGTGAAGGTAACGTTCAGCCGATAGTCCCGGAAGGGATTGGGGTCGGCGGTCTCGCTTGTCTTGGGGCCCGCGAACGTCAGGCGGATATCGTGCCATTGCTTGCGTTCGCCGTCGATGGTGGCGGCCGACGCGACGCCCAGGCCAAAACCAAACAGGCTCAACAGTGCTATGAAGACTTTCAAGCGGATATGTCGCGATTCACGGCGCCAGTGATCGGCGGCGTGATGCGAAGAATGCAAACCTCTCGCATGCATTTTCATCTCTCCTATTACTGTCGCGGTTGGCCGGAACTATCTGGGGTCCAACACGAAGACTGGGGCATCCGGCGACCACGCGCCTCGAATGCCACCGAATAGGCAAATGCCATTCGCTGTCCCCTCCCCAATATCGCTGTCGCCCACATTCCGTGGTGCGGCTATGCGCTCGAACATAGTCCAAGCTGGTATGATAAGATCATAATCATACCGGAACTGTCAATTCCAGCGGCGGACGATGCGCGCAAGGGCGTACGCCGGCAGTCCTGCCGGAAACTGCTCAGTGCGGCGGGAGGCGCGACTCGCCGGTCGGCAGCGTGCCGCCGTAAAGTCATTGAGCTATTTCAATTAATTAGGTGGTGCGGACGGCGGGACTCGAACCCGCACGCCCCGAAGGGCAGAAGATTTTAAGTCTCCGGCGTCTACCGGTTCCGCCACGTCCGCATCGTGCGTCACGAAGACGATGCGGAACGACACGTCAAGGCGTGTCGCCCAGGGTTTCAGACGTTTAAGCGGCCCCGCATTTCCTTGCCGGGCTTGAAATAGGGCACGCGCTTCGCGTCGACATCGACGGTTTCGCCGGTGCGCGGGTTACGGCCGGTACGCGCATCACGCGCACGGGTGGAGAAGGCACCGAAGCCGCGCAGCTCGACCCGGCCATCCTCACTCAACCGATCGGTGATCTCGTCGAAGAAGACCGACACGATCTTCTCGACCTCACGGATCGACAGGCCCGGATTGTCCTGCACCAGCAACTGCACCAGTTCCGACCGGATCATCCATACCCTCCCATGACACGCAGTGGACGGATGCCCCTGCGCAAACGCGTCCCTTTCAGAGGACCCTAGCGCCCTTCCGGAACATGCATCAACCCGAACATTTACGGAATTCTGCAAATAATTCAACCTGTCCGAAAGGGGAGCGACCGAAATCGCTCCCCTCGCACTTTCGGATCAGTTCTTCTCGTTGCGAGCCTTGAGGGCCTCGCCGAGAATGTCGCCGAGCGACGCGCCCGAATCGGACGAACCATACTGGGCAACCGCCTGCTTCTCCTCGGCGATCTGCATCGCCTTGACCGAGAAGGTCGGCTTCTTCGAACGATCGAAGCCGGTGACCATCGCGTCGAACTTCTGGCCGACCTGGAAACGCTCCGGACGCTGCTCGTCGCGGTCGCGGCCGAGATCGGTGCGCTTGATGAAGCCGGTCGCGCCGTCCTCGCCCACCTGGACCTCGAGGCCCGCGTCGCGGACTTCGAGAACGGTGACGGTGACGACCGCGTTCTTGTTGAGGCGATCACCGGCGCTCGCGCCACCGGCTGCAACCGCCGCCGACGGACCGCCGCGCTCGAGCTGCTTCATGCCGAGCGAGATGCGCTCCTTGTCGGGCTCGATCGCGAGCACGATGGCCTTCACGGTCTCGCCCTTGCGGTGCAGGTTGAGCGCGTCCTCGCCCGAGATGC
>CBIHNZ010000045.1:0-36109 GCA_966211615.1 uncultured Sphingomonas sp.
CGCCCCCCCCGCCCCGCTAAGCGCCACGCGGGGCCCCCCGGGGGGGGGGGCATCCCCCCCCGGGCGGGGGGCCGCGCCGATTGCCTCGCTTCGCGGCGAGACGATGGGAACGGGCTGGTCGGCGCAGATCGTCGATGCGCCCAGGAGCATCCGGCGCGACATCGGCATGGTGCTCGCCCGCATCATCGAAGAGATGAGCCACTGGGAGCCCGACTCCGATATCGATCGCTTCAACCGCAGCATCGTCGGCCGCTGGCAGCCGCTGCCGCCGCAGTTCGGGCAGGTGCTCTCCGCCGCGATCGAGATCGCCGAGGCGAGCGGCGGCGCGTTCGATCCCGCGATGGGGCTGCTCGCCGACATCTGGGGCTTCGGTCCCGCCGGCGCGCGCAAGGACGTTCCCGGCGACTATGCGCTCGCGGAAGCGCTCGCCGTGTCGGGCCGTCACCATATCGAGTTCGACCCGTCGACCCGGCGCGCGCGGCGCCTCGCCGCTGCCCAGCTCGATTTCTCGGGGATCGCCAAGGGCTTTGCCGTCGATGCCGTCGCCGAGCGGCTATTGGGCGCGGGCCTGACCGATTTCCTGGTCGAGATCGGCGGCGAGCTGCGCGGCGAAGGCATCAAGCCCGACGGCCAGCCCTGGTGGGTCGATCTCGAGGCGGTTCCGGGCGCGAGCCTCGCGCCGGTCCGCGTCGCGCTCCATGGCCTCGCGGTCGCCACCTCGGGCGATTATCGCCGTGCCTTCACCCATGACGGCCGGACCTATGCCCATACGCTCGACCCGCGCACCGGCCGCCCGCTGGCGAATGGCGTGGCTTCGGTGACGGTGCTGCATCCCCGCACGATGCACGCCGATGCCTGGGCCACCGCCCTCACCGTCCTGGGCCCCGAGGGCATGGCACTGGCCGCGCGCGAGGGGCTGGCGGCGCATATGGTCGTTCGCGACGGCGCACGCTTCGCCGAGCATCTTTCCCCTGCGCTCGAGGCAATGCTCGCTTAGTCCCTCCCAACGCGCCGAGCTCGCAACATCGCTTGCAATGTAGGATCGCGCTTGCGACGCCCGAGGGGCTCTTTCTCATCGCGGATATTGTGAATTGCCTCACGCGTGCCCGCGCGTGGAACCTGCGACGTTTGCGACGTTAGGGTAACCGGCTACCGCCCGGGTCCTCCGGGCGGGTCAGCCAGCATCTTCTCCGCCATCAGCCAGATCCGGATCGCGCTGGCGAGGTTGGGCGGGTTCTCCGCGCCGATCCGCGCATGGTCGATCGCCGCGATCAGCGCGTTGAGCGGCAGCGCCCGCGCGGCCGCCTCGGCCTCCAGAGCCCGCCAGAAGATCGGCTCGAGCCCGATCGAGGTCTGGTGCCCCGCGATCGTCACCGATCGCTTGAGGATCGCCTGGAAGCCGCCGGGCGGCACCGCGATCGCTCCGGCGCTCATTCGGTGTCGAACAGGGCGGCGAGCTGCTCGACCATCGTGCCGGCGAGCTGATCGGCGTCCATGATGGTGACGGCACGCGCATAATAACGCGTCACGTCATGGCCGATGCCGATCGCCACGAGCTCGACCGGCGAGCGCGTCTCGATCCATCCGATCACCTGGCGCAGGTGCCGCTCCAGATAGGAGCCCGAATTCACCGACAGCGTCGAATCGTCGACCGGCGCACCGTCGGAGATCACCATCAGGATCTTGCGGTCCTCGGGCCGCGCGATCAGCCGCTGGTGCGCCCAGAGCAGAGCCTCGCCGTCGATATTCTCCTTGAGCAGCCCCTCGCGCATCATCAGCCCGAGCGACTTCTTGGCGCGGCGCCACGGCTCGTCGGCCTGTTTGTAGACGATGTGGCGGATGTCGTTGAGCCGGCCGGGCTGCGCAGGGCGCCCGTCCGCCAGCCATTTCTCGCGGCTCTGCCCGCCCTTCCAAGCGCGGGTGGTGAAGCCGAGGATCTCGGTCTTGACCCCGACCCGCTCCAGCGTGCGCGCCAGGATATCGGCGCTGATCGCCGCGATCGAGATCGGCCGCCCGCGCATCGATCCCGAATTGTCGATCAGCAGGGTGACCACGGTGTCGCGGAAATCGGTGTCGCGCTCGACCTTGTAGCTCAGGGACAGCATCGGGTTGACCACCACCCGCGCCAGCCGCGCGGCGTCGAGGATGCCTTCCTCCTGGTCGAAGTCCCAGCTGCGGTTCTGCTGCGCCATCAGCCGGCGCTGCAACCGGTTGGCGAGCTTGGTCACCACGCCCTGAAGATGGACGAGCTGCTGGTCGAGATAGGAGCGCAGCCGGTCGAGCTCCTCGGCGTCGCACAGATCGGTTGCCGCAACGACCTCGTCGAACTGGGTCGTGAACGGCTTGTACTCGAACTGCGGCGGCAGGTCGCTCCACGGGCGGTTGGGGCGGACCGGCATCATGCCATCCTCGCCTTCGTCGCCGGGCTCGCCGTCGCCATCGTCCATCGCGTCGGACTGCTGCTGCTCGCCGTCCTCGCCCTCGTCGGACTCGCGCTGTTCGCCGCGCGCCTCGGTCTGGCCCTCGCCCTGCTGCGACTCGCTGTCGCCTTCGTCCTCGCTGGGCTCGTCCTGCTCCTCGGTGCCTTCGTCGTCGCCGCCGCTCTCGTCGCTCTCGTCGGGCAGCAGTTCGCCCTCGACCAGCTCGAGGTCCTGGAGCAGGCGCGTGGTGAGCGTGGCGAATGCCTTCTGGTCGTCGATCGCCAGCGACAGCGCCTCGAGATCAGCGCCGGCGCGCTCCTCGATCCAGTCGCGGACCAGCGCCAGCCCCATCGCCGCGGCGGCGGGCGACTCGCGCCCGGTCAACCGCTCGCGCACCATCAGCCCCAGCGCGGTCGAAAGCGGGACCTCGTCGCGGTTGCGCGCCCGCGCGATCGGGTCAGACCGCAGCTTCAGGCCCAGCGCATGGTCGAGATTGTCGGCGATGCCGGCATAGCCGCGCGATCCCAGCGCCTCGACCCGCGCTGTCTCGACCGCGTCGAACACTGCGCGCGCCACCGCCTCCTTGGGTGCGCCGCGCAGGTGCAGCGCATTGTCGTGGTGCCGCATCCGGAGCGCGAAGCTGTCGGCAAAGCCGCGCGCCTCGGCCACCTGGTCGGCGGGCATCGTCCGCGACGGCATCGGCACCCGGATCTGCCGGCCGGACTGGACCGGCGCATCCGAGGTGAAGCTCAGTTCCGCTTCGGCGTCACCCGAAAGCGCGCGCGCGGTCCCGCCCAGCACATTGCGCAAGCGTTCGATGGGAGTGTCCTGCACCATGATTCCTGCATGGGCAGCGGCTCGCGGATGTCAAGGAAATCGCCCTTTTCGGGCTTCGCGACTCGGGATTTACCGGTCGCAACCCCTGTAAGGTTCAAAGTGGATCATTTCGGAACACCGATGGCGCCGGAAACATATCGGACACAAAAACATACCTGCATCCTGTTGAAAATGCATAGTTATTCGTCTTCGTCGCATCCTCTGCACTTTCGTCGCATCGCCGTGCAGGAAATGGCTAATTTTCGGTAAATTCAAGGAAATAACAAAGGTCGTGCACACGCCTGGCGCATCCGCGCCCTAGAGGGGAATTTTCTAACATGATCAAGCAACTCGCGCTCGCCGCGGCACTTCTCGCGCCGCTTCCGGCGCTGGCCCAGGAGTTCGTCACCAATGGCGACTTCGAAGCCGGCAACACCGGCTTCACCAGCGAATATTCCTATGTCGGCGCTACCGGCCCGACCGCACTCTATGGCCAGTCGACCTACACGGTCGGCACCAATTCCGCCGACTATCACAATCTCTGGGCCAGCGTGCTCGGCCATGGCGGCTCGGGCAATTTCCTGATCGCCAACGGCGTCGCCGACGGCAATGCCGCCGCGTTCAACGTCTTCTCGCAGCAGCTCACCGGGCTCACCGTCGGCCAGACCTATCTGTTCAGCGCCTGGGCGACGAACGTGTGCTGCAATGCCAATTTCACCGGTACCAACGGTTCGCCGTTCCTGGTCTCGGTCAACGGCTCGCAGCCGCTGCCCAACTCGATCCTGATCGCCTCGACCACCGTCGATACGAGCCAGACCGGCGTGTGGACGCAGTTCAGCGGCAGCTTCGTCGCGACCGCGGCGTCGATGAACCTGTCGATCTACAACAGCACCCCGGAAGCATCGGGCAATGATTTCGGCCTCGACGACATCTCGGTCGTCGCGGTTCCAGAGCCGGCCGCATGGGGCATGATGATCGGCGGCTTCGGCCTGGCCGGCATGGCGATGCGCCGCCGCGTGCGGACCGCCATCACCTACGCCTGATTAAAAATACCGTATAAACAGATGGGTGGTCGTTCGCGGCCACCCATTTTACCGCACATGTCGCAATTAAATTATCGCGGTTGAAACAATTTTGCAGCACAACAGCTGTCAAGCTGTAGTAATACTGCAAAATATCCTCATCAAATATTTCTATGCTCTATTGATAATTTCTGATGCTTGTCTGACGATCATGGTTAATTTATTGGCCATGTTGCGACTGCGAAACGTGATTCGCGCGCCAATAGCCTAACTGGTCGCAGAATGCCGATCTAAGTCGTTGCACCATTTCGCCAATTAGGGGATCATCAATGCGCAAGTTCATCATCACGGCGCTGCGCGCGAGCAGCGCGGTCGTCGCGACCTCGGCCCAGGCCCAGGTCACCTACTACACCGACGAGGCGAGCTTTCTCGCCGCCCTGGGCGGCACCGCGGTGACCGAAGGCTTCGAGGACACCACCCTCGTCCCCGGCCTCACCTTCGTCTCCACCGTCGGCTCGATCGGCAGCGGCGTCTTCAGCGACCAGCTCGCTCCGTCGTCGCAGACCACCACCTTCTCGTTCGGCGGCGCGATCAACGCGTTCGGCGGTTTCTGGGACCTGAGCCCGGGCGGCGCCGGCGTCGGCGTCACCTTCACGCCGGCCCCCGGCGCCACGCTCAGCGTGGAGCTGCCGCGCACCTATAGCGGCCAGTTCTGGGGCTTCATCACCACCAACACCTTCTCGTCGCTGCTGCTGACCGCCGGCACCCAGGCGAACGGCGTCGAGACCTACAATCTCGACAACCTCACCTTCGGCACCGGCGCTGCGGTTCCCGAGCCCGCCGCTTGGGGCATGCTGATCGGCGGCTTCGGCCTGGCCGGCATGGCGATGCGTCGCCGCGTGCGCGCCGTCACCTACGCCTGAGCCTTTCGGGGTCCGGAAACGATCGGGGCGGTGCCTTGCGGCGCCGCCCCTTTTGTTTCTTCTGGCCTTTTGTTCGTTCAGGCCTTGGAGACGACGCTCTCGGGCAGGTCCTTGCCGAACACGCGCTGGTAATATTCGGCGACCTGCGCCCGCTCGGCCTCGTCGCACTTGTTGAGGAACGACAGGCGGAACGCGAAGCCGACATCCTTGAAGATCAGCGCGTTCTGCGCCCAGGTGATGACGGTACGCGGGCTCATCACGGTCGAGATGTCGCCGTTGATGAAGCCGCGGCGGGTCAGGTCCGCGACACGGACCATGTTCTCGACCGTCTCCTTGCCGTTCGGGCTGTCATATTCGCCCGACTTGGCGAGCACGATCTGCGCCTCGACCGCGGCGGGCAGATAGTTGAGCGTCACCACCACGTTCCAGCGGTCCATCTGACCCTGGTTGATCTGCTGGGTGCCGTGATAGAGCCCGCTGGTGTCGCCCAGGCCCACCGTGTTGGCGGTGGCGAACAGGCGGAAATGCGGGTTCGGACGGATCACGCGGTTCTGGTCGAGCAGGGTCAGCTTGCCCTCGGTCTCGAGCACGCGCTGGATCACGAACATCACGTCGGGCCGCCCCGCATCATATTCGTCGAAGACGAGCGCGGTCGGCGTCTGCAGCGCCCACGGCAGCAGGCCCTCGCGGAATTCGGTGACCTGCTGGCCGTCCTTGAGCACGATCGCGTCGCGGCCGATCAGGTCGATGCGGCTGATATGCGCGTCGAGGTTGATGCGGATGCATGGCCAGTTGAGGCGCGCCGCGACCTGTTCGATATGCGTCGACTTGCCGGTGCCGTGATAGCCCTGGACCATCACCCGGCGATTGTGCGCGAAGCCCGCCAGAATCGCCAGAGTCGTGTCGGGATCGAACACATAAGCGGGATCGAGATCAGGCACGCGCTCGTCCGCCTCGCTGAAAGCGGGGCATTCCATGTCGGAGTCGAGCCCGAACAGGTCGCGCACCTTCACCATCCGGTCGGGCGCGTCGAGGATCGTGGTTTCCCGGCTGTCGGGCTGGGTGTTGGGGATATCGGCCATGGTCAATCCGGTACGTCAAAAATCGAGTCGGCTTCCGACTAGGCGCTGAGCCGCCGCGTCGCAACACGCGATAGATAGGGATGCTCAACCGGCGTTGAATGGCGGAAGCTGGAACAGGTCGACAAAACGCTGGCCGATCGACATGTCTCCCGACACCGCGACCTTTCCCACCCGTTGGGACTCGGCGAGCGGATCCCGGCCGTAGAAGACCGAGGCGAGCGGCGAAGGCTCGCCGATAAAGACCACGTCCGCCCCATTGGGATCGATGCGGTCGATCTCCAGCATCCCCTCGACGATCTGCGCACGGAACGGCTCTCCACCGACGCGGAAGCCCAGATCGACCGGCGGCATCGCCCGCGCGCCCTCGCGGTCGATCATCGTACGCAACGAGAGCATGAAGGCGGTGTTGCTGAGTGGCAGCTTAGTGTCATGCGCTGGCGAACCTGCGGCCCAGCGGCTCAGTGCGAAGATCGGCTCCTCCGCCGCCTGCCCCCATTTGGTCAGCGCATAGACCTGGGCGTTCGAAGGCGACGGCAATTGGCGTCGCTCGATGATCCCGGACTTCTCCAGCCCCTCCAGCCGCTGGGTGAGGATGTTGGCGCTGAGGCCGACCAGCCCGCCGCGGATCTCGCCGAAGCGACGCGGCCCCAGCAGCAGTTCCCGGATGATCAGCAGCGCCCAGCGCTCCCCCACCAGATCCATCGCGAGCGCCGTTCCACAGGCGTCCTGATACCAGCGGCGCGACTTTCCGAAATCGGAGTTAGTTATTTTTTGTGACTCCATGGTTGCTTTTTGTAACTCAGTCGGGCATCAGGATCAAGAAAGCGATTCGCAAGTCGCCCCAACCAGAGGTTTAATCCGATGGCACCGGTACAAGCAGGAGAGTTGGCAGCGCGCGAGACCGTGCGGTGGCCGAACGAAAGCCCGGAATATCGCACGGCGCGCACCGAGCTGCTCGCCGAGGAGATCGAACTCCGTCGTCACCTGGAGCGCGTCGCCGAGCAGCGCCGTGCGCTGCCGCCAGGGCCGCCGGTCACCACCGACTACCGCTTCACGGGCGAGAACGGCCCGACCTCCTTCGTCGAGCTGTTCGGGGACAAGGATACGCTGGTCGTCTACACCTACATGTTCGGTCCGCAGCGCGAGCGGCCCTGCCCGATGTGCACCTCACTGCTTTCGGCCTGGGACGGCGAAGTGCCCGATCTGCTGCAGCGCGTGGCGTTCGCGGTTACCGCGCGGTCTCCGATCGAAAAGCTCGTCGCGTTCAAGAAGGAGCGCGGCTGGCGGCACATCCCGCTGTTTTCGGACGCAGATCAGGCGTTCAGCCGCGATTATCATGCGCTCGCCGACGACGGCGGCGACATCCCGCAATTCATGGTCTTCACCCGACGGGATGGCACGATCCGACTTTTCTGGGGCGGCGAGATGGGCGAGGCCAGCGCGGACCCCGGCCAGGACCCGCGCGGCGCACCCGATCTGATGCCACTTTGGACGATTCTCGATTCTACGCCCGAGGGACGCGGCGCAGACTGGTACCCGTCCCTTACCTACTGATCGCAATCAAAGGAGAAAAAACCATGCCGCAGATGATCTTCGTCAACCTGCCCGTCAAAGACGTCGCCAAGTCGACTTCGTTCTACGAGGCGATCGGCTGCACCAAGGACGAGCGTTTCAGCAACGAGCATGCATCGGCGATGCAGCTGAGCGACACGATCGTGTTCATGATCCTGTCGCACGACTTCTTTAAGGGCTTCACGCCGAAGCCCATCGCCGACGCCCATACGACGACCGAGGTGCTGGTCTGCATCTCGCGCGACAGCCGCGAAGCGGTCGACGCGATCATCGAGAAGGCGGCGGCCGCGGGCGGCAAGGCGGACATCCGGGAGAAGCAGGACATGGGCTTCATGTACGGCCGCAGCTTCGAGGATCCGGACGGCCATATCTTCGAGCCGATGTACATGGACGTCGATGCCGCGATGGCAGCGTTCGCCGACAACAGCCAGCACGTCTCCGCCTGAGGAGGAACCTTCATGTCCTTCCAGGCTTACCTCACCAATATCGAGGCGAAGACGGGCAAGAGCCCGGCCGGTTTCCGCGCCTATGCGGCCGCCAAGGACTGGCTCTCCGAAGGCAGCCTGCGACCCGATGTGAAGGTCGGCACGATCGTCGCCGACCTGAAACAGGAATTCGAGTTGGGTCATGGCCACGCGATGGCGATCGTCGCGCTGCTGAAGGGCACCAAGAAGGAAGGCGACGCCTGATCGCCGCATAATCGAGGAGAGTTTCGATGCCGAAAATCACCCCCGTCCTCTGGTTCAACATGGTCGCCGAGGAAGCCGCCAATTTCTACGTCACGTTGCTGCCCGACAGCCGCATCGACAAGGTCCTGCGCGCGCCGGCCGACAATCCGAGCACCGGAGAAGGTGCCGCGATCGTCGTCGACTTCACGCTCGCCGGCCAGAAATATGCCGGGCTCAACGGCGGCCCCAATTTCACGCCGAACGAGAGCGTCTCGTTCCAGGTCCTGACCGAGGACCAGGAGGAAACCGACCGGCTGTGGAACGCGATCGTCGGCAATGGCGGCGCCGAGAGCATGTGCGGCTGGTGCAAGGACAAATGGGGCTTCTCGTGGCAGATCACGCCGCGCCGCCTGCTCGAACTGGGCTTCGCCAACGACGACCAGGACAGCGCCCGCCGCGCGTTCGAGGCGATGATGACCATGAAGAAGATCGACATCGCGGCAATCGAAGCCGCGGCGAAGGGCTGAGGAGAGACGCCATGGCACTCGTTTCCGATTCGACCATAGTGGTGAGCGCTT
This sequence comes from uncultured Sphingomonas sp., assembly GCA_966211615.1. Taxonomy (GTDB): domain Bacteria; phylum Pseudomonadota; class Alphaproteobacteria; order Sphingomonadales; family Sphingomonadaceae; genus Sphingomonas. Next base: position 9,082 of record CBIHNZ010000045.1, read on the forward strand.
TCAACTGGGTGCCGCCCTTCGCCCGCGGCCTGGTGCGCGACCTCCGCGCACGCTGGGCGCTGGAAGAAGCAGGGCGCGACTATTCGGTCCGCCTGCTCGACGCCCGTTCCGCACGCCCCGCGGACTATCTGGAGGAACAGCCCTTCGGCCAGGTGCCGAGCTATTCCGACGAAGAAGTACGGATGTTCGAGAGCGGAGCGATCCTGCTCCATATCGGAGAGACCTGCGGGACGCTGGTGCCGCACGATACCGAAGGCCGGGCCCGTGCCACCAGCTGGGTGTTCGCCGCGCTCAACAGCGTCGAGCCGTTCGTCCAGCAGCTCGCCGCGATCGACCTGTTCTACACGAACGAGGACTGGGCCAAGGCACAGCGTCCCAAGGTCGAGGAGATGGTCCGCAAGCGGCTGGGCCAGCTGGCCGAGGCGCTGGGCGACAAGGAGTGGCTCGAAGGCCGCTTCACCGCCGGCGACCTGATGATGGTCACCGTGCTGCGCAACCTGCGGCAGACCGAGATTCTGACCGATTATCCGGCCCTCGCCGCCTACAAGGCGCGTGGCGAAGCGCGGCCGGCCTTTGGGCGCGCACTCGATGCCCAGATGAACGGGTTCGAGGATCTCGCCCCAGCCGCCTGAACCAACAACAAGGAGAGAGACAATGTCGTACCTGGATGGATTCGTAGTGGCCGTGCCGGAAGGCAACAAGGAAGCCTATCGCGAGATGGCGATGAAGGCTTCCAAGGTCTTCGTGGAATATGGCGCGATCCGCGTGATGGAAGGCTGGGGCAACGACGTGCCCAAGGGCGAAAACACCGATTTCTACAAGGCGACCAAGGCCGTGGACGGCGAGGTCGCGGTGTTCTCCTGGATCATCTGGCCTTCCAAGGAAGCCCGCGACAGCGGCTGGGAAAAGGTCATGGCCGACGAGCGGATGAAGCCCGATTTCGCCAACATGCCCTTTGACGGAAAGCGGATGTTCTGGGGCGGGTTCGAGCCGATTGTCGACGAAGGTCAGGGCTGAAGCCCCTTCCGCAGCACAGGAGAGACATCGTGACCAATCCGCACGGAAGCTTCATCTGGTACGAACTGCTGACCAAGGACCCCAGCGCGGCCAAGGCATTCTACGACGACGTCGTCGGCTGGAACATCGATGCGGAGCGGCCCTCCGACGACATGGACTACCGCATGATCGTCGCGCATGACGGCAATGTCGGCGGGGTGATGGGCCTCAATGCCGACATGATCGCCGGCGGCGCACAACCGGTGTGGCTGGGCTATTTCGGCGTCGACGACGTCGATGCCTCGGTCGCCGGAATCGTCGCGGACGGCGGCAAGGTGCACCTCCCCGCGTTCGACATCCCCGATGTCGGCCGCATCGCGATGGTCACTGATCCGCAGGGCGTGCCCTTCTACGTGATGCGCGGCGCGAGCGACAAGAGCAGCGAAGCCTATCAGCGGATGGGCATGGGTCATGTCAGCTGGAACGAGCTGCTCACCTCGGACGACGCCGCGGCGCTCGCCTTTTACGACAAACAGTTCAACATCAAGAAGACCGGCGCGATGCCGATGGGCGAGATGGGCGATTACAGCTTCATCGGCCATGGCAACGAGGAGATGATCGGCGCGGTGATGAAGGCGCCCCCCGGCGCGCCGACCGGCTGGGGCTTCTATTTCCGCGTGCCCGACATCGCCGTCGCCAAGGCGAAGGTCGAGGCCGGCGGCGGCAAGGTCCGCCAGGGCCCGATGGAGGTCCCGGGCGGCGAATGGGTGATCAACGCCGAGGACCCCGAAGGCGTCTCCTTCGGCCTGGTCGCGCCCGCCAATGGAGAGGCGTGAGATGGGCGTCGAAACCCATGAACTGACCGTCGAGCGGCTGATCGACGCGCCGGTGGACGCGGTGTGGACGGCCTGGACCGAGCATCTCGAGGAATGGTGGTGCCCCAGGCCGTGGACCTCCGAGCTGCTCGAGCTGGACCTGCGCCCCGGCGGCCGCTCCGCGATGATCATGCGCGGCCCCAATGGCGAAGGCGGCGACCCGATGGAGGGTATCTTCCTGGAGGTGGCCCCAAAGCGGCGCATCGTCTTCACCAATGCGATCGATTCCGACTGGCAGCCACAGAACTCGCCGGTCGCCAATATCATCGGCTGGTTCGAGTTCACCCCCGAAGGCAACAAGACCCGTTACCGTGCCGGAGCCCGCCACTGGGACGCGGAAACGAGGCGCAAGCATGACGAGATGGGCTTCAGCGAAGGCTGGGGCATCGTCGCCGAGCAGCTCGAAGCCGTCGCCAAGCGGATCGTCGAACAGGTGGATGCGTAAGCAAGCTTAGCCCTCTCGTCCCCCCGGAGCGAAGCTCCCCGGGGGAGGAGAAAGTCTAGGCGAAGGCCGGTGAGCTCTTGAGCTGCTGATAGGCCTCGATCACACGCTGGAGCCGCGCCTCGTGGCTGCGATCGCCGCCGTTGCGGTCCGGATGGTAGCGCCGCACCAGCTCCGAATAGCGTTTCCGCAGCGCCATGCGATCGGCATCGACCTCGAGCTCGAGCGTCTTGAGCGCCTCGCGGTCCTTGCCCGAGAGCGGCTTGCCGTCCTGGCGCCCGGCCTGCTCCTTCATCCGGTCGCGGAAACGCGCGCCGATCGCGTCGAGCGGATCGGAAAAATCGGCCCAGCGCGGCGGGCGATCGGCCCCGCCGGTCGCGTTGAAGGCACGCGTCTCACGCTCCCAGCCGGCAAGCGGGCGCTGGGCGTCATGGATCTCGTCGGGGCTCATCCCCGCGAAGAAGTTATAGCCCGAATTGAAGGCGCGGACGTGATCGAGGCACAGCCAGCGGAACTGCGGCGGTCCGTCACCGGTGAAGCCGGTGCCCTCCAGCGGCGGCGCGCGGAATTCGCCGGGCTCGGTGCAGCCCGGTTCGGCGCACACACGCCCCTCCGCCTCCACGCGACCGTGGAAACGGGCATTTGGACGATCCTTCTTGGGTTGACTGCTGGCCACGCGACTCTCTCGAACAATCGCCCTATATAGTCGCGATGACCGACCTCGCCACCGGCCCGTTGGCCGACCTGATCGCCGCCCGCCTCACCGCCGCGCTCGCCCCGACTCAGCTCCAAGTCAGCAACGACAGCGCGCAGCATCGCGGCCATCTGGGCGACGACGGCACCGGCGAATCGCACTTCACCGTCACGATCGAAAGCGCTGCCTTTGCCGGCGTCTCGCGCGTTGAACGCCAGCGATTGGTGAACCGCGCGCTCGCCGATCTGCTCGCCGAGCGTATCCACGCGCTGGCGATAAAGGCCCGCGCGCCGGGAGAATGAGGCCGGGCGGGAACCGGTCCGTTTCCGGAAACCGACCCATAGGGTGATTGTCCCCACCGGCACCGCCGCGCTATTCCCGCTGCGAACGGAGAAGCCCCATGCGCGAAGACCTGGTGATCCAGACGATCGAACCGACCACCCATGATCTGGGCGGGTTCAAGGTGCACCGCACCCTGCCCTCGCGCCCGCGGACGATGGTTGGGCCGTTCATCTTCTTCGACCAGATGGGCCCGGCGCATCTCGAGGTCGGCACCGGCATCGACGTGCGCCCGCATCCCCACATCAACCTGGCGACGGTCACCTATCTCTATGCCGGCGCAATCGACCATCGCGATTCGATCGGCACCTTCGCGACGATCGAGCCGGGCGCGGTAAATCTGATGACCGCCGGGCGCGGGATCGTACATTCGGAGCGCTCACCCGCCGCCGAGCGCGAAAAGGGCCCCGAGCTTTCGGGCATCCAGACCTGGATCGCGCTGCCCGAGGCGATGGAGGAAAGCGACCCGGCGTTCGAGCATGTCGCCGCCGCCGACCTGCCGATACTCGAGGGGCATGGCGCGACCGCGCGGGTGATCATGGGCGATCTGTGGGGCCTGTCGGCGCCGACCACCACCTATGCCCAGACCATCTATGCCGACATTGGCTTGGCCCCAGGCGGATCGATTCCGATCGACCCGAGCGCCGACGAGCGCGCGCTCTATGTCGCGATGGGCGAGGCGAGCCTGGACGGAATGCCGCTCCTGCCGATGACCATCTATGTCCTGCGCCCCGACATCCATGCGACCTTGCGCTCGGATCGCGGCGCGCGGGTGATGCTGTGCGGCGGCGAGGCCTTCACGACCCCGCGCCACGTATGGTGGAACTTCGTCTCCTCGAGCCGCGACCGGATCAACCAGGCCAAGGAAGACTGGAAGGCGGGCAACTTCCCCAAGGTGCCGGGCGACGACAAGGAGTTCATCCCGATCCCCGAAGTGCCGAAGACGGTGAGCTATCCTTAGGGGTCCAGCCGCCCGGCAAATCATGTCGCGGACCTGCGCGCGTATCAAGGAACGGTCGTAACCTCCGGCACTCGCGCACCAAGCACGAAACCCTGCATTTCAACGCGGAATTTCGGCGCTGATCCCATCGCGGATATACGGCGTGTCGACCCAAATCGCGGTGACAGGTGACCGCGCAAAGCGTAGTTTCCCGCTCTCGCGACCGAGTCGAAATCTTTCGACGGACCCGAGCAAAGCCCGCCCATTCGGCTCCTTTTCGAGACTGCAGCACCGGCCCTGCCGGCCGGGAATTCTTGTTGTCCGCAGACGGGCGCACCGCGCCCTGCTCGGACAAGGAGGACGACCATGACGCAAGCTGGAACCACCGCCCCCCCGCAGCCCTCAGTCACCCCGGCCCAGGCCCCGCCGACGCCCAAGGATGACGCCGGGTTCACCGAAGCGCTCATCGTAAATCGCACCGGCGACACGTCGATCCGACCGTTCGAATATCATGCCTCAGACGAAGAGCTTGCCGACCTCAGACAGCGCATCAACGCCACCCGGTGGCCCGAGCGCGAGACCGTCGACGATCAGACGCAGGGCGTCCCGCTTGCGGCCAGCCAGGCCGTCGCGCGCTATTGGGCGAGCGAATATGACTGGCGCAAATGCGAAGCCCGGCTGAACGCGCTGCCCAACTTCATCACCGAGATCGACGGGCTCGACATCCATTTCGTCCATGTCCGCTCGAAGCATGAGAACGCGCTGCCGGTGATCGTCACCCATGGCTGGCCGGGCTCGGTGATCGAGCAGCTCAAGATCATCGGCCCGCTCACCGATCCGACGGCCCATGGCGGCTCTGCCGAGGATGCCTTTCACGTCGTGATCCCCTCGATGCCGGGCTATGGCTTCTCGGGCAGGCCGGCGGTGATCGGCTGGGACCCGCCGCATATCGCGCGTGCCTGGACCGAGCTGATGCAGCGACTCGGCTATACGAAGTTCGTGGCGCAGGGCGGCGACTGGGGCGCCATCGTCACCGACATGATGGGCGTGCAGGCCGCACCCGGATTGCTCGGCATCCACGTCAACATGGCGGGCGTCATCCCGCGCGACATCGACGCGGCGCTGTTCACCGGCGGCCCGCTCCCGGCGGATCTTTCGGACGAGGAGAAGCGTACCTGCGAACAGCTGTCCTTCGTCTACAAGAAGGGCATCGGCTACGGATTCCAGCTGGGGCTGCGCCCGCAGTCGATGGGCGCGCTGGCGGATACGCCCACGGGCCTGGCGACCTATCTGCTCGACCATGACGCCGCCAGCCTGAAGCATATCGCGGCATTGTTCGTCGACGGGACTCCCTATGGCGCGATCACGCGGGACGACATCCTAGACAACATCACGCTCACCTGGCTGACCAATACCGGAGTCTCGTCGGGCCGGCTCTATTGGGAGAACAAGGACTCGTTCTTCGCGGTCAAGGGCGTCACCGTGCCCACCGCTGTGAGCGTCTTCCCGGAAGAGCTCTACGAAGCGCCAAGGAGCTGGTCGGAGCAGGCCTATCCGAAGCTGATCCACTACAACCGGCTCCCCGAAGGCGGCCATTTCGCCGCCTGGGAACAGCCGGAAGCCCTTACCGAAGAGATGCGCACCGGCTTCCGATCGCTGCGCTGAGCGAGGCATGAAGGCGTGGGGACACCGAGGCCGCGGTCCCCACGCCTTCCATTTCACCGCCCAGGCCCTAATCCTCCCTATGCAGAAAGACCCGCAGCCGAGCGCGGGAGCAAAGAGGGGACAATGGCCGACTTCGAACGCATACGGATCCCGCTGCCCACCGGCGTCGAACTCGATGTCGCGATTGCGGGCGATCCGGCCGATCCGGCGATCCTGCTGCTCCACGGCTTTCCGGAATCGCACCGCACCTGGCGCCACCAGATCTCCGAGCTTGCCCGCGACCATTATGTGATCGCGCCCGATCAGCGCGGGTTTGCGCGCTCGTCCAAGCCCGAGGGTGTGGAGCAATACGCGCCCGGCAAGCCGGTCGCGGACCTGCTCGCGCTCGCCGATCATCTCGGCGTGGAGCAGTTCACTCTGGTCGGGCATGACTGGGGCGGTGCGATCGCCTGGATGGCGGCGCTGCAGAACCCCGGGAGGATCGCGCGGCTGATCATCGTCAACGCGCCGCATCCGCTCGTCTTCCAGCGCTCGCTGTTAGACGATTCCGAGCAGCGCGCGGCCAGCCAGTATATCCGCGCGTTTCGCAACCCCGAGATCGAGCGGCATATCGCCGCGATCGGCGTGGACGGATTTTTCGACACGACCTTCGTGCGACACGCCGACCCGGCGCTGCTCGCGCCTGAACGCGCCGCCTATCTCGACGAATGGAGCCAGCCGGGCGCGATAACCGCGATGCTCAACTGGTACCGCGCGAGCGCGATCCAGGTGCCGGCGATGGACGAGACTCCGGAGCGCCCGGCCTGGCTCGACGCGCCCTTCCCGCCGATCCCGCAGCCGACGCTGGTGATCTGGGGCATGCAGGACAAGGCACTGCTGCCGGTGCAGCTGGACGGGCTCGACGCGCTGGTACCCGACCTGACGATCGTGCGGGTCGAGGATGGCGGACATTTCGTGCCCTGGGAGAAGCCCGAGGCGGTAACCGCTGCGATGCGGGAGTGGCTAGCCGCGCGGGACGGCTAGGCCCGCTTGCTCCGCATGCCCGGTGCCTTGGCGATAGCGGGATCGTCGAGGAGCCTGCGATATTCTGCGGTCTCGGCGCCGACCAGCGCGATCCGGCCTTCGCCGTCGTGATGCACGCCCCAGCCGAACTGCTTGACCAGCGGAGAAGCGCGCAGACAGGCCTGGGGCCGGGCGAAGAAGTCCTCGCGGCTCTTGTCTCCACCCCGCGCGCGATACGTCGCATGGAGCAGGTCGTCGCTGGTCATCGCATAGGGTTCGGCGAGCAGAGCATGCTCCACCGCGGCGATCGTGCCCTGCTTCTCGGGCACCGTGCCCTCCGCCACCGGGCAATCCGAGGAAACGGTGATCAGCGTGTCGCGGCTGTTGGTCGAATAGGTCATCAATATGCTCGCATCACATAGGGCCGCGTCTCATAGGGCGGCTCGAGCCCCTCGACCCAGGCGCCGTGCGCATGGGTAAGCGCGACCAGTTGCATCGGCGTGTCGCCCGGCCAGCCGCGCACGCGGACCTCGTGGCGGTGGAGGTTGCGGTTGGGCTCCATCATCACCCAGCCCAGTGGGCGCTCGGGCGTGGCGCGCTCGCCCGCCGCCTGCATCGCGTCGGCGATCCGGTGCTGGGTGGCATCGGGAAGATACTGCCAGACCACCGAGTGCATCAGCACGCGCGTTACGCCCTCCGCCTGCGGCTCGGCAAGCCGCGCCTCGACCCAGTCGGCAGCGTCGCCCTGGACCAGGTCGACGCCCTCGGCGCGGACCATCGCGATCGTCTTTTCCAGCCGCGCCTGGCGCTCGACATTCTCGACCCAGCAATAGGCCTGGAGCCGCTCGGCATCGCGCGACCCCGACAGATCGAGCGGCTGGATGTCGACGCCGCGTGTGGAAACGATCTCCACCGGCACGTCCGGCGGCGGCGGTCCGCGCCATTCGGGCTTGATCTCCACCGGCGACTCGGCGGGGCCGGTGCGAACGCCGCCCAAATCGAAGCGGTAGCGGCCGATCAGGAGGTTGAGCCCCGCGCTGGAGCCGATCTCGAGTATTTCGACCCTGGGCCCGTAGCGCCGGGCGAGATGGAGGATCCCGGTCATCAGCCCGGCGGAACGGCCGGCCTCGTTGGTCTGGGGCGGGCCGTCCAGCCAGGGCAACAGGTCGGCATCGTGCGCGACGAACACCTGCCGGAGGGTCGTCGCGACCGCGTCGGGATCGGTCACCGCGCCGGTGAACACCGGGGCAAGTTCGGGCACGCCGCGCCGGTGCAGCGCGTGGAGGCCGCCGATCAGCCGCAGCACCAGCGCATCGGCAACGGGCTCGCCCGGCCAGTCGAGCACGCGGCGGCCGGTCTGGCTGTCGCGGGTCATGGATTTGCCCAGCACGGTGGCCACGCGCGCGGTGATCGGCGCCTGCATCGCCGAGCAATAGCCGGCCTGGATGTCGAAGCTCTCGCGGTTCGTCTGCTCGTCTGCCATGCAACCTCCTGCGCGGCGTCTGTTGCGCCCGGGGGCACCCCCAAGTAAAGCCCCGCCACTCATGCAGGAACCGCTGATCCTTGCCGTGCCGAAAGGCCGGATCCTCGACGAGGCGCTGCCGCTGCTGGCGGGCGTCGGCATCGTGCCCGAAGCCGCCTTCTCGGACGAGCGCTCGCGCGCGCTCCGCTTCAAGACCAACAGCCCGGCGATCGACCTGATCCGGGTACGCGCCTTCGACGTCGCGACCTTCGTCGCGCATGGCGCGGCGCAGCTCGGCATCGTCGGATCGGACGTGCTCGCCGAGTTCGCCTATTCGGAACTCTACGCGCCGGTCGATCTCGGCATCGGCCATTGCCGCATCTCGGTGGCCGAGCCCGCCGACATGGCCGCGCATGACGATCCGCGCGGCTGGAGTCACGTCCGCGTCGCCACCAAATATCCGCATATCACCCGCGCCCATTTCGAGGCGCGCGGCGTGCAGGCGGAGTGCGTGAAGCTGAACGGGGCGATGGAGCTGGCACCGGTGCTGGGCCTCGCGCCGCGGATCGTCGACCTCGTCTCCTCGGGCAAGACGCTCAAGGAGAATGGCTTGGTCGAGGTCGAGGTGATCGCCCAGGTCACCTCGCGGCTGATCGTCAACCGCGCGGCGTTCAAGACCCGGGCGAGCGAAGTGGTGCCGCTGGTCGATGCCTTCCGGAAGCTGGTGGCATGATCCGGCTCGACGCTTCCTCCCCCGGCTTCGCCGAGGCCTTCACCACGCTGGTCAATGCGCGGCGCGAGGCCGATGACGATGTCGCGCGCAACGTGACCCACATCATCCAGCGCGTGCGCGACGAGGGCGATGCGGCGCTGAAGGACCTGACACGGCTGTTCGACAAGCATGATCTCGACGCCACCGGCTGGAAGATCGACCGCGCAGATTGCCTGGCGGCATGGGAGGGACTGAACCCCGAGCTGCGCGGAGCGCTGGAGCTCGCGGCAGAGCGGATCGCGACCTATCACGCCAGGCAGCGCCCGGCCGATACCGACGAGATCGACGCGCAGGGCATTCGCCTGGGCGCGCGCTGGAAGCCGGTCGATTCGGCCGGCGTCTATGTGCCCGGCGGGCGGGCGGCCTATCCCAGCTCGGTGCTGATGAACGCGCTCCCGGCGCGCGCCGCGGGCGTCGGTCGGCTGGTGATGGTGACGCCGACGCCGAACGGCGAGGTGAACCCGCTGGTGCTCGCGGCCGCGCACCTCGCCGGGGTCGACGAGATCTGGCGCGTCGGCGGGGCGCAGGCCGTCGCCGCGCTCGCCTATGGCACCGACAGGATCTCGCCCGTCGATGTCGTGACCGGCCCCGGCAATGCCTGGGTGGCCGAGGCCAAGCGCCAGCTCTACGGCGTGGTCGGCATCGACATGGTCGCGGGCCCGTCCGAGATCGTCGTGGTGGCGGATGCGAAGAACGATCCCGAATGGATCGCCGCCGACCTGCTCAGCCAGGCCGAGCATGACCCGACCAGCCAGTCGATCCTATTCACCGACGATGCCGCGTTCGCCGACGCCGTAGCCGAGGCGGTCGACCGGCAGATCGCCGAGCTCACCACCGCCGAGACCGCGCGGGCGAGCTGGGACGCGAACGGCGCGATCATCCTGGTGGCGAATCTGAACGATGCCGTGCTGTTGATCGACCGGCTGGCGCCCGAGCACCTCGAGCTCGCCTGCGACGATGCCGAGGCGCTGTTCGAGCAGGTCCGCCATGCCGGTTCGGTGTTCATCGGACGCTACACGCCCGAGGCGGTCGGTGATTATGTCGCCGGGCCGAACCACGTCCTCCCCACCGGGCGCCGGGCGCGCTTCGCCTCCGGCCTGTCGGTGCTGGATTTCATGAAGCGCACCAGCTTCCTCTCGCTCGACCAGGCCGGCCTCGCCGCGATCGGCCCCGCCGCCGTCGCGCTGGCCGAGGCGGAAGGGCTCCCCGCACACGCAAAGTCGGTCGCGATCCGGCTTAGGGGAGATTGAGCGGCCAGTCCTTGCGGCGGTCCGATTTCAGCAACCGGTCGATATAGCGGGCATTCGTATAGTCGACCCCGGTAGTGTAGTGACCCGGCTCGCCGAACAGGACGAAGCGCCACCGCTGTCCCACGCGACCGAAGTTCAGGTCGCATGCGCCGGAACTGCCATAGACCTGGACGAATTCGCCGACATTCCCCTTGAACACGCGCTGGACGCGGATTCTGGCGGGCGCACCGCCATCCACCCCGGCTTCCACCACTTCACCGTCGAGGATCGCGTTGGCATTCGCGACGGTCTTTTTCGCCTCTGCTCGGAGCTCCGCATAGGTCGGTTCGTGCGTGATGACGATCGAGCAGGCATGTGCGGCGGGGATCGCCGAAAACGCGACGAGGAGCCCGAGCAGTGCAAGACGCTTTGCCATCTCGGTCGAAGATACCTATTGGGCCGCCTATGCCTAGCCCCAAAGCCAAGTCCCGTTCCAAGGCCCGCGCCGCCGCGCGGCTCGCCGCCGTCCAGGCGCTGTACCAGCAGGAGATGGAGGGGACGAAGATCGTCGCCCTGCTCCACGAATTCCACCAGCACCGGCTGGGCGCGACGATCGAGGAGGTCGAATATGCCGACGCCGATGTCGCCTTCTTCGACGACATCGTGAAGGGCGTCGACGCGCGCCGCGAGGAGATCGACCGGCTGATCGCCGACAAGCTCACCGCCGACTGGGCGCTGGACCGGCTCGACAAGCCGATGCGCCAGATCCTGCGCGCCGGCACCTATGAACTGCTCGCCCGGCCCGACGTGCCGGTAGGCGCGGTGATCAGCGAATATCTCGACGTGACCGACGCCTTTTACGACCGCCGCGAGAAGGGCTTCGTCAACGGCATCCTCGACGCCGTCGCCAAGGAGGCCAGGGCCTGAACGAAGCCGAGTTCATCGCCGCGCTGCGCACTCTGGCGCTCGATCCGGGCGCAAGGGGCCTGCTCGACGATGCGGCGGTACTGGGCGACCTGGTGCTGACGCACGACATGCTCGCCGAGGGCGTGCACTATCTCGCCGGCGACCCGCCCCGGGACGTGGCCTGGAAGCTGCTCGCGGTGAACCTGTCCGATCTCGCCGCCAAGGGCGCGAAGCCGCGCGGGGTGCTGCTCGGCTATCCGCTGGCGGACGACAATGCTTGGGACGCGGCGTTCCTTGCGGGACTTGGCGAGGCGTTGGCGGCGTTCGACTGCACCTTGCTGGGGGGCGATACGGTGGCGCTCGCCCCGGGCGCGCCGCGCACCCTGTCGCTGACGGCGATCGGCACCAGCGCTTCGGCGCCGGCACGATCGGGCGCGAAGGCGGGCGACACCTTATGGGTCACCGGCACGATCGGCGACGGCGGCGCCGGCCTGAGGATCGCGCAGGGCGCCGACGGCCCCGCCGAGCTTCTCGCGCGCTATCGATGCCCCATACCGCGACTTGCCGAGGGACGCGCGCTCGGCCCGCATGCGCATGCGATGATGGACGTGTCGGACGGCCTGCTGATCGACGCGCGACGGATGGCGGGCGCGAGCGGGCTGGCGGTAACGATCGATCTCGCGGCGGTGCCGCTATCGGCGGCCTATGCCGGATTTGCCGGCACCGACCGCGGCGCGCGGCTCGCCGCCGTTACCGCGGGCGACGATTACGAACTGCTCTTCGCCGCCGCACCCGACTTCGTCCCGCCCGTGCCTGCCGCGCGGATCGGGAGCTTCGCTGCGGGCTCGGGCCTGCAACTCACCGATGATGGCGATCCCATCCCCCTGCCCGCACGGCTGGGATTCGAGCACGGATAAGCTCCTTCCCCCAAGCGCTTGCGCTCGCCTCGCATTCCTATACCTTCCGCGCCGCGCAACAGACCGGTGGCAAGGCCGGCATTCGCGGAACCTCAGAAAGTTCAAGGGGAAGGACTTCACCAGATGACGATAGTTTATCTCGCCATCGTCTGCGGCCTGATTGCCGTGGCCTATGGCTTCGTGACCAGCCAGCAGGTGCTCAAGGCGCCCGCCGGCAACGAGAAGATGCAGGATATCGCCGCCGCCATCCAGGAGGGCGCCAAGGCCTATCTCGGCCGGCAATACCGCACGATCGCCGTTGTCGGCGTGATCGTCGCGGTGCTGATCTGGGTCTTTCTCGACAAGATGGGAGCGCCGCTCTCGCTCGTGTCCTTCCTCATCGGCTCGATCCTTTCGGGCGCGGCAGGCTTTGTCGGCATGAACATCTCGGTGCGCGCCAATGTGCGGACCGCTGAGGCCGCGCGGACCAGCCTGCAGGGCGGACTCACCCTCGCCTTCCGTTCGGGCGCGATCACCGGCATGCTGGTGGCGGGTCTGGGCCTGCTCTCGATCTCGGTGCTGTTCTGGTACCTGGTCGCGCAGGCAGGCTATGCCCCCAATGCCCGGCCCGTGATCGCCGCGCTGACCGCACTCGCCTTCGGCGCCTCGCTGATCTCGATCTTCGCCCGTCTTGGCGGCGGCATCTTCACCAAGGCCGCGGACGTCGGCGCCGACCTGGTCGGCAAGGTCGAAGCCGGAATCCCCGAGGACGACCCCCGCAACCCGGCCGTGATCGCGGACAATGTCGGCGACAATGTCGGCGACTGCGCCGGCATGGCGGCCGACCTGTTCGAGACCTATGTCGTGACGCTCGGCCTCACCATGGTCTCGATCGCGCTGCTGATGAAGGATGTCGGCACCGAGATGCTGACCAAGCTGATGACGCTGCCGCTGCTCGTCGGCGGCGTGTGCATCATCACCTCGATCATCGGCACCTATATGGTCCGGCTGGGCAAGGGCCAGTCGATCATGGGCGCGCTGTACAAGGGCTTCTGGACCACCGTGATCCTGTCGATCCCGGCGATCTGGTTCGCGACCCAATATGTGCTGGGCGACATGCACGCGACGATCGGCGGCATGGCCGATCCGAGCACGCTGACCGAGGGTTTCACCGCCGAAGCGGTCGCTGGCCTGATCGCCAGCCCGCAATTCACCGGCACGAGCCTGTTCATCTGCATGATGATCGGCCTCGCGGTGACCGGCCTGCTCGTCTGGATCACCGAATATTACACCGGCACCAATTACCGCCCGGTCAAGTCGATCGCCAAGGCTTCGGTGACCGGCCATGGCACCAACGTGATCCAGGGCCTGGCGATCAGCCTGGAATCGACCGCGCTGCCGACCCTGGTGATCGTCGTTGCGGTGATCGCGACCTATCAGATCGCGGGCATCCTGGGCGTGGCCTTCGCCGCGACCTCGCTGCTGGCGCTGGCGGGCATGGTCGTCGCGCTCGACGCCTATGGTCCGGTGACCGACAATGCCGGCGGCATCGCCGAGATGGCGGGCCTGCCCGACGATGTGCGCCACAGGACCGACGCGCTCGACGCGGTGGGCAACACCACCAAGGCGGTGACCAAGGGCTATGCGATCGGCTCGGCGGCGCTCGCCGCGCTGGTCCTGTTCGGGGCCTATACGACCGACCTCAAGGAGTTCTTCCCCAAGGTGGTCGTCGATTTCTCGCTCAGCAATCCGTACGTGATCGTCGGGCTGCTGCTGGGAGCCTTGCTCCCCTACCTGTTCGGCGCCTTCGGCATGACCGCGGTCGGCCGGGCGGCAGGCTCGGTGGTCGAGGACGTTCGCAACCAGTTCAAGAACAATCCGGGGATCATGGAGGGCACCAGCCGCCCCGATTATGCCCGCACCGTCGACATCGTCACCAAGGCGGCGATCAAGGAGATGATCCTCCCCTCGCTGCTACCGGTGCTGAGCCCGATCGCGGTGTATTTCCTCATCACCGCCGTTGCCGGCCAGCATGAGGGCTTCGCGGCCTTGGGCGCGATGCTGCTCGGCGTGATCGTCTCCGGCCTGTTCGTCGCCATCTCGATGACCTCGGGCGGCGGCGCATGGGACAATGCCAAGAAGTACATCGAAGACGGCAATTACGGCGGCAAGGGCTCGGAAGCCCATAAGGCCGCGGTCACCGGCGACACGGTGGGCGATCCCTATAAGGACACCGCCGGCCCGGCGGTGAACCCGATGATCAAGATCACCAACATCGTGGCGCTGCTGCTGCTCGCGGCACTGGCGGCGAACCACGTCAGCTGATCCGGTTACGGCAAGACCTGGCCCCGTCCGGAGCGATCCGGGCGGGGCTTTTCTTTATTTGCGCAGATAGATGCGGCGTATCTTGCTCATCGGTCGAACTTGGCTCTAGCTTCTCGAATACGACGTGGCGGCCAAAGGGGGTTCATGGCCATGCGCTCATCATCCATGCTTGCGACAGCCACTGCGCTTTCGCTTCTTTTGGCGACGCCGGGCGCCGCCCGGCAGCCCGATCCCGGCTCGGATTCCGCAACCGTGCCGGCGGCGACCTTCGCCGACCAGCCGGCATTCGAGAATCTCTCCCTTTCGCCGGACGGCACCCGGATCGCCGCTGTCGAAAATAATGGCGGCCGCTCGAGGCTGGTCGTCTTCCTGGCGACCGGCACCGACCGCAAGCCGCATTATTACGAGGTCGGCGGCCGCAGCATCACCGCGATCGAATGGGCGGGTTCGAACCACGTCCTGATCGAACTCACCCTGACGCTGAACCTGTTCGGGGTGCCGCTGCCGACCTCGCGCCTGACTGCGATCGACCTGGAGACACACGAGCATCACGACCTGGACGCGGACAATCAGAGCTTCTCTGCCGGTACCGTGCTGTACGCCGATCCGAAAGGCGAATGGCTGCTGATCGCCGCGCAGAAGACGATCAACGGCACGCCATGGGTGCGGCGGATCGACCTGAAGACCTATACGGCGACCATCGTCGAGAAATCCCGGCCGAACATCTGGAATTGGTTCGCCGATGGCAACGGCGTGGTGCGGGCGGGAATCGCCTATGACGATGACCGCTGGACGATCTGGTACCGCAACCAGCCCGGCGCGCCGCTCACCAAGGTTAAGTCGCCGACGGTCAAGGGCCTGGCGGGCACGATAGACGGCATGTACTTCTTTCCGGGCGAGGATTCCGGCGCGATCGTCACCAACGCCAAGTCCGATCGCTTCGCCGCCTATCGCTTCGATTTCCGCACCGGCGAGATCGGTGACGTGATCTTCCAGCACCCCCAGGTCGACGTAACCCGCATCGTACCGAATCCGATCACGCGCGGCGTGGGGGGCGTCTCCTATGAGGACGACCGAATGCATGTCGCCTGGTCCGATCCGGCGATGCAGACGACCCAGGCGCGCCTCGACAAGGCGCTGCCCGGCGCCGACAATGTCGTCATCGATCGCAGCGCGAACGGCTCGCGCCTGCTGATCTGGTCCGGCGGCGCATCCGATCCGGGAACCTATTATCTGTTCGACATGCCCGCTCGGCGGCTCGAGTCGATCGTTCGACCTTATGAGAAGCTGGCTGCGGTGCGGCTCGCCCCGGTGCAGCCGATACGCTATTCCGCGCGCGACAGCCTTTCGATCCCCGGATACCTGACATTGCCGCCGGGCCGCCCGGACCGCGATCTTCCCCTGGTCGTCATGCCGCATGGCGGTCCCTTTGTCCGCGACAGCTGGCGCTATGATCCGTACGTCCAGTTCCTCACCAACCGCGGCTATGCGGTGCTCCAGCCGAATTTCCGCGGCTCTACCGGCTATGGCAAATATTTTGTCGAGCAGGGCTATGGCCAATGGGGCCGCAAGATGCAGGACGATATCGACGACGGTGTCGACTGGCTGGTGGCGAAGGGGATGGTCGATCCCAAGCGCGTCTGCATCATGGGCGCCTCCTATGGCGGCTATGCCGCGCTGTGGGGCGCGATCCGCAACCCCGAGAAATATCGATGCGCGATCAGCCTGTCCGGGGTGACCGACCTACCCGGCATGCTGAAATATGATCGTCGCGCCTTCAACGCGCCCCGCTATTTCAAGCAATGGGAGAGCCGCGTCCGCGGGGAGAAGGACACTGATCTGGAGGCATTGTCGCCGCTGGCGCAGGCCGGGCGAATGACCATCCCCGTGCTGATCGGTCATGGCGAGCTGGACGACAATGTCCCGCCCAAGCAGGCGCACAAGATGGTCGAGGCGCTCGCGGCCCGCAAAGGCGTGCAAGCTGAAGTGGTGTCGGTGTTCTACAAGGACGAAAAGCACGGCTTGAGAAAGGCCGCGAACGTCACCGATTTCCTGACGCGGCTGGATGCGTTTCTCACCAAATATAATCCGGCTGGCGCTCCGGAGACCAAGGCACCCTGACCGGCCACCCGCCGGCTATCCGGTCGGGGTCATTGCCGCGACGTCATCTTTCTTCAGGCGGCGATGCTTCGAATCGCCCGCTCCAGATCGGAGGCCATGAACGGCTTCTTGATCACCTGGCTGTCGCGGTACGAGGGATCGATCCCCGCCAGGCCATAGCCGGTCGCGAAGAAATAGGGGACGCCGCGCCGGCGCAGCACGTCCGCGACCGGGAACGACATCCGCCCGTCGAGATTGACGTCCAGTATCGCGAGATCGAGCTCGGCGGTTTCGGCCAGCGTGATCGCCTGGGGGAGCCGCATGGCAAGCGCGACCACCTCGTGCCCCAGGTCGACGAGCATGTCTTCCATCAGCAGGGCTATCGTCATCTCATCCTCGACCACGAGGATGCGGAGTGCAGATTCGTTCACCGGCCATCTTCCAACGGGTCGATCGGCGCATCGACGGTGCACACCATACCGTCGGGTTCGAAATGCATCGTTACCGTGCCGCCCATCTCCGCCGCCAGGCCGTGTTCGATCAGGCGCGAGCCGAAACCGCGCGTCGCGGGTGGCTGGACCCGGGGACCGCCGCGTTCGCGCCACTCGATGTGCAGCCGTTGCCGACCGTCGACCGACTGGACTTGCGACGTCACGAACACCCGGCCGTCCGGCACCGACCAGGCACCATATTTGAGCGCGTTGGTGGCGAGCTCGTGCAGCGCGAGCGTGAGCGCCAGCGCGGTCTTGGCGGAGAGATCGATATCGGGACCGTCGAATTGCCAGCGCGCTTCCTCTTCGCGGTGCGGCTGCATCGCCTGTTCGAGCACCCCGCGCAGCGAAGCGCTGGCGCCACGATCCCCGGTCAGGAAGTCGTTGGCCCGACCCAGCGCGATGACCCGGCCGATGAACCGCTCCCTGGCCTGCTCCAGATTCTCCGCGTTGCGGAACGTCTGGGTGGCGATCGCCTGGGTCATTGCAAGATTGTTCTTCACGCGGTGATTGAGTTCGTTGACCAGCAGGCGAAGACGCTCTTCGGCGCGATGGCGTTCGGTCACGTCGCTCGCGGCACCGAACCATTCGACGATCGCGCCCTTGTCGTCGAACAGGGGAATCGCGCGCGAGAAGGTCCAGCCTGCGGTGCCGTCCGCCTGTCGCACGCGATGTTCGAGCTGGAACGGTCGCCTGTCGCGGATCGCCTCGTTGATCGCCGCCAGGATATGCGGGACGTCCTCCTCGTAGAGATAGGCGTCCATCCACGCGATACTGGGCGCATCGGTGTCGGTCAGGAAACCCCGGCCGTCCAGCGCCCACATCTCGCGCCAATCGGGGCTCATGCTGTAGATGATGTCCGATGTCGCGTTCACCAGCGCGCGGAGGCGGGCCTCGCTCTCGCCCAGCCGCTGTTCCGCGAGGACGCGCTCAGTCGTCTCGACGACGATCGCGATCACGCCGGCGGGCTTGCCGCTCTCGTCCAGCACCGGCGAGTAATCGAGGTTCATCCAGGTCGGCGCCGGCGTGCCGTGGCGATCGAGCGTCAGGCGCTGGTCGCGATAGGCAAGCGTGCCGCCCGCCAGCCCGACCTTCATGACATTGTCGTTGAAGTCCGCGACCTCCGGCCAGCCCTCACGCACCTTCGATCCCAGCAATTGCGGGTGGCGCGCACCGGCGAAGGCCGAATAGGCGTCGTTGTAGATCATCACGCCGTCCACGCCCCACAGCAGCACGATCGGCACCGGCGAGAGCAGCAGGGTGGAGGTGGTCGATTTCAGGCTCTGCGGCCAGCGATCGAGCGATCCGAGGCTCGTCATCGACCAGTCGAAGCGCCGGATCAGCTCCGCCACCTCGCCGCCGCCCGACAGAAAGGCCGGATCCCTACCGGCCGCGCCTTCGGCTCCTTCAACCTGCAATGCCGCCGGACCTTTCCGTCATTCGCCTTGCCCTCGAGGCCGTGACCGACCCCGAATCGAACGGGGGAACGTATATATCGGCGCGCAGCAATGGGTAGCGACCTGAAATTGATCCATATCACCCGCAAAGCATGGCAGAATCGTCCAAAGCGCCTACATGCTACACTCAACGCGCGATCTCTCCGATTCGCGCGCCTTCCCTTTTGCGCCGCGCCGGAGTAAAGGCACCGCCACTTTGCGGGCGCTCACCAGAGAGGCATATTTTTGGCCAAAGAAGAACTGCTTGAAATGCGCGGACAGGTTGTGGAGCTTCTCCCCAACGCCATGTTCCGCGTCCGGCTCGAGAATGATCACGAGATCCTGGGCCATACCGCCGGCAAGATGCGCAAGAACCGCATCCGCGTGCTCGTGGGCGACGAAGTCCTGGTCGAGCTGACGCCGTACGACCTGACCAAGGGCCGTATCACCTACCGTTTCAAGTGACGACGCAGTCGTCATCCTGAACTTGTTTCAGGATCCAATGCGCCCCAGGCGACATCGCTCGTGGAGAGTTGGATGCTGAAACAAGGTCAGCATGGCGATATCGGTCAAGCCGTGAAACTCGTCCTCGCTTCCACCTCGCCGCGCCGTCGCGATCTGCTGACGCGGATCGGCGCCGTGCCCGATCGCATCGCCGCGCCCGATATCGACGAGGATGTCCGCGCGAACGAGCTTCCCCGCCCCTATGTGCTGCGCATCGCCATGGCCAAGGCGCTTGCGGTGGCGCGTGCCGAGGATGAGATCGTCCTGGCCGGCGACACCACGATCGCGGTGGGTCGCCGCATCCTCGCCAAGCCCGAGGACGAGGCGGATCTGCGCCGCATGCTCGGCGTGCTTTCCGGCCGCCGTCACCACTGCCTGTCCGCGGTCTGCGTGATCGATACCCAGGGCAAGGCGCGCACCCGCATCTCCGACACCATCGTCACCTTCAAGCGGCTGAGCGACGCCGAGATTGACTGGTACGTGCGCTCCGGCGAAGGCATGGGCAAGGCGGGCGGCTATGCCATCCAGGGTAAGGCCGAGGCGTTCGTGCGCTTCCTGTCCGGCAGCCATTCGGGCGTTGTGGGCCTGCCCGTGTTCGAGGCGCGGGCCTTGCTCGAAGCCTCGGGCTACACGCTTGGCTGAGTGGTTCTACGAGGCGGGGATCGGCGAGAACCGCGCCGCTTTGGTCTCGCGCGGCACGATCTGGAAGGCCCGGATCGAGCTGGAAGGCAGCGGCCCGCGCACCGGCGGCGTCTTCGAGGCAAGGCTGATCGACCGGAACACCGGCAAGGTGGCACTTGCGGGCGGCGGCGAGGCGCTGTGCGACCCGCTGCCCAAAGGGATCACCCAGGGCGCCGCGCTGCGCGTGAAGATCGTCCGCGAGGCGATCCCCGAGCCCGGCCGCGCCAAGCTGCCCAAGGCGGTGCCCGCACCCGCCGATGCCGCACCGGACGACGGCCCCGACCTGCTGGCACGCATCCGCGCCACCGGTCTGCCGGTGCGCATGCTGCGCGCGCACGAGCCCGACCTGCTTGAGGAAGCGGGCTGGTCCGAAGTGCTCGACGAGGCCGTGAGCGGCGAGATCGTGTTTCCCGGCGGCGCGCTCCGGCTGTCGCCCACGCCGGCGATGACCTTGTTCGACGTCGACGGCCCCGCCCCGCTGGAACCGCTCGCGGTAGCCGCGGCGCATGCGGTGGCACGCGCGATCGAGCGGCACGGCATCGCCGGATCGATCGGCATCGACTTCCCGACGCTTTCGGGCAAGGCGGCCCGCAACGCCATCGCCGAGGCGATCGACGCTGCCCTGCCCCAGCCGTTCGAGCGGACCACCGTCAACGGCTTCGGCTTCCTGCAGATCGTGCGGCGCCGGACGCGGCCCTCGCTGCCGGAATTGCTGCGCGCGGACCCGATCGGTGCCGAGACGCGGGCCGAGCTCCGGCGGATGGAACGCCTTCCCCCGCCGCCCCCGGCTACCCATATGGTGACGATGCGAATCGCCCGCCGCATGGCCCAGCAACCGGGCTGGAGCGAGGAACTGGCGCGGCGCACGGGCGGCATGACGCGATTCGTGTCCGCGAAGGAGCAGAATTTTGAAGCGTGACACCTGCCCGATCTGCGGCAAGCAACCCCAGACCGAGTTCAAGCCCTTTTGCAGCCGCGGCTGCAAGGATCGCGACCTGCTGCAATGGCTCGGCGAAGGCTATCGCGTACCCGGCGAACCCGCCGATCCGGACGCGCAAACCGGGCTGGACACAGGCGCTGGCCGCGACTAAGAGGCCCCCTCCCCGGCGTTCGCCGGGTACGCCCGGGTAGCTCAGTTGGTAGAGCATGCGACTGAAAATCGCAGTGTCGGCGGTTCGACTCCGTCCCCGGGCACCATCACCCCATCCGCAGGCATCCGAAACCGTCCATAAATGGCCGGTTTTACGCGATTTTTTACGGTATATAGTCCATCCGAAACCGAGCCAATCCGTTGGCAGCCACGGTATCTGACGGTATATTTGACGGTATAAATTCGACCCAGCGCGGATATACCGTAAAATGCTCACCGACGTAGCAGTCAGGAAGCTCAAGGCCCGGGAAAAAGCATACAAGGTCAGTGATACGCACGGCCTGTACGTTTTCGTGCATCCCAATGGCGGGCGGTACTGGAGACTGGATTATCATCACGCCGGAAAACGGGGCACGCTGGCGCTCGGGGTATATCCGAAGGTTTCGCTCAAGGAGGCTCGTGAGAAGCGAGAGAATGCCGGAAAGCTCATCGCCAAGGGTGTAAACCCTTCGACCTATGGAAAGCTGACACGGGGCGTGGGTAATATAGGCGCCGGCGACACATTCGCGGTCGTCGCCGACGAATGGCTACGGAAGATCGAAGCCGAGGGGCGCGCAGAGAAGACCCTCGAAAAGACGCGATGGCTCCTGGAGTTCGCGAAACCCCTGATTGGCAACAGACCGATCAGCGAAATTTCCACCCCTGAACTTCTAACGGTCCTGCGAACGGTCGAGATTCGCGGCAGATACGAAACGGCGCGACGCCTTCGCAGCACGTGCGGAACGGTGATTCGGTACGCGATAGCCACAGGACGGGCCCAACGCGACATAACCGCCGATCTGAAAGGGGCCCTTATCACCCCCAAGGTCAAGCATCATCCTGCCATCGTGGAACCCGCTCGTATCGGGCAGCTATTGCGCTCGATTGATGGCTATGAAGGACAACCCGAAGTCGCCCTGGCACTCCGCATTGCTCCCCATGTCTTCGTCCGGCCCGGAGAGCTCCGAGCGGCAGAATGGCCGGAATTCGATCTGGAGGCCGGCGTGTGGACGATACCAGGTGAGAAAATGAAGATGGGTCGGCCACACCGGGTGCCCCTCTCGAAGCAGGTCCTATCTCTGCTCGCCGAGTTGCGCGCTTTGAGAGGCAGGTCGAGGCTATTGTTCCCGAGTGTGCGTTCGGGCGAGCGGCCGATCTCCGACAACACGATCAATGCCGCTTTGAGACGGCTTGGCTACGACAAGACGGAGATGACAGGCCACGGTTTTCGAGCGATGGCCAGCACCTTGCTGAACGAAAGTCGCAAATGGCACCCGGACGCGATCGAGCGGCAACTCGCCCATGTCGAGAACAATGACGTTCGCCGAGCTTATCTCCGTGGTGAGCATTGGGACGAGCGCGTTCGCATGATGCAATTCTGGTCCGACTATCTCGATGGCCTCAGAACGACAGGAAAAAGCACGAGGGCGAAGGCGGCCTAGCCTCGGCCCTTTTTGATCAAGGTTGGTCGCCCGGCGTGGGAAGCCGATGCGCCAGCTGGGAACGGGCCGCCCGTGCCCCGTGTTCTTCTCCGCAGAGGAGAGGATGATGACGAACGAGAACACCGAAACGCGGCCCCGGCCGAACCTGTCAACCGAGCCGGGCGTGAAACCCCTTCAGCCTGAGGGAACGAGTACACAGCCAGCGCCGAATATCTCGACAGAGCATCAGCGCGAGGGCGACGCGCGTCACCCGAGCGATACGCTCGACCGGGGCCTGTCGGACGACGGCCCGGATAGCATCGAGCCAAGGCACATGCCGGGAAGCGCCGAGGATATCGAAGTCGCGGGCGAGACCAATCCGATTGGACCGAACTGATGCCAACCCGCTTCGCCCGGCAATAGTGCGATTGGACGTTCCACCTGCTTGCAGGTGGAATCCAGGCGACGCCTCGCTTGCCAAGAGCACCGTCGCCTGAGTGCGTGCTCAACCGTACTTGGTTCGAATTGCGACGAAATTCGCGACGAGCCGTGGGCCCATCGCGAAATCCGACAGGTTCAATATCTGCGCAGCCCGCGCAGCAGGAGAGATACCATGGCAGATCCGAACGAACAGAATCGCGAACCCGGCCAGCAGATGCAGCAGGGCCAGCAAGGTGTCGAGCGCCAGCAGAACCAACAGAGCCGCGAACAAGGTCAGGGCGCCGGCGGGTCGGAGCGCATTCTCGACGAGGAAGAGGAGAACGCCGAGGCAGGACTCGACAACGAACTGGACGATTCCGACAATCAATAGCACCGCCGGCCACTAGGCCTCCGGAGCGCGGGGCGCGGACCTTCGTCCGCGCCCTTTCGGTGTCGGAGCGCCGCGGGCAGCGCTGCCAAGATGGCGTAGCTGCCGTCGAAGGGTTCGCCCGCTCAGATGCGCTGGGACGTCGCGATAGCCCTCGGCAATCAGTTGCCGCTCGAGATTTTCGATCCGATGATAGGCGCCCGTCTGCGCTAATTCGATCGCGCGTTCGATTAAGCTCCTTTGATCCATGATTCACGTTATGGCCGCGGGGAGCGCGGCTTGCCTCAATCTATGTCAAAAAGGTTCGCATCGCGGACATCTCTACCGATCGCCAACGGCTGCCTTTGGTGGAAAGCGGACTGGCAGCTCTTGGCCTGAAATCAGCGATAGCTGCCGTGACGATGGCACGTACGCGAACGACGGCTAACGCCCCAATTGCGGACGTTTCTGCCTCGTGAGATACCTGCTTCATGAAGTCTGACGATACCAAGCAGCGCAAGCCCGTCGAGCTCCCGACAGATCGATATTGGTCAAGCTTCATCGCGGGCGAAATATTCGTCCATTTAGTCTCGATCCTTTGGGATACAGTCTGCATTGCCAGACTAGCGACGATCCGGTTTTTTCGGCCACGCTGACCAGTCAAATCTATTAATGGCCGCGTTCGGCTTTGACCCAAAGAAACGCGTTGCAGGAACGTCCGCTTTCCACCCATTTCTGGCCGTTCAGAGGCGGCCAAGCCGACGATCGCCCGCGAATGTCCAAGAATGGGTGGGAAGCGGACCGTCAGCTTTCGCCCTGTACCCATCCGATAAAACCTGTCTTGACGCGCTCTTTGCGGGTCCATTCCAAAAGGCAGGCAAACTGATCGTCACTCAGGCCATCATCGTCAGGCGATTTCCGGCCAAACGCAAATGCCCCATCAACGGCAACTTGCCATGCGATGGCGTCAGGAGAAATCCCGCAACTCTCCATCGCTTCAATAGCACGCGCCTCGGTCGTCGGTCGGCGCGGCAACAAATAACCTACCAGTGTTGCGATATCCATGCTCGAAGCTCGCACGAGAGATAAATGTCCGCAACTGTTAGCGGTCATTTGCCGGCTTGATGAACGAACGGCAGGTTTCGGGCATCGCCGGAGCCGCGGCCAACGTCCACAAGTAGGGCGTCAGCTGCCATTGCCGCGCTGCGTGGATAAACGGCAGTGTTCGGTCGCCACGGCGAGTGCTTTGTATGAGCGACTTTGGGCGCGACACCGCCGTCTGGCTCGTGGCGACATTGACCGTCCCATAAAGCGAACCACCGCTACCGCCCGATTACGGGCGTTCACCTGCTCGCCGTCTCGCTCACATAATATCGACCACGATCTTGCCTGCGGCCTGGGCGCCGGTGATCGCGGCATGTGCCTCGCCAACCGTGCTCAATGAAAAGGTACGGGGGTCGAGGCGGGGTGTAAGCTTTCGGGCCTCCACCAGGGCGGCGGCGGCGCGCAATATCTCTCCGTGATGTTCGCGACCGATGCCGGTGAGCAGCGGAAGCAGGGTGAACACGCCTGAATAGGTGCCGCCCTTGAACGACAAGGGTGCAAGAGCATGCGTACCCCAACCTAGCGCGCTGACGACATGTCCGAAGCGTCGCGTCGCGACGAAAGATGCGTCGAGCGTCGCGCCGCCCACGGTGTCGTACACGATGTCGAACCCTTCCCCGCCGGTATGGCGTGCGACATAGTCCGTCACGCCTTCTGATTGGAAGTCGATCGCGGTCGCACCGAAGCGCCTGATGATGTCGCCATCCTGGGCCGTTCCCGTCCCGAAAACCTTCGCACCATATGCTTGGGCCAACTGGACGGCGACATGCCCGACGCCGCCGGCGCCGCCCTGAACGAGCACGCGCTGACCTGCGCCCACGCGCGCGCGATCGATCAGGCCTTCCCAGGCCGTGATCACGGCCAGCGGCAGCGCCGCGGCCTGCCGCATGCTGAGGTTGGCCGGCTTATGTGCGATCAAGCGCGCGTCGACAGCGGCGTATTCGGCCAACGAACCCTGGATGCCGCCCACGCCCCCAGTCATTCCGAACACCTCGTCACCGACGACGAACCCTGTCACGCTATCGCCCACCGCGACGATCGTGCCGGCAAGATCGATGCCGAGGATTGCGGGAAGCTCATGCTTGGCGTGCGCCGCCGCTCCCGCATGAATCTTGGTATCGAGCGGGTTCACGCCGCTGGCATGAATCCGCACCAGCACCTCCCCGGCGGCGGCCACCGGTCGCAACGTCTGAACAAGCGCGAACGGGCCGTTTGCCGCACTCACGACCGCGGCGGTCATTTCTAAACCTGACATTCGATCATCTCCATCTCGGGCAAGGCAGAGATGGCGCGATCAGGATCGTTTTGCGATCAACGATATCGCATGATACCCATGCAATTATGCATGCCGATTGGGGCGACATTCGAATTTTCCTGGCGATCGCGCGTGCCGGGTCGCTGGGCGCCGCAGCCCGGTCTTGCGGACTGACCCAGCCGACCATGGGGCGACGGCTGAAAGCGCTCGAGGCTGCCATTGGCCAAACGCTGTTCCAGCGAACGGCGCACGGCTTCGTCCTGACCGATGAAGGCAGCGCCATGCTGCCATCCGCCGAACGGATGGAAGAGGAATTCCTTTCGCTCGAACGCACGCTCGCGGGCAGCGACCGGCGGCTGCACGGCGGCCTGCGGGTGACCTCTTCGGATTGGTTCGGAGTCCATGTGCTGACGCCGGCGTTTGCTCGCTTTGCCGAAATGCATCCCGGCGTGACGATCGAGCTCGTCACCGACAGCCGGATCTATTCGCTCGCCCGCCGCGAGACCGATCTGGCCTTCCGGATTACGCGGTTCGAGGAAGTCGACGTCATCCAGCGGCGGGTGATGCGCATCGGCTACGCCGCCTATCGACGGCGCGGCGCGGAAGCCGAGCCGAAGCTTGTCACGATGGACGCGGCGTTGAGCCACCTGCCCGATGCGATCTGGCTTCGCGAACGACTGCCTGACGCACGGATCGCATTTCGGAGCAACGACCGCCAGGCGCAAGCACGTGCTTGTGCAGAAGGGGTCGGCATCGCCGTTCTGCCGATTGCACTGGGCGACAGCCAACCGCAGATCGAGCGACTGGATCTCGGTGCCGCCGTGCCGACGCGCGATGTCTGGATGGGATATCACCGCGACTTGCGGCGATTGCCACGCCTGCGTGCTCTGGTGGACTACGCAATCGGCGAGCTGGCCCACGAAACCGCGGATGTTTGAGATCAAGGTTAGTCTGATCCGCCGGACGCTGATTCAAAATGCCGCCAGCTGTCACGTTTCGAACTTGCGACGGTATCGCGCCCCAAAAAGGCGACGTTCGCGCCACCCCATGGATCCCGAGAGCTGTCGCGAGGCACGGCTCCTCACCTCGGACGAGGCCGAGGTGAGAGAACCACGTCATCATGGGCCTGTTTATTCCGCAGCGCCGGTGATCGCCTTGGCCAAGCCGTCGGGATTGGTGAGGAACGGCAGGTGGCCGGTCTGCAGCGTCACCGTGCTGCGCACCGGCGTGGCCTCGATCATCCTGTCCTGGAAGGCGAGGCTGATGACCTGGTCCAGTTCGGTGCGGACATAGACTTTGTCGACCTTGCCGAAGTTGGCGTCGGAGATGATGACGGCCGTCGCCAGGGGTGCCAGCGGCTCGTCGAGGATCAGGTCCGGCAGCTTGGCCTTCAGGCCCTCGGGGCCATCATTGGCGAAGAGCTCGGCGCGCGCGGCATATTCCACCACGGCGATCGCCTTCTCATGGTCGATGCTCAGCTTCGGGCCGATCTTGGCCTGGGGATCCTGCTGGGCGAGCGATACTAGGGTCAGGACTCGTTGATCACAGCCAGAAGATGACGGTGGCTGCGAGTGCGA
>CBIHNZ010000046.1:0-35655 GCA_966211615.1 uncultured Sphingomonas sp.
GGGGGCGCTGTCGGGCCAACAAACCCAATGGGGGGCGGCGCCCAGGCCCCCCCCCGGCCGTGCGAACAAGCGCTCTGGTGGCGGGGGGCACCGATACTGTCGCGGACCGCCACCGCGGCGCGTTTTTCTTCGTCAATAAAGCCTGAGATTCGATCCGCACGGCAGGACCCGCTGCGCGGCGCGGAAGCCGTGCGCCCTGTGTCGACGCCAGTTTGAGCTTTTCGAGCACTTAATTGAGCCGCTCGCGTCTCGAAAGCATCACGGCCTGGGCATAAAACCAGTTCAACAACGACGCTGACCAAGGAGCCCATCATGAACAACGCAGTCATCGAAAACATCCTGAGCCGAAGTTCCTCCAAGTATTACGACACCACCGCCACCCTGAGCGACGAGCAGATCCGTGATCTCGTACAGATCGGTACTTCTGCCCCGACGTCGTTCCACTTGCAGAACTGGCGCTTCATCGCCGTGCGCTCGGCCGAGGCGAAAGCCCGCCTGCGCCCGATCGCCTGGAACCAGCCGGCGATCACCGAAGCGGCGGTCACCTTCATCGTGATCGGCCAGATGGCCGATGCGAGCGTGGTCCCCCATCGCCTGGCACCGGTCGTGGAAGCGGGCATCATGCCGGCGCGCCTGATCCCCGAATGGGAGAACCCGGCGCGCGGCCTCTACGACGACAACGTCCAGCTCCAGCGCGACGAGGCGATCCGCACCGCAACCTTCGGTGCCGCCGCGATCATCTATGCGGCCCGCTCGCTGGGCTGGGGCTCGACCCCGATGATCGGCTTCGACTTCGACGCGGTCTCCCGCGAGTTCGGCCTCGCCGACAACGAAATCCCCGTGATGCTCCTTTCTGTCGGGCCGGAGCGCCAGGGAAACTGGCCGCAAAAGCCGCGGCTGCCCGTGCTCGACGTCCTGAACTTCGCCTGATCGTCAACCAACCACCCCTTTTGAGGAGAATTACCATGGCACGTTGTGAAGTCCTTTCGCCGGAACAGGTCCCGGCCGATTCCAAGCCCACGCTCGATGCGTTCACGAAGAACATCGGCTTCACGCCGAACATGATGGCCGCCTTCGCCAGCAGCCCGATCGCGTTCAACGCCTGGGCCACGCTGCTCGGCTCGCTGAGCAAGGCGCTCGACGTGAAGACGCGCGACAGCATCGGCCTGGCGGTGTCCGAGGTGAACGGCTGCAACTATTGCCTGACGGTGCACAGCTTCACCGCCGAGCATATGGCCAAGCTCTCGGCCGATGACATCATCCTTGCCCGCAAGGGCCATGCCACCGATCCGAAGCGCGATGCCGCGGTCCAGTTCGCCCGCAAGGTCACCGAGACCCGCGGCCAGGTCAGCGATGCCGATCTGGCGGCTATCCGCGCCGCCGGCTTCACCGAGGCGAACGTCATCGAGATCATCGCCCTGGTGGCCATGTATTCCCTGACGAACTTCTTCAACAACGTGTTCGACCCCGAGAAGGACTTCCCCGCCGTCACCCCGGCCGGCGCGATCTGAGGTGTGACGATCGCACCGCCTGCGTCCCCGGCTCCTTGGACGTCCGGGTCGGCGCGATTGTAACCGGAGGCCCAGGCGCGCCGAGCAAGATGTTCGGGACGCGTCTGGGCTTTCCTGTGGCGGGCATCACCGGCGGCATCGTGCACGTCGGCGGCGGCCAGGGCGCCGGCCACCGAGCCGGCGCGACCACCGGACGCAAGGAGTGAGAAAGTGACATTCAATATCCTTCACATCGATTGCAGCCCGCGCGCGGAATCGCACAGCCGGGCGCTGTCGGCGGCGATCGTCGGGAAGCTGCTCGAGGTGGCGCCGGCCGCGCGCATCAGCCGGCGGGACCTTGGCGCCGCCCCCCTGCCCCACGCGACGCCGGACTATGCGACCACGCTGTCCTCGCCGGCCACGCTGGCGGCGCCGCTGGCGGGGTCCCTCGATCTCTCCGAGGCGCTGATCCACG
The DNA here is from genome assembly GCA_966211615.1 of uncultured Sphingomonas sp. GTDB lineage: Bacteria > Pseudomonadota > Alphaproteobacteria > Sphingomonadales > Sphingomonadaceae > Sphingomonas. Next base: position 1,966 of record CBIHNZ010000046.1, read on the forward strand.
AAGTCGAGGCGGCCGATGCGATCGTGATCGGATCGCCGATGCACAACCTGACCGTCCCATCTGTCCTGAAGGCATGGATCGACCAGATCCTCCGTGCCGGCCGGACCTTCAGGTCGACGCCGGCGGGGAAAGTCGGAATGATCCCGGACCGGCCGGTGTTTGTCGGCATCGCGTCCGGGGGGACCTTCGCGGGAGAACGGGCCAATCAGCCCGACTTCCTCACGCCGTACCTGTCGGCCGTGCTGGCCAGCATGGGGCTGAAGTCCCTCCAGTTCTTCCCCGTGCAGGCGACTGCGTTCCTCGTAGGGGAAGCGGCCGCGGCGGCGAGGGAGAAGGCGCTCGCCACGATCGACCTGTCGGTCGTGGCCGAGGTTCCGTGCCTGATGGCTTTGGAAGGAGCATAGATCATGGAGGCAAGCGATATGGAACAGTCCCCTCAGACTGGTGACAGGTTCACCGATCCCTCAGCGGCACCCGATGCCGACACGATCCGCGACTGGATCGGGGCGGAGGCGTTCGAGCACTGGCGTGCGCTGCAGAGCTGGATCGACGAGAACTACCCCGGGATATTCACGCCCGAATGGCTCAACGGCGGCAAGAAGCGCGGCTGGTCCCTGCGGTACAAGAAGACCAGGGCCTTCTGCACCTTCGTCCCCGAATATCGGCGCTTCTCGGTCATCATCGTCTTCGGGGGCGCGGAGCGGGAGAAATTCGAGGAGCGCCGCTACACTTGGCGCTCGCAGCTGGTCGATCTCTACGATCAAGCCACCAATTATCCTGACGGCAGGTTCCTGACACTCCCGATCGCCACCGCCGAGGATCGTCAGGAGCTGATCGACCTGCTGATCATGAAGCGCCCTCCGCCGCCACGCGCCTGAGCGCGCCCAAGGCGGTCGTCCAATCTTCGCCCGCCACGATACCCCGACGAGACGGACGGTCGCATACAGGCCGAGGCTCGCCCGGACAGCAACCCTAGCCGACGTCCACGCCTCGCCAGAATGCGACATGATCGCGGATGGATTCGGCCTCGGGCGTCGGATCGGGGTAGGTCCATGCAGCGTCCGGATTGAGCGCGCCGTGGACGCTCAGGGTGAAGTAGCGCGCGGTCCCCTTCCAGGGACACACGGTCGTTTGATCGGTCGCCTCAAGATATTCGCGGTTGATCGCATCGGGAGGGAAATAATGGTTTCCCTCGAGTAGGATCGTCACATCGCTGTCGGCGATCACCGCGCCGTTCCACCGAGCCTGGACCATAGCACCATCCTTGCAAAGAGTGACGGGGATCGGATCGGAGGCCGCGATCGACTGCCGGATCCGGGCTGCCTCGGATCACCTAGGCCTGGAGTGTCCAGTCATAGGCTGCCAGCACCGCCTCGTGCATCGTCTCCGAGAGCGTCGGATAGGCGAAGCTCGTGTCGAACAGGTCCTCGGCCGATGCTTCGGCCTGCCTGGCGATCGCGAAGCCCTGGATGAGCTCGGTGACCTCGGGTCCGACAAGATGGGCGCCGAGGAGCTCGCCGCTCCCGTCGTCCCAGACCGTCTTCGCGAAGCCATCGGGATCACCCAGTGTGATCGCCCTGCCATTCTCGGTGAACCGGGACTTGCCCGTGCGGACCCGGTAGCCGAGCTCGCGGGCCTTCGCCTCGGTCAATCCGACGCTGGCCACCTGCGGGCGCGAATAGGTGCAGCCGGGAATGCGGGAGCGGTCGAGCGCATGCGGCTTCAGGCCGGCAATGGCCTCCACCGCGATGACGCCTTCATGGCTGGCCTTGTGGGCAAGCCAGGGCGCGCCGACGATGTCGCCGATCGCCCAGATCCCCTCGATATTGGTCCGGCCAAGCTCGTCGACGACCAGATGACCACGCTCCGTCGCGACACCCAGCGCCTCGAGCCCGATATCCTCGGTGTTCGGGACGATTCCGACAGCGACGATGACGTGGCTGAAGATACGCGGCTCGAGCTCGCCATTCGGGCCGGACAGGGTCGCGACGACACCGCGCCCGGGCCTGACCTCGAGCGCGGTGGTCCGGTGCCCGGTCAGGATGGTCATGCCCTGCCGGGCGAAGTCGGCGGCGACGAACGCCGAGACCTCCTCGTCCTCGACCGGCAAGATCCGGCCGAGCATCTCGACAATGGTGACCCTGGCGCCGAGATCGGTGAAGAAGCTCGCGAACTCGCACCCGATGGCTCCCGACCCGATGACCAGCAGGTCGGTGGGCATCTCCGGCGGCATCAGGGCGTGCGGATAGGTCCAGATCCGATCGCCATCCGACTTCGCGAAGGGAAGCTCGCGGGCACGTGCCCCCGTCGCGAGGATGATGTCGTCGGCCTCATATTCCGTGATCGTGTCGCCCTTGACGACCGAGATGCGGCCGTTGCCCAGCAAGCCGGCGGTCCCTTTGATGACAGCCACCTTGTTCTTCCGCATCAGCGCCTGGACGCCGACGGAGAGCTGTTGGGCGACCTTCCGGCTGCGATCCACCATCGCGTCGAGGTCGAAGCGCAGATTCTCGACCGTGATCCCATATGCCTCGGCGTTCTTGCCGAGATGGTAGATCTCGGACGAGCGCAGCAGCGCCTTGGTCGGGATGCAGCCCCAGTTGAGGCAGATGCCGCCCGGCCGCGCGCGCTCGACCATGCCGACGCGCATGCCCAGCTGAGCAGCCCGGATGGCCGCGACATAGCCGCCCGGCCCCGAACCGATGACGAGGAGATCGTATTTTTCGGTCATGGTCGATTACTCGCGCCGCGGCGGCGATGGTTACAGCGCGGCGGACGGCCGGACAGATGCCTCAGGCCGGTTCGCGGGCCGCGGAGAACCATCCGGCGATCCCGGCGATGACCGCCACGCCCCCCGCCACCAGCGCGGCGGCATGGAACGCGTCGATCGAGACACCGCGCCCGCCGCCGGTCAGCACCAGCCCGAGCAGCGAAACCGCGACCATCCCGCCGATCCGGGCAGTGGCGCTGTTGAAGCCCGAGGCTGCGCCGGCATGATGCTGGTCGACAGCCGCCATCACCGCGGTCGTCAGTGGCGCGACCGCCATCGTCATGCCGATCCCGACCAGCGACATCGCGGGCAGGACGTGGACGACGAAATCGATCCGGTGATCGGGGATCATCCCCATGAGTGCGAAGCCGGCACCGGCGATGGCCGGTCCGGCCGTCAGCATCCAGTGCGCGCCGACCCGCTCCGAAAGGCCTCCCGCCAGTCGGGAACCCGCGGCCATGATCACCGGAAGGGGCAGCAGCGCCATCCCGCCCGATGTGGCGAGCCAGCCCGCCGAGATCAGCAGATACGGGAGCAGCAGCAGGACCCCGGTCAAGGCAGCGTAGAGCAGGAAGGTAAGCATGGTGAGCGCGCTGAAACGCGCCGTGCCGAACAGGGCCGGCGGCACCATCCCCTGGTCACCCAGGCGCCTTTCCCACCATAGGAACGACACCGCCGCGACCAGCCCACCCAGGATATAGGCGGATCCATGCTTTCCGCCCGACGTGGCGAGCGTGAGCCCCCAGATCAGAAGCCCCAGCGCGACGGTCGCCAGCGCGCCGCCGGCCCAGTCGGGCGGCGGCGCTTCCGGGTCGCGGCCACCCTTGATCCCGATCACGGCAAGCAGCGTCGCCACGACCGCCGGCGGCACGACCAGCGCGAACACCCACCGCCAGCCAAAGACATCGACCAGCCAACCGCCCACGATCGGGCCGGCGGCGACAGCAACCGCGCTGGCGGCCGCCCATGTGCCGATCGCCCTGGCTCGCTCCTCGCCGTCGAAATCGGCGCCGAGGATCGCCAGGCTCGCCGGCGACAGCAATGCGGCGCCGACGCCCTGTCCCACGCGCGCCGCGATCAGGCATCCCAGCGTCGGCGACACGGCGCAGCCGACCGACGCGAGCGTGAAAAGCGCCAGGCCGGCAAGGAAGATGCGTTTGCGCCCGGCGGCGTCGGCGAGCGCGCCGCCGATCAGGACCAGGGCCGACAGAGGCAGCATGAAGGCATTGACGGTCCATTGGACGCCCGCCGCATCCGCGCCGAGCCCCCTGGCGATTGCCGGGAGGGCGACGTTGATCACCGTCATGTCGATCATCGCGACGCTGGAGCCGAGCACCGTCGCCCAGAGCGCCAGCGCATTTCCCGCGCGGACGTCGTTGCGAGCGGCGGACGCTTCGTTCATTCCGCTGGATCCTGCCATCTGCTTCTGTCTCCAGCAGGGCGCAATCTGGCGCGCAGTGGGGATCTGGCCTCATCGGTTCCGGCCTATCGTCCGCCCCGCTCATCGAGCGGGACGAGAAAGCCTCGCGTGGGACCATCCCGCCGAAGTATTCACAGGTAACTCGACCGAAACGGCCGATAGGTTACAGCGGCGCCGAGGGAGGGAGGCGTGGCCGTTTTCGTCGGGATGACGGGTAGTTCTCCGCCCGTCGCAAACTGGCTAACGCTTGGGCTCAACCACCTGTCGGAGTGTAACTACCCACGCCACGAGACGAGTATCGGATCAACCTCGGCGCTGCTCGTGCCGATAATCCTGCCGCTTACAAATCGGGTATCCGCTGAATGAAGATTCTCATCGCCGGTGCAGGGGTCGCCGGCCTCGCCATGGCTGTCGCACTCCAGAAGCGGGGCATGGCCTTCGAAATAGTGGAGCGCGACCCCTCCGATACCGGACGTGGGGCAGGCATGTACCTACCCGGGAATTCAGTCCGCGCCCTGGGCCAGCTTGGCGTCATCGACCGGGTTCGTGGGATAGCCTCCAGGATCGATGTGCAGCAGATCCTCGACGAGCGCGGCCGCCAGCTCAACCAAGTCGATCTCGCCTCGTTCTGGCGGCAGTGCGGCGGTTGCCTTTCGCTCTCGCGTTCAGCGCTGCAGGGGGTCCTGGGCGATGCGCTCACGCAGGTGCCGATCCGCTACGGACTCTCGGTTGCCGGCATTCAGCAGAATCCCTCCGGCGCGCTCGTGACGTTCAGCGACGGGACGCAGCAGGCCTATGATCTGGTGATCGGCGCGGACGGCATCCAGTCGACCGTCCGCAGCGCCGTCTTCGGCCGGCAGGAGCCGATGGATCTCGGCATCGCGAGTTGGCGAACCATCATCGACAATCAGTTCGGCATTACGGGCTGGACCGCGATGCTCGGGCGCAAGCGAACGCTGCTCGCTATCCCCGTGGAGGAGGGCAAGCTCTACATCTATGCCGATATCGCTGCCCCCGACGGCGCCTTTGCCGGCACGCCCGCCGACATCCTGCGGGAGCTGTTTTCTTCCTTTGCGGCGCCGCTGCGCCCGGTCATCGACGGCCTGGACACAGCGACGATCCATGCGGGGCGATTGCGGGAAGTCCCCGCGCAGGGAACGCAAAAGGGAGCGGTCGTCCTCATCGGCGACGCCGCGCACGCCACCTCACCCAGCATGGCGCAAGGCGCGGGCATGGCGCTCGAGGATGCGCTGGTCCTGGCGGAAGTCCTTTCCGAGACCAAGAGCGTCCAGGCCACGCTGAGCGCGTTCTCGGCACGCCGGCTCGGCCGGGTCCAATGGGTGCAGAAGCAGAGCCGGAAACGCGACACGGTTCGCTCACTGCCGGGGCCGTTGCGCAATTTCATCCTGGGCCGCTTCGGGACGAACCTCTACCTCAAGAGCTTCAGGCCGCTGCTCGAGGAAATTTGATCACGCGCGAAACGCATGCGCCCGCCTTCGAGAGGGAATGCGGATCGATATTGAGGCTTTTCCCCTTGAACACGCAATCTTGCGCCGCCGATCTGATCCGAACGCTGGGACTGCAGCCACATCCGGAAGGTGGGTGGTATCGCGAAACGTGGCGGGCGCCGGCGCCCGATGGTGCCCGCGCATCGGCCACCAGTATCTATTTCCTGCTCGAGCAGGGTCAGCGATCGCATTGGCACAAGGTCGATGCCGCGGAGATCTGGCTCTGGCATGCAGGATCACCCATCGCGCTCTCGACGTCGCCGGGCGATACCGGACCGATCATGAGCGTCAGGCTCGGAGGCAATATCTCCGCTGGTGAGGCGCCGCAGCACATCGTCCAGCCCGGTCACTGGCAGGCAGCGCACGCGAGTGACGGCTGGGCGCTCATATCGTGCATTGTATCGCCAGGGTTCGAGTTCGACGGTTTTGAACTTGCACCGGCCGGATGGAAGCCCGGCCCGTAAGGCAGCCGTAATAGCGGTGGATCATGCCATCCGTGGCGCGCTTCGAGGGCTCCCGCTCGAATTTCTACCGCTACCGCTTCGCGTCGGCGCCTGGCTGTTCCAACAAGCGCGAGGCGCAGGCGGCGAGGCCCGATAGCGATGCGGAATCGAGACGACAGATTCCATCGGTTGCCGTCATTGCCCACTCGTCGGCGGCCGCGTTCCGGGCGCAAGCTGGGGCGAACGTGGTCGCGGCGGGGCCGAAAGCGGGCGGCGAGCCCGTCAGGCAGGGTCAGGAGGAGGTACGTGCTAGTTGGCGTACGCCTGGCCTTGTTCCATGGCCAGCGACGATGCTGCCAAAGTACGCGCCATATCATGCGCGATCGCTCCATTCGGGAGGACGCTTGTGAAAGACCAGCGCGTCGATGGAGCAGGCGCCCGCCCCGACGAGCACAAGCGAGAATGCCTCGGCCGCGATTGGCAGAAGGGCAATCAGATCGTCATGATCGCAGGCAGTTATTAGGATGACGCTTGCAGCTGCGGCACCTCGGGTGAGCAGGCCCGAGCCGATCAGGCACCCCAGGATCGCCGCAGTCACCGAAAGCGGTGTCGAGGCGGTGTCCGATGAGACGGAAAGGCCGGCAAGGGTGACCGTCAGCGATATCCTGAGGGTCAGTGACGCGATGTCGCCCGCAATAGATCGGTTTCTGCGAAGACGGCGCGCCATCGATCGACACTGCCTCTGCTTGCACCGCAGGCGTGACGCCCTGCCGAAGGGCAATTCGATCACCCAGATGGGTGAGTGAAGCCGTCGACGACGGTCCGCAAGGATCCACATCGTGACGCGACGTCGCTTGTAACCACTTGCGGCGGTGTCCCGTGTGAGTTGCGTTGGATTGGTGGGGCTTCATGGCTGCAATACGGATTCTGGTCGTCGACGATCATGCAATGCTGAGGGAGGGTATCATCGCTCTCCTGGCGTCGGAGACCGACATCGAGATCGTCGGCGAGGCCGCAGACGGCATCGAGGCCGTCGAACGCTACGATCGATTGCGACCCGATATCATGCTGCTCGACATGCAGATGCCTCAGCAGGGCGGCGAAGCGACGATCCGGACCGTCCGCAAGCATCACCCGAAAGCCAAGATAGTGGTTCTCACGACCTATGCCGGAGACGTTCAGGCATCCCGCGCCCTTAAGGCAGGGGCATCGGGCTATCTGCTCAAAAGCAGCCTTCGCCACGAGCTCCTCGATACGATCCGCGAGGTTTCTGCCGGAAGGCGGCGCGTCCTTCCTGAAATCGCGCAGGAGATCGCGCTGCACGCCGGTGAAGAGCCGCTCAGCGAACGCGAACTCGAAGTCCTTCGCTGCGTCGCCATCGGCTCTGCGAACAAGGAGATCGCCCGCACCCTCTCGATCTCGGAAGACACGGTGAAAACACACCTCAGGAGCATTTTCTTCAAGCTCGACGTGAAGGATCGCACTGAAGCGGTCGTCCAGGCGGCGCGCCGCCGGATCATAGAATTGTGACGCGCCGACAGTGCGATCACTGATGCTGAGTCATATTCGCGCGCCAAGAAGCCTGTTCCTTCGAGTGCCGGGATGGCCGGCATCCGTTCGCGGATATCGTGCCACGCTCCGGTGCCTCATTCTTGCGGTGCTGCTCGCGGTTGGGACGCTTGCGGCACGACCGGCCGCCGCGCTCGATCCCCAGCTGTTGATCACGCAATATACCCACCGGGTCTGGACCGTCGGCTCGAACGGGCTCGCCACCGCCCCCATGTCGATCACGCAGTCTGCCGACGGGTATCTCCTGTTTGGAGCCCAGGATGGCATCTACCGCTTCAACGGAGAGCGATTTCAGCGCTGGCAGCCCTGGGCGGGCACCTCGCGTTCCTTCCACTCCGTCTCCAATATGCTCTTCGCTCGTGACGGTTCTCTCTACCTCTCGCTCGGCGACGGTTTGGCGCGCTACAGGAACGGAAAGTTCTTCTTCTTCAAGGAGCGACTGTCCGCGCCATCCTCGGTCTTCGAAGACGAGAGGGGCAGAATCTGGATCGGCAACCTGGGGTGGCACGGGGCGCGCAACGAAATCTGCCACGTCGATGGGGACCGGGTCGTTTGCCGGGGCGCAGCGGACGGCGCGCGGTGCCGCGCTGGCATCGGCGCTGCACCCGACCCGCACGGCGGAGTCCTGGCGTTCAGCGAGGAAGGGGTCTGCCGCCTCCCCGGAACCGGTCGTGAAAGCCGCCTCGATTATCCGGGCGGTCGGTCCATGCGATCCGCTCGCGTCGTGTGGGACGGGGCGGGACATGTCTACGCGATGCTCCGTGATTCGACCGAGCAGTTCCACCTCGAGACAGATGGGTTGCGCTGGCGGAAGATCCCGACATCGAAGCAGATCAAGGACGGCCAATCCCTTTTCAGGGCTCGAAACGGGGCATTGTGGATGGGCACGTTTCGCTCTGGTCTGTGGCGGGTCGTCAATGGAAAGGCGGAACACTACACGCAGGCCGACGGTCTTTCCGGCAACAACGTAACCTCGATCTTCGAGGATCGAGGGGGATCGATCTGGGTCACCACGACCGAGGGCGTCGATCAATTCCGCGCCCAACCCGTCATACGTTTTGGTGCTCGAGAAGGCTTGTCCGCCGACCGGCCCGGAAACCTGTTCGTTACAAGGACCGGCGAACTGTGGGTCGCCAACGTCAATGGCGTCGATGCGTTCCGCGACGGGCGCCTCCTCACTCCCGCCCCGCATGCCTCATCACGGCCCGACGTGCTCTCGATCGTACAGGACAGCGATGGTCGGGCCTGGTCCCTCATCGGCGGGATCGGCATCTTCTATGAAAATGAGCGGCAGCCTGTTCGCAACGACCTGCACGTGCCCTTGACCGAGCCACAGGATCTGGCCGCAACCCCGGACGGAAACGTGTGGACGGGAAACATATACAAAGACGGGGCGACGCCCCGGGGCGCCCTTGTGCAGATGCGGGCGGGCCGTGTCGTTGCCGCGTTCCCAACGCCCGAGTCCGTCGATCGCGCGGTGATCTACAAGCTTGCTCCCGATGGGAAGGACGGGCTCTGGGTGGCCATCGCCGATCACGGCGCCCTTCTCTTTCGAAACGGCCGTTTCTTCCGTCTGCCCCTGCCAGCAAACACGAACGTGGTGGGCATTGCACCGATCAAGCCTGGCGCCGCGTGGATGGCCACGATGGACGGACTCTACCATGTGGTGGCAAACGGCGCGGCGCGGCGCCTAGGAGTGGCTGACGGCCTGCCCTGCCAGACCTTTCCGGCCGTGACGACGACCTCAAAGGGTGATCTTTGGCTGAAAGCTGATTGTGGCTTGCTCCATATTTCCAAGCGCGAGCTCGATCCGTTCCTGACAAGCGAGGGCGGGAAGCTTCACGCGGAGCGGATCGACGCCGCCGATGGCGCTCCTGTGGATGAATACTCCAACCATCCGTTCGAAACGCCGGACGGGAGGATCTGGTTTTCCAATTTCAGCAGCGTGTTCATGGTGGATCCCAAGGCCGGCACGGGTCCGAAGCAGCCTATTCCGGCAGTCGTCGAAAATATCATGGCCGATGGCAGGAGCTTCATCTCCGCGGAAGGCCGTCGTTCGCCGACGCGCCCGCGCCGGATCGAAATCAGTTTTTCCGGGCTGGATTTCGATCGGCCGGACCGCGTCGCCTTTCGGTATGAGCTATCCCGCGGAAGGCAGCAATGGCGCGGCCTGACCACGGAGAGAACGACCTCGTTCACCGATCTCGGCCCGGGGCGCTATCGCTTCACGGTCGTCGCCTGCGACAATGGCAGGCGCTGCAGTCGGAGGCCGGCAACGCTGACCTTCGAAATCCCGCCGACATTCACGCAAACCTGGATGTTCAAAGTCGCGATGGCATTCCTGACCGCCTTCGTTGCCTGGGCCGCTTACAGGATCTGGCACCGCCAGGTGACCATCGATATCCAGCGGCGCACCGAGGCCCGGTTGGGCGAACGCGAGCGCATCGCGCGCGATCTCCACGACACGTTGCTCCAGGGGTTCCAGGGACTATTGTTGCGGATTCAGGGCCTCGCCAACAGCCTTCCGCGAGAGGATCGGCTTCGAGCCGGACTGGAAAGCGCGCTCAACAGGGGCGAGCAGATCATCGTCGAGGGGCGCAACCGCGTGCGCGACCTCCGTGTGGACGAGAATGGACTGCCCGAAATCCTGCTGAAGTTTGTCGATGATGCGTCTTTGGACTGTGACGTCGAAATCGACCTGGAGATCGAGGGGGCCCCGCGCGATCTCCGCAGCGGGATCTCCACGGAAATAGGTCAGATAGCGCGTGAGGCTCTGTCGAATGCGTGCCGTCACGCCGAGGCCTCTCGAATTGTGCTGACCGTCGAATTCGGCCCACGCCAATTGAACATCAGGATCGTCGATGACGGTAAGGGGCTGAGCACAGGTGCATCGGCGTCCGACGCCCCCCCGCATTTTGGGCTGAGCGGAATGCGGGAGCGTGCAGAACGACTGAAGGCATCCTTCGCGATCGACAGTGCGGCCGGCAGAGGCACCGAGGTATGTCTCTCTCTCGCCGCGAGCGTTGCCTATATGCCGAAGTCGAGGGCCATCCCCGCCCTGCTGGGCCGCATGAGAGGCCTGAGCGATCGAACGAGAGCTTCGAACGCCTGACGCGCTCGCCGCAGGTAGGACCAATCACTCACCCGTCCGAGTGACCATAACTCCCACCAGTAGAACGTCACCATAGCGGCCGGGCGATGTCAGTTTCTGGCCATGCCTCGCTACCCCCGCCGACACCAGGATCCCTCGATCGACACCGCCGCGGTAGCGCCGCGAGCGTCGCTCGCGATGGGCTCTCGCGATCGTTTCGCCGTGAGCGGACATCATGTCCGCGCCGTTCGCGATCGCGTCTGCCGCGGTAGCGCCCTGACCGCATACGGCAGGTTCACCTGCTGCGCCTCAGCGCCGGGGTGCCTTCCCCCAGCAGGCCTCGTGTGCCGCAACATGCGTGCGGCCTTCCTCATCGCGAGCGGCGCGCTGACGCTCGCACCCATCAGCGCCCGCTTCTGGTCCATCAATCGGATCCGCGACCGGCGCGCCTGCGACCGGAGCGAACGTCCATGACTCAGATTTATTCGGCGGAACCCTTCACACCCGGGATGTTCTCGGACCTCCTTCTGCGCGAACAGCTGCATCGCTTTTCAAACAGCTTCCAGATCGTTGCCGCGCTTGCCCGTCAGTGCAATCGCGAGCCCGGCGTGTTCGATGCCGCCTCGATGGTCGCGACGCTCGAGGAGCGTCTGCACGCGCTGATGACCCTTCACCGACTTCTCGCGACAGGTTGCCAGATGCACGATTTTGCAGACCATGTCGGTGGGGTCGCGCGCGAGCTCGTGCGCTCTTTTGGACGAACCGACGCCGTCATCCTGCGGATCGACCATTTCTGGCTTCCCGAAAGGCACCGGTTCCGTCTCGCCCTGATTGTCAACGAGCTGGTGACCAATGCGCTGAAACACAGCTTGCGCGACTGCGCAGAGGGCCTGATCGAGATATCGGCTCGCACGAATGACCGTGCCGTCATCCTGACGGTCGCCGACAGCAACCGGAAAATGCTCGGCGGCGGATGCCCTCTCCCCTCACCGATCGTCGCCGGACTTGCGGAAAGCATCGGAGGCGTCGCGGAAGTCGTCGACCATAATGGATATGCGGTGCGGGTCGTCCTGCCCTGGGACGAACAGCCGCACCAGGTCATCGAGGGGACCTGGACGCCAGCAGCGACAATGCGGACGCCTTCGGCAGGGGCGCCCTGCTGATGGCTACGCAGCTTCGCCATGGCGCGCGTGGAATCGGTGGCCAGAACGGCAAGCAAGGGACCTCGGGCCGGTCATGCTCCAGCAGCGCGAAGGGCAACATCTTCGATCGGTGGCAGAAGCTGATCATCGCAGATCGTGCAGGAGACACGGCCGCCTACGACATCTTCCTCGTCGAGCTGAGGGAGTGGCTCACCCGTTATTTCCGTCGGCGAATCCACGATTGCGGTGTCGAGGATGCGGTACAGGAGACGCTGATCGCCGTTTTCCTGAAGCGCTACACCTATTCCACCGACGATACGCTCGGGCCATGGCTGATGACGATCGCCTACCGGAAATGGGTGGATTCGGTGCGCCGTCGCGCGCGCGCGACATTGGTCCCGCTGGACGAGACACATTGTGTCGACGATGATGGCGACGCGATCATGAGCGCGGTCGTGATCGAGGATTGTCTCGCGACGCTCAAGCGCCCGCAGCGCGATGCGATCGTCTACCGCATGATCGACGGGTTCAGCGTCTCGGATACCGCCAACATGACCGGGCAATCGGAATCACTGGTCAAGGTGAATGTCCATCGCGGCCTGCGGCGCCTGGCGGCGACTCTCGCCGCAGTCGGGTGATCTCAGAGACATCCGGACATAGCGCCGGTCGATCATGCGGCATGTCCAGCTGGCAGGGGCGGTCAGATCGCGCAATCAGTCGGGTCGCGGTGAAGCCGGTGCTCGATGCGGCGATCAGGCACCAGCCAGACGGCGGCGATGACCACGTAGACCGCCACCGCGACCAGCGGATGGACGAAGGCGAGCGGCGTGCCGAGGAAATAGCCGATAAGCGACAGCCTGCCTTTCCTGTCACGGCCGAGCGCCCGGGCGAGCGGGGAGTCCGGGCCACCATTCACGCGGATGATTGCGTGCTGGAGCCACTGGTAGCCGACCGCGGACATTCCCAGGATGAAGCCGTAGGTGGCGACCGGCAGGGTCGCGAAACCGGCTTCGTCGATCCAGCGGATCACGAAGGGGGTGAGGCTCAGCCAGAAGAGCAGCATCAGGTTCGCCCACAGCGCGTGCCCGTCGATACGCTCGACCGATTGAAGCAGATGATGGTGGTTGTTCCAGAAGAGCCCGACATTGACGTAGCTCAGCGCATAGGCCGCGAGGATCGGCAGGGTGGCGAGCAAGGCGTGCGGCTCGGCGCTTTCGGGTACCTTCAGCTCCAGCACCATGATGGTGATGATGATCGCGACAACGCCATCCGTGAAGGCGGGCATCCGTTCGGTCTTCATGCGGTCCCTCCCCCTTGTCCACAGCCTGATAGTGGCGGCGGCCGGTCGCCGGCATGATGCGCGTTGGGCCCGCCTCGGCCCCGCCGGACGGAAATGCCGGGGGCACGAGCCTCGTCACGCCAGGCAGGCTTTCCGTTTACCCGCCCGTTCCAGCCGAAAGGTTACATCGCGGATCAACTCTCGGCGGCGAGACTCGCCGGGATCGCCTGAATTTCCCGGCCTTGCTGTCACCAACCGGGCCGATCCCGCGAGTTGATAGGAAACAGCTGGAGGCGCCTCGATGTCGAACACGGATAGCAGGATGGTTGGCTGCGCCGCGTGTGGAGCGACGAACCGCGTGCCGGCGACGAAGGCAGCGGCTGACGGGAAATGCGGACGCTGTGGGATCGCCTTGCGCGCCGATGAGCCCGCAGTCCTCACGCCAGACAATTTCGCGGCGCTCGCCGAGCGGTCGGATATTCCCCTGCTGGTAGACTTCTGGGCCCCCTGGTGCGGCCCTTGCCGGCAAATGGCGCCTGCCTTTTCCGCTGCCGCGGAACAGCTGGAACCTGCCATGAGGTTGGCCAAGCTCAATACCGAGGCCGAGCAAGGCCTCGCCCAACGTTTCGGGATCCGGTCGATCCCGACGCTGATGATACTCTACAAAGGCCGGGAGATAGCCCGGCAATCAGGAGCGATGCCGACCACGGCGATCGTCGCTTGGGCGCAACAAGCGCTATCCCACAGGGGGACCACCAACCTCTGATCGCCGTGAACGCTCGCGGGAATCGCCAGGCGGCGGTTCCCGCTCAACGCCTCCCACGACAACGAGAGTGCTCGTCTCGTGCGCAGCCGCAATGGCGCTTCCGACCCGAACGAGGCTGCCGCACCTCGCGAGCCGGTTTCATCCGCTCGCGATGATCTGCGGTCGGTGGCCTTCCGGCGAAAGGCGGATTACCGGCCGTAGCGATCATGCTCATAGGCGAGGTAGCGGCCGTCCAGGTTGGCCACGCGAACCGCGGCGGCGGTGATCTGGCGCTCGCTTGCCTCCGGCATGTCGGGCTCCGCGAAATGCGTCACCAGGGCCATGTCGCGGTCCAGGAGCAGCGCTGCGCCCGAGCTGGTCCCCTCGGTCGACCAGCACAGGGGCCTCGCCGTCCCGGACGACCAGGGTGACATGGAAGATGTGCTTGCCGAGCGTGCAGAAAAGGAAGCTCCGACCGGGGTCAAGATCCCGCGGCAGCGCCTCGATCTCCCGCCAATCGATCATCTCAAAATTCCTTCCATGAGGAGCCGGCCTCCAGACCTTCCCTGGAGTAGCTCACCGTCAAATCTGTGGTCAGATCGGTCGGGACCGCGACCGATTATCCGACCGGACCAAGTCGCTCCCGGATCGCGGCACGCAGCTTCGGGAGCAGCTCTGCCTCGAACCAGGGATTGCGCTTTTGCCAGCCGACACTGCGCCACGATGGATGCGGGGTCGGAAAGATGGCCGGCGCGAAGCGCTCAAAGGCGCGGACACGATCGACAAGGGTCGCGCCGGCATCCCTGGGGAGATAATATTGCTGCGCGTAGGATCCGACCAGAAGTGTAAGCCGGTCCGCCGGGAGAAGCTCGAGGATGCGCTCGTGCCACCGCGGCGCGCACTCCGGGCGTGGCGGGGCGTCGCCGCCCGCCGCTTTGCCCGGATAGCAAAACCCCATCGGCACGAGCGCCACCTTCGCCGGATCGTAGAATTCACAGGCGGAGAGACTGGTCCATTCGCGCAATCGATCGCCACTGTCGTCCTGCCACGGAACGCCACTGGCGTGCACCCTGGTGCCCGGCGCCTGTCCGATGATGAGGATGCGCGCGGTGGCGCTGAACTGCGTGACCGGACGGGGACCGAGCGGCAGATGCGGCGCACAGAAGGTGCACGTCGAAATCTCCCTCGACAGGCTGGCATCGTCATTTGGCATGATGTGAGAATCCCCGACGCTCAAACCCGCTCGAGCAGGACAACCGCTCCCTGGACCACGGGAAGGGACAGGCTGATCGTATCATGACCGGCGCGCGGCCCTCTTCCGCGTCCAAAATGCGTGCGCAGGTCGGCGGCAACAAGGGCGGGATGTGGAAAACGGTGCATGGCAGCTTTCATCCTGCTGTGGGTACGAACTCGGTCCTGGCTGCGCCGCTCGGGCAAGGACCTGGCATCGCCTGACGTCGCTGTACGGCATCCCTCTACACGCGGGCGTGCACCGGTTCGGTTACACCCAGGTGCTCCCCCGGAATTTTTCCAAAGCCAATGCGTGCCACCGACGGGCCGCTTCGCCCTGGGAGGCCCATTGGACGTCCGCTGTCGCCGGTCCTCCTTCATTCGGCACCGCGATCGGGGCAGGCGGTGGGCTCGCGGTCGTGACGCCGACCGCGAGCTCACCGATCCCGATGCTGTAGCCGCCCGCCGGCCGATCGGTTGCAACCTGCGGCGACGTGCGGGCTCCGGCCAAACCGCCTCAGGTCGGATATGGGCGAGGAAAGGCCCTGGCGGAGCGCTCAACGATCATCGGTGGAGGTTTGCCATGCCCCCAAAGTGCAAGAATATTCTGAGATCTTGGTGCTTTTGTGGGGCCTTCCGCAGGTTCATGGTGCGCCGTCAGATAGTGCCACCGGGCGCCATGCTCACCCCGGTCGAACGAGCATCGGACAGGTAAAATGACCACGCGACTGGATTATAATCAGATTGCACCGAATGGCGCCAAGGCGCTGGGCGGGGTTTATGCCTATGTCTTGGAGAGCGAGCTGCCGGCCGCGCTCATCGACCTCGTCTATCTGCGAGTCTCCCAGATCAACAACTGCGCCTATTGCCTCGACCTGCACACCCGCGACCTCCTCAAGAAGGAGGTGCCGATCGAGAAGATCGCCCTGGTGCAGGCGTGGGAGGAGGCTGGAGCCCTCTTCGACGAGACCGAGCGCGCGGCTCTTGGCTGGGCCGAAACGGTGACATGTGTCGCGGACACCGGTGTGCCGGAAGAAGCCTATCGGACGGCGAGCGCGGCCTTCGGCGAGAAGCAGCTCGTCGATCTCACGATCGCGATCTGCTTGATGAACGCGTATAACCGCATGGCGATCAGCTTCCGAAAAACGCCTCTGGCCGTAATCACGAACTAGGCAGGGCGCACCGCATCGGCCGCTGCGCCTCGAAGGAGTTCATCCGATGAAGATCTTTGTCGCTGGCGCCACCGGTGCGGTCGGCCTGCCGCTGGTTCGCCGATTATGCACGCTTGGCCATCAGGTCGTGGGGATGACGCGGACCGGGCCCGGCGTGGATCGTCTTCGTGAGCTCGGCGCCAGCGCTTCCACCGCCGATGCCTTCGACCGCGAGGCGGTGCATGACGCGATCGCGGACGCCGCCCCCGACGTCGTGATCGACCAGCTCACCTGGCTGCCGGCCAATCCGGGGGACATCATCAAGGCGATGCCGAACGACACCCGGCTGCACAAGGAGGGCGGCGCCAATCTGCTGGCCGCCGCGGAAGAGACCGGAGTCAGCCGCTATATCATGCAGTCGCGCGGCTTCTTCCTCGAAGCCCGGCCCGGGCAGCTCGGGGACGAGACGTCCCGCTTCCGCCTCGATGCCCCTGGTCCCGTTGGCGAGGGCACCAGCGTGATGGGAGCGTATGAGGATAATGTCCTCGGCTCGAAGGCCCTGCAGGGCGTGGTGCTGCGCTACGGCTTTTTCTACGGGCCCGGCACCTGGTATCGCCCTGGTGGCGCGGTTGCGGACCAGGCGCGGAACGGCGAGGCCATGATCATCGGCGACGGCTCGGCGGTTTGGTCCTTCGTGCACATCGATGACGCCGTCGCGGCCACCCTAGCAGCGCTGACCGCCGAGGCCGGAACGTACAACGTCGTCGACGATGATCCTCTGCCCGTATCGGAATGGATGCCGGCGTTCGCTCGCTGGGTCGATGCTCCCGCGCCAACCCGCATCACCATGGAAGACGCGCTGGCGGTCGCCGGCGAGGAAGCGGTCTATTACCACATGAGGCTGACAGGCGCCTCGAACGCCCGCGCCAAGGCGAAGCTCGGCTTCAGGCCGCGCCGTCTTCTCTGGGCGAACGAATCGAGCTGATCGGATTGCTCCGGTCCCGCGGGGCCGCTCAGCCTTGAGGCTGGCCGCCGAACCGGCGGATGATGTCGAAAAGCCGCTCGCAGGACGGTGCCAGGCCCTTTGTCGGAGAGGTCGCGACACCGAGGAGGAGGCCGGATTCAGCGTTGGCAGGCGTCGAGTACCACGCAGAAAGCGGCGAGGGGGACATCCCGAATGCCGAAGCCTCCCGCACCACGGCTATATCCGATGTTCCCCGTGGCAGCTTCAGCAGCACTGCCAGGCCGGCCAGCGCAACCCGATCCGCACCGGCAGCCCCTTCGAGACACTCCACCAACGCGTGCCGCTTGACGGCGTTGGCGCGCCTCGTGCGGCGTAGATGGCGCAGATAGTGCCCCTCCCGCATGAACTCGGCCGTCGCGAGCTGGATGGCGGGGCCGGGCGGCGGCGCAAGGCACGCCGCCACATCGGCGAACCTCGAGGCCTCCCGGGCCGGCACGACCATGAAGCCGAGACGGATATTCGGACTGATCGTCTTGCTGAACGACCCGATATGGACGACGCGTCCGCCTCGGTCGAGCGAGGCAAGGGCCGGCGCTGCGCTGCCGGCGAGCTGCAGCTCGCTCAGATAGTCGTCCTCGACGACCCACACCTGGTTCGCCGCCGCCCATTCGAGCAGCCGGAGACGCCGCTCGAGCGACAGGGTGGAACCGAGCGGCGCCTGCTGACCGGGCGTCAACAGGACGAGCCTGGCACCCGCATGGTGACGCAGGCCGTGATCGACATCGATACCATCGGCGTCCACCGGAATCGGTGCGAGCGACAGACGCGCGAGCTCAAGCGCTTTCCTGGACCATGGGAAGCCTGGCTCCTCTATCCAGGCGGTCTGTCCGCCCAGCCCCAGGGCAGTGAGCGTCAGGCCGAGCCCGGCGCAGAAGCCGCCGGTGATGATCACCTGCGAGGGCTCGCAGAGGATGCCTCTGCCGATGGCGAGATAGCCCGCGATCTCCCGTCGCAGCTCGAGTTCTCCGCGCGGATCGGGATAAAGCGGTGGCGCGCTCGTCACCGCGCGGGCTGCGTTTGCACGCATCCTTGCGAACAACGCGGCGGGAAATATGTCACTTGCCGGTATTCCCATCTGGAAGAACGCCGGACCCCGCGTCATCTCCTGATAGGTCCGCATGAACGAGCCCTCGTCAGGTGGTGGCTCGGATCTCACAACGGCACGAGGCCGCTGGGCGACGCGGGTGCCCTTTGCTTTCGCGGCCTCGATCAGCTGCGCGGCCGCCAGCTTCTCATAGGCGATCCGCACGGTTCCACGCGCGACACCAAGCTGGGATGCAAGATCCTGCCAGGAAGGCAGGCGCGCACCGGGTTCCAGCACGCCGCTCTCGATGGCCGTCGCTACTCCCTTTCGGATCTGCTCTGTCAAGGAGACCTTCGCGGTGCGATCCAGATTGAGATTGAGATGTTCATCCATAGGCAAACCGGTACACGATTTTTGTCCGTTCTTGGTGCTTTTTCCTAGACCATTTAGCTGGCATCGTGGCGCGGGAAACGGAGAACCCCCATGAAGATCCTGCACTTCGCCGCTGCCGCTTGCGCCGTGATCGCGAGCCCCGGTGTCGTCAACGCACACGACGGCCAGACCCAGACGGTTACACCGAACTTCAATCAGGTGATCCCGAACATCCCGGGCAAGTCGCTCGTCGTGGTGGAGGTCGACTATGCGCCAGGCGCCGCGTCACCGCCGCACATGCATGCCAAGTCCGCTTTCATCTACGCCTATGTCGTCTCGGGTGAAATCGAATCGAAGGTGAACGACGGCGAGACCCGCGTCTTCAAGGCGGGCGAGAGCTGGTCCGAACCGCCGGGCGCGACCCACTCGATCAGCCGCAACGCGAGCAAGACCAAACCGGCGAAGCTGCTTGCCGTCTTCGTCGTCGATACCGACGACAAGGCGCTGACCACACCCATCAAATAGATCGAGAGATCAGAGGACCGCCGATTTGACCCACCGGCGACCAGCACTCCAATGACGGAACCGACCGAAATGAGATCCGCCTCCGCGGCATTGCTCGCGCTCTTTTGCGCCGCTTGCCAGCAGCAGCCCGAGACAAAGTCGGGCAACGGCAATGGGGCAGCGGTGAGCGCACCGAACCCCGGAGACCCGGAATATATCGCCGAAGATCCCCGGCTCACCCAGCTCATCGGTCAACCCGGCCCGGCCATCAAGTTGCAGATGGTCGATGGACGCACGATCGATCTCAAGAAGCTCTACGGATCGAAGCCCGTCTACCTGAAGCTCTGGGCGACCTACTGCATCCCGTGCAGGGCGCAAATGCCGGGATTCGAGAAGATCTACGAAACCCTTGGCGACCAGATGGAGGTGATCGCGGTCAATGCCGGCGTCGGCGACGACCCCGACAAGGTGAAGGCCTTCGCGCAAAGATCCGGCATGCACATGCCCCTGGCGATCGACGACGGCGCCCTCGGCGCCTGGATCAAGCTGCAGGAAACACCGCTCCATATCATCATCGGACGCGACGGGCGTGTCCTCTACGCCGGCCACCAGGACGGTCCCCGGCTCGACGCGGCGCTCGGGAAGGCCATCGCGGCCAAGGGCGGCGCGCCGATCGCCACGACTGACGTCGCCAGCATCGCGGCGCTGAAGCCCGGCGACATGGTTCCTGCCCTTACCTTGCGCGACAGCCACGGCCGGCCAGTCGAGCTCAAGGCGGGCGCCACGGCGCATCCGCGCGCGATCCTGTTCACCTCGGTCTGGTGTGAATCCTACCTCAAGGACACCGAGCCCCAAAGCGTGTCGAAATGCAGGCGGGCGCGTGAGCAGGTCGATCACCTCGCCAAGTCCGACAAGGTGGAGTGGCTCGGCATCATGAGCCACCTCTGGACCGACCCGGCGGCGCTCGCGAGCTACGAGGCCGAGGCGAAGCCCCAATTCCCGACGGCGGTCGATACCGATGGGACGGCCTTCCGCACCTTCGGCATTCGCCGCTTCCCGGCGATCGCCATCATCGACAGGCAAGGGCGGCTGGTCCGCGTGATGGGACCCGACGAGACCGACGCCGAGGGCATCGTCGTCACCATCGCCAAGTCCAAATAGGCGGGCCGGCAGTCAACTCCGTCTGCCATCAAGCGCGCATCTCAAGCATCGCCACGAACCGATCACCGCCTCCCCGCTGTAACCACAGCCAGTCCCTCGCCGTGAAGATGTTGGACCCGACCAATGGCGGGTCCGCACTGACGTGACGAATTGAGGGCGGCGCACACGAAGCGCCCACAAAAAAGGGGTGATTATGCTTCGTATTCCGGCCGCGATCTCAGTCCTGGTTGCCGTGAGTGCCTGCTCACGACAGGCGCCGCCGCCACCTCCCCCACCGCAGGTCGCGGTCGCTACCCCGCTTCTGAAGAACGTCGTCGATTGGGACGAGTATATCGGCCATTTCGAAGCGCCTCAGTCCGTCGAGCTTCGCGCGCGCGTCACTGGGCAGGTCACACGGGTCCTTTTCAGCGACGGTCAGGCCGTCCGGGAGGGACAGCCCCTCTTCATCATCGATCAGCAGCCTTACAAGGCCGCACTCGATCAGGCGCGGGCGGCTGTCGAAAGCGCGAGAGCGACGCTCCAGAACGCAAACTCGATTGCAGCGCGGTCGGCGACGCTCGAGGCGACGCATGCGGTCAGCAAGGAAGAACTGGAGACCAACCAAGCCCAGGTCCGAACGGCGACTGCGGCACTCCATGCGGCACAAGCCGCAATGGAAACCGCCGCTCTCAACTACAAGTGGACGGTCGTGAGAGCGCCAGTCTCAGGTCGCGTCTCAAGCCGGCGTGTGTCGGTAGGCGATCAGATCAAGGCAGGTGATAACCTGCTGACCACGGTCGTCTCGCTCGACCCGATATGGTTCGTCTTTGACGGCGCCGAGAGCTTCTATCTGAAATATCTCCGCCAGGCCGGGAAGGGCCAGCGACAATCCTCGCGGGATGTCGCCAATCCGATCGATATACGGCTGTCTGACGAGAAAGGCTTCTCGCATCGCGGGAAAATGGTCTTCGTCGACAATGCCATCGACACCGAGTCGGGAACCATCCAGGCCCACGCCGTCGTCGACAATCATGATCATTTCCTGACCTCCGGCATGTTCGGCCGGGCGCGCTTGCTCGGATCAGGAACCTATCGTGCCATGCTCGTCCCTGATGAGGCGGTCATCACCGAACAGTCGGTGAAGGAGGTTCTCGTCCTTGCGCGCGACGGCACGGTCACGAAGCGCACGGTCGAGACGGGGCCCGAAGTTCTGGGGCTTCGCGCCATCAAGGCTGGGCTGGCTGCCAGCGATCTCGTCATCCTCGATCACATCACCCAGCTCAAGCCGGGGATGAAGATCGACCCCAAGCGCACCACGATCAAACCGCGCAATGCGGACGCCGGACCCGTAGCGCCGATCGAGGCGCCGGAGCCGTCGGCCGCGACCGTCTCCGACGCGCGCTGAGGAACGACCGATGCGCTTTCCGCACTTCTTCATCGAGCGACCGGTGTTCGCGGCCGTGCTCGCCATCTTGATCACCATCATGGGCCTGGTGGCCTATCCGTCGCTGCCGGTCGGTCAGTATCCCGAGGTCGCGCCGCCAACCGTCGTCGTCAGCGCGCGATTCCCGGGCGCTACCGCAGAGACGATGGCGTCGACCGTGGCTGTTCCTCTCGAACAGCAGATCAACGGCGTCGAGCACATGCTCTACATGTCGACCTCGTCGGTGGGCGATGGCTCGGTTGCGATCACCATCACCTTCGCGCTCGGCACCGACGTCAACGAAGCGCAGGTCCTCGTCCAGAACCGGGTCGACGAGGCGCTTCCGCGCCTGCCCGAGGAGACCAGGCAGATCGGCGTCACCGTCCGCAAGATCACCGCGGAAGACCTTGTGGGCTTCGCCTTCTACTCGCCCGACAACTCACTCGATACCGACTTCATCTCGAACTACGTGACCTTGCAGATCAACGACCGGATCAAACGCGTCCCGGGTGTGGGCGATACGGTGCGCTTCGGTGGGCGCGACTATGCGATGCGGATCTGGATCGACCCAGATCAGGCGGCAGCGCGGAACCTGACAGTTGATGAGATCGTCGCGGCCATTCGTGCCCAGAATGCCCAGGTCGCGGCCGGCATTATCGGCCAGCCACCCTATGGTACGAAGGCAAATGCCTATCAGCTCGGTGTGGACACCGAAGGACGCCTCACCAGCCCGGAGCAGTTCGGCAACATCGTTCTCAAGCGTCGGGCCGACGGAGCACTGACGAGATTGCGTGACGTCGCGAGGGTCCAGTTGGGCGCCCAGGATTATTCGACCAATGCATTCCTGAACGACCGCAACGCGATCGGCCTGGTTCTCAAGCAGCAACCCGGGACCAACGCCCTCGCAACGGCAGAGCGCGCCAAGGCGCTCGTCGCCGAGCTGTCGAGAGACTTCCCGAAGGGGATGGCTTACTCGGTGGCTCACCACCCGCTCGACTTCGTGTCCGACTCGATCCGGGACGTGAAGGAGACGCTTTTCATCGCGCTCCTGCTCGTCTCGTCGATCGTCCTGCTTTTCCTCCAGAGCTGGCGAGCAGCCCTCGTCCCATTGATCGCCATTCCGATTTCGCTGACCGGAAGCTTCGCGACGATGGCGGCTTTCGGCTTCTCGCTGAACAGCCTGTCGCTCTTCGGACTGGTGCTGGCGATCGGCATCGTCGTGGACGACGCGATCGTCGTCGTCGAGAATATCGAGCGATTGATCGTCGAGAAGAATCTGTCCCCGAAGGAGGCAGCCCACGAAACGATGAAGGAAGTCTCCGGTGCGCTGGTGGCGATCGCCCTGGTGCTCTGCGGCGTTTTCCTGCCGACCGCCTTCATCCCTGGCCTGTCGGGCGAGTTCTACAAGCAGTTCGCGCTCACGATCGTGTCCGCGACGGTGGTCTCGGCCTTCATTTCGCTTTCGCTATCCCCCGCGCTGGCGGCGTTGCTGCTCAAACCGGCCGAGAAGCGCACTGAGCCCAAAACCGGGATTCTTGGAGCTCCGGGCCGATTCGCCCGGTGGTTCAATCACCTCTTTGATCGCCTTTCGGTTCATTACGGCCACCTCACCAGCAAGCTTGTGCGCCGCCGCGTGATCCTCGCGGTCGTCTACGGCCTGCTCATCTTTACGACGGGTTGGCGCTTCTACGTCACGCCGCAGGGTTTCATTCCATCCCAGGACCAGAATCTGCTGCTCGCCGTATTGCAGCTGCCGCCCGGCTCGTCGCTCGAACGGACGACGCAGATCTCGAAGGAAGTGCAACGGGCGGTCGCAACCGTCCCTGAAGCGCATCACTCGCTGACCTTTGCCGGGTTCGATGGCGCGACCTACACCAGTGCCTCGAATACCGCTCTCATCGCCGTTCACCTGAAATCGCAGGGCGACCGGTCCGCCAATGCCGATGAAGTCGCGGACAAGCTGCGCAAGGCGTTTTCGAGCATCACCGGAGCAAACGTCCTGGTGATCGCGCCACCGCCGGTCCGAAGCATCGGCCTCGCCAGCGGCTTCAAGATGGAGCTCGAGGACCGCACCGGTCTTGGTTATGCCGCCCTTGAAAAGGCTGCGCAGGACGTGATTGCGGAGGCGAACAAGGATCCCGCGCTGCGGCGGGTCTTCACGACCTACAACACCGCCACGCCGCGCCTTCATGTTAAGATCGATCGGGAGAAGGCGGAGCAACTAGGCGTGCCCGTGGACCGCGTGTTCTCGACGCTCAGCACCTATCTGGGCTCTGCCTACGTCAACGATTTCAACTATCTCGGCCGCACCTGGCAGGTGGTCGCTCAAGCGGACACGTCGTACCGGCAATCGGCGGCCGACATTCTCCAGCTGCGCGCTCGTTCCGATACCGGGAAGATGGTTCCGCTGGCGGCCATCGCGGAAGTGGACAAGCAATCAGGTCCATATCGCGTCGTCCGCTACAACCTGTTCCCGTCTGCGGAGATCCAGGGTGAGGCCGCGCCCGGCTACTCCTCCGGTCAAGCCATCAAGGCCATGGAGGAGATATCCGCGCGGGTCCTGCCGAAGGGCATGGGTATCGAGTGGACCGATCTGTCGTATCAGCAGACGCAGGCGGGCAATACCGGCATCTATGTCTTTGGGCTGGCGGTGCTCTTCGTCTTCCTCCTGCTCGCCGCCCAATATGAAAGTGTCGTGCTGCCGCTGGCGGTGATCCTCATCGTTCCGATGTGCCTCCTCGCCGCCATCCTGGGCGTCAATCTCCTTGGCATGGACAACAACGTCCTGACGCAGATCGGACTGGTCGTGCTGATCGGCCTCGCCGCCAAGAACGCGATCCTGATCGTCGAGTTCGCCAGACAAGGAGAGGTCGAGGGGATGACGCACTGGGAGGCTGCGACCCGCGCAGCCCACCAGCGTCTTCGTCCGATCCTGATGACGTCGATCGCGTTCATCCTCGGCGTGTTCCCGCTCATTGTCGCGCACGGTGCCGGGTCGGAGATGCGCAAGGCACTCGGGGTCGCGGTGTTCTTCGGGATGATCGGCGTGACCTTCTTCGGCCTGATCTTCACGCCGAGCTTCTACGTGATCAATCGCCTGATGGCGGAGCAGATCACCGCGTGGACTGCCCGCGCGCGTGCCAGGTTCGGGAAACACACCGACGCCCCTTCAGAGACAACCCAAATCGCGGCCGCGGCGCCGGCAGGAGGTGGGGCATGATGCCTGTACGGACACTTTCCACGGCACTGCTCTTGTCTAGCGCATTGGGGCTGGCAGGTTGCGCGGTGGGGCCGAACTACCGCCCTCCTGCGGTACCAACGGTCGCGGCACAGCCCTTCAAGGAGACGGGGTCGACCGGCGCCATTTCGACGGCACCGGTCTCTTCCACCTGGTGGGAGCTCTATTCGGACCCCACCCTCTCTCGCCTGATCGATGAGGCTTTCCGGTACAACACCGACATCCGGGCGGCCGCCGCCAATCTCAGGTTCGCCCGCGCGCAACTCTCCGAGGCAAGGGCAGGACGCCTTCCTGCGACGGATCTGTCGGCATCCTATTCCCGTCAGCGCGTCGGTGCCGACCAGCTCGGACCGGCAAGGGGTGGCGCTGCCTCGCCGGCTGGGCCCGACCATAGCGATTTCGATTTCTACCAGGCCGGCTTCGATGCCAGCTACGAGGTCGACGTCTTCGGACGCGTTTCACGTTCGATCGAGGCCGCTCGCGCGGACGCGCAAGCAACCGAGGCGACCTTGGAAGGAATCAGGATCTCGATCGCAGCCCAGGTGGCCCAAAGCTATGCGGATGCCTGCGGCGCCGCGATGCAGGCTGACGTCGCGCGTGAGACCGCGGCACTCGAGGCCAACACACGTGACTTGACCCAAAGGCTTCTCGAGGCCGGCAGGGGAACGCAGCGGGACGTCGACCAGGCCAATATCCTCCTGGAGCAGGCCAATGCCCAGGTGCCGGGCTTCGAGGGTGAGCGGCGCGCGCAGCTCTACGCGCTCGCGACGTTGACGGGCAGGCCGCCTGCCGAGATCGATGCGGAAGCCTCGGCCTGCCGCCTCGTGCCCAAAATGAAGACCCAGATACCGGTTGGCGACGGCGCGGCTCTCCTGGCGCGTCGTCCGGACGTGCGCGCGGCCGAACGCAAGCTCGCCGCCGACACTGCGCGGATTGGCGTTGCCACAGCCTCCCTGTTCCCATCCATCACGCTGCTCGGCTCCGTGTCACTCGGGGCGCCCAAGATCGGCAATATCGGAAAGTCTTCATCCTTCGGCTATTCGTTCGGGCCCCTGATTTCCTGGACGTTCCCCAACTTCGCGGTGGCTCGGGCCAAGATCCGGCAGGCGCGGGCCGGGTCGGACGCGTCCCTTGCCGAGTTCCAAGGCACGATCCTGACAGCCCTTCGGGAGACCGAGCAGGCGCTCGCTCGCTATGCCGCGGCGCTCGAGCAAAATGCAGCGCTCGCACGCGCGGCGGCGTCGGCCGAGAGTGCGGCGCAGCAAACGAAGCAGCGCTTCGATTCCGGCCGTGACAACTTCCTCGATCTCCTCGTCGCGGAACAGAACCGGGCAGCGACACGGCAAGCGCTGGCGCAGTCAGACACCAACGTCGCGAATCTGCAGGTCTCCCTGTTCAAGGCGCTCGGTGGAGGCTGGGAGGGCGCCCCCCCCTCCACTCGACACCCCACCGGCGGCGGGCGGTGGCGATCAACGGACCGCGGCAGCCAACGGATTATGAACCCGAGGTTTCCGGAAAGATCCGGTTCCCGATCGAAGTTCCCTTCAAGGAGTGAAATCCAATGAACACCACGCATGTAGACAATTATTTCAAGGCTTTGAGCAACAGAGACAAGGCAGGCATTGCGGCCCATTTCTCCGAGAATATCGTCCTTCTCGGCCCCATCTATCCCGAGCCCATCGAAGGAAGGGAGGCCGTTGTTAAGATCCTCTCCGGTTTTATCGAAACCATCGACAGCCTCGAGGTCACCCTGACGATTTCGTCGGGTCAGGACGTGGCCGTCTTCTTCACTTTCATGCGTGATGGGATCACGGTGAAGGGAAACGAGCGCCTTCATGTAGATGAAGACGGTCTGATCGACGGCATCGAGGTCGCATGGCGCCCACTCCCAGCCGCCGTGCAAATCCAGGAGATATTTGCCGCTAAAATGGGCTTTCCTGCGATGCGTCTCGTCTCGGCTTGAGTGTCCCTGCAAACGACGGAGAGCACTCGCGAGCAAGTTCCCTGCGCCACCGGTGTCGCCGAGGGCCGCTCGCACGCCAGGGTCATCTCCACAGCCCAACAGGCGTGTGGTCGCGGGCGAGAGCGGCCATCCCCGCATTTCTCATAATACCGAGCTGACCTGACCAGGCAGCAAGCCACCCGCGCGACAAAGGTATCGCCTGCAAAACATTCGTCCAGTGACCTTGGTGTCTTGCGCACCACTATTCCCACCGGACTGGACCAATCACTTGTGCCTCACGAGATCGATGGCCCACCCCGCTCGCGCCCGAAGCTCCAGGATACCCCGCCCTCGCGCACGATCCCACCGACGGGTTTCCCGATCTGCCGTTCCAGCACGGGTCGCCATGGCACCAGCGTGAATTCCCGGGACTTCTCCACCACGCCGTAGCGGCCGCTCGCGAGATCGACATGGCGCCGCAAGATGCCATCGACGCGCTCCCCCGCCCTGGCCTCGACGAAACGCAATCCGAGCTCGTCGGAAAGCTGGCCCGCGACGCGCAACAATTCGCGGCGCCGCAGGACCTGGAGCATATCCGGTCGAAACGTCGGCCCCTCGCGCCCCTCGAACGCCAATCCCTGCTCGATCAGCCAGTTCAGCCGCAATCGCTGCGCATCGCGCGCGGCGCCTCCGAAGCCTGCCTCGCGGAGCGGAGCCCCTCCCCTTGCGGTCAGCTGCGCATCGAGCCAGGTCGGGCCGTCCGCCATGACCTGCGCCTCGAGCGGCAGGCGCGACACTATCTCTAGCGCAACCGGACGATCGCGTGCCTGGTGCCGCTCGAACGTGCGTGCTTGCTCGAGATGATCGTCAGCGATCCGCCAGCTGCCATCGGCCTCGCGCACCGCACCTTCGGTCATGCGCCGGATCGCCTCGAGCCGGCGCACATGCGTCTCGGCGAATGCCTGGGTCGCGGTCGGGTCGTGGCGAAGGTGCAGGTCGATGCTGTAGCGACCGCCATAGCGAGAGGCGATCTCGGCCACCGTCCGGTCGACCGCGCGCGGCTCGAGCGAGCGGCCTCGAACCGCAACGATCGCCCCCTCCTCGATCGGCTCCAGCGCTTCGCCCTGGCCGATGTCGACATAATGGGTGCGGCCATCCGTCGCCTCGACGATCAAATAGTGCCGGTCCTTGAGTTCGTCGGACAGGCCGCGCGCGACGATCCGGCCCATAAGCGGCGATGGGTCCGCCCCTGTCGGATCGAAGATGGCAAGATCGCGCGCGGCGAAGCCGACCGAGCGGCTCGTCATCTCGCGGTGCATGGCCTTGATGATGTCGCCGCGCTCGCCCATCCGCCGAAGCGTCGGCTCGAGCTCCTCGACCAGGCGCCAACGCCCCGGCTCGGGCCGCTCCGCAAGTCCCATCCGCTCCAGCTTCACGAGCCTTCCGGCCAGCGCGGACTGGAGTACCGGAGCCACTGCCGTGACACGCGTCCACCCCTCGTCATCGGCCGCGTCCAGGAGCTGCCGGTCGAGGCTGGTCCATCGCTCCTGCTCCATCTCGCCCTTGAGGCGGCGGGAAATATCGAAGTCGGTTCGCGGGCCCAGATCGAGATCGACGATCTCGCCCGCGCGCTCGCGCATGCCGGTCGACAGATATTCGCGGGCGATGATCAGGTCCCTGCCGCGATCGTCGCGGCCGCGCAGCAATATGTGCGTGTGCGGATGGCCCGTGTTGAAATGGTCGACCGCCACCCAGTCGAGCCCGGTTCCCAGATCCTCTTCCATCCGTGCCATGAGCCGGCGGGTCAGGGATTTGAGGTCGTCATATTCCGCGCCGTCCTCCGCCGACACGATGAAGCGGAACTGGCGCGGGTCCTCGACCGAGCGGTCGAGAAATGCCTTGCCGTCCTCCACATCGCGCTGCGGGCCGTAGAGCGTGCCAGGCTCGCCGTCGCGGGTGACACCGTCGCGCTGCAGGTACCGCATATGGGCGCGGGCGCCCTGCATGCCCTTGCCGACCAGCTTCACCAGCCGCGACTTGACGATCACCCGGCGCTGGCGAAAGCGCGCAAGCGGATCCCGGCTGGCGAGCACGCGGCCGACGCCCGCGCCGCGGCCGATCCGGCTGCCATGAAATCGGGTGTTCGCCGGCCGACTCGCGCCGGCAAGTGCGGCGGCCTGCAGCACGCGGTGGAGATATTTGCGGCCGCGCTTCGAGCCCCTCGCGCGCTGCCGCCCGAGCCGTGGCTCGAAATCGTCCTCGCCGCTCATCGAAGCCACCCGAGGCGAGCGCGTGTCGCCGGCCCGGCCAGACGGGCAGACCTGGCGCGGACAGCGCCATACAAGGCGGAAATAAGCCTGGCGTTACAGTTGCTTGTCGGGACGCCGGCGCGAAATGGCGCCACCTTCGGCCCGAATGGCGCCATGCTCCATATAAAAAAAGATGTGCAGACAAGCACTTGGCGGGTCGAAGACCCGGCATGGTGCCATTGCTTTATCTTGCGTTCGCTCCCCTCCCGTCCTTTGCCCTTCTCCCTCGCGAAGGCCCCAGTTCCCCATGCCACGGCCTGCCGATCGCCCAAGGTCTGCGCACGCCGCGACGGCAAAGCCGAGTGCTGCCCCGGCCGGACACGGATCAGCCGCCAGGTCCGCTTCATTTCTGGTCGGGATCCCGGGCGTGCAGCGGCACGAAAATGCCCGATATTTGCCCCATGACCGCTGCCGAATCCGCACCGCCCGATTGGCCGGAGCGCACAAAAAACACCGTGACACGAGGCGGCGCGACCGCCTCGCCGGCCGTCTGCGACGGAGCTTCCGAAGCCCGCGGCAATCTTTGAGAGGTGATCCTCGCCAGATAGGATCGCGTCTCTACAGGCAGTCCCTGGCGGCCCTGCAGAAAGGCCTCGTAGCGTTCGGGACCGCAATTATAGGCCGCGAACATCCCCGGAAACCCAAACCGCTCGTACATCAGCCGGAGATAGGCGGTGCCCGCCAGGATGTTGTCGCGGGGCAGATAGGGATCGCCGCCGAGGCCGTATCGCGAGGCCATGTCGCCATAGGTGGCGGGCATCAGTTGCATCAGGCCCATGGCCCCCTTGGGGCTCATGATCGGCCGTCCCCGGAGCATCGTCCTGCCACCGCTTTCAGCCTGGATGACGCGGTAGATCCAGGCTTCCGGCAGGCCGAAGCGCCGGGATGCCTCATTCACCATCGCTGCCCAGGGGCTCGAGAAATCGGCGGCCTGCTGCGCCGCGATCGCGCCAGGCGGAACGGCGAGTAAGGCGATCAGCGGACCCATAGGGGCACCGCCTTGCCGAGGATATCGGACGCCGGGACCGGCCCGAAGTAACGGCCATCGAACGACGCGGCTGCCGGCATCAGCAGCAGATATTCCCCAGGCCGGAGCGGCCTGCACCCGCGCCACCAGGGCATCGGCCGGCCGGCCGCATCGCGCGATAGGCGCAACGCGGCGACCCGCGCGTTGATGCGGATTTCTGAACCCTTCGCACAGACGAAGTCGCCCGCGACCGCCGCCACCCGCTTCACCAGCGGGACGTTGGCCGGGACATAGCGGCGCTCGGCGGCCAGCGCTCGAACGGCAAGCGGCGTACGCGCCGCAACGCCGTCGCCGCGCACGAGCGGCGCGGCGGGATGGACCGCATAGAGGCCGATCGGGGCGCTTGCCGAAGCGTTCCACAGCAAGCGCGGCAGCGGCGGCGCCACGATCGTCGCGCCGAGCGCGGCGACACCGGCAAGGCCAAGGGCGAGCCGGATCCAGACCCTGCGGCGGGCGCGGCGGGCGCGAAGTTCCGCGCGAAGCCGGAACGGCGGCGTGTCCAGGTTGTCGCTCATTTGCGGGTCTTCTCGCTAGCGACGGACATCGACCAGCGGTCGAGATCCTCGATATGGTAGCGCACGAACCGGCCATGCTTGCGAAAGCGCGGGCCGTCGCCCCGTGTGCGCATTCTCTGCAAGGTTTGCCGGGTCAACCCGAGGTAAAGCGCGGTCTGGGCGTCCGTCAGGAAGGGGCTCCCCTTCCTCGCCTGGATGGCGCGCAGATGTTCATCTTCCATGTTTTGCAGCCCCGCTTTCATGCCCGCGACAAAGCGAGCTCGTCATCGCCTGGGCGGGAATTGGGCGATCACGGGAGGCGTTCGGAGGCTCGAAAAACGGCCCCCTCGATATTCGATCCTCCTCGTGAGCGGCGCCGAATCGAGCGCTTCTCCACGCCGTTCC
Source organism: uncultured Sphingomonas sp. (assembly GCA_966211615.1). Taxonomy (GTDB): domain Bacteria; phylum Pseudomonadota; class Alphaproteobacteria; order Sphingomonadales; family Sphingomonadaceae; genus Sphingomonas. The sequence continues at coordinate 33,216 of CBIHNZ010000046.1, forward strand.
GGGTCCAAATTCACGCCCGGCGGAGGCGCATTCCCGGCCGCGCCGAGGGCCCGGGACCCGGCTTGAGGAACCGGGAAAAGGCCCCGCCGCGGTGTTTCCGGGCGGGGCCGTGACGGTTTCAGCGGGACCAGATCAGATTGAATTCGCTGCCCTCGCCCGCGACCAGGGTCGCGTAGATCGGAGCCGGCAGGCTGGGGTCGTCGAGCTTGACCGAGAGATAGTCGCGGTCTTCCTTCGAGGTTTTCTGCCAGGCCGCGCCGATTTCGACCTGGCCGACATGGACGCGATAGTCGGGGGCGCGATCATTGTCCTTGGTCGAGGGGCGGATGCTGGCTTTCACGTTCAGCGAAAGCGTCTTGATGGCGCCCGCGAAATTGCCGTTTTCATCGCGGGTGAAGGTGCCGATTTGTGCCATGATAGTCTCCTGTCTTGCTTGTCGAGACCGCCCGATGCGGCCTCGATGGCGTCGATCAGGCGAGGCGGCGGCCGGTCCGCACCCAGTCCGGGGTCCCCGGCGCGCGGCACGCGCGCTGGGGTGGGCGTCGGGCCGGAGCACAGCGGAGGACGGCGAAAGTCCGGCTTTCTTGGTGCGCGAGGAGCCGCAAAGCGGCGGGGAAGAAAGTCGGCGAAGCCGTTGCGGGCAGGAGGCCGAGGACGCGGGCCCCGCGTCCGGACCGCCTCGCCAGACAGCCCAATCGAGACAGGCCGCGCGGCGCGCGACAAGAGTCGGAGGTCCTGGCAGGAGGGCCTTTGGGTGGAACAAAGGCCATTCGGGCGGCTCGAGATTCATTGTTGGTCACGCGAAAGGGCACGGCCGATTCTCGAACGGCCAACTCGCCGCGCCGTGATCCGGAAGCGTGTCGAGGCGTCGATTCCCGAGGACTGGATGCCTGACGCAGATGCGCGACACGTATGGGCGGCCGACAGTCCACGCGCATGCCGCGCGTTGTCGCGACAACGCGCTTTGATCGCGTCCGACCAGGATGTCGGTCAATCTTGGAAGATTGCCCAGGCCCGCCCGCCCCTATCAAGGCGCCCCTATCAAGGGGCGAGAAGCTTCCTTTTTTGCGCCTCGAATTCGGCATCCGTCAGTACGCCGTCGGACTTCAGCTTGGCGAGCTTCGCAAGCTCGTCCGCCACCGAAATCGGCGGTATCGGCGTAGCGGACGCGAGCGCGGTCGCGCGCGAAGGAGTCGCGACGACGGCCTCGGTCCATGGGCTCCGATAGGCACGCTCGACGGTCACGCTCATCGACTTGCCGGCCCGGACGACGTCGACACCATAGGTGGGAGTCTTTGTCGCCTTGGCGAACGCGTCAAGCAGATCGCCGATGTCCTTGAACTTCTTGCCCGCGACGTTCGTGATCGTGTCGCCTACCTGCAGCCCGGCGCGCGCTCCCGGCCCATCTGCCTCCAGCTTGGTGATTCTGAGGCCAATGGTCTTGCCGATTCTCGCTTCCTCGAATCCGGCACCCAGGAACACGTGATGCGGGAATGTCGTCCCGACCGGGAATTGCCCTCCTGCGGACGACATGAAAGTCATGATATTGTTGTGGAAGGCAGGCCCGGAAAAGTCGGTTCGCTTGGTCTGGCCAAGCGCCATCTGCAACTCCATCCAGCCCGATGCCTGAACGCGGGAGACGCCGTTTACGGTTGCGGCATTGAAGCGGAAATATCGGCGCGGCGGCGTCGAGTAGCTGTTTCCCATGAGCATCTGGCCGAGCACGGACTGGCCTATGTTCATCGGCGCTTCGCGTACGAGCTCGGTCGCGCTCGAAGACACTACGGTCCATTTCGCATCGATGCAGCGACTGGACAGTTTTCCGATCGTCTCCTCCGGCGGTCCGGCGAATATCTCCTCGGTCGCGCCGGACGGCGTGACGGCATAATAGTCGTCCGCCAGCGCAGGACTGCTCAGCGCGCAGGCTGCCGCCATAGCGACCCCATAGGTCTTTCTCATACATTCCCCCTTGCTCGCCAAGTCATTGGCGAGGCCCCAAAAGCAGGACAGCGCACTGGGTCGGGGATTGCAAGCGCAGCTGTCTCGACAATGGCAGGACCGACTCTTTGCGCCGCATGGCGATGCGCCGCGCCGCAGCGCCGATTTCGATGACTATCGCTCTTTCCTCGCCCCATAGTCTCGATATTCTCCCGCAGCGCCGAGTCCATTCGGGCGCACAGGAGAATGCTATGGGACGCTTTGCTTTCGCGCTCGCCGCAGTTGCCATGCTCACCTCGCCGGCCATGGCCGTTGGCCCGTGCAAGGACGCGAAGGGCAAGTTCATCAAGTGCCCGACCGCCGCCAAGCCCGCCGGCGCCACCAGATGTCGCGACGCCAAGGGCCATTTCGCCAAGTGCGGCACGCCTGGCGCGAAGCCGGCCTGAGCAAACATGTTGAACCCGGCGGGGGCCGCCGCATACTCCGCATCGGGCACGCCCGT
>CBIHNZ010000047.1:0-34328 GCA_966211615.1 uncultured Sphingomonas sp.
CCGCCCCCCCCCCAAGTCCGTCAGGTTATCGCGGATCAGGCGAAGATCGCCTCGAGATCCCCCGGCGCCACGCCTTCCTTCACGTTGCGCAGCTCGACATAGATGGACGACTGCGCCGTCACGATCACCATATTGCCCAGCGCCCCGATCGCCCCGCTCAGCAGCGCCACCGTCAGCACCGAGCCGCTGGCGGCAAGCGCTCCGGCCGTCAGCATGCCCGTGGGGATGCTGAGCAGCCACAAGCCGATCACGATCACCAGCATCGTCAGGAATATCCGCCAGCGCCATCCGCGCGTCAGATCGAGGCTGCGCCCGAACGCTTCGAATACGCCCACCTTCTCCTGGACATAGACCGGCACCACCACCGACCAGCAAAGCCACAGGATGATGCCGGGCACGATCAGGAATATCATGGCGAGGCCGACACCGAACGCGACCAGAAAGCCGATCGCGATCATCGGCAGGATCATCGTCAGGCCCACGGTCAGGCACCGTCCGAAATCGGGCTTCTCGCCCGAGAGATGAGTCACCGTCGCGCGCGTGAGCGCCGCCTGCAGCACCGCGCTGCTGACCATGGTGACCAGCCAGCCGACGAAGATCGGCCCCAGATACGCGGTCGAGAAGAACCTGCTCGGATCGGCCGCTCCGCCCGTCGCCAGGTTCGTGAACTGCCACCAATTGATCGCGAAAGCGGGCACGCCCGCCAGGATCACTGCCAGCCCGATGAACAGCAGCGCGTTCGAACCGATCGTCTCGAAGGTGCGCGAAATGACGCTGCCGACCTCGAATCGCCCTTCTCCAACCTCAGCCATCGATATTCCCCCAAGTTCAGCGGTATCCGCCGCAAGAACCGAAGCTGGAACGAAAAGTCGCTCCCGTCCAGCCCTCCCGCTTTTCATGGTGCAGGCAATCGGTTAGCGTCCCGATCGTGGGGGCCATCGATGCGACTGGAGGAAAGGCCGTGACAGAATCGGTCGCGGCGGCGCATGCGCATCTGCGCGCACGCACCGATATCCAGTTCGATTTGCCGCCGGCCAAGCCGCCCGAGATTCCGCCCTGGATGCGCTGGCTCGGCAAGGCGCTGGAGCCGGTCGCCCCCTATGCCGGCTGGATCTTCTGGACGATGCTGATCATCGGCACGGGAATCATCCTGTGGCTGATCGTGAGCAGCCTGATCCGCAATCGCCGCCAGGGCGACGCGGAGGCGACGGAGGAGCAGGAAGCCGTCGCCTGGCGTCCCGAGGAGAAGGTCGCCCGCGCCCTGCTCGCCGAAGCCGACGCGATGGCCGCTGCCGGCCGCTATGAAGAGGCTGCGCGCCTGCTCCTGCACCGCAGCCTCGAGGATATCGCCCGCAACCGCCCGCGCCTGTTGCGTCCCGCGCTCACCAGCCGCGAGATCGGTCTCGCCGCCGGGCTGCCGCACATCGTCCGCAACGCCTTCGTGGCGATGGCCGCGCCGGTCGAGCGCAGCCTGTTCGGCGGCAAGAACCTCCAGCGCAGCGATTGGGAGGAAGCCCGCTCCGCCTATGGCGCCTTCGCGCTTCCGGGCTCGTGGAAATGAGCGCCACGCCATCCTCCGCCACGCCGTTCGCCGCGCGCACCATATTCATCCTGATCGCCCTGTCGGTGGTCGGCTTCCTCTCCTACCTGGTGCTGTCGGCCTATGCGGACGATCTGCGACCCTCCCAGAATGGCAGCACCCATGCGCTGTCCACCTCGGCCGTGGGGTTCGCCGGCTTTGCCGACCTGATCAAGCGCACCCATGGCGCCGTGCGCCTCGTGCGCCGCGAGGCCGATCTCGCCGACGACACGCTGCTGGTGCTGACCCCCGGCGCGGGCACCGATCCCGCCGCGGTGAAGCGGATCCTGGATCGCCGCAAGGACCTGCCGACCATGGTGATCCTGCCCAAATGGATGGTCGCCCCGCTCCCCGACAAGGCGAATTGGGTACGCTCGACCGGTATGCTGCCCACAGTCGTCGCCGCGATGCCGGTTTCGAGCATCGGCAAGGTGGAGATCAGCGACGCGCCGCAGGGCAAGTTCCGCACGGTTTCGGGCCCGCAGCTGGAAGCTGCGTTCGAAGGCCCGGGCGGCAGCGCGCTCGTCGCCTATGTCGGCGACAGCGTCACCACGATCGTCGCCGACCCGGACCTGTTCAACAATCAGGGTCTCGCCACGGTCGACGGCGCCGAGCGGGCAATGCGCATTCTCTCCCAGTTCGCCGCGCCCGACAGTCCGGTCGCTTTCGACCTGACGCTGCACGGCTTCGGCCGCAATCCGAACCTGCTCAAGCTCGCGTTCGAAGCGCCGTTCCTTCCCCTCACCCTCTGCGTGCTGCTCGCCGCGCTGCTCGCCGGCTGGCACGCAATGCTGCGCTTCGGCCCGGCCGCGCTGCCCGATCGGGGCGTGGCATTCGGCAAGCGCGCGCTGGCGGAAAACGGTGCCGCGCTGCTGCGCCTCGCCCGGCGCCGCCACCGCACCGGCGAGCGCTATGCGACGCTGGTGCGTGAAGCCGTCGCCGCCGGCACCGGCGCGCCGCCCGGCCTCACCGGCAACGCGCTCGACCGCTATCTCGACAGGCTGGATCGCGAAGGCGAGCCATTTTCGAGCATCGCCGCGCGCGCCGCCAATGCCCGCGACACCCGTGGCCTGCTCGCCGCAGCCCGCGACCTCTATCATTGGAAAAGGACCGTCACGCGTGAAAATCGATGAAGTGAAGACGCTCGGCGACGCGATCCGCGGCGAAGTGGGCAAGGCGGTGGTGGGGCTGGACGACGCCGTCGAGCTGATGCTCGTCGCATTGTTCGCGTCGGGCCATATCCTGCTCGAAGGGCCGCCCGGCACCGCCAAGACCTTCCTGGCGCAATGCTTCGCGCGCGCCGCAGGGCTCGACTATGGCCGCATCCAGTTCACGCCGGATCTGCTGCCGGGCGACATCATCGGCTCGAACCTGTTCAACTTCCAGACCTCGTCCTTCACCCTCACCCAGGGCCCGATCTTCACCGAGCTGCTGCTCGCGGACGAGATCAACCGCACCCCGCCCAAGACCCAGGCGGCCCTGCTCGAGGCGATGCAGGAGCGCACCGTCACGATCGACGGCGTCGACCATCGGCTCAGCGACCGCTTCATGGTCGTCGCCACGCAGAATCCGATCGAGAACCAGGGCGTCTATCCGCTGCCCGAGGCGCAGCTCGATCGCTTCCTGTTCAAATATGAGGTCGGCTATCCCTCCGCCGAGGAGGAGCGCAAGATCGTCACAGCCATGGGCAATCGCTTCGGCATGCCACGGCCCGAGGAATGGGGCGTCGAACGCGTCGCGGACGCCGCGACGATCCGCGCCGCCGCCGATGCCGTTTCGACCAATCGCCTGGCCGACGAAGTCACCGACTATGTCGTCCGCCTCGTCCGCGCCACCCGCAGCACGGGTGATCTCCAGATCGGCGCCTCGCCCCGCGCCGGGGCGACGCTCGCAGCCGCCGCGCGCGCCCGCGCCGCGCTCGACGGACGCGATTTCGTGCTGCCCGACGATGTGAAGCAGCTGGCGCCGGCAGCGCTGCGCCACCGCGTCATCCTTTCCCCGGCCGCCGAGATCGACGGCCGCTCGGTCGATGCCGTGATCGGCGCGTTGATCGAGCAAGTGGAGGCGCCGCGTTGATACGGCCGACGCGGCAAGGCGTGTTGCTGATGGCCGCCGGCGCGCCGCTGGCGCTGCTGGCCGGCATCGCCGTGCCGCACCTGTGGTTCGTGGGGCTGTTGTGGATCCCGCTCGTCTTCACGCTGATCGGGCTCGACGCGCTTTTCGCCGCCCCGCCGCCCCGGCTGGAAGTACGATGCCCGGGCGCGGTCGAGATCGGCGCGCCGCTGGTGGTCGAGGTCGAGGTCGCGATCGAGACCGGATCGCGTTCGCCGATCGGCCTGGAACTCGCGCTCGCCACCGGTCCCCGCCTGCGCCCGCTCGCCGACGACCGCGTCCGGGTCGCATCCGGTGAGAACAGCGCCCTGATCGCGTTCGAACCCATCCGCCGCGGCACCGATGGCATCGAGCAGCTATGGAGCCGCTGGACCGGGCCCCTCCGCCTCGTCTGGCGCCAGCGCGTCGCCGATATCGGCCGCAGCATCGTCATCACTCCCGATATCCGCCCGGTGCGCGAAGCCGCAGCGATGCTGCTCCGCGATGCCCAGGCCGGCGAGATGGCGCGGATCGATCGCGGCGAAGGCAGCGAGTTCGAGGCCTTGTCCGAATGGCGATCGGGCATGGAGCGCCGTACGATCGACTGGAACCACAGCGCCCGCCACCTGAAGCTCCTCGCCCGCGAGAACCGGATCGAGCGCAACAACCAGGTCGTCTTCGCGATCGATGCCGGACGCGTGATGTGCGAGCCGGTCCAGGGCCTGCCGCGCATCGACCGCGCGATCGGCGCTGCTTTGCTCGCCGCCTATTCCGCGCTCAAGCTGGGCGACCGGGTCGGCCTGTTCGGCTTCGATTCCAAGCCGCGCATCTCCTCGGGCGCGGTATCCGGCGTGCGCGCATTCCCGCTGATGCAGCGGCTCGCCGGCGAACTCGACTACAGCACCGCCGAGACCAATTTCACCCTCGCCCTCGCCACCCTTGCCGGCGACCTGACCCGACGCTCGCTCGTCGTCGTCTTCACCGAATTCACCGACCAGGCCGGCGCCGAGCTGATGATCCGCGCAGCCGCCAGCCTGATGGGCCGGCATCTCGTGCTGTTCGTGATCCTCCACGACGAGGAGCTCGAAGGCATCGCCGCCGCCGAGCCCATGACGATCGACGATGTCTCGCGCGCCGTCACCGCCGCCGCGATGCTCCGCGAGCGCCGCATCGTCGTCTCGCGCCTCCGCCATCTCGGCATCCATGTGCTCGAGGCGGCATATGACGGCGTCGGCCCGGCGCTCGTCCGGCAATATCTCGATTTCAAGCGGAGGAACCTGCTGTGAGCGCTGTCGATCTGAGCAGCGGCCGCTTCCGCGAGGCGCGCCAGGACGATTGGGAGCGGCTGGAGGCGCTGATCGGACGCATCGAGCGCGGCCGCGCCGCCTCGCTGTCGGACGAGGACCTGTTCGAGCTGCCGGTGCTCTACCGGGCAACGCTCTCGTCGCTGTCGGTCGCGCGCGAGACCTCGCTCGACGCCGATCTCGTCTCCTATCTGGAGTCGCTTGCGACGCGGGCCTATTTCATCCTTTACGGCGTCCAGCCGCCGCTGTGGCGCCGCATCCGCTATTTCTTCGCCATCGGCTGGCCGCATGCCGTTCGATCGATCGGGCGCGAGACTTTGGTCGCGGTGGCGATGCTGCTGATCGGCGTGATCGCCGCCTATCTGATCGTGAGCCGCGACCCCGCCTGGTTCTACGCTATCGTGTCCGAGGACCTGGCCGGCGGGCGTGGCCCGCAGGCTTCGGCGCAGGAACTCAGGGCAGTGCTCTACCATCCTGGCGACGCGCTCGGCGTATTCGCCACCTTCCTGTTCACCCACAATGCCCAGATGGCGTTGATGTGCTTCGCGCTTGGCTTCGCGTTCGGCGTGCCGACCGTGCTGCTGCTGCTCTACAATGGCTGCATCCTCGGCGCGTTCCTGGCGATCTATGTCCCCAAGGGACTGGGCCTGCAGGTAGCGGCCTGGCTCTCGATCCACGGCACCACCGAGATGTTCGCCATCGCCATCGCCGGCGCGGCCGGCCTCCATATCGGCATGGCGGTCGCGTTTCCGGGACGCGGATCGCGCGCGGAGGCGGCGGTCGCGGCCGGACGGGTCGCGGCGATGGCGATGCTGGGCGTCGTCGTGATGCTGGCCGTCGCGGGTATCCTCGAAGGCATTGGCCGGCAGGTGGTGCGCGCCGATGCCGTCCGCGCCGTGATCGGCGGCGTCGCGCTGCTCGGCTGGCTGTTCTATTTCTACGTCATGCCGGTGCGAGAGGCCGATATCCATGGCTGAGCGCTCCGCGTCGCGCGCCAGGACAGGCACGCGCGAATTCGTGACGCCCGAAGGCGTGGACCTGCGCCTCCACCTCGCCAGTGTCGGCGAGCGCGCCGGCGCGTTCGTGCTCGACCTGGTGATCATCGTCGGCATCCTGATCGTCTTCACCATCGTGACGGTCATGCTCGCCATCGGCATCGGTACCAGCGCGGGCGAAAATGGCTCCGGCACTCTCCAGGCGCTCGCCGCGATCTGGCTGCTCGGCTTCTTCGTGCTGCGCAATTTCTACTTCACCGCGCTCGAACTCGGCACGCGTTCGGCGACGATCGGCAAGCGCGTGATGAAGCTGCGCGTGGTCGCGCGCGACGGCAAGCGCCTGTCGGGGCACGCCGTGGTCGCGCGGAATGCCATGCGCGAGCTGGAGTTCTTCCTGCCGCTCTCGTTCCTCGCCTATGAAAGCGCCGAGGGTCTTTCGGGCTTCGCGACGTCCGGCGCCGGCCTGTTATGGTGCGGCCTGTTCCTGCTCTTTCCCTTCATGAACCGCGATCACATGCGCGTCGGCGATCTGATCGCGGGCACCTGGGTCACGCGCCTGCCCCGCCGGAGCCTCGGCGCCAGCGTGGTCGGGCATCGCGAAGTGCCGCGCTACAATTTCACCGACGCGCAGCTGAACGCCTATGGCGAATTCGAACTCCAGAAGCTGGAGGAAGTGCTGCGCCGGCAGGACGATCTCGCGATGATCGTCGTCGCCCGCACGATCCGCGCGCGCATCGGCTGGACCGGCGCGGACGGCGACGAGCTGATGTTCCTCCAGGCCTATTACGCGGCGCTCTGCAACCGTCTCGAGCGCAACATGCTGTTCGGAAAACGCCGCAAGGACAAACACGAAGCCCCGCTCGACAGCCGAGCCTGAGCCTGCCCGCTGCCTTTTCCTATTCCAGCACGGCCCGATAGCGGAAATCGAGCTGGATCGCCCGCGCCGCATCGGCCCGGGCACGGCGCGTGTCCCCCTTTTCGCGCAGGATCAGGCTGCGGTGCAGATAGCCGCGCGCGGCATCGGGCGCATAGCGTATCGCCCGGTTGAGATCGAGGAGCGCGCGGTCGAGATCGCCGTTGCGCTGATAGGCGATACCGCGGTTGAGATAGGCGAAGGCGAACCCGGGCCGCAGCGCGATCGCCCGATCGAACGCGGCGATGGCACCTTCCATATCGTCTTCCCACGCCAAGGCGAGACCCGTAGCCAATTGGGCATCCGCACGTCCCGCTGCGCCTTTCGCGCCGGGATCGACCAGCCGCTTGCAGCCGTCGAGGCTCTGCGCAGGATCGGCGACCGTGCAGGCATTCCAGTCGCCGCGGCGATACAGCGCCGCCGACCCGGTCCGCGTACCGGTAACGATGACCTCGCCCGCATCGTCCGCATCCCGGGCGCTCGACGCCATGGCGGGGGGCGGTGCGGCCGGGGCAGCCCGGGCCCGCTGGTCCGCCCGCTCGGCGCGCGCGGCAAAGCCCATCGCCTCGGTCGCCTGTGTCGCGGGGGCCGGCGGCGCATTGGCCTGGGCTACCTTGGCGGCCGGTTCCGCAGACGGGGCGATCACAGGTGCCGGGGCCGGAGCGGGCAGCGGCGCCGGCGCCAAGCCGGGCGCTTCCTCGCGATTGCCGCTTCTCCTGGCATTGGCTGCCAGTTGCTGCAGCGGTGGAGCAGCCTTTGCCGGCACGGGCGCCTGCGCGACATTTGCGGCGGGCGCATGCGCCGACTCCGGCGCCAAGCTCGCGACCGCCGGAGAACCCGGGGCGGCATCCGGGCGTCCGGCCATACCCGTGGATGCCTGCTGGCGTCCGGGCGGCACGTTCCGGTCAGGCGAATATAAAGCGATCGGGATCGCGATCACGGCAACCAGCGCGACCGAGGCAAGCGCGCCGATCTGCCCGCGGCCTATCCTCGCCCATGCCGGCCGTTGCGGCGCAGGCCGCCGCGGCGGCACGGCGGACGCCGGCGCATCGATGCCGTCGAAGCGCCGCATCGCCTCGGCGATCGTCGCCGCGCGCCGGTCGGGTCTTGGAGGGGGCGGCTCGGGCAGCATCATCGCGATTTCGTCGTCCGCAGCCATTCACCCTTCCCCGCGGCCGCATTCGCCCGCACGCGCGCCGTCTCGCCAGGACAGCGGCGGGGCGGTGCGGCAGGGAGCAGGGGAAAACATCGGGCTACCTTATAACTGCAATTATCCTCCAGTCGAAGGAACGATGCACCGTGAGCCGCCGCCGCCGAATACTCGGCGGCGGCGACCCGGACTTCACCGCTCCAGCCGCGCCATCGACGCGGCCGTCTTGGCCGCCCGCACCAGCTGGACGAACTCGCCGCGATAGCCGAATTCATCCTCCCCGCGCGCGCCGGTCGCGATCCTCAGCACGTCGTCATAGCTCAGCGACCCGGTATAGCGGCCGCCGCGCAGCAGCTCGGCGAAACCGGCCACCCCGACCGCGAACCGCGCATCCCGGGGCGCATCCTCCAGGCGCGCGAACGCGGTCTTCGCGTCGATCGGCGTGGAGATGAGCCGGCTCGTGTCCGATTTGAGCAGCTTGTAGCGGATCTTCACGAAGCCGAGTTCGGTGGCGGAGACATTCCCCGAGGCGCCAGGAGCCGGCTTCGAGTAACGCAGGTCGCCGATCGCGCGCGGGCCGCCGACGGGCACGACTTCGTACAATGCGGTCACCGTCTGGCCCGAGCCGACATCGCCCGCATCGACCTTGTCATTGTCGAAATCGTCGCGGTTCAGCATCCGCGTCTCGTAACCGATCAGCCGATATTCGGCGACCGTCGCGGGGTTGAACTCGACCTGGATCTTCACGTCCTTGGCGATGGGGAACAGGGTCGAGGTCGCCTCGTCGACCAGCGTCTTCCGCGCTTCGGCGACCGTATCGATATAGGCGGCGGCGCCGTTGCCGTTCTGCGCCAGCGCCTGCATCAGCGCATCGTTGTAATTGCCCATGCCGAAGCCGAGCACCGAGAGGAACACCCCCTTGCCGCGCTCGCGCTCGATATAGCCCTTGAGCTCGCCCTGGTCGGTGATGCCGACGTTGAAGTCGCCATCGGTCGCCAGGATGACGCGATTGACGCCCTTCGGATCGAGATTCTGCTCGGCCAGCGCATAGGCCTGGCGGATGCCTTCGGCGCCGGCGGTGCTACCACCCGCACCCAGCCGGTCGATGACGGCGCGGATCTTGCTCTTCTCGCTTGCGCGCGTCGGTTCGAGCGCGGTGCCCGCGCTGCCGGCATAGGTGACGATCGCGACGCTGTCGTTCGCGTCGAGCTGGTCGAGCAGCATCGCCAGCGATTGCTTCACCAGCGGCAGCTTGTTCGGCTCGTTCATCGAGCCCGACGTGTCGATCAGGAAGACCAGATTGGCGCGCGGGCGGGTCGCCTGCTGGATCGCATAGCCCTTGATCCCGATCCGCACGAGCTTGCGCCCCGGCGACCAGGGGCTCGGCAGCACCGCGACATTCGTACTGAACGGCTGCTCCGCCTGGCGGGGCGCGGCATAGTCATAGGGGAAATAGTTGATCATCTCCTCGGTCCGCACCGCCGCGGGCTGCGGCAGCACGTTCTGGTTGAGCGAGGCGCGGACGAACGAATAGGACGCCGTGTCGACATCGATCGAGAAGGTCGAGACCGGTTCCTCGCGCGCGACCTTGAACGGATTCTGCGCGGTGGCGGTGAAGCGGTCGCGGCCGACGTCGCGATACGGCAGGGGGTAAGGACGCGGCTCGGCGCGCGGGGCATAGGTGCCCGCGATCACCGGACTTGGGGGTGGCGCGGACGGCGCTGCATATTGCGCCACGGCCGCCCTGCTTTCGCTCTTCCGCGCACGGGCGTCGCCGTCACTGCGCGTGCCGGTCACGATGACCTCGGACGCGTCGGCGTTGGGGTCGGCCGACGCCGACAAGGGCGCCTTGTCGCCGGCGCAGGACGCGAGGAGCGCGAGCGCCATTCCCGCGGCGATGGAGGAACAGAGGCGATGCATGCAGAATCTCCCAGTCGACAGCGGCGCACAATTGTCCGCATGTCCCTGCGACGCCTGCCCCCGGGGGATCCTTGGGAGGATTTGAAAATATTTTTTCGAAAGCCCGATCGTGCGCTCAGTCGTTCCCGTTGTTCTCCGCCGCGAGCATCCGCCGGACCTCGTGCATCCGCCACGAAACCGTCGATTCCGCGACGCCCAATATCTCGGCCGCCTCGGCATGCGTCAGCTGCTGGCCGGCGACCAGTATCGCCGCATCGCGATAGGCGGGGCCCAGCCGCGAGATCGCGCTCTTCACCCACAGCGCATCGTGCAGGTCCCGGCCGTCCGGAGCGGCCGCCAGGCCGGTCCACACGGCAAGCCGCTCGGTCAGCGCACCGAACGACCGGCGCCGGCGGCGAAGGTCGCGGCAGGCGTTGAATACGATGCCGAAGAGCCAGGTGGTGAATCGTGCCTCGCCGCGGAAGCTCGCGATCTTCTCGGCCAGTGTGCAGCAGACATCCTGCGTGATATCGTCCGCGTCCGCGCGCGAGCCGGTCAGCTGCCAGGCCAGGCCATGGATCCGGTCATAGTGCCGCTCCAGCAGCGCGCCGAACGCCGCGCGGTCCCCGGCGATCGCGCCGGCAACGAGATCGGCGTCGGGATCGTCTCTCCTATCGGCCATGGATCACGACCGGCTGCGGAAGCAGGCCGTCGATTGCCCGGTCCCGACGACGCGACCGTGCATCTTGATGAACCAGCCTGTCGCACCCTGCCCCGACACGGTCGCTTTGTGCATCATTTGCACCGGCGACGCCATCGGCCGTCGATCAAGACGGCCGGTCGTGCACAAAGAAGTTCGGGGAGCGGAGGACTTCCGCTCCCCGGTCGATCGGTTCAGGGACGGCGGAACAGCGCCACGGTGCCGTGCCCGCCATCGGCGCACACGCTTACGACCGCCAGCGAGCCGGAGGGCAAGGCCCAGAGTTCCTTGACCGCCTGGCTGAAGTCGCGGGCACCGGTCGCCGCGAACGGATGGCCGATCGCGACCGAGCCGCCGTTCGGATTGACGCGGTCCCAGGGGAAGGGTCCGAAATCGAAATCCACGCCCGCGCGGTCGCGCGTCCAGCCCGGCTTTTCGAGCGCGGCGACATTGGCGAGCACCTGCGCGGCGAACGCCTCATGGATCTCCCAGAGCGCGATATCGTCATAGCGCAGGCCGTGCCGGGCGAGCAGGCGCGGGATCGCGAAGCTTGGTGCCATCAGCAGGCCGTCGACACCGTGATCGACCGCCGCGATCTCGTGATCGACCAACTCGGCATGGGGCGTTCCGTCCGGAAGCCGCGCCAGCCCCGCCTCGGTAGCGACCCAGCAGGCGGCGGCGCCGTCGGTGATCGGCGAGCTGTTGCCCGCGGTGAGCGAGCCCTTGCCCGACTTGTCGAACGCCGGCGCTAGGGCCGCCAGCTTCTCGATCGAGGTATCCGCCCGCGGATTGGCGTCGCGCGCGATCTCCGGCAGCGCGATCACCAGGTCGTCGAAAAAGCTGGTTTCCCAGCCGTGCACCGCGCGCTGGTGGCTCTTGAGCGCCCAATCGTCCTGCGCCTCGCGGGTGATGCCCCAGATCTGCGCCGTCTCCTCCATATGATCGCCCATCGTCCGCCCGGTGATGCGGTTCGCCCAGCCCTTGACCGGCAAAGTGAGATCGTCGGGCGTGAGCGCCTTCAGCGCCGCCACGGCTTCGGCGGGATTGGTGCGGAACAGCTTCACGATCCGCTTCGAGGCCTCGAGCTTGAGGCCGATCGGTGGCTGGCTCATCACCTCCGCGCCGCCAACCAGGACGAGATCGGTATCGCCGCCCAGCCAGCCCGCGGCGGCCATCGCCGCCACCATGCTGGTCGAGCAGGCTAGCACCGCGGAAAAGGCAGGCACCGTGGGGTCGAGCCCGGCGTCGAGCCAGATCTCGCGTCCGATATTGCTCCAGCCCAGGCTCGGGATCACCGTGCCCCAGATGAACAGGTCCGGGCGCGCCTTCTCGGCCATCGCCTTGGCGAGCGGTACCGACAGGCTGATCGCATCATGATCGGCAAGCGCCCCGCCGCCGCGTCCGAAGGGGGTCCGCAGGCCGGTGGCAATATAGGCTTTCTGGGCAAATCGCTGCATGAGTCTCTCCAGGACGCTCGGGTCGGTGACGCGCCCAAGATGTGGCCGGGCGCGCCGGTATCAATGGCGGACGCGGAAAGGATTCCGCATCCGCCCTCGATCGCTCAGGCGGCCTGCGCCCGGACCGTGTAGCGGGCCGCGGGTTCGGATCGCGACAGGTTGGGAAGCATGCGCTGCCGGCCCGCCTCATAGCTCGCCCAGTCGGCGATATCGGGAAGCGCCGGAATGGTGACGAGCTCGCCCATGTCGAGCCCGGCAAGCGCCGCATCGACCAGGTCGTCCGCCTGCATCACGATCTCGCCGGGCAGATGCTCGACGGGCGTGCCGGCGATGTCCCAGAATTCGGTGGCAGTCGCGCCGGGCAGCACGGCCTGGACGCGCACGCCCTTGTCGGCAAGCTCATGGTGGAGCGACTGGCTGAACGCGAGCACGAACGCCTTGCTGCCGCCGTAGACGCCATTGAGAATCTCGGGCCCGATCGCCACGATCGAGCCGATATTGATGATCGTGCCGCCGCCCCGCGCGACAAAGCCGGGCGCCGCGGCATAAGCGAGGCGCATCAGCGCGGTGACGTTGAGCGTGACCATCGCCTCCATCGCGTCGACATCGGCAGCGAGCAGCGGCGCGGTCGCGCCCAGGCCGGCATTGTTGACCAACAGGGTGATGCGGGTGTCGCTCTTGAGCAGTTCCTCGATGCGGGCACGACCGGCCTTGTCGCCAAGATCGGCTGCGACGACTTCCACCGTGCGGCCGGTCTCCTCGACAAGCTTGGCGGCAAGCGCCGCGAGGCGCGCCTGGTTGCGGGCGACGAGGATAAGGTCATAGCCGCGCCGGGCGAGCCGTTCGGCATAGATGGCGCCGATGCCGCTCGAGGCTCCGGTGACGAGCGCGACGCCCTGGTTCTGAATGGACATGCGATTTCTCCTTGAATTGCGCGGGCGGCAAGCCGCCACCGATCAGGGAGATGGGGTGGTTGGCATATGTCTCAAATGTCATATATGCCATCTTTTAGGACATATTCAGGAATGCAGCATGCAACGCGTCGGTTTGATCGTCTTTCCCGGCTTCCAGCTCATGTCGCTCAGCGCGGCATCGGTCTTCGAATTCGCCAATATCGAGGCGGGCGAGCCGGTCTATGACATCCGCATACTCTCCGAGGCCGGCGGCATGGTCCGCAGCTCGACGGGCCTGACGACGGATACCGAAGCGCTCGAACTGGACGGGTTCGACACGCTGCTGGTCTGCGGCGGCACCGGCCTGCCCGAACCGACGCCTGGGCTCCTCGCTGCGGTACGCGACGCTGCCAAATCGGTGCGGCGGCTGGCGTCGATCTGTACCGGGGCGTTCGTGCTTGCCGATGCCGGGCTGCTCGACGGGCGCCGCGCGACGACCCATTGGATGTTCGCGCGCGAGCTGCGCGGGCGCTATCCCGCGATCCGGGTCGAGGACGACCGCATCTTCATCCGCGACGGCGTGGTCTGGACCTCGGCAGGAATGTCCGCGGGGGTCGATCTCGCGCTGGAGATGGTCGAGAATGATCTGGGCCCCGACATCGCACGGGCAGTTGCCAGGATGCTGGTCGTCTATCACCGGCGCGCCGGCGGCCAGTCGCAATATTCGGCGCTGCTCGCGCTCGAGCCCAAGTCCGATCGGATCCAGAACGCCCTCGCCTATGCCAAGGCGCACCTGAAGGCGCCCCTGTCGGTCAAGGAACTGGCCGAGGCGGCGCATCTGAGCCCGCGCCAGTTCAGCCGCGCCTTCCATGCCGAAACCGGCCAGTCGCCGGCAAAGGCGGTCGAGCATCTTCGCGTCGAGGCGGCGCGGCTCATGATGGAACAGGGCCGGCATCCGATCGACGTCGTGGCGCGCGAGACCGGCTTTGCCGATCGCGAGCGGATGCGCCGTGCGTTCCTCCGCGCCTTCGGTCAGCCACCCCAAGCCATTCGGCGCAACGCGCACGCCGCGTCGTGACGCGGCTTGGCTGACGCGCGATCCGGTGTACGCTCGATCCAGCTAGACAGGAGAGGAGTTTGTCAGTGCTGGGCAAGGCCACGCCGGAGCGGCTGAACGCGTTCTCGGACGGCGTTTTCGCGGTCCTGATCACCGTGCTGGTTCTGGAGCTGCGGCCGCCTGAATCGCCGACCTTCGAGGCGCTGCTCGGACTTTGGCCGACCTGGCTGAGCTACGCAGTGAGCTATGTGTTCATCGCCATTGTCTGGATCAACCATCACTTCCTGATGCGCTACGCCGACGACGTGACGCAGCGCCTGATGTGGTTCAATTTCGCGCATCTCTTCTCGATGTCGCTGCTGCCGCTCTCGACGGCCTGGATGGCGGTCAGCGAACTGGGCCCGCAACCGGTCGCCTTCTACGCGGCGGTCTTCTTCCTGGTGAATCTTACCTATCTTCTGCTCAGCTGGGAGCTGATCGAACTGCACCCCACCGCCCGAGCCGACCCGAGGGTCCGCCGGGCCATATGGCTTCGCGGGATCACGACCTTGTGCCTGTTCGGCGCAGCGGCCGTCATCGCGCTCAAATATCCGATCGTCGGACTGGGACTCTGCGTCTTCTGCCTCGGCTTCTACCTGAAGCCCGATCCCGCCGGCATATTGGCCAAGGATCTGGAATAGCAATCAGGCCAGACTAGCCGCCAGGACGAGCGCGGCAGCAACCAGGGCCGCAACCCGCGCCAATGTCGCGCGGTAGGTCAGGCCCAGCAGCACGATCCCGGCCGCCAGCGGCGCCAGGCCGAACCACGCGACCAAGGCTCGCGGCCAGTCCGGCGTCAGCAGCGAGGTCGCCAGCGAAAGCACGACCAGGGTCCAGCCGATCAACGGCAGGCGCGCCGCGAGCGCAGCAGTGTTCCAGCGTCCCAGCAGGTCGGACGCATGGCGCGGCATCGCCGCCGCGAGCGCGAACAGGCCGAGATAGAGCAGTCCCGCCGCGATCATGCCGCCGCCCTCGCCGCCCTGCGCCGCACCGGCGCCGGCGCGCGCAGCCGCCTGACCTGTCCCGCGACCAGAAACGCGAGGCCCGCCGCGAAGCCGAACAGCACGAGATTGCCACCGATCAGCGCCGCGTCGTCGGTCAGGATGGGACCAAACAGCGGCGCGGCGGCGCAGCCCAGCGCCAGCAGGCCGAGCAGCAGCGGCCAGGCCCGGGCGGGCCGCAGCGCCGCGCCGACCAGCAGCGCGACCGCCGCGATCCACAAGGCGGTCGAGACTTCGGCCTCCGCACGACCGGCCATGCCGAGCGGCAACAGCCGGTTGGCGAGGAGGAAGGCGACGCCGCCCAGCGGCACGCCCGCGATCACCCCGGCATTGAGCCGCTCGAGAATACGATTGCCGAGCGACAGCGGCGCCCGCTCGCGGCGCTTGACGATCCACAGCACCAGGCCGGTGGCGATCGCCAGCGTCAGCATGCTGCCGCCCAGGAAATAGAGCCACCGCGTCAGCGACGGCGCGAAGCGGCCCATATGGAGGCCGTAGAGGATGTTATAGGCCTGCACCGCCGGCCGCGCCTCGGTCCATTCGCCGAGCATCCGGCCGGTCGCGCCGTCGAAGCTGATCTCGCCGGGCGTATAGCTGATCTGGCCGGCATCCGAGCGGAAGACGGTGACCACCGCGGCGGCATCGCCGGGGTTGAGGACATAGACCCGCCCGATCGGCGCCCCGCCGAAGCGGCGCTGCGCCTCGCGGAGCATCGGCGCGATCGGGGCAAGCGGCACCTTGCTGCCGGTCGCCGCGCGCTCGACCACGCCGGGCGTCATGTCGTGGTACAGCGCGGCGACGTCGCTGCCATAGGCGGCGGTGATCGCCCAGGGCATGCTGAGCGAGGACAGGGTCACCAGCCCGGTCAGCGTGATCATCAGGTGGAACGGCAACGCCAGCACGCCCAGCGCATTGTGCCCGTCGAGCCAGGAACGCTGGCCCTTGGCCGGCCGGAAGGTGAAGAAGTCGCGGAAGATGCGGCGATGCGCGATGATGCCGGTGATCAGCGCCACCAGCATGGTGAGCGCCGCCAGCGAGGCGAGCAGCCTCCCCCAGGGAAAAGGGATCTCGAGCTCGAAATGGAGGCGGTAGAAAAACTCCCCGCCCAGTGTCTCGCGCGCCGCCGGTGCCCCGGTGACGGGATCCAGCGCGCGGTAGAGAAAGGCGCCGCCGCTGTCATAGGCCGCCTCGACCGTGTTCATCCGCGTATCCGGCGCCGTCAGGTACCAGCCTGTGGCGCCGGGTGCGTTTTTCGACAGCCAGTTGCCCGCGGCTGCGATCGCCTCGACCGGGTTGGCGGTGGCGGTCGTCTCGGGCCGCATCCAGCGGCCGATCTCGGGCTTGAACACGCTGAGCGTGCCCGCGAAGCACATCACGAACAGCACCCAGCCGAGCAGCAGCCCGGTCCAGCCGTGCAGCCACGCCATCGCCTGGCGCGCACCCTCGCGCACCGCGCTCATGCCGGCGGTCCCGCAAGCCAGGCGACGCCGCCGAACAACAGGGCCGCGCCCAGCATGCCGGCCCAGGCGCGCCAGGGCCCGGGCGCGAGAAAGGCCCAGACCGCGCCCGCCGGAGCGACAAGGAAAGCGAGCAGGGTCGCGAGGCTCACCGCCTCGAGCCGGCTCATCGGCAGGGTGCGCGCCAGCGCTGCGGCGAACAGTGCCGCAACGCCATAGGCGCCCGCGCTCCCCGCCACCGCGCGCGCGGCGACATTGGCACGGTAGCGCCAGCCCTGCCGTTCCGGACGTGCCCCGCTCGCCACGGCGCGCTCAGTAGGCGAAGCTGAGGGAGACGGTCGCGCTGCGCGGCGCGGCGTAGAAGGCCTGGCCCCACATCAGGCTGGCCAGATATTTCTTGTCGCCGACATTGCGGACATTGACGGTCGCGCGCACCCGGTCGATCAGCCGGATGCCGGCCATCAGATCGACCACCGCATAGCTTTCCTGCTTTAGGATCACGTCGCCGGTGACGACGCCGTAATCCTGGACGCCGGGATCGGCATAGCTGATCTGGTTCTGCCAGCGCAGCTGCGCGCCGAGCTTGAGGTCGTTGAGCTGCGGCACCGCATAGGTGGTCGCCAGCTTGAGCGACTTGGTCGGCAGGAAGGTACGCGTCCTGTTGCCGGCGCCGTCCTTGATCTGGAGGCCGGTATAGCCGCCGCTCAGCGTCCAGTTGTCGGTGACCTTGCCGGCGAGCTCGAGCTCGAAACCCTTGGAGGTGGTGTCCGTGCCCTCGTAATAGCTGTCGCCGATCTGGCCCGCGTCCCCGGCCCCGAACGTGCCCGCAAAGGCAGCCAGCCCCTTCTGCCTGGCGCGGAACAGCGCCGCGGTGGCGTAGAGCCGGCCGTCGAACCAGCTGCTCTTGATGCCGCCCTCGATGCTGGTGCCCTTGGCCGGATCGAGCTTGCGGTTGTCGATGTCGACTTCGATCTGCGGATTGAAGATGCCGGTATAGCTCGCATAGAGCGAGACGTTCGGCGTCACGTCATAGACCGCGCCGACATAGGGGCTGACGCCGCTGTCGTCGCGCGACTGGTCGGTGCCGTAGGAGGTGCCGGTAGACTTGATCCACATCGCGCTGGCGCCGACCACGCCCTTCAGCCTGTCGCTGAAGTTGATGTGCGCGGCGCCATAGGCGCGGGTCAGGCGGTCGCTGTAATCTGCGGCGAGATATTCGCCCGGATAGCTGGGTTCGGCGACCTGGACATGGCCCCAGTCCTGCACCGCGGGAAAGTCGATCGGGTCGGCGGAGAAATTCTCCCATTCGAGCGCATCCTGGCGCGAGGTGGAGACGCCGAACGCAAGCTCGTGGTCGCGGCCGAAAAGGCTGACCGGGCCCGAGGCATAGAAGTCGCCGAGATACTGGTCGTAGATCGACGGATAGATACCCGACATGCCGCCGACGCCGAGCCCGGTCGCCTTGTCCGGATAGCCATAGGCATAGAGCAGCTTCGCATGCTCCTCGAAGCGCTTGTAGGTGAGCACGCCCTTGGCCGACCAGCCGCCGCCGAACGCATAGTTCAGCTCGGCGAAGACGCTCTGATCGGTGACGTTCCAATAAGTCCAGTCGGCCGAGGTCGAGGCGGAGACCGGAAAGTTGACGCGGGTGCCGTCGGTATAGGTGAGCGGCAGCGCGCCCCACAGCACGCCGTCCGCCTTGTTCTCCTGGCGCGAATAGCCGACCGTCGCGGTGAGACCCGGGGTGATCTTCCAGCTCAGCAGCGCGCCATAGACGTTCCGGTCGACATGGTTGAAGTCGAGATAGGAATCGCGATCCTCGTGCGCGAAGATCAGCCGCGCGGCGACCGTATCGGTGAGCGGCACCGAGACATCGGCCTCGATACGCTTCTGGCCCCAGCTGCCGATCTGCGCGGTCGCGCTCGCCTTGAGCGTGTCGAGCGGGCGCTTGCGGACATAGTTGATCGTCGCGGACGGGTTGCCGACGCCGCTCATGATCGCATTGGCGCCGCGGACCGCCTCGACCCGATCGAACAATGCGGTGTCGAGATCGCCGAACTGGATGCCCCACAGCAAGGGCAGGCCGATCCCGTCGACCTGGAAATTGGTGATGTCGAAGCCGCGCGAGTTGAAATAGGTGCGGTCGGTCTCGACCCGCTCGACATTGATGCCGACGACCTGGTTGAGCAGGTCGTTGACGTTGGTCAGCGCGAAATCCTCGATCCGCTGGCGATCGACCAGCGTCACCGATTGCGGCACTTCCCTGGGCTTGAGCGAGAGGCCGGCGGCGGTGGTGGTCGGCGTGTCCAGCGTCCCGGTGACGACGATCTCGCCCCTGTCCTGCCCCTGCGCGTCCTTGTCTTCCCCGGGATCGGGCGCGGCGAAGGCCGAACTCATCGGCAGAACGAGCATCGCGCTCGCGAACAGCGCGTGGCGCAGGAACGGCTTCATCTCGGAATTCCCCTTTCAGCGGATCGTCGGGGCGCCGTTAGGGGAATTATCTAATGCGAGTCAATTGCATTAGCATTAAAGAGGCAAATGCGCACGGTACGGCCTACCCATTTCCGGGAGGCAGTGCGGTAGCGCGTCAACGGAAGGCGCGCGGTGATGTCGAAAACTTGAAGCGGCGCGGCGCGGCTCAGTCCGCGAGCAATGCCAGCCAGGCCGGGGGCTTGCGCCCGGTTCGATCCCGCAGCTGCCTGGCGAGGTCCCGGTAGCCGGGGTCGACCAGGGCTGCGAGTGCATAGGTGCCGACGGCATTGCCGGCATCCCAGGGATGCGGCGCATATTCGTCCTGCCCCGCCTTCGCGCGATCGAGATCGAACTGGATCGTCGAGCGGACGAACTCGATATGGGTCCTCTCGCCGCGCGCATAGGGCTCGAGCCAGGCCAGCGCGCTGCGCAGGCTGGCGCCCGCGGGGTTCTTCCAGGCGTACCAGTCCTCGCCATGCTGCCTGGCCGCGATCGCCGCCATCAGCAGCGGATCGAGGTCATAGGTGACGTAGTGCAGCGCGTCGCGCTCGTGGAAATCGAAGACCGAGCCGTTGGCGAGGATGTTGGTGGCGACCTGCGCCTCGAACGCCTGGCGCGCCCGCGCGATCAGGTCGGGATCGCCGACCTGGAACGCCGCCATCGCCGCCAGCTTGACGCGGTGGCTCTGCCAGTTGGTGTAGAAATGCTTGGGCTTGCCGCGCATCGCATCGAGATAGCCCTCAGCCATCCTCCGCCAGAACCCGTCGAGCTTGGCCTGCAGCGCCGGCGGCAGATCGGCTTCGGTCAGGTCGGTCGCGAGGATCAGCGTGTCGAAGCCGGTCTCGTCGATCGGATTGAACGACATCTGGTAGATGTCCGCCCAGGCCTCCAGATAGCGCCCGGCCTGGTCGAGGAAACGCCGGTCGCCGGTCAGCCGCCACGCCAGCGCGAGGTTGAGGACGATCGGCTGGTCCTCCTTGGCCTTGAGGCTGATGTCGCGGATGCCCTTGCCGGGCAGCGTGCCTTCGGTGTGGAGCCGCGGGATCGCGCCGGGCGGACGCGCCAGCGCCGCCTCAGCCCGCGCGAGAACCTGCCGGGCGACGGGATCGCCGGCCGCGCCCTTCGCATAGCCCGGGCCCAGGATGGCGTGGTGATCCTGGACGACCGGACCCGCGGAGACCAGCGCGGCGGCACAGCAGAGAAGCACGAACTTCATTGGGTTCATCCTGGTAAAACGGCCCCGCCGGCCCACAAAAGATGCGGAGCGACAATCCGGTGCCGCTCCGCATCAGGGAGAGACCTAGAAGCTCGCCCGGACCGTGGCGGTGTAGGTCCGCCCGTCATAGTCGATGCGGCGCGGCAGCATCGGGTCGTTCTCATATTCCGACCGCGTCGCGTTGGTGAGGTTGAACGCGTCGAGCGACAGCGAGAAGTTCTTGAAGATGTTGAGCGAGGCCGATGCGTCGAGCTGGCTGCGCGCCTTCACCGTGCGCGCGTCGCCGACAAAGCTGTTGCCCGCGGCCAGATCGTACTTGCCGCGATGGTTGAACACCACGCGGAAGCCGAACAGCTTGGTCTCGTAATAGCCGATCAGGTTGATGTTGTGCTTGGCGACGCTCGGCAGGGTGATCGCGTTGCCCGCCGTGTCCTTCCCGTCGATCTTGGTATAGGTATAGTTGGCCGCGCCGCCGAGATATTTGAGGAAGCTCGGCAGGAAATCGAGGTTCTGCTGCACCGAGACCTCGACGCCGCGCACGCGCATCGGCAGCTGGTTGGTGATGCCGCTCGCCTGCACGCGGGCCCCGACCGGGCTGCCCACGACGTTGCAGTTGACGCCGTCGTCGCGCAGCGCCCCGAGACCGAAGTCGATGCCGTTGAACCGTCCGTCCGCCGGGCACAGGATGCTGCGGTCGGTGATCGGGCCGATATAGCCCTTGATGTCCTTCTGATAGACCGCGATCGCGAATGCGCCGCCGGGGCGGTTGTACCATTCGAGCGACAGATCGTACGAGTTCGAGGTGTAGGGCGCCAGGTTGGTGGCGCCGATGATCGCATTGTAGGTCGGGGTGCCGGCCACCGCGGGATCGGGGATCTGGACCGACGTCGCCGGCACATTGTCGCGCGGCTGCGGGCGGACATAGGTTTTGTAATAGGCGCCGCGCAGGACGAGGTTCTTGGCCAGGTCCGCGGCGAACATCGCCGACGGCAGCCAATAGTCGTAGTCGCTCTTGTAGACGCGACGCGCCATGCCGTGATTGACCGGCCCGGTGAGGACCGAGAGCCCGGCGGCGCAATTGCGGCAATCCAGCGCGTCGATCGACTGGGTCGTGCTTTCATAGCGCACGCCCGCATTGCCGCGGACATGGATTCCGAAAAGATCCCCGTCGAACTTCGCCATGGCATAGGCCGACATGATCTTCTTGGAGTTGGTGAAATTGTTGTTCCAGTAGTTCGGGTCCCAATAATTGTTGGTCAGCCCATAGGGCGTTAGGAACACGCCATATTGATCGCCATAGACGAACTGGCCGGGCAGGCCGTTGGGATTGGCGGTGCTGCGCGGCGCGGTGTTCACCGGCGTGATCGCGCTCATCACCTGGTTGACGTCGAGGCTGCGCCAGTTGGTGGTGTAGCCGTCCGCCCTGCCGCCGAAGAAATCGCTGACATAGGGATTCACCAGCGACATCGCCGGGGTGACCGCGCCGGTATTGGCGCCGAGCGAGGTGTTGCGCGAGCCGGTCGAGATATATTCGTTGCGCTCGTAGCGCAGCCCGATCTGGAAGCCCGACAGGAAGCTCCCCTCGAACTTGTGCTCGAGATCGAGCTGGATCGCATCGAGCGCGTTCCAGGACTGGCCGTTGGTGCCGGTCACGCCGAAGCGGTCGCCCTGGGTGTTCGCCGGTGCGCCCGGCATCTGCGCGCCGGCCTGGGTGGCCTGGCTCGCCGCCGACGGCAGCGGATAGCCGCCGTTCGGGATATGCGAGGCATTGGGCGTGTTGAGCAGGAAGACCGCATCGGCCAGGCTGGTACCGCCGGTGAAGACCGAGGCGGTGATGCCGTTGAGCCCTGCCGCGCCCAGGTTGCGATAGGGGTTCTCGATCACGTCGAGCTCGATCTGGTTGGCGAGCACCTGCGCGCGCGAGATCGTGCCCTGGACTGTCAGGTGCCAGGCGTCGTCCTGGAACTCGAAGCTGGGATTGATCGCCCAGGTCTTCTGCTTGGCCGGCTCGGAGCGGATCGAGTCATAGGTCTGCAGATTCTCGGCCGAGAACTGGTTGATATAGGCGCGCGGCCCGCTCGAGGTCTGCACGACATAGGGCGTGCCGAGGCTGGTGAAGTGCGCCACCGCCGACGTCGCCGCCAGCGCGGTGTTGGTGTTGTTGCCCTGCGACGTGTCGATATAGAGCAGGTGGTTGGTGCCCTGATCGAGATTGCGCTCGGTGTAGAAGCCGGTCGCGGCGAACTTGATCTTGTCGGTCGCCTGCCATTCATAGCCGCCGGCGCCGGTGAGCAGGTGACCCTTGTTCAGCCGCACGAACTGGCGGACCTGGCTCGGATAATAGACCCCGCCCGGATATTGCGTGATCAGCGCCTGATAGGTCGGGTTCGCAGCCGCGGCAGCCTGGTTGCCGACCTGGATCGCGCCGAGCCGGTTGGCCCAGGTGTTCACCGAGATCGAATCGCGGCGGAACTTCTCGTCCTTGTAGGCGACCACGCCGAACACGGCGAAATCGTCGGTGATGTGTGTGTTGTACCCTGCCGAGAAGGCCGGGCTGCCCAGGTCGCCGAGATCGTTATATTCGTAGGACGCCTTGGCCCAGCCGCCCTCCTTGCGCCCGAGCGCGGGCGCGATGCGCAGGTCGACATTGCCCGAAAGCCCGCCGGCGAGGTTTGCCGCGGACGGCGACTTGATCACCGTGATCGAGGTGAAGATGTCCGAATTGAACGCGCCGAGCGGAGTCGACGAGGTATTGGTCGCGCTGCCCAGGATCGGGTCGGCGAAGCCGCCGCCGTTCAGCGTGGTGCGCGCGAACGAGCCCGGCAGGCCGCGCAGCGAGATCGTCGCGTTGCGCGAATCCGCCTCGCGGTTGATCTGCACGCCGGGGATGCGCTGCACCGCCTCGCCCACGTTGAGATCGGGGAAGCGGCCGAGGCCGTCCGAGGAGATCGAATCGGTGATCTGGTCGGATTCGCGCTTGATGTTGAGCGCGTCGGCATAGGCGCGGCGGAAACCGGTGACGACGATTTCCTGGCTCGGCGACGGCGCTTCGGCTTCCGGCGCCTGGTTGGCATCATCGGTTTGCGCCGGCGCAGGCTGCGCATTGCTGTCGGTGGTTTGTGCAAGTGCCGGAAAACCGGCGAGAATCGTGCAGACAGCCGTGCCCGCACAAAGAACAGCCTTGATCATGACTCCATCCCCTTCAACCCGGCTTTTTGGTCCGGCTTCGTGGAGCTGGCACCGGTGTCAGGCCAATAATGCCTGATTGCTGGAATGTGTCAAATGAATTGGTAAGGCCATTATGCACGGGTGGTCCGACACCACTCGCACCCGCAATATCCTCTGCGCCGCGGGTCAGTCCACCGCGCTCGGATCGCTCGCCGGGAAGCTCATTTCGAGCGCCTGATCGAGCTTGCGGTCGAGCCGCCGCGAGTCCGACCGCGCCTCCTCGGCCAGCCACAGGGCGATATTGGTGACGTAATGCGCGGTGGATCGGCGCGCGTCGGCATTGTCCGCGAGGCTCCGCCCCGGCGCCTCGCTGACGAAGCTGGGCGATCCCATCGCCGGGTCCCAATTATAGTCCGCGAAATGGTGGAAGGTCGATTCGGCCAGCGCCGGTCCGACGCCGCCCGGCTGCGGCTCGAACGCCACGGCGATCGCGAACTCCGCGCCGGTTACCTTGCTCTTGCCCGTCGCGATGACGCGCGCGCTCGGATCGCCGGAGGGCGCCGAGACATCGCCCTCATGCGGATGTGCGGGGAGGAAGCGCAGCGCGCGCCCCGGCGCGTCGGGATCGTCGAGCAGGCGATGCACCTCCCCCACCGCGGCGATCTCCTGATAATCGCCGTTCGCGCCCGAATGGAAGTTGGGCCACAGGATCGTCGTCGTGAACGGATCGTCGATCGCATGCCGGGCGGGGTCGGGATCCAGATTGTGCGAATGGAAATGATGCGCGGCGCCGATCTGCTCGATGCCGCAGACCGAGCAGCCCAGGTCCATATGGTCGCGCGCAACGAGCACCCCGCCGCCGCGCTCGCGGAAACGGGCGATCGCCGCGCGCTCCGCGTCGTTCAGCCCGTGGCCGGTGTCGACCGCGAACAGCCAGAGTTCGTCGAACTCGCTCTGGTCCAGCGCCGCCAGGACCGGATCGGAGACACCGGCAGGCGCACCTCGATCGCGCGCGGTCACCGCGAAGCACGGCGCGCCGTCCTCCCCGCGCATGCCCTCGAGATGCGCGCGCAGCAGCGAGAAGCGGCCGATATGCCAGTCGTCGGCCGTCGGCTCGATCGTGGTTTGCAGCAGGATGCGTATCGGCGTCATGATCGATCTCCACCCTCGGTGCCGCGCCGCGCTCGGGGCGGGGCACGCAGTTGGGGAGATGGGCGCCTAGCCGAGCACCGGCAAGGGGCGCTCGCGACCGATTTCGTCGATCAGCCATTCGCGGAATCGCTTGATCTTGGGAATGTTGCGCCGCCCCTCGGGCACCACGAACCAATAGGCATAGCCGCGCGTCGAGACCTGCTCGAACGGCCGCACCAGCCGCTTCTCGGCCAGGTCGTTGCGCCAGAAGAAGGGCGTCAGCATCGCCACGCCCTGCGCGGCGATCGCGGCATGACCCTCATGCGCCTGCGAATCGAGCCGCACGCCCGGGCGCGGCGGCCCTTCGGGGACGTCGACCCCCGCCTCGCGCAGCCAGACCGTCCACCAGGGATCGTGCGGGCTGATCAGCGGCAGGTCGAGCAGGTCGCGCGGGCTGAGCGGGCCGTGGCGGTCGAGAAAGGCCGGGCTCACCATCGGGGTGAAATCGATCGACAGCAGCAGGTCGGCGGCCACGCCGGGCCAGTCGCCGCGGCCGGCGCGGATCGCGCAATCCACCTCGCCGCTCTCCAGATCGACCATCGCGTCGCTGGTATCGAGCCGCACCGCCATCTCGGGATGCCCCATCTGGAAGCTGCCCAGCCGCCAGGCGAGCCAGGCATTGGCGAAGGTGTTCGAGGTCGAGATGACCAGCAACCCCTCCTCCTCCGCCCGGACATGGGCGAAGGCGGCGTCGATCGCATCGAATGCGCGCGAGACCTGCGGTGCCGCGCGCAGGCCGGCCTCGGTCAGCACCACCCGGCGCCCGTCGCGGCGGAACAGCGGCGCGCCCAGCCGCTCCTCGAGCAGCTTCATCTGATAGCTGACCGCGGCCTGGGTCATTCCCAGCTCCTCCGCGGCGCGGGTGAAATTGCCCAGCCGGGCAGCAGCTTCGAACACCCGGATCGCGGGCAGAGGAGGTAGTCGGCGCATCCCGCAATATATAAGGCTGGCTTATGGTTCAGGTCCACCGATTTGTTGGCCTTCGGCGCTTCAGGCGAGCATATGAAACATCGCCTCTAGCAAGGAGACCCGACATGCAGAGCGATTTCGAGAGCGCCGCCTGGGCCGACAGCCACACGTTGATGAGCGGCATGATCGCAACCTGGATCGATAAGGCATCCTATGCCTTTCGGCGCCTCCAGGCGATCGAATATGCCGCGCCCTGGCGCAGCGCACGCCACTGAGACGATCCCCGCCGGGAGAGCGCCGCTCCCGGCGGATCGCCTTGTCCTCCACCCGCCCGCACCGCCAGCCAAACCCACCTCCCGCCAAGCCGCGGCCCGCCCTTGTCACATCCAGATTTATGTGATGTTATATCATTATAAAAAATGGGGAGGGACGGAATGCAACGGCGCGCCACGCTTCTGATTTGCGGCCTGCTGGCAGGGGGCATCGCGATCAGCGCCTGCCTGATGCTGCTCAGCGCGGGACAAAATCCGCTGAGGACGCCACCGGCCGCGATGCTGGCCACCCGCGATGTGGCGCTACGCGAAATGGCCGTTGCCGAACCGGCGAAAATCTCGTCCGCGTCGGTGGCCGCATCGCCTCCCGGAGATGCCATGGCATCCCGCGACGACGGCGTGCCCGCCACCCACGCGATCAGCGTCAACGTGCCCCAGCTCGCTTACACCTATGTGCTCGGCTATCGCATGCCCGGCACCGCGATCGCCGATGCGCAACAGGCGCATCTCGCGCTCTGCGCCCGGCTGGGGCCTGCGCGCTGCCAGCTCGTCTCGATGCAGCGGAACAGCAACGAACAGGGCGACGCCAACGCCAATCTGAAGCTGCGCGTGGCGAGCGCGATCGCCCAGTCCTTCTCCGCCGAGCTGAACCGTGCCGCCGCGGCCGCGGGCGGGCGCGCCGCCGACACCAGCGTGACCGCGGACGACGTCTCCAAGGACCTGGTCGATACCGATGCGCGGATCCGCCAGCGCGAGATCCTCGTGACCCGGCTCACCGACATGCTGCGCAACCGCCAGGGGCGCGTGAGCGAGCTGGTCGAGGCCGAGCGCAGCGTCGCGCAGGCGCAGGAGGAACTCGACCAGGCCAAGGGCTGGCTGGGCGAGCTCCGCGGGCGAGTCGCATTCTCGGATTTCACGATCAACTATGTACCCGTGGCCGCTATCGCCCCCTCCCCGCGCACCTTCGCGGGACAGCTTGGCGATGCGGTCGCGCAATCGGGCATCGCGGTGATCGCCGTCGTCCGCACCCTGTTGCTGATCGCGATCTTTCTGGCGCCCTGGGTGGTTCTGGCCATACCGCTCGCGCTGTTCCTGCGGGCCCGGTTGCGGCGGCAAGCCGTGCCCGCCGAAGCGTGATTGCACCGGTGCACCCCTTCCGGTATAGGCCCGAGCCTTCAATCAGCCCCGGCAGCCTCGCGGACCTCCGCGCCGCCGGGGCAGCGCTTTTCCAGGGGTATCGCTAGCCATGGCACGCCGCCGCCAAATCTACGAAGGCAAGGCCAAGATCCTGTACGAGGGTCCCGAGCCCGGCACGTTGATCCAGTATTTCAAGGACGACGCGACCGCTTTCAACGCTCAGAAGAAGGGCACGATCAGCGGCAAGGGCGTGCTGAACAACCGCATCAGCGAGCATGTCTTCACGCTGCTCGCGGGCATCGGCATCCCGACTCACTTCATCCGCCGCCTCAACATGCGCGAGCAGCTCATCCGCCAGGTCGAGATCGTCCCGATCGAGGTGGTGGTGCGCAACGTCGTCGCCGGGTCGCTGTCGAAGCGGCTGGGGATCGAGGAAGGTACGCCGCTGCCGCGCACGATCGTCGAATATTACTACAAGGACGATGCGCTCGGCGATCCGATGGTCACCGACGAGCATATCCTGGCGTTCGGGTGGGCGACGCAGGAAGAACTGCACGACATGGCCGATATGGCCATCCGCGTGAACGATTTCCTCTCTGGCCTGTTCGCCGGGATCGGCATCCGCCTGATCGACTTCAAGCTCGAATTCGGCCGGATCTGGGACAATGACTATGCCCGCATCATCCTGGCGGACGAGATCAGCCCCGATGGCTGCCGGCTGTGGGACATCGCCACCAACGAGAAGCTCGACAAGGACCGCTTCCGCCGCGATCTCGGCGGCGAGGTCGAAGCCTATCAGGAAGTCGCACGCCGGCTGGGCCTGTTCCCGGAGGGTGACGATTCGGCGGTTCTCGATCTCGAGACGCACCGCAAGCGCCGGGGCAAGTAGAACGTCCCGGCGGACGCGATTTTAAGGCGTATCTAAACAGCTTCTTAACCATGGAAGCGTAGTCCTGAGACCGAAACCGGTCTGGGGATTTCATCGATGCGTTCCATTCGTACCATCCTGGCGCTCTCCGTCGCGGGAACGCTCGCGGCCTGTGGCGGCGACACGGCACCGCAAACCGTGGGCAGCGTCGCGCCGCCCGCCGGAACGCCGACGCCGACGCACAGCTTCGTCAGCCCGACCGAGCCCAAGACCTATGAGGGTCTGGGCGCGGTCCAGCATTACGAATACTCCACCCAGTCGAACGTGAACGGTCCGGCGGCGGCCGGCACCCAGCACGGCCAGCTCTATGCCGGGGACGCCAACACCGTGCGCGACAGCGGCATCAGCCTGTCCTACAATCCGCGCGACGCGATCTTCGAGCTGACCATCAACCGCCCCAAGGGGATCGTCAACGTCTCCGCCTCGCGCTTCCAGGATCCCGCGCACCGCACCAATTTCGGCGGCGCGACCGAGCCTCAGGCGGGCGTCCCGAACTTCACCACCGCGCTCAACGGCATCCAGTATCTCGAGGCGGGCGGCAGCAGCGGCAACGTGCTGAACCCGAAGACCAAATATGACGGCAACGGGGTCAGCGCCGCGCAGTCGACCTATGTGGTGGGCGACGACCGCTTCTCCTCGTCGATCCAGACCTTCTTCTACCAGAAGCCCGGCACGACCAACAAATACGGCACCACGACGCGCTACGTGACCTATGCCGGGTTCGTCCGCAACAACATCTCGGCCGCGCTCGTGCAGCCCGCCGATCCGACCGCGCAGCAGGAGCTGCACCAGAATTACAGCTTCGATCGCGCCGCCTTCGTGTTCGGCGAACGGACCGCCAATGCCGCCGTCCCGACGAGCGGATCGGGCAGCTTCACCGGCGATATGATCGCGTCGGTGGTCTATAATCCGCTGCTCGACGTCGACGCCGTCGCGCCCAGCTATCTCCAGTGGATGTCGGGCAAGGCGACGACCGACGTGAACTTCGCCACCGGCGTTGTCACCACCCATCTCGACGGCACCGCGCTGGCGCCGCCGCTCGACGCCTATACCACCGGCGCCTATTTGCTGGCCGCCGGCACCGCCTTCTCCGCCGACGGCAAGGCGACGATCGACATCGTCAACAAGGGCGGCTTCACCGGCCAGTTCACCGCGGCGAGCTTCGCCGGCCTGGGCACGATCAACATCGCGGGATCGAGCCTGGACGGCGCCTTCTTCGGCCCGAACGGCGAAGAAGTCGGCGCCGGCTTCCGCATCGTCGGCGGCACCCCCGATCAGCGCATCGACATCCTGGGAGCCTTTACGGGCGCCAAGAAATGACCCGACTCGCCTCGGCGCTCGCCCTTGCGGCGGCGTTGCTGGCGCCCGGCCTCGCATCTGCCCAGTCGCTGCTCGACCAATGCGTCGCGCAGACGTGCAAGGCGCGGCTGACGCCCGACCAGCTCTTCGGCGAAGTCCAGACGCTGATGCAGGCCAAGCGCTTCGACGATGCGCAGCCGCTGGTCGCGGCGCTGTCCGGCATGCCGCAGTTCAAGCTCGAATCGCGCTTCCTGAGCGGCCAGATCGCCGCGGCGAAGGGCGACCATGTCCAGGCCGCCGCCTTCTATCGCGCGATCCTCGCCGACGATCCCTCGCAGACCCGCGTCCGGCTCGAGCTGGGCCGCGAGATGCTGGCGCTGGGCAAGCCGCAGAGCGCCGACAAGCAGTTCAAGATCGCCCAGCAGGCCGACGATCTGCCCGACGACGTCGCCCGCACGATCCGCGCCGTCCGCGACGTGATCCGCGCCAAGCGCGCCTGGCGGCTCGACTTCGATTTCGGGTTCGCGCCCGACAGCAACATCAACAACGCCACCTCGGTCGACACCGTCACCGTGCTGTGGGGCAACACCCCCCTGCCCCTGACGCTCGACGACAAGGCCAAGGCGCGCTCGGGCACCGGCCAGACCGCCTCGATCTCGGCGGGGCTCCGCCTGCCGGTGAGCGACAAGGTCGCGATGCTCGTCGATCTCGACAGCGCGGGCAGCAACTATGCCGGCATCGACTATGACGATTTCCAGGCGCAGTTGGCTTCGGGCGCAGAACTGCGCCTGTCGCACGACAGCAGCGTCTCGCTGGAGGCCGTGGGCGCGCAGCGCTGGTACGGCGGCCATCTGGTCAGCCGCCAGGTCGGCGGCAAGGCCGGCTTCCAGTCGCGCCTGAGCAACCGCGAACAGGTCGGTGTGCAGGTCGACATGCGCCATACCGAGGCGCTGTTCGACGACAGCTATAATGGCTGGCAGGGCAGCGCCTATGCCACCTATGAGCGCGCGGTGTCGCGCAGCCTGGTGGTCTCGGGCGGCGTGTTCGGCCGCCGCGACTGGCTGAACGCCGCGCCCTATTCGAGCACCGAGTTCGGCGTGATCGCCGGATTCGGCGGCGAGCTGCCCAAGGGCATCACGCTGGGGCTGAGCGGCAGCGCCAGCTACGCCAAATACGACGCACCGATGCTGCTCTTCTCCGCGGATCCGCGTGCCGACTGGCGCTTCACCGCGCGCGCGACCCTGGGCAATCGCAAGATCAACGTCTGGGGATTCTCGCCCCAGGTGAGCGCAAGCTATTCGCGCAACGATTCCTCGCTGCCCTTCTACAGCAACCAGCGCCTGCGCTTCCGCTTCACGCTTGCACGCTATTTTTGACCGCGGACGCGGTCGGGCACGCCATTTCTGATTGCGGGACTCGGACGAGCGGGCCATAGGCGGCGGCCATGAAGCTCCGCATCATCGTCACCTTGAAGAACGGCGTGCTCGATCCCCAGGGCAAGGCCATCCAGCACGCTTTGGGAGGCCTCGGCTTCGAGGGCGTCGACGACGTCCGCGCCGGCAAGATCTTCGAGCTCGACGTCGCGGACTCGACCAGCGACGCGGCGATCGACGAGATGTGCCGCAAGCTGCTCGCCAACACCGTGATCGAAAACTACCGAGTCGAACGCGCATGAAGACCGCAGTCATCGTCTTTCCGGGCTCCAACTGCGATCGCGACATCGCGGTCGCGCTGGAAACGGTGACCGGCACCAAGCCGACGATGGTGTGGCACGGCGAGAGCGAGCTGCCCCAGGGCCTGGGCCTGATCGCGCTGCCCGGCGGCTTCTCCTACGGCGACTATCTGCGCTGCGGCGCCATCGCCGCCCGCTCACCGGTGGTGAAGGCGGTGGTCGAGGCCGCCGATCGCGGCACCCCGGTGATCGGCATCTGCAACGGCTTCCAGGTGCTCACCGAGACCGGGCTGCTGCCCGGCGCGCTGATGCGCAATTCGGGGCTCAACTTCGTCTGCCGCAACGTGCCGCTGACCGTCGACAATTCGCAGTCGATCTTCACCAGCGCCTATCGCGCGGGCGAGCAGATCACCGTGCCGGTCGCGCATCATGACGGCAATTTCTTCGCCGACGAAGAGACGCTCGACCGGATCGAGGGCGAAGGCCGCGTCGCCTTCCGCTACGCGCACGACATCAACGGATCGGCCCGCAACATCGCCGGCCTGCTCAACAAGGCGGGCAATGTGCTCGGCATGATGCCCCATCCCGAGCGCCGCATCGAAGCCGCGCATGGCGGCACCGACGGCCGCAAGCTGTTCGAGGGACTGCTCGAAGCGGTAAGCTGAACGGGCATTCGGCCCAGCAATCGGGGGGACGCGCGATGCTCGACAGCCGATTGTTCGCCGACGAGAAGCTGCTGTGGACGGGCGAACCCTGGCAGGGGCTGTTCCTGTTCCAGGCTTCCGACATCTTCATCATCCCGTTCAGCCTGCTATGGTCCGGACTCGCCTTCACCTCGATCCTGACAAGCTGGTCGACGAACCGGCCGCTCGATTACAATCTGTTCGCCCTGCCCTTCCTGATCATGGGTTTCTACATCACGATAGGGCGGTTCCTGCTCGATGCCCTGGCCCGGCGGCACATTACCTATGCCGTGACCAATAAGCGCGTGCTGATCGAACGGAAGTTCCTGCTCCGCTCGATCAAGTCGCTCGACATCAAGCGGCTTCCCGCGCTCGAGCTGATCGAGCGTTCGGACGGGTCGGGGAGCATAAGATTCGGCCCGGCCAATTCGATATTCAGAGGCAACGGCTTCTCGGGCATGTCTCCCGCCTTCGACCCGACGCCGCAGTTCCTGCGGATCGAGCATGTGCGCGAGGTCTACACGCTGATCGACAAGCAGGGCGGATAGCATCTCGACACGGCGCGCTGCGCGGCGAGCAGATTTTTATCCAAATGGGCTTGCCACACCCGTCAACCTCTGCAATATACATCGCATCATGACTGCGACGATTCTCTCCGCGCGATCGCGACCCGGCACCTGTCGACATTGACGGGCCGCTTAGCTGCGCCTGTCTAACAGGGTGTAGCTCAAGAGAGTCAGAGCGCCCGGCTTGGGACCGGGAGGTTGTGGCTTCAAGTCCCGCCACCCTGACCATATTTTCATAAAGCCCAGATTTTCAGCCATTTTCTTGTGGTGGCCGAACGCAATGCAGTGCGCGGTCGGTTTGTGATTCCGATGCTAGTAGGGTGCAACTCCCACCGGCTACCCCACCAGAATGGCATGCCCGAGTGGCGAAATGGGAACGCAGCGGATTGCAACCCCGCGACGAGCCGGTTCGATTCCGGCCTCGGGCTCCAGCACTCGACGAACCATAACGGTTCATCGAGTGCCGGTATGCGCCTATCTCAGCTGGAAATGCGCGCCTTCACCCAGGCCGCGATGTCCGCCATCACGTCTTCCTTGCCGATATCGTTGAGCAGGTCGTGATAATGGCCGTCATAGAGCTTCAGCGTCTTGTCGCTCGAGCTTGCATTCTGGTGGAAGAACTCGCTGCCCTGGTACATCGTCGCCTTGTCGCCGGTGCCGTGGAGGATGAGCAGCGGGATCGTGATCTGCGCGAAGCTGTCGTGCAGCCGCTCGTCGGCGCGGGCGAGCGCCGCGACCGTCAGCGCGGGCTGGGTCTCGTCATGGATCAGCGGATCGGCGTTGAGCCGGGCGACGGCTTCGGGGTCGCGCGAGAAATCCTCGTTCTTGAGCTTGAGCACGCCCAGATGCGGCGCGATGTGGCTGAGCCCCTTGAGCGCCGCCAGCACGAAGCCGGGCGCCGGGATCTGGAAGGCGAAGTCCTCGCAGACGAACCCGCTGAGCTCGGCCTGGTTGTCGAGCGCGTAGGTGCAGGAGACGACGCCGCCGGCGCTATGGCCGAGCAGGAACACCGGCAGCCCCGGATGGCGGCTCTTGGCGATCGCGATCGCCTTGCCCAGGTCGCTCACATAGCGCGCGACATCCTCGACATAGAAGCGCTCGCCCTCCGACTCGCCCCGGCCGCGCAGGTCGGCCGCATAGACCGCATAGCCCTGCGCCACGAACTGCTCGGCGACCCAGGCATATTGGCCGCTATGCGAATTGAAGCCGTGACAGATCGCCACCACCGCGGTCGGCGTCTCTGCCGGCTGCCACGAGCGGAGGAATATCTGCAGCCCGTCATTCTCGAAGGTTTCGGTCGCGGTCGCGCGGTCGAGCACTGAAGCCATTGCCTGTCTCCTGAAGCGAGAGGCGCCGCCGCCGCATGACGGGCGGTCCGCCGGGGCGCAACCTCAACCCATCAGCAACGCGGTGCAACTATCTATAGGGATGAGAGATGCGTCACACCCGCGTCGCAAAGGGCGTGAAGTCGGTGCCTTCGTCATACACGTCGATTCCCTCGCGCCGCTTGAGGAAGCCGACGACGATATAGGTGAAGGGCGTGAGGATCACCTCCCAGCCCACCTTGAGCGCCCATTGCGTGAACATCACGATCAGCAACTGATCATGGGTCCAGACGCCGTAGAATGCGATCGGATAGAAGATCAGGCTGTCGACCGCCTGGCCGAACACGGTCGATCCGATGGTCCGCGTCCAGAGCAGGCGCCCGCGCGTGAGGAGTTTCAACCGCGCAAGCACGAAACTGTTGACGAACTCGCCCGCCCAAAAGGCCAGCATCGAGGCGCCGACGATGCGCAGCGTCTGCGTCCCGAGCTTGCCGAATACCGATTCATAGGCGGCCTGGCCGCCCCAATCCGGAGCGGGCGGCAGCGCGACGACCACCATCGTCATCAGCGCCAGGAAGGCCAATGCGCCGAAGCCGGCCCAGATGCAGCGTCGCGCCCGTCCATAGCCGTACACTTCGGTCAGAATGTCCCCGATCACATAGCTCACCGGGAAGAACAGGATGCCGGCCCCGAAAATGAACTGCCGACCGAACAGGTCGACCGCCGCCAGCTTGGCCGCGCCCACGACATTGGACAGCACCAGGATGACCACGAACGCGGCCATCACGAAGTCGTAATAGCGGAAATGCCCACCCGCCACGTCGCGCGCGGCGACATGCGCCGGAGTACCCGTTCCCTCGCTCATGGCGGGGTTATGATGCCGGTTTCCTGCTCAGGCAATCCACGCTAGGGGGGCAAAAGCGCGCGCCCGTAGCTCAGCTGGATAGAGCACATG
>CBIHNZ010000048.1:0-32059 GCA_966211615.1 uncultured Sphingomonas sp.
AGCCCGGTGATGGAAGGCCTTGGGCCCACGGTGATCGGGCTGGGTGTTGTCGGGCTGCTCTTCTGCATCCCGCTCGTCTTCAAGCTGATCCGGCTGGTCGTCACCCCGCGCGGCCCCAAGGCCGACGCGGGCCGCCCGGACACGCCCACCCCGCAGGAGGAATCCTCCTTCGACGCCGATGCCGCGCTCGCCCGCTATCTGGCGCGCAAGCAGGCGGGGGTGCAGGACCCGCCCGCCTCCTTCGCTCCGCTTTCCCCGCAGCAGGACGGCACCTCGCAACGCCCGAGCTTCGGCCGCAAGATCGGGTGATCCATCGCTGAGCCGGCGCCGGCCGAGCCCGCGCGGCTGGTCTGGCGCACCGGCGCGGCATCAGCCCTGCTCTGCGCCGCGACCCTGGCGTTCTTCTGGCCCGGCGTCGCGATGTACGACAGCGTCGCGCAATATGCCCAGGTGCTGAGCGGCGCCTATGACGACTGGCACCCGCCGGCCATGGCGCGGCTCTGGGCGCTGCTCCATCACGGCTGGGCGGGCCAGGCACCGATGTTCGCGCTGCAGATCCTGCTCTACTGGACCGGGCTCGGGCTGTTCGCGGCGGCATTGGCCCGCAGCGGCGCGCGCATCGCGGCGATGGCAGCGCTGGCGCTCGGGCTATGGCCGCCCTTTGCCGGCTGGGAAGTCGCAGTCCTCAAGGACGGACAGATGGCCGCCGCGCTGCTCGCCGCAACCGGGATCGCCGCATGGTGGCGGCTCGACGGCCGCCGCCTGCCCTATGGGGCCGCGGTGGGCGTCGCGTTGCTGCTCGTCTACGCCACGCTGCTGCGCTTCAACGCGATGTTCGCCACCGTCCCGCTCGCAATCGGGCTGCTCGGCGGCACACGCTGGTATCGACCGGTGCCGCGCGCCGCCGCCGTCCTGCTGGGGTTCGTGCTGGTGGTGGCGCTCGGCCCGACGGTCAACCACCGGCTGCTCGGCGCAACCTCCAGCGGGATCGAGCGCGCGCTGCCGATCTACGATCTCGCCGGAATCGCCCGTAATGCAGGCCCCGAAGCCGTGCCCGTCCTTCCCGCCCAGACCTGGCGCGAGGCGGAGAAACGCCGGTGCATCACGCCGCTGCTCTGGGACCCGCTCGCCGATTCCGATCATTGCGACTTCGTCGCCGACGGGCTCGACGAGACCGCACCCGGCCGCCTGCTGTTCGTCGCCTGGGCCGGCGCGGTGCTGCACCATCCTGTCGCCTATGCCACGCATCGGCTCGCGCACTGGAACATGACCATGCGCCTCTGGGTGCCCTGGTACATGCCCTTCGCGGAGCCGCAAGCGACGTCGGAGCCGAACAAGTTCGGGCTCGCCTCGCCGTCGCGGCGGATCGGACTCTTTCAGAAGCTTGCCGGCTGGCTGGCCCGGGGACCGTTCGGATCGCCGATGCTCTGGCTCGCCGGCGCGCTCGCCACACTCGCCCTCGCCAGGCCCGGTGCCGGACCGCGCCATCAGCTCGCCAACACGCTCGCGCTCTCCGCGGTGGCGACCGAGCTCGGCTTCCTGCTCGTCAGCATCGCGTCGGACATCCGCTATCATCTCTGGGCGATGCTCGCGACGGGACTCGCCGGTCTGTTGCTTGTCGGCACGCCGCTACCGCGAAAGCGCACCCAGGCGGCGTTGGCGGGAGTGCTGCTGATCCTCGGCATCTGTCTGCTCGCCCGGGCGATCCTGCCGCCGATCGGCGACACCTATGCCGCAGCGCTGGCTGGGCAACGGGCCGGCTGAGCGGGAAAGAGCACCCAGCCGGCCCAGCCGAGGTCAAACGGGGGCAAGTGCCTCGGCAACGCTCAGTTCGAGATTGAGACCGATCGGCCCCTCGCCCGCATAGGTCATCGTGCCGGAAAGGGCCTTCCCGGCAGCGTTGTTGATGTCGACCGCGACGACGCCCTGCGTGCCGCGGCAGCCGATCACCCAGGTCCCGCCCGGATGCCAGGGCGCATTGTCGCCGCCCCATTGGTTGAGCACGCTATAGGTGTCGGCCATGATCTGCGTCGCCTTGAAGCCGATCGGGCCTTCGCCGAAATAGGTCATCGTCCCGAACAGCGTCCGGCCCTGATCCGGGCTGGTGACGTCGAGCGCGACAATCGACTGGTTGGGCCGGCAGCCGAGCACCCATTGCCCGCCCTGGTGCCAGGGTGCGCTGGTGCCACCCCATTGGTTCGTCGCGTCGAAGGCCGTGCCGTCGGAAAGCGCGCCTTTCACACCGATCGGCCCTTCACCGGCATAGGTCATCGTGCCGCCCAGCGTCTGGCCGCCGTCGGTGGAGTTGAGATCGAACGCGACTGCATTCTGCCCGGTGCGGGCGCCCAGCAGGAACAGCCCGGCATCGTGCCATGGTGCATTGTCGCCACCCCATTGGTTCTGGACCTCGTAGCAGTTGGTCGTCACCAGCGTCGCGCGGACGCCGATCGGCCCTTCGCCCGAATAGGTCATCATGCCGGTAAAGGTCTTGCCGCCATCGCCCGAATTGATCTTCAGAGCGATAGGCAACTGCTCGTCGCGATTGCCGATATTGAAGACACCGCCCTCATGCCATGGAGCCGAGTTGCCGCCCCATTGGTTCTGGATCGTGTAGACAGTCATGATTGCCTCTCATCTCTGAAATGCCCGTCCGACCGCTCGCAAATGCCGACGACAGATCGCAAGCACGCGCAAGCAATCGCGCCCATCCATCAGATGAGCATACGGAGCGGTTGGCAATGAAACTCTTGGACAGGCCGCCTGAATACATGAGACTCGCGGCGGTATGTGCATAATATAACCTGTGGATAAATATTACGCCCGACGAATGATCCGATGTGGATCGACAGACCGTCAACCATGTCATTTATGCACCAAAGTGCACTTAACTGTAGGAGCGTAATTAACATGCCACTTGATCATGAAGTGCTTCTTAAGCAATTTCACGAGACGATAAACATGACTCCCGCGGAAATCGCGGCGTGGCTGGAAACCGAAGAAAGCCGCAAGGTTGGCTTCAAGCGCGACGGCGGCGAGAGCGTCGGCCACGCCTCGGGTCGGCGCATCGTCGAGATCCTGCGTACGAACAAGGCCGATCTCGACGGCGGTGACTATGCGCATATGCGCAAGGTCATCGGCTTTGTCCGCCGTCATCTGGCGCAGGGTCCGCATGAGGAATATCGCATCCCGGGCTCGCGCTGGCGCTACTCGTTAATGAATTGGGGACACGATCCGCTCCGGGATTGACGTTCTGCACGCGGAACCGCCGCCACCCCGATCCTTGCGCGGCCGTTGCGGGATTTCCTTTGCAAGTTAGGCGCTTGACCCGAAGCGCTAGACGAACAACAAAGCCGTCGCGCCGCGAGGCAACGGGCGAGTATCGGAGGACCATGCCGAGCCACTGGTGGGTACTTCCGCTCCTGCTGACGCCCTGTGCCGCGGCTGCCTCCGATCAGGGGCCGCAGGATCTGTCGAACCTGTCGATCGAGGAACTGGCGCAGATCCCGGTGCGCTCCGCCTCGAAGCACGAAGAGCCGCTAAGCGGCGTGCCCACCGCACTCTACGTGATCACCAGCGACGATATCGCGCGGTCGGCGGCGCTGTCGCTGCCCGAAGTGCTGCGCGAGGCGCCCAATCTGCAGGTCGAGCGCGTCAACGCCAGCCAGTATGCGATCACCGCGCGCGGCTTCAACGGCTATGAAAGCGCCAACAAGCTGCTCGTCCTGATCGATGGGCGCAGCGTCTATTCGACGATCCATTCCGGTGTGTTCTGGGATCTCCACGCACCACTGCTCGAGGATATCGATCAGGTCGAAGTGATCAGCGGCCCCGGGGGCACACTCTACGGCCCCAATGCCGTCAACGGCGTGATCAACATCTCGAGCAAGGACGCATTCGACGCGCAGGGCCTGCTCGTGCGCGGCACCGCCGGCGACCGGGACCGCACCGCCGGCGCGCGCTACGGCTTCACGCTCGGCGACAGCGCGGCGATGCGGGTCTACGCCAATTGGTATGATCGCGAGGACATGCCGAACGCGAGCGCCGGTCCCGCAGTCGATGACGGCATACGCGGCTGGCAGGCGGGCTTCCGCGCCGATGCGCACCACGAAGCCGATAAGCTCACCCTTCAGGGCGACATCTTCGGCAGCGATCGCTTCCTGGCGCCCGGCGACGGCGATCGCGGCCAGAATCTGCTCACGCGCTGGCAGCACGAGCTCACCCCCGGCAGCTCGTTCCAGGTCCAGGCCTATTACGACTATTTCCAGCGGCGCGAGCAGCTGACGGTCGATCGGCTCGAAACCGTGGACGTCGAGGCGCAATATAATCTCAAGACCGGCCCGCACAATCTGGTGGCGGGCGGCGGCGTGCGCACGACGCGCGATAAGTTCGTCAACAATCTCAACATCTTCCAGCTCGATCCCCAACGCGCGCGGCTCTGGGTCGGCAACGGCTTCGTCCAGGATCGCTTCGCCGTCTCCCGCCGGCTCTCGGTGATCGCAGGGATCAAGCTGGAGGGTTCGACCTTCTCCGGGGTCCAGGTGCTGCCCAATCTGCGGATCGCCTGGCAGCCAAGCAACCGGGCGACCCTATGGGCCGCCGTGTCGCGCGCGGTGCGCACGCCCTCGCGGATCGATCGCGACCTGATGGCGCCGGGCCTGCTCGCCACCGCGCCCGATTTCACCTCGGAGAAGCTGACCGCGTTCGAGGCCGGCTATCGCGGCCAGCCGACATCGTCGACGACACTGTCGCTCTCGACCTACTACAACATCTATCGCGACCTCCGCTCCATAACGCTGATCGGAAACCCCTTCCCGCTCCAGATCGCCAACGATCTGCGCGGCCACACCTATGGCGTCGAGGCCTGGGCAACGCAGCAGATTGCACCCTGGTGGCGGCTGAGCGCGGGCGCGTCCTGGCTCAAGAAGGAATTCGACGTTCGTCCCGGCGCCGTCGATTTCAGCGCCGGCGCGTCGCTCGGCCACGATCCGGACTATCAAGTGTCGCTCCGCTCGCAGGTCACCCTGCCGCAGGGCGTGCGGTTCGACCTGGGGCTGCGCGCGGTCGACGGGCTCGAGAGCCCCGATATCCAGGGCTATGCCGAAGCCGATGCCCGGGTCGGCTGGGACGTCAGCAAGCGCGTCGAACTCTATCTCGCCGGCGAGAATCTGCTCCACGACAGCCATCTGGAGAGCAACGACCTTCAGCGCGCCCAGCGTATCCCGCGCACGATCTACGCCGGGTCGCGGCTGCGCTTCTGATGCCGCGACGCGCCCTCAGGCTCGCGATCTGCGCGGCAGCGGCGGCCCTGGTGCTCGCCACCGAGGGCGCGCATGCCCAGGCCAGCGAGGACGCGGTCAAGGCGGCTTTCCTGCCCAAGTTCGCGCGCTATATCGAGCTGCCGGCGGCGGCGCAGCCGGCGGAGGGCCAGCCTTATTATCTCTGCGTGATCGGTCGGGATCCGTTCGGCGCGCTGATCGATCAGGCCGCGGCAAGCGAGACGATCGACGGCCATGCCGTCGCGGTCCGCCGTTTTCCCAATACCGAGGTGCCTGCCGTGGCCGGCTGCCATCTCGCATTCCTGGCCGGCCCCGAGCAGCAGACGGCGCAGATGCTCACGGCGCTGCGACGCCAGCCGACGCTGACGATCACCGATGCCCGCTGGGGTGCGCCGCGCGGGATGATCCATTTTGTCATCGATGGAGGACGGGTGCGTTTCCATATCGATCAGGCGGCGGCGTCCGACCGCGGCATCACGATCAGCTCGCGATTGCTCGCGCTCGCCGTCGATGTCAGGCAGGCCGGGCAATGACGCCGCTGGATCGTATCACCGGCCGCTGGCGCCACTTCCCGCTTGCCATCGCGGCAGTGCTGGTCGCGCTGCTGCTGGTCGGCGGCATCGCCGTCATCGCCCAGGGCGAATCGAGCTATATCGCGCAGAAGCGCCAGGAGATCCGCGCCCAGGCCGAGATCCTGGGCGCGAGCGTCGTCGCGGCGCTCGATTTCGGCGACGCCGCCGCGGCCCGCGAGTCGGTCGATGCGCTCCAGGTCAATCGCCAGTTCCGGCTGGTCGCCATCTATGATCGCGGCGGCGTGCTGATCGCTGGCTATGGTCGCGGCGGCGGCATCGTGCCCGCGCGCCTCGCCGAGGCACCGAAGCAGAGCAGCGAGGCGACCGTCGCCGCGGTGCCGGTGATGCGATCCGGCCAGCAGATCGGCACCGCCTATATCGCCGCCGATCCGCAGCCGCTCGCCACGCGCCTGCGCCGCTACCTGCTGATCGCATTGCTCGTGACGATGGCCGCGCTCGCCGCCGCGGTGCTCGGCATGGCGCAGGCGGCCCTCAGCCGCGCCAATCGCGAGCTCGAGGCGCGCGCCACCGCGCTCGCCGAAACCAATGCCGAGCTCACCCATCAGATCGCCGAGCGCGCCAAGGCGGAGGACCAGCTCCGCCAGGCGCAGAAGATGCAGGCGCTCGGCCAGCTCACCGGCGGCATCGCCCACGACTTCAATAATCTGCTGACCGTGATCCAGGGCTCGGCCGACATGCTGACCCGGCCCAACCTCCCCGAGGACCGCCGCCGACGCTTTGCCGATGCGATCGTCCAGGCCGGCTCGCGCGCCGCGGCGCTGACCGGCCAGCTCCTCGCCTTTGCCCGCCGCCAGCCGCTCCGCCCCGAAGTGATCGACGTCAACGCGATGATCCGCGGCATGACCGAGCTGCTCGACCGCGCGCTGGGCGAGCGCGTCGCGATCGAGACCGATCTTTCCGACAGCGCCTGC
Source organism: uncultured Sphingomonas sp. (assembly GCA_966211615.1). Lineage (GTDB taxonomy): Bacteria > Pseudomonadota > Alphaproteobacteria > Sphingomonadales > Sphingomonadaceae > Sphingomonas. The sequence goes on from CBIHNZ010000048.1 coordinate 6,781, forward strand.
ACCGTCGAGGCCGATCGCGCGCAACTGGTTTCCGCGGTGCTCAACATCGCCGTCAACGGCCGCGACGCGATGCCGGAGGGCGGCACGCTCCGCATCGGCACCGCGATCACCGACACCGACGAAGGCCCGATGGTGGCGGTCTGCGTCACGGACAGCGGCACCGGCATGGATGCCGAGACGATCGAGCGCGCGATGGAACCCTTCTTCACCACCAAGGACGCCGGCAAGGGCACCGGCCTCGGCCTCAGCCAGGTCTATGGCTTCGCGACCCAGTCGGGCGGCGACCTGCACATCCAGAGCCAGCCCGGACAGGGCACGCGCGTGACCATCCTCCTGCCCTGCAGCCAGCGCGAGCCGGTCATCGCGACCGATATGATCGCACCATCGGGCGAGGGCCGCACGGGCGCGGTGCTGCTGGTCGAGGACAATGAGGAAGTCGGCGAATTCGCCGAGGCGCTGCTGCGCGAGATGGGCCATCAGGTCACCCGCGCCCGCTCGGGTGCAGAGGCGCTCGACATCGCCGAGGCGCGGCGCTTCGACGTCGTGCTCACCGATGTCGTCATGCCGGAGATGAGCGGGCTCGAGCTCGCCGAGAAGCTCACCGAACGCTATCCGAGCCTGCCGATCGTCCTCACCACCGGCTTCAGCGGCGAGATCGCGCGCTCGGGCACGGGCGGCCGTCCGGTACTGCTCAAGCCCTATCGGCTGGAGACGCTGGCGACCTTCATGGACGACGCGCTGCGCGGCGCCCCGGCGCGCTGAGCGACTTCAAATACTTCGTCACCCCGGACCTGTTCCAGGGCCCACCGGGCGTCGGGGCGAAGCGATTGTACCTCATGATCGGTGCGTCCGGCAGCGTGGGACCCGGAACAGGTCCGGGGTGACAACGGTAGGGGCCTCCGCCGAGCGGGCCTAGTCCTGCGTCCGCACCGCGAGCGCGATCGCGCCGCCGGCCAGCGTCCCCAGCGCGAGCGCGATCAGCCAAACCGTATAGCCCGTCTTCTCGGGCGCCAGCGCCAGCGCCAGCAGCGGCGCGACCATCGCCGGCAGCGTGTTGGTCAAGTTGAGGATGCCCAGGTCGCGCCCGCGATGCTCGGGCGAGGGCAGGAGCTGCATCGCCAGTGCCGAGTGCATCGCCAGGAACACCGACAGGCCCGAAAGCGCCGCGGCATGGCCGAACGCCGCCACGCCCCAGGAGCGGGCGAACGCCATCGTCACCAGCCCTCCCGCCATCATGCAGGCCGCCGCGGCGAGGAAGGGCTTGCGCCGCATCACCCGGTCGGAAAGCCGGCCGGCGACGAGCGTCATCACGACCGCGACCAGGGTCGACACCGTCATCGTCGCGACGATCGGGTTGGCCTCGACGCTGCCCTTGCTCAGATCCTCGCGGTCGAGCACCCACAGGAAATAGAAGAAGCCATAGGTGGCGATGCCGTTGCCCGCGACCTGGAGCAGCATGCGCGAGGTCCAGGCCAGCGCGAAGTCGCGGCGACGGCGTTCCTGGAGCGGCTCGGGCGGGGGTGGCGGCAGCGGCGCGGCCTCGCGCATCAGCGCGGCGAACGGCGCGATCATCCCGATGAACAACAGGCAGAGCAGCGCATAGCGAATGCCGTCGCCGCCCAGTCCTGGCGCGGTGACGATCACCGCCGAGAAGGCCCCGATCGGATGCGCCACGCCCAGCAGCCCGGCGACGACGCCCTTCTGCGCGTCGGGCACCTCGTCCGCCATGATCGTGGTCAGCGGCGCGAAGCTCATGTTGATGCCGACCTGGATCACCGCCACCGCCGCTAGCAGGGTCGCCGAGCTCGTGCTGAAGTGGAGCGCCGCATAGCCGAGCGCGAGCACGCCCAGCCCCCCCAGGATCCAGCCCCGCCGCGATCCGCTCCGCCGGTAGCTGCGGTCGCTCAGCGCGCCGAACAGGATGTTGGCGACGCTCGCCACCGCCGCCCCGCCCAGCGCGCCCGCGCTCAGCAGCGCGACCGCATTGTCGCCGCCCACCGCCGTCACCTTGAGCGGCAGCAGCACCATGATGAACGGCATGAAGCTGACGAACATCCCCGCATATGCCAGCGCATAAAGCAGCACGAAGCCGCGGCTGGGCGAGGAGAAGCGCATCGAAGGTGGGAGCATCGCCCGGGGCAGCTCCCGCGTCAACGCGGGCGCGCAGTCGACTCCCGGGCGACGAAATCGAAGGGCAGGCAATGGCCGTGATCGGGCTGCACGCCGGTCGCCTTGGCGGTTATCAGCAGCTCGGCAGCCTTGGCGGTCATCGCCGCGATCGGCTGGCGGATCGCGGTCAGCGCGGGCACCGCCATGCGCACCGTCGGCGTATCGTCGAAACTGACCACCGAGAGGTCATCCGGAACGTTCAGCCCCAGCTTGCCGGCAGTATGGAGCACGCCGAGCGCCATCTCGTCGCTGCTCGCCAACACCGCGGTAGGCGGCGGATCGAGCTTCGACAGCGCGATCATCGCCGCCTGCCCCGCCTCATAGGTGAAGTCGCCGGGCTGGAGATAGCGATCGTCCACCGCGACGCCGCGCGCCTCGATCGCCTCGCGGAAGCCGCGCAGCCGGTCTGGGCTCATCGCATATTCGGGATGCCCCTGGACGTACGCGATGCGCGTATGCCCCAGGTCGAGCAGATGCTCGGTCGCGCGGCGCGCCGCCGCCTCGTCGTCCATATAGACCGCGAAGCCGTCGCCCGGCCGCCGCGATCCCAGCCGCGCGAAGGTCAGCCCATTGCGCTGGAGCAGCTGGGTGATCGTGTCGTTCTCGCTGTGCGGCGGGGTCAGGATCACGCCGTCGGGGTGCAGCGCCGAAAGCGCCGCCTGCACCTGGCTCTCGAGCTGGTCCGAATGCGAATCGACCAGCTCGAACAGCATGCGATAGCCATGCTCGGCGCATTTGAGCATGCCGCCGTACAGCATCTGGTCGACCCAGTCGTTGCCGCGCCGCGACTGCCAGCCCTCCAGTGTCGGCCGCTCGTCGTTGAACGCCAGGATCAGGTAGGAGCGCGATCCGCCCAGCCGCCGCGCCGCCAGGCTCGGGACATAGCCCAGCTTCTCGATCGCCGCGGTCACGCGCTGGTGCATGCCCGGGGTGACGTTCGGCCCCTTGTTGATCACCCGTGACACGGTCTGGAACGAGACACCGGCCTCGGCCGCGACGTCCTTGATCGTGATCGCCCGCTTGCGCTGCATCAGCGGCCCACCATTTCAGGCACCGCCGGCCGCGCGAGGTCGACCGCCTCGGCGCGGCAATGCGCGTCGATGAATGCCTGGTGGGTCGGCAGCTGCCGCACGACATCGACCAGTTGCCCGCGCGCACGATCCATCGCCGGGAACAATTTGGCTTCGTCGATCCGGTCGACCAGCGGATGATAGCCATCCGGATGCACGCCCATCCCCTCCAGCACCGAGAACCAGCTCGCGCTGCGGAACAGCTCGTCCAGCCCTTCCCTCAGCGTCCCGTTGACGCGGAACAGCTCGATCCGTTCGTTCAGGCTGTCGGGCAGCGCCATGTCGCGGCAGCGCCGCCAGAAGGGCGTGTCGTCGCGCTGGGTCGCGCAATAGTGCAGCACGATGAAGTCGCGGATCTCGGCATAGTCTGCGGTCATCCGCCGGTTATATTCCGCCGCCAGCCGCGGATCGCAGTTCCGGTCGGGCAGGAAGCGGAAGAAGAAGTCCATGCCGCGGTAGATCAAGTGGATCGCGGTCGATTCGAGCGGCTCGATAAAGCCCGAGGACAGCCCGATCGCGAGGACATTCTTGTGCCAGATCTGCTGGCGCACCCCGGTCTTGAACGGCACCACCATCGGCCCGGCGACCACCTTGCCCTCCACCTGGGCGAGCAGGCTGTCGGTCGCCTCCTGGTCGGTCATATAGTCGCTGCAGAAGACATGGCCGTTGCCGGTGCGGTGCTGCAGCGGGATCCGCCAGCGCCAGCCCGCATCCTGCGCATGCGCGAGCGTATAGGGGCGCGGCGGCCCGACATTCTCGGTCTGCGCGGCGATCGCCCGGTCGCAGAACAGCCACTCGGACCAGTCCTCATAGCCGACGCCCAGCGCCTTCTCGCTCAGCAGCGCGCGGAAGCCCGAACAGTCGATGAAGAAGTCGGCGCTGACCTCGCGCCCGTCCTTGAGCACCAGCCGCTCGACGAACCCGCGATCGTCCAGGCCGACATCGGCAACGATCCCCTCGGTCCGCTTGACCCCGCGCGCCTCGGCATGGCCGCGCAGATATTGCGCGACGCGCTTGGCGTCGACATGGAGCGCGTAGGAAGAGGCCGCGATCGGCGTGCTCTGCGCCTTGAACGGCAGCATGAACCGCCCCTCGCGCGCCATCACGCTGGCCGGGGCATAGTCCTGCAGCTCGCCCGCCTGGCCCGCCATCCGCGCCTTCAGCCAGCATTGGTAGAATTCGCTCAGCTCGATCCGCGCGCCGATCTCGCCGAAGGGGTGGAAATAGCTTTCGCCCTTGCGGTGCCAGTCCTTGAACTCGATGCCGAGCTTGAAGCTCGCCTGGACCGACTTGATGAATTCCTGCTCGTTGATGTCGAGCTTGGCGATCAGCTCGAGGAACGGCGGGATCGTGCTCTCGCCCACCCCGATCGTGCCGATATCGTCGCTCTCGACCAGCTCGATCTCGAACAATTTGCCCTTGAAATGATGCGCCATCAGCGCCGCGGCGATCCAGCCCGCGGTACCGCCGCCGACGATGCAGACCTTCCGCAGGGCATCGGGCGCGTTCATGCCCGCGCTCCCGCCGGCATCTTCGCCGCATCGTCGATCATCGCGAGAAACTCCGCATGGCTCGGCGTGTCCGCCACCGTCTCGCGGATCGATCCGCGCATCTTCTCCAGCACCGTCACCAGCTCGCCGCCATCCACCGCCGCCAGGCCCGGATCGATCGTGCCGGGCAATTCCTCGAAGCCGCCATAGATTGCCAGCCAGGACGCGGGGGAGAACATCTCCCACCGATAGCGAAGGAATGCGCCGCGCGCACGCCATAGCGCGATCTTGGCGTCGAGCGTCTCGGGCAGCGCCATGTCGCGGCATGCCTGCCAGAACGGGCCCTGGCGCCGGTTGAGGCGGTAATGGATGAGGATGAAGTCGCGGACCCGCTCCATCTCCTCCGCGCTCTGTTCGTTATATTCGGCGATCACCGCCGGATCGAAGGCCCGGGTCGGGAAGAGCTGCTTGAGCCGCTCTATCCCCGTCTCGATCAGCGCGATGCTGGTCGATTCCAGCGGCTCGAGGAACCCCGAGGCAAGCCCCAGCGCCACGCAGTTCTTCGCCCAGGCCGCCTCGCGCCGCCCCGGCGTGAAGCGCAGCCGTCGCGGCTCCATCACCGGCCTGCCCGGGACATGGGCCATCAGCTCGTCACGCGCCGCGTCGTCGCTCTGGAAGCGGCTGGAAAAGACCAGGCCATTGCCCTCGCGGGTGCGCAGCGGAATGCGCCACTGCCAGCCGGCGCTCCGCGCGGAGACGGTGGTGCAGGAGGGCGGATCGCCCGCCAGCTCGCTCTGGACGGCAAAGGCGCCGTCGCACAGCAGCCAGTGCGACCAGTCGCGATAGCCCACCCCCAGCGCCTCGCCGATCAGCAGCCCGCGGAACCCCGAGCAGTCGACGAACAGGTCGCCGGCCACCGCCACGCCGCTGTCCAGCGTCACGCTTTCGATGAAGCCGTCCTCGCCGCGCAGCGCCACGTCGACGATCTTCGCGTCGATCCGCCGCACGCCCATCCGCTCGGCAAAGCCGCGCATATGGCCTGCGAACAGCGCCGCATCGAAATGCAGCGCCCAGTCGAACACCGACAGCTGCGAGGGCGGATTGGGCACCGGGATCGATGCATGCCCCTCGCGCGCCAGCATCGCGCCCAGCGAGAAGCGGTCGAGCGGCGCGTCCAGCCCCGCGGCGCGCGCCTTCAGCCAGTACTGGTGGAAGTCGATTCCCCGCTGCGCCTGCCCGAACAGCCCGAAGGGATGGATGAAGTCGCTGCCCTCGCCGCCCCAGCCGAGGAAGCGGATGCCCAGCTTGGCGGTGGCCTGGCAGGCCTGCATCACCTGCGCATCGGTCATGCCCAATTGCGCATAAAAGCGACGGATCGTGGGTATCGTCGCCTCGCCCACGCCGATCGTCCCGATCTCGGAACTCTCGATCAGGGTGATGGAAACACCCGTGCCGCGCAGATAGGCGCTCAACGCCGCCGCAGCCATCCAGCCGGCGGTACCTCCGCCGACGATCACCACCCGCTCGATCGCCCCTGCCGTGCCGCCGTCCGCCATATCGATATCTGATCTGCTCAAATCCGGCGCCGCAAGCGAAACATGGAGCGCCGAAGGTTCCCAAAGAAAAATTGGGCCGACAGCCTCGGGTGAGACCGCCGGCCCAGGAGGGTTGGCTCGTTAGAAGCGGACCCGCACGCCCGCCGAATAACGCGGCTCGAAGCGGTTCTGCGAATGGTACTGCTTCGAATCGTCGTCGAACTGGAAATAGTAGCGCTCGCGCTCACCGAACACGTTCGATCCGTTCACGTAGAATGCGAAGTTCTCGTTGATGTTGTAGGTGAGGTTCGCGTCCACATACTGGGCGGTATCCTGGAAGATCGCGATCCCGCCAAAGGTCGAAGACAGGCGCGGCGTGCGGTAATTGTACGCCACGCGAAGCTGCAGGTGGTCGTCCTGGTACCAGCCGACCACGTTGACCTGGCTCTTCGAATTGTCCGGGAACGGGAAGCGGCTGCCGTCCAGCGCCCGGTTGTTCTGCTTGCTGTCCGAATAGGTGTAGTTCGCGTCGATACCGAAGTTGCGGAAGAAGCCGTCGGAGAGGAAATCGCTGAACGCAATCTTCGCTCCCACTTCCGCGCCCTGCAGCGAGCCGCCCGTGCCCTGTTCGGGCTGGGTGATCGGCACGCAGCGCCGGATCACGCCGTCGCCGTCCGGGAAGCGCCCGGCGCACGGCGTCGTCCGGTTCTGGACGAAGCTGTTGATGTCGAGCTTGAACAGGCCGACGTTGAACAAGGTCGCCCGGCCCATATAATATTCCAGGCTCAGATCGTAGTTGTTGGAGCGCCACGGGTTCAGGTTCGGGTTGCCGCTCGAGCTCGCGCCGGTCACCTGGCGCACGCCGCAGGGCGCGTCCGTCGGCCCCGGCGTGCCGGAGCAGGGTGAGTCCGCCGTCGAGATCGTCAGGCCGCCGCCATAATTGCCGAGATCCAGCGGGATCATGGTCTTGGCGAAGGCCGCGCGCGCCCGAAGGTTCGGCGTGATGTCGTACGACAAGGTCACCGTCGGCAGCCAGTCGAGATAGGAGCGGCGCGAGACCACGTCGCCGATATCCAGGTTGGTGTCACCATAGGCGCGGGTGGCGCCGGTCAGGTTCTGCTTCACCGTGAGCTTGGTGTTGATGATCTTCAGGCCCAGATTCGCCTTGAACCCGCCGGTGGCGAAGGCGGTGTTCAGGTACGCGCTCTCCTCGATCAGGTCGACGTCATAGGTGTTGCCCGGGATGGTGACCTCGGTCGACGGACCGAACACCTTCTCCTGGAACGCCTTCACATCGTCGAAGTCCTTGGGATCGACCACCCACAGCCCGGGCATGCCGTTCACCACGCCACCCCAGTTGGTCTGGAATTTGACGTTGTTATAGGCATTGAGCTTGGTCGGCCGGTTGACCGTATAGCCCTGGAACACCGTCTGCGGATTGGTCGCGCTCACCGGCTGGCTCGGGTCGAACGCAGCGTTCGGCACCATTTCGCCGGCCGAGCATTGCGCCGCGTCCATCACGACGTCGATCGCCTTCCACTGCGCCAGGCAGCCATCAGCCTCGCTCGCGCCGTTGCCGGCGTAGAAGTTCGAGAAGAGGTGGAAGTTGCGGATCTGGGTCGAGCGATCCGAGCGCCGCACGCCCGCATCGACGCGGGTGAGCAGGCCGAACAGCCCGTTGCCCTCGAACTCGTAGCTGCCATCGGCACGGAAGACGCCCAGGTCCGACGTGTTCTCCTGGTCGCCTTCGGACGAGAAGGCCGCGACAGCATAGCTGTCGAGATTGGCCATATAGTCCTTGAGCGACTTGCCCGCGCCGAGCCCGCCCGAGATCGCGCGGTCGAAGCCGCTGATCACCGGATTCTTGCCGCGCAGGTCGAGATGGAGGAGCGGATCCTCGCCATAGCCCAGCGGGTTCGGGTTGATGTAGCGTCCGCCATTCGATCCGACGACGTTGTTCGAATATTGCGACGCCGGATATTGCGACGCGATGTTCGCCGGGAAGAAGGGCCCGCGCGTGCGGTCGGCGGGATTACGGAACAGCGTGAAGGCGCGGTCCGGTCCATATTGCCAGTTGCTCAGATCGCCCTGCACCTGGCCGTTCATGCTGCGCAGCTTGGCGTTCGATCGCAGCGCACGCGCGGTGAACTTGAAGTTCTCCTTGTTGTCGTAGTCCATCTGCAGGTTGTAGTTTGTCGAATGCTCGTGCGCGGTGCGGTTGACCGAGAACGAGTTGAACCACCACACGTCGAGATCATACTGCGTCACGTCGAGCCAGGGCTGGCCGTTGCCGCCGGTCTGGCCCGAAGGCGTGCTCTCGGTCGGATTGGTCCAGCCCAGGCCGTTCCAGCGATTCGAGATGTTGATGCCGGACGCGCGGTTATGCTCGACCAGTTCGGTGTGGAACACCTCGCCGGTCAGCGTCCAGTCCTCGTCGATCTTGAGCTGGACGGCGCCGTTGATGCCGAAGCGGTCGCGCTCGACCTCGCGGTTGAAGAATTCATAGCCGTGCGGGCTGATCCAGTTGGCGCCCGCGCCGCCCCAGTCATTGTTGCCGAACACGCCGCCGCCGATGCCGGAATAGCTGTTGCCCAGCACCGCCCGGCTCTTGGTCGCGCCCACCATCACGCCGACGGTATCGTTGCGCCAGCTCACCAGCCCGCTGAACAGATAGTCGTTGTGCTTGGTCTGCTCGCCTCGCGAATATTCCCCCTGCGCCGAGATGACGAAGCCGCGCTCGAGATCGAACGGACGCCGCGTGCGCAGGTCGATCGTGCCCGAGATGCCCGACAGCGCGTTGCGCAGGTCCTGCGACTTGTAGACGACCACGGCGTTCATCAGCTGCGCCGGAATGTCGTTGAGGTTCGGCTGCGCGGTGCCCAGGTTGCCGGCGCTCAGATATTGCTCGCCGTTGAGCAGGGTGATCACCTGCGGCAGGCCGCGGATGTTGACGGTCGAACCCTCGCCCGCGCTGCGCTGGATCTGCACGCCTGAGATGCGCTGCAGCGCGTCGACGATGGTGACGTCGGGCAGCTTGCCGATGTCTTCCGCCGAGATCGCGTCGACGATCGAGGTGCTGTCGCGCTTGATGTCGATCGACTTGGCCTGCGACGCGCGGATGCCGGTGACGACGATCTCCTGGCCGTCGTCCGCCGCGACCTGATCCGGTGCCGGTGACGTGTCCTGCGCCCATGCCGGCACGACCAGACAGGTCGTCGCCAGCAGGCCGGCAATCACGCTTGAAATACCCCTCATGTGCTTCCTCCCATTATACCCGTGCGACGCATGTCCCCGCGTCTCGTCCTTCAGGGCGCCAGTCGGCGTTCCTGCAGCTCTGTCTGTCCCGTGAGCACCGGCTGGGCGGCGTCGCGCGAGACTGAAATCCGATAGGTTCCGCCCGCGACCCGGAAGCCGGGCTGGGCGAGGTCATAGTCCGCGACGATGCGCGGCTCGGCGGTGATGGAGACGCGGCGGGTCTCGCCGGGCTTGAGCGTCACGCGCTCGAAGCCGGCCAGCCGCAGCGGCCGCGTGCCGATGGCGGGCGTCACGTAAAGCTGCGGCACGTCGCTGCCCGCGCGCTTGCCGCGATTGGTCACGTCGAAGCTGACCTTGAGCGCGGTGCCGCCCTCGACCTTGAGATTCGAATATCCGAAGCTGGTGTAGGAAAGCCCGTATCCGAACGGGAACAAGGGTGCCTGGCCCTGCCGCGCATACCAGCGGTAGCCCACGTCAGAGCCTTCCTTATAGTCGACCGTGAACGGCCTGATCGCCCGCGCATCCGTCCCGCGATCCGGGCTCGCCCGAACCTGGTCAAAGCCCGGCACCGCAGCGCGGGGCGCCTGGTCGACGCTCTTCGGGAAGGTGATCGGCAGGCGACCCGAGGGATTCACCTCCCCGAAGAGCACGCGCGCGATCGCCTCGCCGCCGCGCTGCCCGGAATACCATGCGGCGACCACCGCCGGCACTTTGGCAAGCCACGGCATCAGCACCGGCCCGCCCGTGTTCAGCACCACTACGGTCTTCGGATTGGCAGCCGCCACCGCATCGATCAGCGCGTCCTGTCCGTTCGGCAGCGCGATCGTCTCGACATCCTCGGCTTCGGTCGTCCACTGCGTCGCGAAGACGATCGCCATGTCGGCCCCCTTCGCGGCAGCGGCGGCCGCAACCGGATCGCTCCCGTCGACGAACTCGACCTTGGCCTTTGGCGCCAGCGCGCGAATCGCGGCGAGCGGCGAGGAGGCGTGCCAGGTCTTGCGCACGAACGACGCCGCCGGCCCGTCTTTCAGCGGGATCTCCACCGGCGCGCCACCCACCGACCGGACCTGGCTCGATCCGCCGCCCGAGAGCACGCCGACATCGGCATGGCCGCCGATCACGACGATCCGCTTGGCCGATTTGGCCAGCGGCAGCACCTGCCGCTCGTTCCTGAGCAGCACGATCCCGGCCTCCGCCGCGCGCTGCGCCACCTCGGCATTCTTGGCATAGTCGATCGGCTGCGCGGTGGTGACCACCGGCGCGTCCATCACCCCGGCCGCGAACATGCCGTGCAGCACGCGGCGCGCCATGTCGTCGAGCCGCGCCATCGGCAGCGCCCCGCTCTCGAACGCCTTGCGCAGGTCCTCGCGGTAGAAGGGATGCGTATCGAGCTCCCCGCCCGATTGCTGGTCGAGCCCGTTCCGCGCCGCCTTCACCGTGGAGTGCACCGCGCCCCAGTCGGACATCACCCAGCCGCGATAGCCCCAGTCGCCCTTCAGCACGGTGTTGATCAGTAAGCCATTCTCGCAGGCGAAATCGCCATTGACGCTGTTGTACGCGCACATCACCGAACCCGGCTGGCCGCGCTCGATCGCGATCTGGAAGGCAAGCAGGTCGCTTTCCCGGAGCGCCGCCTCGCCGATCCGCGCATCCATCACGAAGCGCCCGGTCTCCTGCGCATTGAGCGCGAAATGCTTGATCGTCGACACGATGCGGTTCGACTGGACGCCGCGGATCGATTCCCCCGCCATCGTGCCCGCGAGCAGCGGATCCTCGCCCAGATATTCGAAGTTGCGCCCGCCCCAGGGATCGCGTGTCAGGTTGACCCCGCCCGACAGCAGCACGTTGAAGGTCTTGGCCCGCGCCTCGCCGCCGATCATCGCCCCGGTCGCATAGGCAAGCTCGGGGTCGAAGCTCGCGGCCAGCGCCAGCCCCGAGGGCAGCGCGGTGGCGACATCGCCCTTGCGCTGCTCGACCTGGTTGGCGACGCCCAGGCTGGCATCGGATTCGCGCAGCGCCGGAATGCCCAGCCGCGGGATCGCGGGCACCTGCCCGGCCGAGGGGATCATGTCGGCAGGAATGCCCTCGCCCTTGGCGAGCGGCGGGAAGAAGCCATAGACCAGCGTCAGCTTTTCGTCGGGCGTCATCGCGCCGAGCAGCAGTTCCGCGCGCGCCGACACGGGAAGCGACGCGTCCTTCCAGGGCTGCGACGCCGGCGCGGCAACCTGGGGATCAGGGGCAAGGGGAACCGGCTCGCGCGCCTGCACGCCTATCGCCGCCACGCATGCGACGAAGGCCAGCGGCCAGGCCACGCGATTCAAACGAAAATCCACTCCCCTGCGTCTCCCTGCACAGCGCTCGCGCGCCGTCGTGCCGAAGCACCAGTTCGTAGCTCAGGGGAACGATCGGCTCTGACAACGCTGTCCAGTCGATCGCAAACAGAATCGGCACGGCGCTTCAGCGCACGAAAACCGGCCCTTCCAACCACCCCTGACCCGGAGTCTATCGCTCCATATTGTGCGTATAAGCATAGATTGAGAGCGTTCTCAAGAACGTTCTCAATTCATTTCCCTTTGTTAGCGCTATCTTTTTTCGGGGCTCGCTTTGCGCCTCCGAGAGCGCCACATTAGGCCTCCATGTCCACCCAGCCCGACAACAGCGGACACCGTGCGCGCCTGCGCCAGCGCCTGTTCGAAGGCGGGCCGGATGCGTTGCTCGATCATGAGCTGGTCGAGTATCTCCTCGCGCTCGCCATACCGCGCCGCGACACCAAGCCGCTGGCCAAGGCGCTGCTCACCGAATTCGGCGGCATCGCCGGCCTGCTCACCGCGGATGCCGAGGCGCTCGCCCGCGTCCCCGGCATGGGCGAGACCAGCGCCGCCGCGCTCAAGACCGCGCACGCCGCTGCGCTCCGCCTGCTCCGCGCCCAGGTCGCCGAGCGCCCCGTCCTCGCCAACTGGCAGGCGCTGCTCGACTATCTGCGCGCCGACATGGCGCACCACGCGATCGAGCGCGTCCGCGTGCTCCATCTCAACGCCCGCAACATGCTGATCCGCGACGAGCTGATGTCCGAGGGCTCTGTCGACGAGGCCGCGCTCTATGTCCGCGAGGTGATCCGCCGCGCGATCGATCTCGGGTCCGCCGCGATCATCCTCGTCCACAACCACCCATCGGGCGATCCCTCGCCCAGCCGCGCCGATATCGAGATCACCCGCGCGGTCGCCGAAGCCGGCAAGCGCCTCGGCATCACCGTCCATGAGCACATCATCCTCGGCACCGACGGCCATACCAGCCTGCGCGCGCAGGGGCTGATCTGATGGCGAAGCAATGGGCCTGGTTCATCGGGATCTGGATCGCCAGCGTGCTGGCGCTGGCGGCTATCGCCTACGCGATCCGCGCGGTTTTCTGACCGGACAGCCAAACGCCCGCCGGAGGGAGGGCCGGCGGGCGTCGGGAGTTGCGCCGTGCGTAGTGGCGCAGAGGGATTTGTTACGACGCCTTGGGCGTCAGGAAGGTCGTCAATTCGGCCTTGTCGACGGTCTTGTTCTTGTCGACGTCGGTGGCGGCAAAGGCCTGACCGACCCAGGTATTGGCGTCCGGGCTGCCCGGCTGGAAGGTCGGTTCGGCCGCCTTGCGCAGCGTGCTGATCCAGCTGCCGAACTCGGTCTGGCTCAGCGTGCCGTTCGAATCCTTGTCGTAATTGCCGAAGTCGCGACTTACCGCCTGGGCGACCTGGTCCTGGGTTGCGGCGGGCTGTGCCGCTGGCTCGGCCGAAGCCTGGGCCGCGGGCTGCGACGGAGTCGGCTGCGCGGTCTCGGTAGCGGGCGCCGGGGTCGACTGCGGAGTCGTCTGGGCCGTGGTTGCCGGATCGGCCGGCGCCGGTGCGGTCTGGTCCGGCGTAGCCGCCTGCGGCGCAGTCTGAGCAGTATCTGTCGTCGGCTTGTCCTGCGCAAAGGCGGGAGCAGCAATAAGAACCGAAGTAGCTAGAAGGATAGATTTCAACATTTCATCAATCTCCTATGGTTTACTCCGGCTGTATTTCTACGGCGGAGCATTAAATCCCTGCTTGTTCACGGTTATCAACTACCTATCTGGGTATCTTGTTCCGGATTTCATCCGCTACAGCCTCAATTCACCCCCGACATCTGGCATCTCATCGCATTTCGTTTGCCGTGTGGCGCTTCGGCAACGCGCCGGTGCATAGTCACCGAAACCGCATGGAGGCTGGGATGATCGATCGGCGGGCGTTGATGCTGGGGATTGCCGCCGGGCTCGCCGGCTGCGGCGCGGCACCGGCGCCGCCCGCCGCTGCCCGGTCGCGCACGAAGCCCGTCGGCCGCGCAGGCGAACTGATCGCAGCGGCCCGCACTCAGGTCGGCGTCACCCTGCGGTACGACCCCGCCTATAGCCGCCTCCCCTTCCCCAACGGCGATGTCCCGCGCGAGAAGGGCGTGTGCACCGATGTGGTGATCCGCGCCTATCGCGATGCGTTCGGCGTCGATCTCCAAGCCTTGGTCAATGCCGATATGCGCAAGGCCTTCGCCGCCTATCCGCGCAAATGGGGCCTGGTCCGCCCGGACCCGAGCATCGATCACCGCCGCGTGCCCAATCTCGCCCGCTTCCTCGCGCGCCAGGGCGCCGCGCTGCCGGTCCCGCAGGACGGCAAGGGCTGGCAGCCGGGCGACATCTTCACCTCGCTGGTCGCCGGCACCGGCACGCATATCGGGCTGGTCTCGGACCTGCCCGGCGCCCGCGCGCCGATGATCCTCCACAATATCGGCGGCGGTGCCCGCGAGGAGGATGCCCTGCTCGACTGGCCGATCACCGGCCGCTTCCGCTGGCGAGTCTAGTCGCGCCCGCTCGCGCTTGCTATCGGCGCGCCATCCCCCGGTGAAAGGCTTGCAATGGTTCCCCGTTATTCGCGCCCCGAGATGACCGCGATCTGGTCGCCCGAGACGCGCTTCCGCATCTGGTTCGAGATCGAGGCGCACGCCACCGAGGCGCTGGCCGAACTCGGCGTGGTACCCAAGGCCGCCGCCAAGGCGCTGTGGGACTGGTGGGCGACCAACCCGGCGATCGACGTCGCCGCGATCGACGCGATCGAGGCCGTGACCAAGCACGACGTCATCGCCTTCCTCACCTGGGTGGCCGAGAATGTCGGCGACGAGGCGCGCTTCATGCACCAGGGCATGACCAGCTCGGACGTGCTCGACACCTGCCTCGCGGTCCAGCTCGCCCGCGCCTCGGACATTTTGCTCGCCGATCTCGACGCGCTGCTCGAAGTGCTCAAGCGCCGCGCCTATGAGCACAAGCTCACCCCGACGATCGGCCGCAGCCACGGCATCCATGCCGAGCCGGTCACCTTCGGCCTCAAGATGGCCGAGGCCTATGCCGAGTTCAAACGGAACCGCGAGCGCCTGGTCGCCGCGCGCGCCGACATCGCCACCTGCGCGATCTCGGGCGCGGTCGGCACCTTCGCCAATATCGATCCGCGCGTCGAAGCGCATGTCGCCGAAAAGCTCGGCCTCGCGATCGAACCGGTCTCGACCCAGGTCATCCCGCGCGACCGCCACGCGATGTTCTTCGCGACCCTCGGCGTGATCGCCTCGTCGATCGAGCGTCTCGCGGTCGAGGTCCGCCACCTCCAGCGCACCGAGGTCCTGGAAGCCGAGGAATATTTCTCGCCCGGCCAGAAGGGCTCGTCGGCGATGCCGCACAAGCGCAATCCGGTGCTCACCGAGAACCTCACCGGCCTCGCTCGCATGGTCCGCAGCGCCGTGACCCCCGCGATGGAGAATGTCGCCCTCTGGCACGAGCGCGACATCTCGCACTCCTCGGTCGAGCGTTACATCGGCCCCGATGCGACGATCACCCTCGATTTCGCCCTGGCACGTCTCACCGGCGTGATGGACAAGCTGCTCGTCTATCCCGAGCGGATGCAGAAGAATCTCGATCGCATGGGCGGCCTCGTCCATTCGCAGCGCGTACTGCTCGCGCTCACCCAGGCCGGCGTCAGCCGCGAGGACAGCTATCGCCTCGTCCAGCGCAACGCGATGAAGGTCTGGGAATCGGACGGCCAGCTCTCGCTGCTCGAGCTGCTCAAGGCCGATCCCGAAGTCACCGCTGCGCTCTCGGCGCAAGAGCTCGAGGACAAGTTCGATCTCGGCTATCACTACCGTCAGGTCGACACGATCTTCGCGCGCGTCTTCGGCTGAGTCCATTTTCCGTCATCCCCGCGAAAGCGGGGATGACGAGCTCGAAGGATCACCGGCGCAATTCGCAGATCCAGTTCACCTCCCAGGTCTTGCCGCCATCGTCGGAAAAGGCCTGCTCCATCCGCGCTGCCTTGGGCGAGATGTTGAGCCACATATAGCGCACCAGGATCGCACGCCCCTTCCAGACCTCCTGGTCGTAGAATTCGCCGCGATTGCCGGTGAAGCCGCCCACCACCGGCGGCAGGCCCAGCGTGCCCTTGTCGAGATCGACCAGATAGATCGACCATTGCCGCGATTCCGGATTGTAGAGGCGCAGCGTCTGGCCCTTCAGATGCCCCGCGGCGCCGCGCACCTCGAACTCCTCGAAGTTCGCATTGCTGTCGAGCAGCTTCTTGTGGTTCGAGATGCCGTCATATTCGACCCAGACGTTCGAGCCGACCAGTCGGTCGGGTAGCCGGCGGACATGCGCCTTCCAGTCGCCGATCAGGAAATCGAAGTCGTGCGCACCGTCGTGCTGTTCGTTGACAGCGACCGCGCCAGTTGGAGCCGTCACAGCCGGAACCGGCGCCCCCGCCAGCAGCAGCACCACGCCTAGAATGTTTCCGAGCATCCGGCCTCTCCCTCCATTGTCGCACCAATGGTGACGGGCCCCGCGCATTTTGAGGACGGCGGAAAGCGCGCTAGAGGCTAAGCCAGCCTTATGCTCGATCCTGCGCCCCTGCCCTCTCTGCCCGCGATCCGCGCGTTCGAGGCCGCGGCGCGCACCGGCAGCTTCGCCAGCGCCGCGCGCGAGCTCGGCACCACCGCAGCCTCGGTCAGCTATCATGTCCGCCAGCTCGAGCGGCAGACCGGTGTCGCGCTGTTCCACCGCCACCCTCACCGCGTCGAGCTCACCCCGGCCGGTCGGATCGTCGCGGCGGAGGCGAGCCAGGCCTTCGCCGCGCTCCGCGCCAGCTTCGCGCGCGCCGTGGAGCTCGACGAGACCCGCCTGTCGATCACCGCCCTGCCGACCTTCGGCACGAGCTGGCTCACCCCCCGGCTGGGCGACTTCCGCACCCGCCATCCCCGCATCCAGCTCGACATCGACCTGTCCCCCGACGCGCGCGATCTCATAGGCGGCAGCTTCGACGCCGCGATCCGCAACGGCCATGGCCGCTGGCCGGGCCTGCGCACCGTCCTGCTCTTCCCGAGCTGCTTCACCCCGCTCTGCGCGCCTGAGCTGGCCGAGCGTGCCGCGAAGAGCCTCACCGACCTGCCTTTGCTCGGCCGCCAGGACTGGTGGCGGCTCTGGTTCGCCGCGCGCGGCGACCCGCACCTGCCGTCCCCCGACCAGTTCGGCATCCACCTCGCCGACGAGTATCTCGACGCCGCCGCGGCGGCTGCCGGGCACGGCGTCACGATCGGCTCGCCGATCCTCTTCGCCCGCGAAATCGACGCCGGGCGTCTCGTCCGCATCGACGATCTCGTCGCGAGCGACGGCCGCGCCTTCTGGCTCGCCTGGCCCGTCGCCCGCCAGCACAGCGCCAAGATCCGGCAGCTGCGCGACTGGCTCGACGCGGAAGCCTCGGCCGAGCGCGCCCGGCTGCAGCCGATGCTCGATCGCATCGTCACCGTCGCTCCCCCGGTCGCGGTCTAGTCGCGACCCCCTTGCGATATAGGATTTCGCCCGACACGGTCGCGCCGGGCATTCTGGAGATCGGGCCATGGGCATCGGCGCATCGGTGGGAAAAGGCGGAGTCAATGATCTCGCCGACGTGCTCGTCGTCCAGCATCTGCTCAATGCCTGGCTCGGCGCCGCCGGCCAGCCGCAGCTTCCCACCAGCGGCAGCTGCGGCAGCCTGACGATCGCGGCGATCACCGCCTATCAGGGCAAGGCGCTGGCCATGCCCAAACCCGATGGCCTCATCACGCCCGGCGGCAAGACCTGGACCGCGCTCGCCGCCGGCACGGGCATCCCGCCCCTCCTCTCCGGCGCCGTGTGGTGGAACGCCAACCAGGCGAAATATCCCAACAGCGCCGCGGTCGCCGACCTCATCCAGCCGTTCCGCGGCAACGTCACCGCCTTCCTCAAGGCGATGCAGGACGCCGGCGCCAGCGTCGCCATCTCGGCCACGCGCCGCAACGCCATCCGCGCGCATCTGATGCACTATAGCTGGTGCGTCGCGAACGGCTCGGTCGCCCCCGCCAAGGTCCCGGCCGTGCCCGGCCTCAGGATCCGATGGGATCATGGCGACCTCGCCAGGTCACGGACGGGCGCGCAGGAAATGGCCGATCTCTTCCAGATCGCCTATGAGCCCTCGCTCACCTCGCGCCATATCGAGGGCCGCGCGATCGACATGACGATCTCGTGGTCCGGCACGCTCAAGATCAAGGAAAAGGTCGGCAAGACCCGCAAGCTCGAGGCGCCGCGCACCGGCGACGCCAATCGCGATCTCCACGCGGTGGGCGCGACATACGGCGTGATCAAGCTGCCCAGCGACCCGCCGCATTGGAGCGACGACGGGCGTTAGGTCTGGTCACTGCCCATCCGCGATCTCGGTGATCCGCGCATGGAGCGATTTCCGGGCAAGCGCCTGTTCGAGCCGCGCCAGCGCCGCGACGATCTCCCCCGCCTCCGCATCGAGCTGCCGCGCGGCTTCGTCGAACACGTCCCATAGCGGGCGCAGCCGCTCGACCATCGCCTGCCCGGACGGCGACAGCGCCAATATCCGCCGCCGGCTATCCTCGGGATCCGCCCGCGAGGTGACGAGGCCCGCCTTTTCGAGCGATGCCCGCGTCTGGCTGACCGACACGTGCGTGATCCCCAGCACATTGGCCAGGTCCTGCACGCCCATCGGTCCGCCGAGCGCCAGCTGGTTCAGGACACCGAACCAGCGCTGCTCGAAGCGGATGCCCTGGGCGGCATATACCCGCGCGGCATCGGCATCGATCGCCGCGCTCAGCCGCCGCAGGCGGGCGCCCAGCGCTGCGCTGCCCATCTCGGCAGGATAATCTTCCATCGGCTTTCCCAAACTGTGTTGACGAATATGTAGGCACCTACATAAAATAGGGCAACGATAATTTGCGAAGACCCAAAGCATGACCCTGTCGAGACGCGGTATCCTGAGCGGAGGGCTGGCGCTTGCCTGCCTCCCCCGCCCCTTGCGCGCTGCCACCCGGCCACGCACGCCCGGCGAATGGCTGGAGCATTGGCTCGCCGCCTTCAACGATCCGGGCGCTTCGGCCTATCCGGACTTTGTGAAAGCCAACCTTCCCGGTCTGCTCCCCTATCTCGACGAGGATCTGGGCGTGCAGGAGGCGTCGGGCGGCTTCGATCTCCTGCGCAGCGAACGGACCGGCCCCGCCGAGATCACGGCATGGGTCCGCGATCGCCATTGGGACCGCTTCTCGAAGGTCGTGCTGTCGATCGGCGACAAGGGCATCGACGACCTGTCCTTCACCGGTGCGCCCGCGCCCGCCGGCTTCGCGATCCCGCGCGTGACCGAGCAGGAGGCGCTGGACGCGCTCCGCGGAAAACTGCGCGCCGAGGCTCTGGCAGGGCGCTTTTCGGGAACGATATTCGTCGCCAGGAACGGCCAGCCTTTGTTGCGCGAGGCCTATGGCGCGCGGGATGTCGCCGGCAAGGCGGCGGCGCTCGATACGCGCTTCTGCATCGGATCGATGGGCAAGATGTTCACCGCGGTCGCCGTGCTGCAGCTCGTGCAGGCCGGCCGCCTGCACCTGGCCGACACGATCGCGATGCGCCTGCCGGACTATCCGGACACGCCACTCGCGCGCGCGGTCACGGTGGAACAGCTGCTCAGCCATACCGGCGGGACCGGCGATTTCTTCGGCCCGGACTATGAGCGCCACGCGTCCGAACTTCGCACCCCGTCGGATTTCATCCGGCTGTTCGGCAAGCGCGAATCCCTGTTCCCGCCCGGCTCGCGCTGGGGCTACAGCAATTTCGGCTTCATCCTGCTGGGCGCGATCGTGGAGCAGGTCTCGGGCCAGAGCTGGGATGCGTATCTGGCGCAGCAAGTCTTCGCCGCCGCCGGCATGACGGCGACCTCGCCCGTCGCATCCGCCGCCGACACGGCCGTACCCCTTGTCGGCGCACAGCGGAGCGGATTGAAGCCGCTCCCCTATTATGTCGGCCTGCCAGCCGGCGGCGGCTATTCGACGATCGACGACCTGCATCGCTTCGCCCAGGCGTTCGGCCGCGGCGCACTGCTCGACGCGGAGCATCGCGCGATGATGACGACGGCAAAGGTCGCCGCCGGCGCCCGGCAATGGTCGCTGGGGCTCGGGATCACGGCGCGCAACGGCGAGACCTGCTACGGACATGCCGGCAGCGCGCCGGGCGTGAGCGCGGACTTCGCCGCGTATCCGCGATCGGGCTACACCGTCGTCATATTGTGCAATCGCGGCCATCCCCATGCCGCGAACGCCGCGGAATATATCGGCGCGCGGCTGCCATCGGGCTGAGCCGCAAACCTCAGCCCAGCGCCAGCCCGTCCATCACATAGGGGGCGTAGTGGAAGTCGCGGATCGCCGCGATCGCCCCGTCCCGCCAGTCGAGCAGCACGACGAAGACCGGCGCGCCGCCCGCGCGGGGCCGCGCCAGCAGCACGGGCCGCCCCTCGGCCGCCCCCGCCTCGAGCCGCCACACCGGATTCTCGCTGTAGCGGGTGAAATAGATGCCGACATTCCCCGCTCCGGCCAGCCGCGTCCGGGCCACCAGGTCGAGCTTCACATCCTCGGCGAGCAGCGCCCGCAGCGCATCCCAGTCATGCGCGTTGAACCGCGCCGCATAGTCCTCCAGCCGCGCGCGTTCGGCGGGATCGAGCCGCACCGGCGTCTCGGCCATGTCGCGCAATCGCGCCCGGCCGCGATGCAGCGCCGCCTTCACCGCCGCCAGCGTCGTGTCGAGAATGTCCGCGACCTCCTCGCCCGAATGGCCGAGCACGTCCGCCAGCACCACTGCCGCGCGTTGCCCCGGCGGCAGCGCGAGGAAGGTCGAGAGCGCCGCGGTCGCCGCCGCGCGCGTCTCGGCGGGCGCGCCGCCGGGGATATCCTCGTCCAGCGCCTCGTACGCCTCGCGCCGCCGCTTGCGGATCGCGTCGAGCGCAGCATTGTGCGCGATGCGGAACAGCCAGCGCTCGGGCTCGTCCACCACCGCACCGCCCGCCAGCGCCGCGTTCGCCTTGGCCAGCGCTTCCTGCACCACGTCCTCGCCGTCGAACGCCGATCCCAGCATCCGCGCGCAGTAGCGGTGCAGCGCCGGGCGCATCGCGGTCATCGTCTCGGGCAGCATCTCGCCTCCTGTCCTGTCCCGCACAATAGACGGCCGCACCGCGCAAAAGGATTCATGTCCCCGAATCCTTTTCGCGCCGCGCATCGTCATGCCGGTGGAAGGAGAACGTCCATGCAACGTCTGTCTATCATCCGCTACACCGTGAAGCCCGAGGCCGCCGAGGAGAATGTCCGCCTGTCCCGGGCCGTGTTCGCCGAGGCGCACCGCACCGCGCCCGACCATATCGCCTATGGCCTGTTCCGCCAGGGCGACGAATTCATCCATGTCTTCCTGAATCTGGCGGGAGACAGTTCCGACCCGATCACCGAGCTTCCCAGCTTCAAGGCGTTCCAGGCCGATATCGCCGATCGCTGCCTCGTCCCGCCCGCACCCGAACGGTACGCGGTCGAGCTGGTCGACAGCTACGGATTGCCCGCCTGATCCTCCTGCGCGGCGTCGAACCGGCGCCGCGCAGCGTCGATCTCGGGCAGGTTGTTCACGATCCATCCGCCCAGCGCATTGACCGGCTCGCGCATCGACTGGCCGAGCGGGGTCAGCGTATATTCCACCCGCGGCGGGATCGTCGGGAATATCTCGCGCGTCACCAGCCCGTCGCGCTCGAGTCCGCGCAGGGTCAGCGTCAGCATCCGCTGCGAGATGCCCTCGATCCCGCGCTGCAACTCGCTGAACCGCTTGGTGCCGTCGCTGAGCGTCATGATCGTCAGCAGGCTCCACTTGTCCGCGATCCGCGCCATGACGGTGCGGACGGGGGTGCAGCTATCATCGGTGTGCGTGGGTACCAAAAATGTGCCTCCTTGCGAGCGATCCGCCACCGCATCATTTGAGCGTCGGTTACGATCAGTAACTGAATATAGGATCCATACCAACATGCTCAAGCTTGCGCTCATCATCGGCAGCACGCGCCCCAATCGCTTTGCCGACATCCCTGCCAAGTGGGTCGCCGATGCCGCCGCTCAGCGCGGCGATTTCAGCCTCGATATCCTCGACCTGCGCGACCAGGACCTGCCTTTCTACGAGGAGCCGCTCCCCGCACTCTATACCGGCGGCGCGTTCAGCGCACCCGCGGCCGAAGCCTGGCGGCACAAGATCGGCGAATATGACGGCTTCATCGTCACCGCCGCCGAATATAATCACGGCCCCGCCGCCGTGCTCAAGAACGCCTTCGATTCCGCCTCGCTCGAATGGCGCCGCAAGCCGGTGGCGTTCATCGGCTATGGCGGCGTCGGCGGCGCCCGCGCGGTCGAGCAGCTCCGCGGTGTCGCGGTCGAGCTCCACATGGCCCCGATCAAGGCCGAGGTGAACATCGCGATGGAGCCGTTCCTCGGCATCCTCCAGCAGGGCAAGACGCTCGACGATTACGACTATCTGGTCGCCAGCCGCGACACGCTGTTCGACGAGATCGTCTGGTGGGCCGGCGCGCTCAAGGCCGCCCGCGAGGCTTGAGCTGCCTACCGTATCCCCTTCTCCCCGGACGCGGGAGAGGGGGAGATCCCTCTTCTTAGCCGACCGTCCGCGCGCCGTGCTGGCCGCGATACGCCGCCGGAGAGACGCCGAACCGCCGCCGGAACGCGCGGCGAAACGTCTCCACGTCGCCAAAGCCGCAACGTGCCCCCGCCAGCTTCGGCGGCAGCCCCTCCTCGAGCAGCTGGCGCGCAGCCTCGACCCGCACCCGCTCGACCCAGGCGGATGGCGTGACGCCGATCTCCTCGCGAAACAGGCGCGCGAAATGGCGCGGGCTGATCCCGGCGCGACCGGCCAGATCCGCGACGCTATGGGCCTCCGCCGGATGGGCGATGACCCAGCGCTGCACGTCCTGCAACGCCGAGCGGCCGGCCGGGCTGCCCTGGCCCGTGCGGCTATATTGCAGCTGCCCGCCGGGTCGGCGGAAATACATCACCAATTGGCTCGCGACGCGGCGCGCGACCTCGGCACCCAGGTCCTCCTCGACCAGCGCCAGCGCCAGATCGAGGCCTGCGGTCACGCCCGCAGCGGTGCGGACCTTGCCGTCGCGGACATGGATCGCGTCGACGTCCAGCGCCACATCCGGGAACGCGCTCGCAAAGCGATCGGCCAGCGACCAATGGGTCGTGGCCCGCCGCCCTGTCAGCAGACCGGCCTCCGCCAGCAGGAACGCGCCCGAGCAGACCGAGCCATAGCGCCGCGCCGCCTCCCCCGCCTCGCGCAGCCGCTGGAGCAGCTCCACGTCCCGCGCCCGCCGGTGCAGGTGCGGTGCGCCCGCCACCAGCAGCGTGTCGAACACCGCATTGCCATCGTCGCCCAGCACGCCGTCTGCCGCCAGGCGCATGCCGGAAGAGGCCCGGATCAGCCCGGGCGCGGTACCCAATACCCGGATGTCATATGCGCCCGCGCCTGTCTGCGCATTGGCTTCGGCGAACACGTCGGCAGGCCCGGACACGTCCAGCAACTGGACGCCCTCCACCGCCAGGATCCCGATCTTCCTTGCCTGCATGACGCCCATGTCCGTCTTCGTCGCGATTTGGCAGGATTTACAGGGAAACATCGAAAAGAGCCATCCCTCATGGCGCTATGCTGATCTCCACATCCCAGGAGAACCGACATGCCGACAGCCATCGATCCTGCCGCCGCCATTCCCGACAGCACGCTCGCTCGCGCGATCACCGACTTCATCCGCGATACCGAGACCGAACTGCTCTTCAATCATTCGAGCCGCGTCTATCATTTCGCTGCGCTCGCCGGGCTCCGCCGCGGCCTCAGCTTCGACCGGGAACTGCTCTATGCCGGCGCGATGTTCCACGACATCGGGCTCATGCCCAGCCACGCCAGCGCCGACGAGCGGTTCGAGGTCGACGGGGCCCATGCCGCACGCGATTTCCTCCGAGCCCAGGGCGTGACCGAGGCCGATGCCTATACCGTCTGGACCGCGATCGCGCTGCACACCACGCCCGGCGTGCCGGTTCATATGCATCCGGTGGTCGCGCTGGTGACCGCAGGCGTCGAGATGGACGTGCTCGGCCTGGCCTATGCCGATTATCCGGACGCCGAGCGCGAGGCGGTCGTCGCCCGCTTCCCGCGCACGCCCAATTTCAAGGAGGATATTCTCCAGGCCTTTTATGACGGCATCCGGCACAAGCCCGACACCACCTTCGGCAACGTCAAGGCGGACGTCATCGCCGACAGGGAGCCGCACTTCCACCGCGGCAATTTCTGCGAGGTCATCCGCGGCTCGCGCTGGAAAGGCTGATCCGTCGTTGCGGGGAGGTCCGTCCGGACTCCCCGGCAGCCATGCGACCCGGCCCTTGGCCTGCACCAATTGCAAGACAGCCCGGGCGCCGTGACGCCCGGGCTGCCGCAATTCGGAACGTCGGACGCTGTTAGGCGAACGCCACCTTGCGCGCGCGGACGCGCATCGCGCCGCCGATCGCGCCGAAGCCGAGGATGAACATGCCCCATGCCGCCGGCTCGGGCACTGCGCCGGCGCCGGTCGCATAGCTGATCGAGCCATTGAAGTTGCGCGGCTGATAGGTCGACGAGAACTGATAGTCCTTGCCGTAGCCGGTCAGGATCGAGAGGTTCGCGTCGCTGGCGATCACCTCGCCCACGGCGTTGCCGTTGGTGTAGTTCATCGGATAGTTGCCGGTGCCGGTCAGGTAGATGCCGAGCGTGCTGTTGGCGTTCACCAGGAAGTCGCTGATGTCGAAGCTGGTGAGGTTGTTGAGACCCGCGCCGGCGACGTTCGAGAAGCTGTTGCGCAGCGTCCAGCCGGTCGAATCCTGGTCATGGCCGACGACGGTGCCGTCGCGTGTCCAGAACTCGAAATCATAGGTGCCGCCGCTGATGTTCGCGGCGATCGACTGGAAGGTCAGCGCGTTGCTGCCGGTGACGACGTCGAACATGATGCCGTTCTGGTTGTTGTTCGCGCCGATCGGCGTGGTCAGCGTCTGCGCGCCGGCGGCGCCGGGCGCGAGGAAGAGCGCGGCTGCGGCCACGGTCGAAAGAAACTTGGACATATAGACCCCCGTTGAAATCTCCGGCCCGTGCCGGTCGATTCCGGAGCTAACACAGGGTGAAAAGCCAACAACGTCCAGCAGTTACGGTTAACGTCCCGATGCTGGAATTTAACCGGTCACGCGCTGACGTACGGCCGGAGTGACTGAGGGTTTGGCTTTTGGATTATTCCCCGTCATCCCGGCGAAGGCCCGGATCCAGAGCCCGAAAAGGCCTCCCAAGTGACCCTGGATCCCGGCCTTCGCCGGGATGACGGCAAAAA
>CBIHNZ010000049.1:0-31448 GCA_966211615.1 uncultured Sphingomonas sp.
ATACCCCGATTTACTGCTTGCATCCGAAGGGGCGTCCACAGATGCCATTCCGCTTTCCACCCAGATTCGGACACTCAATTCGATGCGCTGGTGAGCCTGAAGCGATCAAATAAGCTTCATTCCCTTCTCGCGCGACGGTCTGCGAGAGCAGCAATAAATTCTACGCGCTTGTCGGCGACACATTCGGATAAGTCGTGCTTGATCCCCGCCTTCATCGCGAGGCGCACTTCTGTGGCAAGTGCCTTATCGTCGCTCGCCGTAATGCGCGGGGCCAGCACATTGGCGCATGTTTCAAATGCCTCGCAGCCGATGGCATCGATTTCTGGATCGCCAGTTGAGGTTTTCGTCGCGCATTTCATGCGGCTGCCGCGGATTTGATACTTGCCTGTCCAGTGCGCGAGGCGCTGACCGATGACGACAATGTCGTCTGGCATCTGATCCACGGGAACTGCCTGTGCAGCGAGCAAAGCGATCGGTAGAAGCAGCATATATTCCTGTTCGGCGCGGGTCACTCGACATGGGCACCATCATTGTGGCGCATATCGGGCGATCGCGTGGAAAGCGGACGTTCCGCTTTCCACCAATATCGGTCGTTCGCGGCAGGCTGAAACGCCAGCGGGCACATCAGAACCGTCACCCCGGGCTCGACCCGGGGTCCCGCTTCTTCTGATCTGCGCAGGCCTGAAACGCTGACGTCGCGAATGGAAGTTCGCGCTGATCGAATGCGGCAATCCGGACTGGCGCGATCGCTATGATCAACTTGTCTGACACAGAAGAAGCGGGACCCCGGGCCGAGCCCGGGGTGACGATGAGGGGATGGTCGCTTTCCGCCAATCTCGAGAGAGGGAGCGCGGGATCGGCGGTTCACCGCATGCCGCGCCATCGCCCCTTTGCCCCGCGCGAAACAGCCGTTACGCCTGCGCGCCATGATCGCGCATCTCCGCCGGGGCACGCTCGCCCTCACCGCCGCCCTTCTCGCCGCCACCCCGCTCGCCGCGCAGACCGCCTATGAAAGCGTCGATCCGATGATCGGCACCGGCGGCGAGGGACACACGTTCCCCGGCGCGGTCGCGCCGTTCGGGATGATGCAGCTGAGCCCCGACACCGATACCGGCTGCGAGATCCGCCAATGCTACGGCCATGCCGCAGGCTATCGCTACGACGACCCGACGATCCAGGGCTTCTCGATGACCCATTTCTCGGGCGCGGGGCATTCGGACCTGGGCGACTTCCTGATCATGCCGGTCGCGGGCAGCGACGTCGCGCTCGAACCTGGCGATCCGAAGACGCCGAACTCGGGCTATCGCTCGCGCTTCAGCCATGCCGAGGAGACCGCGCAGCCCGGCTATTACGGCGTCACCCTGTCCGACGCCGGCATCCGTGCCGAGCTGACCGCGGGCCAGCGCGTCGGCGTCCAGCGCTACGCCTTCCCCACCGGCAAGGCCGCGCATCTCGTGCTCGACCTGCGCAGCTCGCTCTACAATTATCCGGGCAAGATCATGTGGTCGTCGGTGCGCAAACGCCCCCACGGCACCAAAACCCGCAGGCGCGAGACGCGCGGCTGGGCGCCGGCGCGCAAGCTCTATTTCGCGATCCGGCCCAATGCGCCGCTGACCGGCCATGCCTTCCTCAACCGCGAGGAGAAGGTGCCGTATCGCGGGTTCCAGGGGCCGAGCCGCGGCGCCGACGATGCCGCGCAGCTCGAAGGCCGCGCGCTGGTCGCCCGGCTCGATTTCGGCACGCTCGACAAGCCGCTCGAAGTGAAGGTCGCGATCTCGAGCGTCGACGAGGACGGCGCCGTCGCGAACCTCGACAGCGATGCCGGCGATTTCGACGCGGTCCGCGCACAGACCCGGGCGGCCTGGGAAGCGGCGCTCGGGGCAGTCGCGATCGATGCCGCGCCCGCGGAGAAGAGGACCGTCTACACCGCGCTCTATCACAGCCTGATGGCGCCCAGCATCCTCTCCGACGCGGACGGCCGCTATCGCGGACCCGACGACCAGGTCCACCAGGCCAAGGGCTTCACCTTCCACTCGACCTTTTCGCTGTGGGACACGTTCCGCGCCGAGCATCCGCTGCTGATGCTGATCCAGCCCGAGAAGAAGAACGCCGATTTCATCAATTCGCTGATCGCCAGCCAGCAGGCGAGCCCGTTCGGCATCCTGCCGGTCTGGCAGTTCCAGGGCCGCGAGACCTGGACGATGATCGGCTATCACGCGGTGCCGGTCATCGCCGACGCCTATATGAAGGGCCTCAAGGGCTTCGACGCCAAGGCCGGGCTCGACGCGATGGTGAAGAGCGCGACCTATGGCCCCTATGGCGGGCTCGATTGGTACATGAAGCTCGGCTATGTCCCGATCGACAAGGAGCCCGAGGCGGCATCCAAGACGGTCGAATATGCCTATGACGACTGGACGATCGCGCGGATGGCCAGGGCGATGGGCCAGGCGGACATCGCCACCGCGTTCGAGAAGCGCGCCGGCAACTGGCGCAACAGCTTCGACGTCAAGACCGGCTTCCTGCGCGCGCGCAAGGCGGACGGCAGCTACCGCACCCCGTTCGATCCGACCGCGATCAACTATGGATCGGACTATACCGAAGGCAATGCCTGGCAATATTCGTGGTTCGTGCCGCAGGACCAGGCGGGCATGTTCGCGCTATTGGGCGGCGATGCGGCGGCGGTGAAGAAGCTCGACGCGATGTTCGACTTCGACAATTCGAAGATCGACTACAGCCATGCCGAGGATATCGCCGGGCTGATCGGCCAGTATATCCATGGCAACGAGCCGAGCCACCACGTCGCCTATCTGTACAGCTATGCCGGCCAGCCCTGGCGGACGCAGGAGCGACTGAAGCAGATCGTCGACAGCCAGTACAAGCCGACGCCCGACGGCCTCTCCGGCAATGACGATCTCGGCCAGATGTCGGCCTGGCTCGTATTCACCTCGCTGGGCTTCTATCCGGTCGCGCCGGGATCGAACGAATATGTGCTCGGCCGGCCCTTCGTCGACCGCGCGGTGCTCAACCTGCCGAACGGCAAAAGCT
Organism: uncultured Sphingomonas sp.; assembly: GCA_966211615.1. GTDB lineage: Bacteria > Pseudomonadota > Alphaproteobacteria > Sphingomonadales > Sphingomonadaceae > Sphingomonas. The sequence continues at coordinate 3,046 of CBIHNZ010000049.1, forward strand.
TCACGATCCTGGCGAGCAACCTGTCGGACGCGAACCGCTATGTCGGCCGGGTGACGCTCAACGGCAAGCCGCTCGACCGGGTCTATATCCGCCACGAGGAGATCATGGCGGGCGGCGAGCTGCGCTTCACGATGCAGGCGGCGCCCAACAAGGCCTGGGGCGCGAGCCGGAAGGCGCGGCCTTATTCGATGAGTACCTATCGCTGAGTATATTGCGCGCGCGCCCGGTCGACCGCTTCGGGGAGCCGGACCGCGGTCAGCGCGCCCTTCAGCCCGGCGCCGTCGTTCGGGCGCACGCCGGTCATCACATCGGGGATGATGCCGCGCACCTCGTTCGAGCCGTCGGCGCGGAAGCGCACGCAATCGGGCAGCTCGAGCACCGCGCCCGAATTCTTCAGCGTCGTCGGCGTGCCGCCCCAGGTGTGTCCGCAGCCGGCACCGCCCGTGCGGCCGCCCATCACGATCGCCGCGTCATTGTCGCGCAGCTCCGCGGCGAATTGCTCGGCGGCGGACCAGGTCTCGCCATCGACCAGCACGATCAGCGGCCCATCCCAGGCGCCGGCGCGGTAGCGATATTGCGCGGGGCTGAAGACATGGACGCCCCAGTCCTTGCCGTCGAAAGCGCCGGGCGCCGCGTCGCCGACCAGCCCCGTCGCATAGCCGGCGCTGCCCAGCCGGGCGCAGCCGGTCGCCGGATCACACGGCGTCATCGCCACGCGCTGCGCCGCGTCCGCCTCGGCGGCCCAGCCGAGCAATCGGGCGCGATCGGCCTTGTTCGCGGCCTTGGCATAGTCGCGCATCTGGCTCGCGAGCCTGCCCCATTGCTCGGCCCAATGCGTGCCCCGGACGAAGCCGATACGGGCCGATCGGATCCGCTTCGCCGAAAAGGTCCGCGCCGCAGCCTCGGCCCATTCCGAACCGCCGCCATTGTCGGAGATGTCGACGAGCAGGGTCTTGGCGCCTTCGGCCCTGAGCCGCTCGACCGTGGCGGCGAGCTGCTCGGTCATCACGCGATAGGATGCGGTGAGGATCCTGTCCTCGCATGCATCGTCGCAGGGTGCGCCCGCCGCCAGCCCGCTAGCGGTCAGCGCCTGCGTGCAGAGCTCGGGATAGCCGTGCGGATCGAACATGCCGATACGAACGACGCCAACGTCGCCCGCCATGCCCGAAGCGAAGGGCGCGCTGTCGATCGCGCGGTAGCCGGGTAGCGCGGCGGCGGTGCCGGCACTCACCCGGCCCGGCTGATAGCCGAGCTGCGCGCAGAGACCGGGGCCCACCACCGGCGGCTGCGTGGCGCCGGCGGCCGCGCCACCCGAAGGCCAGCGCAACTCGACATGCCCGTCGCCGATCCGCTGGATCATCCGATCGAACAATTGGCGCGCCGCCGCGTCGCTCCCCGCCTTTTCCAGCCGCGCCTGCATCTGCTCGAAACCGCGGTCGAGCGGGAATTCGCGCTCGCCGGTCAGCCAGTCGAGATTGGCATATTTGTCTTCCAGCGCCGCGTGCAGCTGGGCGAGATCCTCGGTCCAGGGTCGCGGATCCCATGCCGGCTGCGGCGCGGTCTGGGCAAAGGCGGGCACCGCGATCAGCGCTAGCCCGAACAGAAGCTTCTTCATCCGCAAATCCACCTGGTGTGTCGTTTAACTAAAACACTAAATGGATCGGCGCACTCAGCCGTCGCCGACGCGCTCGATGTCGGCGCCGACGCCCTGGAGCTTCTCCTCGAGCCGCTCATAGCCGCGATCGAGGTGGTAGACGCGCTGGACCTGGGTCTCGCCCTCGGCGACCAGGCCGGCGAGGATCAGGCTCATCGACGCGCGCAGATCGGTCGCCATCACCGGCGCGCCGACCATGCGGTCGACGCCGCGCACCACCGCGGTGCGGCCATGGACCTCGATGTTCGCGCCCATCCGCGCCAGCTCGGGCACGTGCATGTAGCGGTTCTCGAAGATCGTCTCGGTCAGCACGCTCGCGCCGTCGGCCTTGCACAGCATCGCCATGAACTGCGCCTGCATGTCGGTGGCGAAGCCCGGGAACGGCGCGGTGTTCAAGGTCAGCGGCTTGATGCCGTTGGCTGCCGCGATCCGGACGCCGTCCTGGGTCTCCTCGACGGTCACGCCCGCCTCGACCAGCGCGTCCAGCGTCGCGCGCATGTCGCCCGCCGCCGCGCCGACCAGCTCGACATCGCCGCCGGTGATCGCCGCCGCACAGGCATAGCTGCCCGCCTCGATGCGATCGGGCATCACCGCATAGGTCGCGCCGTGCAGCCGGTCGCGGCCCTCGATCTCCAGGGTCTCGGTGCCGATGCCGTGGATCGACGCGCCCATCGCGACGAGCATGTTGCACAGGTCGACGATCTCGGGCTCGCGTGCGGCGTTTTCCAGAATCGTCCCGCCCTTGGCGGTCACCGCCGCCATCAGCACATTCTCGGTCGCGCCGACCGAGACCACCGGGAAGCGATACTTGCCGCCCTTCAGCCGGCCACCGGGCGCGCTCGCCTTCACATAGCCCGCTGCCAGCTCGATCTCCGCGCCGATCGCCTCGAGCGAGCGCAAATGGAGGTCGATCGGGCGATTGCCGATCGCGCAGCCGCCGGGCAGCGACACGGTCGCCTCGCCCGCCCGGCCGAGCACCGGACCCAGCACCAGGATAGACGCGCGCATCTTCCGCACGATGTCATAGGGCGCCACCGTGGAGCTGAGCCGGCCCGCGCGGATCGTCATCACCCGGCCGAAATCGCTGGGGCGCGTGCCCTCGATCGCGGTCGAGGCGCCGAGCTCGTTCAGCAGATGGCCGAAGCTGTCGACATCGGCGAGCCGCGGCAGGTTGCGCAGCGTCAGCGGCTCGTCGGTGAGCAGCGCGCAGGGCATCAACGCCAATGCGGAGTTCTTCGCGCCCGAAATTGCGATCTTGCCGGAAAGGCGGTTGCCGCCGCGGATGAGGATACGGTCCATGACCGAGCTTCTAGTTCTTCCGGCGGCCCGTGCAAGCACAGCTCTCTTTGGGGTGCTTGATCGATTTTAATGCATTGATTCCGTTGGACTGCTTTGCATGCGCGGTGGGGAGAATTCCAAAGCGTGTCTGGTAGTTGTTTCGCCGAAGTGTTGAGCGAGCTGGTTGATTTGACGCCGCCGGAACGGGCAGCGCTCGAAAGGCTGGAGGAGCGTCAGCGTCACGTGCGCCGCGGGGCGGTGCTGCAACGCGAGAACGAGGCGTGCGGCGAGCTGTTCATCCTGCGCAAGGGGCTGATGATGAGCTATGTGCTGCTCGACGACGGCAGCCGCCAGATCCTGCGCTTCCTGTTCCCGGGCGACATGCTCGGCATCTCCAGCGCGATGTACCGCGAGGCGCCCGAGACGCTCTGCGCGCTCTCCGACTGCGTGGTGTGCCCGTTCGATCGATCGGTGCTGTCCGACCTGATGGTCGAGCATCCGCGGCTTTCGGGCATGATCCTGGTCTATAGCCAGATCGAGCGCGTCGCCCTGACCGACCGGCTCGCGGCGCTCGGCCGCACCAGCGCCAAGGCGCGCGTCGCCGCGCTGCTGCTCGAGCTGCGCAATCGCCTGCGCGCGAACGACAAGAGCGTCGCCAATGCCTTCGCCCTGGGCCTGACCCAGGAGGAGATCGGCGATGCGACCGGGCTCACCGCGGTCCATGTCAACCGCATGCTGCGCCAGCTCGAGGAGGAAGGGATGATCGCCCGCGAGGCCGGCCGCGTCACCCTGGTCGACGAACGCGCGCTGGAGCGGGCCGCGAACTATGTGAACCGCTATGAGGGGCTGGACCTGGGCTGGCTGCCCAAGCCGCGCAGCTAGCCAGTCCTGCCCTTCCCGTCATCCCCGGACTGGTTCCGGGGTGACGAAGAGCGGATTATCCCGGAACGCTCACGCCTTCTCGAGCGTGCATTGCAGCGGGTGCTGGTTCTGCCGGGCGAAATCGATCACCTGGCTGACCTTGGTTTCCGCCACTTCGTAGCTGAAAACGCCGCACACGCCGACGCCGCGTTGATGGACGTGGAGCATCACCCGCGTCGCTTCTTCCATGTTCATCCGGAAGAAGCGCTGCAGGCACAGCACGACGAACTCCATCGGCGTATAATCGTCGTTGAGCATCAGCACGCGGTAAGGCGTAGGTTTCTTGGTCCGCGTGCGCGTGCGCGTGGCGAGACCGACCGAGGGATCATTGCCCTGATCGTCATTGTCGCCGTCTTCGGCCATGCGGATTTGTGTTTTGGTGAGGTTGGCCATCTGTCTTGGAAAATATGATGGCGCCGCGGTGAGGGCAAGGCCGACACTGCGCGATAACCCTGATTTCACCCGTATCCGACGCAGAAGGGGCGGCTGCCCTACGGCAACCGCCCCTCCACACTTTTCCCAGATACGCGGGAAATGACTGTTTACGCGGCGGTCTTCACCTTCTCGGCCGCAACCGCAACGCGGTTCGAAAGCGGCTGAGCGGCATCGCCGGCGAGCTTGAGCAGGGCTTCGGTGTTCTTCGAAGCTTCGGCGACATACGAGTCGAACGCGCCGCGGACGAAGTCGCTCTGCAGCTTGAAGAACTCGGTCGGCGACTTGACGGTCGCGAGGGTCTTCATCGCGGCAGTCGCGGTCTCGAACGACTTGCGGCTGTACTCGGCAGCTTCCTGGCCGAAGGTCTCGAAGCCCTTGGCGGCGATACGGCCGCTCTCGACGAGCGCCTCGACATTGCCCTTGGCGAACTCATTGGCTTCTTCGACCAGCTTGGTCGACTTCTCGACGGCAGCCTTGGTGCGGTCGTTGAAGTCGGCGAAGAAAGCCTGCGCCTTGGCGGTGGTGTTCTCGACGGTGTTTTCGATGGTAGCCATTTTCACGGTTTCCTTGACGGTTTCCGCGGCCGTTTGCCCAACGGCGGCGGCGGTGGTTGCGGTTTCCGCGACGGCCTCGACAATGGGCTCGGTCACGGCTTCGACGGTCTCAATCACTTCCTGCGGTGCTGCTTCCACGGGCGGGACCGGCTCGGCGACCACGGCCGGGACGATCGTCTCGGCAACAGGAACCGGCGCGGGCTTCTCAACCGCGGGGGCAGCAATCTTAGCCACAGGCGCGACCGGCTTCTTCGGACGCGCCGCGGGCTTGGGAGCGGCAGGCTTGGCCGTACCGGACTTCGGACCCTTGCTAGCCATGATGTAGCACCCCTAGCTAATTGCTGCATTGCAACATTTAGGGGATTGTTGCGCCGATTGCAAGAGAAAAATGTTGCACCGCAACATGGGACATTTCCGTTACGGAACCGTGGCTTCACCGTGTCCGAACGTAGCTTCCAGGCGCATCCTCGATCGGCTTCAGCTTGCCTTTTCCGGGTACACGTGCAGCTTTTGCAGCCAGCTTCGCGCTATCCAGCGAGTCGATCCAGCCGATCCAGTCGGGCCACCAACTCCCCTTCGTCTCTTTTGCTCCCGCAAAAAATTCGGAAAGCGTGCTCGCAGGCGCATCATTGGTCCAATATTGATATTTTCCGGCCGATGGCGGGTTCACCACGCCGGCGATATGGCCCGAGCCCGCGAGCACGAACTTGAGCGGCCCCTTGAAATGATGGGTGATCTTCCAGACGCTCTGCGCCGGCGCGATATGATCCTCGCGGCCGGCCTGGATATAGGTCGGCGTGGCCACCTTGCTCAGGTCGATCGGCGTGCCGGCGATCGAGAGCGTGCCGGGCGTGACCAGCTTGTTGTCGCGGTACAGGTCGGTCAAATAGCTCAGGTGCCAGGCCGAAGGCAGGTTGGTGACGTCCGAATTCCACTGGAGCAGGTCGAACGGGGCATAGTCCTGCCCCATCAGATAATTGTTGGTGACATAGTTCCAGATCAGGTCGCGGCCGCGCAGCAGGTTGAACGTCGTCGCCATGTAACGCCCGTCGAGGAACCCGTCGGCGCCCAGGCTGCGGATCAGCGCGAGCTGGTCGTCGTCGACGAACAGGTTGAGATCGCCCGCTTCGGAGAAATCGACCTGCGCGGTGAAGAAGGTCGCGCTCTTCACCTTGTCGGCCTGCTCGCGCGCGGCGAGTACCGCCAGCGTCGCCGCCAGCGTCGTCCCCGCCACGCAATAGCCGATGGCGTGGACGTCCTCGACCTTGAGCAGGTCGCGCACCGTATCGATCGCGTCGATCTGGCCGCGCTCGACATAATCGTCCCACACCACGTCCTTCATCGTGGCGTCGGCCGATTTCCACGAGACGACGAACACCGTCAGGCCCTGGTCCACCGCCCAGCGGATGAAGCTCTTCTCGGGCGTCAGATCGAGGATGTAGAAGCGGTTGATCCAGGGCGGGAAGATGATCAGCGGCGTCTTGTAGACCTGCTCGGTCGTCGGCGCATATTGGATCAGCTCGTAGAGCGGCGTGCGCTTGACGACCTTGCCCGGGGTCATCGCCAGGTTGCGGCCGAGCTCGAACGCCCCTTCGGCGGTCTGCGTCATCTGCCCCTTGGCGAGATCCGACAGCATGTGCTGCAGGCCCTTCAACAGGCTCTCGCCCTTGGTCTCGACGATCTTCTCGAGCACCTGCGGGTTGGTCGCGGGGAAATTGGTCGGGCTGACCGCGTCGATGAAGCCCTTGGTGGCGAAGCGGATCTGTTCGCGCTGCTTGGGATCGATCCCTTCGAGCGAGTCCACGCCCTTCAACAGGTGATCGGCAATGACGAAATAGCTCTGGCGGAGGAAATCGAACACCGGTTCCTCGCGCCATTGCGGCGCCTTGAAGCGCTTGTCGCGCGCCTGTTCGGGCGTCTCCTCGAAGGGCTCGGCCCGCTCGGGATCGAGGAAGCGCTGCCAGAGCTGCATCGTGTCCGCCCAGAAGCCCGCGCTCGCGCGCATCGCCGCGGTCGGATCAAGCAGCGCGCCGAAGGGCGGTGCCGCGGGGGCGCGCTCGAACATGTCGAGCCCGTTCTCCAGCATCATCTGCTGCGCGCGGCCGAGCACCCAGGTCCAGTGCTGCAGGTCCTCGAGGCTGGGGGGCGTGGGAGTCGCGGTTTCGGCCATGCAATCCTCTTCAAGCCATGCTTTAGCGCACCCCGCGCAACTCGTCATTCCCGCAGCGCCGCATATCGCGTAGAAACCCATTACGGCACATTCGGGTGCCGCGCTCCAACCCCTGAAAGATGAGGAAATGTCCGAAGAGTTCTACCGCATCAAGCGTTTGCCCCCCTATGTCATCGCCGAAGTGAACGGCATGCGGGCAGCGGCGCGCGCGGCAGGCGAGGACATCATCGATCTCGGCATGGGCAATCCGGACCTGCCGCCGCCCGAACATGTCATCGAGAAACTGATCGAAGTAGCGCGCAAGCCCGACGCGCACGGCTATTCGCAGTCCAAGGGCATTCCGGGGCTGCGCCGCGCCCAGGCGAACTATTATGCCCGCCGCTTCGGCGTCGATATCGATCCCGAGACCGAGGTCGTGGTGACGATGGGCTCGAAGGAAGGCCTGGCCAGCCTCGCCACCGCGATCACCGCGCCGGGCGACGTCGTGCTGGCGCCGAACCCGAGCTATCCGATCCATACCTTCGGCTTCATCATCGCCGGGGCGACGATCCGCGCGGTGCCGACCACGCCCGACGAGCATTATTTCGAGAGCCTCGAGCGCGCGATGAACTTCACCGTGCCGCGCCCGAGCGTGCTGGTGGTCAACTATCCGTCGAACCCGACCGCCGAGACGGTGGACCTCGCCTTTTACGAGCGGCTCGTCGCCTGGGCGCGCGAGAACCAGGTCTGGATCATCTCCGACCTCGCCTATTCCGAGCTCTATTATGACGGCAAGCCGACCGTCTCGATCCTCCAGGTCAAGGGCGCCAAGGACGTCGCGATCGAGTTCACCTCGCTCTCCAAGACCTATTCGATGGCCGGCTGGCGGATGGGCTTCGCGGTCGGCAACCGCAAGCTGATCGCGGCGATGACGCGGGTGAAGTCGTATCTCGATTACGGCGCCTTCACCCCGATCCAAGCCGCCGCCTGCGCCGCGCTCAACGGCCCGCAGGACATCGTCGAGCGCAACCGCGAACTCTATCACAAGCGCCGCGACGTGCTGGTCGAGAGCTTCGGCCGCGCCGGCTGGGACATCCCGAGCCCGCCCGCGTCGATGTTCGCCTGGGCGCCGCTGCCGCCGGCGCTGGCGCATCTGGGCTCGCTGGAGTTTTCCAAGCAGCTGCTGACCGAGGCCAAGGTCGCGGTCGCCCCGGGCGTCGGTTACGGCGAGAATGGCGAGGGCTTTGTCCGCATCGCCATGGTCGAGAACGAGCAGCGCCTGCGCCAGGCGGCGCGCAACGTGCGGAAATATCTGCAGTCGATGGGAGTGAATACGCCCGCGTCGAACGCGGGGTGACTCACTCTAAACCGTCATCCCCGCGAACGCGGGGATGACGAGGTTTTACCGATCCCGCCGCCCCAGCAGCCGAAGCCGCAGCGCGTTGAGCTTGATGAAGCCCGCGGCGTCGCGCTGGTCATAGGCGCCCTGGTCGTCCTCGAAGGTCACGACCTTCTCGCTGTAGAGCGAGTAAGGCGATTTGCGGCCGGTGACGATCACGCTGCCCTTGTAGAGCTTGAGGCGGACGGTGCCGGCCACCTTTTCCTGGCTGTGGTCGATCGCCGCCTGGAGCATCTCGCGCTCGGGGCTGAACCAGAAGCCGTTGTAGAGCAGCTCGGCATAGCGCGGCGCGAACTCGTCCTTCAGGTGCGCGGCGCCGCGATCGAGGGTGATCTGCTCGATGCCGCGATGCGCGAGATGATAGATGGTGCCGCCCGGCGTCTCGTACATGCCGCGCGACTTCATGCCGACGAAGCGGTTCTCGACCAGGTCGAGCCGACCGATGCCGTGTTTGCGGCCGAGCTCGTTGAGCGCGGCCAGCAGCGTCGCCGGGCTCATGCCCACGCCGTTCAGCGCGACGCCGTCGCCGCGCTCGAAATCGATCGTGATCGTCTCAGGGACGTCGGGCGCGTCCTCCGGATTGACCGTGCGCGAATAGACATAGTCGGGAACCTCGTCCCACGGATCCTCGAGCACCTTGCCCTCTGACGAGGTGTGGAGAAGGTTCGCGTCGGTCGAGAACGGCGCCTCGCCGCGCTTGTCCTTGCTCACCGGGATCTGGTGCTGCTCGGCGAACTCGATCAGCCGGGTGCGGCTGGTCAGGTCCCATTCGCGCCACGGCGCGATCACCTTGATGTCGGGGTTGAGCGCGTAATAGCCGAGCTCGAAGCGGACCTGGTCATTGCCCTTGCCGGTCGCGCCATGGCTGACCGCGTCGGCATTGACGAGCTTGGCGATCTCGATCTGGCGCTTGGCGATCAGCGGCCGCGCAATGGATGTCCCGAGAAGATATAGACCTTCGTACAAGGCGTTCGCGCGCATCATCGGGAAGACGAAGTCCTTGACGAACTCCTCCTTGAGATCGTCGATGAAGATATGCTCGGGCTTCACGCCAGCCATCTCGGCCTTCTTGCGCGCAGGCTCGAGCTCCTCGCCCTGGCCCAGGTCCGCGGTGAAGGTGACGACCTCGCATTGATAGGTCTGTTGCAGCCATTTCAGGATCACGCTCGTGTCCAGGCCGCCCGAATAGGCGAGGACGACGCGGTTGATCTGATCGGACATGGGCTTGCGACTCCGGATGGGGGGAACGGCGGCGCTCTAGGGTCCACGTGCCGCTTCCGCAACCTTTGCGGCGGGCGCATCCTGTAACCCACGCGACTCAGGGGAAGATGCGATGGCCGAGATCAAGACCAAGCCGACACAGGTGAGCGTCGATGCGTTCATCGAAGCGGTGCCCGACGCGACTCGGCGCGCGGACGCGAAGACGGTCGCCGCGATGATGGCGCGGCTGACCGGCGAGCCGCCGGTGATGTGGGGGCCATCGATCATCGGCTTCGGCAGCTATCGCTACAAATATGGCAGCGGCCATGAGGGCGAGATGTGCCGGATCGGCTTCAGCCCGCGCAAGGCCGAGCTCGTCCTCTATGTGCTCTACCCCTATGGCGAGCCGGCGCCCGAGCTGGCCAGGCTCGGCAAGCACAGGACCGGCAAGAGCTGCCTCTACATCAAGAAGCTCGCCGATGTGGACATGACCGCGCTCGAGGACCTGATGCGGGGCATGCTCGCCCGGATGAATGCCGATTATCCGGTCTGAAGACCCAGCGCCCTTTCGCCTTCGAACATATAGTCGCGCGTGATCGGCAGCGTGTGGCGCGAGCGCGAGAACTGGAGCTGGTAGTTGACCATGCCGCCGGTGCGGAACGCCACGCACGAGCCGGCGAGGTAGAAGGTCCACATCTGGTAGAAGCGCTCGTCGTACAGTGCGACGACCTGGTCCTTCGCCGCCACCGTGCGGTGGAACCAATGCTCCAGCGTATAGCCGTAATGGAGCCGCAGCACCTCGAGATCGGTGAGGAAGAAGCGCATCCCCTCATAGCCGCGCGCGATCTCCGACAGCGCCGGGATGTAGCCGCCCGGGAAGATATATTTGGAGGTGAAGCGATCGGTGATCCCCGGCTTGCCCGCGCGGCCGATCGTGTGGAGCAGCATCACGCCCTCCGGCGTGAGCAGCCGGCGGCATTGCGCGAAAAAGGCGCGGTAGAAGGCCGGGCCGACATGCTCGAACATGCCGACCGAGACGATCCGGTCGAACTGGCCGGTGACGTTGCGATAGTCGATCAGCTCGAACCTGACCTTGTCCGCCACCCCCGCCTCGTCGGCGCGGCGCCGGGCGACCTTCAGCTGCTCCTCGGACAGGGTGACGCCGAGCACTTCGGCGCCGGTCTTTTCGTGGAGATACAGCGCCATGCCGCCCCAGCCGCAGCCGATATCGAGCACCTTCATGCCCGGCGCGAGCGCCAGCTTGGCGGCGATATGCGCCTTTTTGTCGAGCTGGGCCTGTTCGAGGCTGTTCGACGGATCGGTGAAATAGGCGCAGCTATACTGGCGGTCAGCGTCGAGGAAGAGGTCGTAGAGCCGGTCGTTCAGGTCGTAATGATGCGCGACGTTGCGCTTCGAGCGGCGCTGCATGTTGAAGCGCCCGATCTTGTGCGCGACGCCGTCGATCGCGCGACGGATCGGGCCGGGCATCAGATTGCCCGATCCCTCTTCCCACAGATTGTTGCCGGTCATCAGCGTCAGCAGGTCGAGTATGTCGCCCTGCTCGATGACGAGCTTGCCGTCCATGAACGCCTCGGCCGCGCCCAGCGACGGATCGCGCAGGATCGCGCGCTCGGCACCCGGTCCAAAACGGATCGTTACCGGCTTGAACGCGCGATCGGGCGCGCCATAACTGCGCGTCGAACCGTCGGTGTGGATGACTGTGAGCGGACCGCGCGTGATGGCGCGCGTGAGAAAACGATCAATCAACGCCATGGGTGGAAGCTAAGCACTCGTGCTGCGCTGCGCCACAAACTTTATGTGTCCAGCCGTTATCAAATTCCGGCGTACCATTCGTAGCCGTTCGAATCCTCCCAGAAGCCGCCCTTGCCACCGCCGATTCCGACGAGCGACGCGACCGCTTCGATCCGCATCACATATTTGGCGTGCTTGTAGCCGAGCTGCCGTTCGACGCGCAGCCGGATCGGCGCGCCGTGCCCGACCGAGAGGTAGCGGTCGTTGAGCGCCCAGGCGAGGATCGTCTGGGGATGGAAGGCGTCGACCAGGTCGATCGACTCGTAATAGGGCGTCGAGCCGAACAGGTCGGCGCAATGGAAGACGAGGTAGCGCGCGGTGTCGCGCAGGCCGGCCAGGTTGAGCACCGTTTCCAGCCGCGGTCCCTGCCATTTGCCGATCGCGCTCCACCCTTCGACGCAATCATGGCGCGTGATCTGGGCGCGCTGCGGCATCGACTGGAGCTGCGCGAGCGACAGCGACAGCGGGCGCGCTACCAGCCCGTCGACCTTGAGCCGCCAATCGGCGAAACGGCCCGCCGCAAGCGCATTATATTCTGGCGTGTCGGGATTGGCGGTGCCGTTCACCCGGAAGAACGGGCTGCGCTGCTCGGCGCGGAACTCGCGTGCCTTGGCGGCGCGGCCGGTGATCGAGCGCTGGAGGAAGCGATGGGCGTCCTCGGCGCTCAGCAGCCAGGGATCATTCGTGAAGCGGTCGCACCCCGCCAGGAGCCCGCCGGCACCGAGGATGAGCGCATTGCGGCGCGTGATCATGCCGCATCCTCCACAGCTTCCGGTTCGGGCGGCACGCGCCACCAGCCGGTGATCATCGAGCGCACCTCGTTGAACGCCCCGGCGAGCAGCACCAGCGTCAGATGGACCAGGATGAACAAGGTGATCAGCGCCATCGCGATGAAATGGACCGAGCGCGCCGACTGGCGGCCGCCGAAGATCTCGGTCAGCCCCGGCCAGGCGGCATCCATGTTGGGTGACAGCGCCAGGCCGCTCAGGATCAGCAACGGGATCAGCACGAAGATCACCCCGGCATAGGAGAGCTTCTGGAAGATGTTGTAGGCGCGCGGATTCCTGGGGTCGTGGAAGCGCAGCGCCAGGTGCGCGCGGAAATCGGCCCAGAGATGGCGCGGCCCCAGCTCGGCGGGCCGGATGCGCAGGTCGCGGGCGAAATGCCGGTTGAGCAGGCTCGACACCATGTAGATCAGCAGCCCGAACGCGAGCACCAGCGCGAAGAACAGATGCCAGTGGCGCGCACCCGAGAGGCTGTAGTGCGAGGGGATCGTCGCCCAGCCCGGGAAGCGCGGCAGCTCGAGCCAGGCATGGTCGTAATTCGCGCCGAAATGCCCCCAATAGAGCCGCGGATGCGCGTTGAAGATCATCAGCCCGCTGCCGATCATGATGAAGACCGTCAGCGCGTTGATCCAGTGCCACAGCCGGGTGACGAGGCCATGGCGGTACAGGAACCGCGCCGGCGCCGGATCGGGATCATCTGCCATTTCCGCGCGCTCCATGATCGTCAGATATAGGCTATTCGCCGGATCCGACCAAAAAGTTTCACCTACGACTCGCGCCTCCCCGAAAGCACCGATGACCGCGGATTTCCATTCTTACGAGCCAGCCCAGGGCCATCGGCTCGCCCATGATCCCTTGAACGCGATCGTCGCGCCGCGTCCGATCGGCTGGATCAGCACCGTCTCCGCCGACGGGGTGCGCAACCTCGCGCCCTACAGCTTCTTCAACCTGTTCAACTATATTCCACCGATCATCGGCTTCTCGTCGACGGGTTGGAAGGACAGCGTCGCCAATGCGGAAGCGACCGGCGAGTTTGTCTGGAACCTGGCGACCCGCGCCCAGGCCGAGGCGATGAATGCGAGTTCGGCAATGGTCACGCCCGACATCGACGAGTTCGCGCTCGCCGGGCTGGAAACATTGCCCTCGCGGCTGGTGAAGCCCGATCGCGTCGCGAGCAGCCCGGTCCAGTTCGAGTGCAAGCTGACCCAGCTCATCCGGCTGGAGACCAAGGAAGGCCGGGCGGTCGACCAATGGCTGGTGCTGGGCGAAGCGGTGGCCATCCATATCGATCAGGCGATGCTGGAAAACGGCGTCTACCAGACTGCGCGCCCGCACCCGATCCTGCGCGGCGGCGGTCCGGCCGATTATTTCGAGATCACCGAGGAAGCGCTGTTCCGGATGCGGCGGCCCGGCTGAGCGGCATCAGGCATAGGCCCGCAGGAAGAAGACGAGCGTGGTGACGCCGGTCACCGCGAGAGTCCACCACCGGACCAGCCCGTGCGGCAGCCGCTTGCCCAGCTTGGCGCCCAGCCATCCGCCGAGGATCGCGCCGACCAGCATCGGCAGGCAGAACAGCCAGCGCACCAGCCCCGCCGCGACGAACACCAAAGCGGCGGCGAGGTTGGCGATCGCCAGCATGAGCGTGCGGATCGAGAAGAGCGAGCGCGGATGCGCGCCCGCGAGCAGGCCATAGGTGGCAGTGGTCATCAGCCCGACGCCGCCGCCGAAATAGCCGCCATAGATTCCGAGCAGCGACTGGACGATCATCAGCGTGCGCGGTCCGATCGTCACCCGCGCGCGCAGCCAGTCGGAAGCCTTGCGGCCAAGCAGCATCGCCAGGAATCCGATCAGCAGCAGCCAGGGGATGATGAAGTCGAAGGCGCGCGACGGCGTGATCACGAGCAATACGCTGCCGACCAGCCCGCCGACGAAGGTGATCCCGGCCAGCACGCGGACGTCCAGCCCGCCGACCGGGGCCAGCTCGTCGCGAAACTCCCAGGCGCTCGCCCCCGCACCGGGCAGCAGCGCGACATTGGAGGTCGCGTTGGCGACATTGGCCGGCAGTCCCAGCGCGATCAGCGCCGGCAAGGTCGCGAAGGTGCCGCCGCCGGCTAGCGCGTTCATCGTGCCGCCGAGCAGGCCGGCGATGCAGGCGAGGAGAAGGTCGGTCCAGTTCATGCGGGCGCTATGGCGGAAAGGCGCGCAAAATGTCAGGCCCTTACGCAGGAGCGCGTCGCTTCGACGAAAGGAGGCCGGGATGGATGATGTAGTTGCCGACTATGCCGCCGCGGCGACGCCCGCGCTCATCGCCGGATATGACGCGCTTCCCCCGGAGCAGATCTATGCGTCCGTCCTCGATTTGCTGCCCGCCCCGCCCACCCGGATCGCCGATATCGGCGCGGGCACAGGCAGGGATGCGGCATGGCTCGCCGGGCAAGGGCATCGCGTGCTTGCGGTCGAGCCGGTGCGCGCATTCCGGGAGGCCGGCGCCGCGCTGCACGGCGAGCGGATTGAATGGCTGGATGACCGGCTCCCCGAACTCGCCGCGACCGCGCGGCACGGCCCGTTCGACCTGGTGCTGCTATGCGCCGTCTGGCATCATCTCGACAGGCCCGATCGCGCGGCCACGATGGCAAGCCTCGCACGAATCGTCGCGCCGGGCGGCAGGCTGATCCTGTCGCTCCGTCACGACCCGGGCCCGCTCGGCCGCCACAGCTTCGCCACGCCGCCCGATGAAGCGATCGATCTGGCGCAAGCCTCGGGCTTCGGTCTGGTCCGCCGGACGGAGGCCGGCTCGGTGCACCCCGAAAGCCAGGCCCGGGGCGTGCGCTGGACCTGGCTGGTACTGTCGAAGCGCGAAGCTTCCTAGGCGGATCGAGATTTAGAGCGCGATGACTTCGGATTGAACCAAATCGTCACCCCGGACTTGTTCCGGGTGACGGCGGAAGCGAGGCGACGCCTTTCAGTTGAAATGCCGATCCGGCCTGGCCCTCAGCCCAGCGCCGCCAGCTTTTCCTCGGCCTGCCGATCGAGTTCGGCGCGGCTCTTCTTTTCCGATGCGGTCTTGAGCTGGCCGCAGGCGGCGTCGATGTCGCGGCCGCGCGGCGTGCGCACCGGCGCCGAGATGCCCGCCTCGAACACGATGTTCGAGAAGGCGCGGACCCGCTCCGGGGTCGACGTCTCATAGGGCGCGCCGGGCCAGGGATTGAACGGGATCAGGTTCACCTTGGCGGGCAGTTTGTACTTCTTGATCAGGCGGACGAGTTCGTGCGCGTCGGCGTCGCTGTCGTTCTTGTCCTTCAGCATCACATATTCGAAGGTGATGCGGCGGGCATTGTTGGCGCCGGGATAGTCGGCGCAGGCCTGGAGGAGCTCCTCGATGCCGTATTTGCGGTTGAGGGGCACGATCTCGTCGCGGATCTCCTTGGTCACCGCGTGGAGCGAGACCGCGAGGTTGACGCCGATCTCCTCGCCCGCGCGCGCCATCATCGGCACCACGCCCGAGGTGGAGAGGGTGATGCGGCGCTTGGAGAGGGCGAGGCCGTCGCCGTCCATCACCAGCTTCAGCGCGTCGCGGACATTGTCGAAATTATAGAGCGGCTCGCCCATCCCCATCATCACGATGTTGGTGAGCATGCGACCCTCGGGCTGGCTCGGCCATTCGCCGAGCGAATCGCGCGCCAGCATCACCTGGCCGACGATCTCGGCCTGGGTGAGGTTGCGCACCAGCCGCATCGTGCCGGTGTGGCAGAAGCGGCAGTTGAGCGTGCAGCCGACCTGCGAGGAGACGCAGAGCGTGCCGCGGTCCGCATCGGGGATGAAGACCATCTCGTAATCCTGGCCGTCGTCCGAGCGGAGCAGCCATTTGCGCGTACCGTCGGTCGAGACCTGCGCCTCGACCACCTCGGGGCGCGAGATCACGAAGCGCTGCTCCAGCCAGGGATGCATCGCCTTCGAGATGTCGGTCATCTTCGAGAATTCGGTGGCGCCGCGATTATAGATCCAGTGCCACAGCTGCTTGGCGCGCAGCTTGGCCTGTTTGGGCTCAAGCTGCGACGTCTCCAGCGCCATGCGGAGATCGGCCTTGGAAAGTCCGAGCAAGTCGATTCGGCCGTCCTGGCGCGGCACGAAGGCGCGCGGGACGGGCACGGGATCGATGTGCCCGGGGATGGGCATAAGGGCGGCCGACACTGTCTGCATGTCGCGGCATGTAGGCGATTTCGCCTCGGAATTCCACTCCCCCGCGCCGCGTCCTGATTCCTGCGTCCGCATTTACCTTATCCCGCATATGCAACGCCATGCCGCGATGTGGGTTGTCTAGGAGGACACCCGCTGTCCAGCTTGAGCGCGGGGCACCCCCAGTTGGAGTAGGTTATGAAATTTCGCAGTTCGATGATGGTGCTGGGCGCGACGCTGTTGTGCGCACCGGCAGCCTTCGCCCAAAACACCCCACCGGCCCAGCCGGCAACACCGGCGCAGGCCGCGCCGGCACCCACCACACCGGCCGCTCCGGCCACGGTGACGGACGCCGAAGTGACTCAATTCGCCACGGCGGCGCTGGCGGTCGAGAAGGTCCGCAAGGACACGACGATCGCCGATGCCGACAAGAACACCAAGATGGCCGATGCCGTGAAGATGGCGGGTCTCGACCCGAACCGCTTCAACGAGATCGGTCAGGCGATGCAGGCCGATCCGGCGCTCAACAAGAAGATCCAGGCGGCAGCGGCGGCGCAGCAGCCCGCTACGCCGGCACCGGCTCCGGCACCCAAATAAGCTGAGGGCGGCGGCACCATCGCCGCCGCCCCGGCTTTCAGGCGGGAATGCAGCCGAGCGCCTTCAGGGTGACCGGCAGGGCTTCGGCGAGCGGCGTGTGCGGCTCCTCGCCGAGCAGCTCGACCAGGCTATGATTGTCGAGCTGGAGCGGGTGGCGCCAATAGGTGCGCATCTCGATCAATTCGCGCAGCGTCGTGTTGAACGGCGCCGCCAGCGGCAGCAATGCCCAGGGAAGCCCGCGGACCTTCGCGGCCTTGCCCGAGGCGCGCGCCACTGCCGCGGCGAACTGACCGCCATCGGCATCCCAGGTCCCGGCGAAGTGATAGCGCGCGAAGCGGGGCAGCTCCCGGTCGCGGTCGAGCAGCCGGGCGAAGGTCTCGCCGACATCGGGCAGATATGCCCAGGCATGCCCTACCCCCTTGCTCGCCGGATTGGTGACCGATCGCACCGGCTTGCCCGGCGTCACCATGCCCTGCGACAGCCAGCTATTGCCCGGACGCGGCCCGAAGAAATCGCCGGCGCGCAGGATCACCACGCGAGCACCCGATGTCTCCAGCCGCTTTTCCATCTCGCCCCGGATGCGGCCCTTGCGCGTCGCGGGATGCTGCGGCGAATCAGGCTCGGCCACCGGCGTCCCGGCGGGGTCGTAATTGTAGATCGTGCCGGGCAGCGCGATCCGCGCATCACTGGCGAGCGCGGCGGCGATGCTGTTGTCGATCATCGGCAGCACCTGGCTGTCCCAGTTGCGATAGCCCGGCGGGTTCACCGCATGGACGATCGCCGAGACTCCCTGGGCGGCGCGCAGGACCGATGCGCGGTCCATCGCATCGCCTTCGAACCATTGGATCGCCGGATCCATTCCCGGCCGGATCGCGCGGGTGAGCCCGCGCACCGTCCAGCCCCGCCGCAGCAGCGCACGCGCCGTCTCGCCGCCCACGCCGCCCGTCGCGCCCAATATCAATGCCGTCTTGTTCATCTCGAATCTCCTTCAATGACGGGCCGGGAGATGCGCTCGGACAGCCTGGAAGAAAATTGCCGAACATTGGCGAGCGGCTTATAAGAATTTTATGAGCCAGATCGATTGGGAGCAGCAGCACGCCTTTCTCGCGGCGATCGAGGAAGGCAGCCTGTCGGGAGCCGCCCGCCGGCTCGGGCTGGCGCAGCCGACGGTACGCGTGCGGATCGAGATGCTCGAGGCGGCACTCGGCACACCGCTCTTCACCCGCTCGCCCGGCGGCCTCATTCCCACCGAGCGCGGCGAGGCGCTGCGCGAACATGCCAAGGCGATGGCGCTCGCCTCGGACGCGTTCGTCCGCTCGGCCTCGGCCGCGCCCGACGAGGTGGCGGGCATTGTGCGGGTCAGCGCCAGCGACATGATCGCGATCGAGGTACTGCCCCCGATCCTTGCCGATCTCGCCGCGCGACACCCCGCGCTGGCGATCGAACTCTCGCCAACCAATCGCAACGAGGACGTGCTCCGCCGCGAGGCCGATATTGCCGTCCGGATGGTCCCGCCCAGCCAGGATGCGCTGGTCGCACGCCGGATCGGCGCGGTCTCGCTGGGGATCCATGCCCATCCGGCCTATCTGGCGGGGCGCGCGGTCCCGCGCCGGTACGAGGATCTCGCCGGGCACCGCATCATCGGCCCGGCGAGCGATTCGCCCGTGCTCCGCGCCGTGCAGGATCGCGGCTTCCCGATCGGCCGCGCCGATTTCAGCTTCCGCACCGACAGCGACATCGCCCAATATGCCGCGATCCGGGCAGGGCTGGGAATCGGCGTCTGCCAGGTCGCGTTGGGAAAACGCGACGGGCTTGTCCACCTGCTCCCCCAGAGCTTCGCGTTCGATCTGGAGACCTGGGTGGTGTGCCACGAGGATCTGCGGAACGTCGCCCGCGTCCGCGCAGTATTCGATGCGCTGGTGATCGGGCTCGGCGCCTATGTCGCCAGCGGCCAGCGCTAGCGCCCAACACACCCCAGCGCCGCCGCGTCGATCGCGCTGGCCGCGCCCTTCAGCGCATAGCTGTCGGCGAAGGGCGCGCCGTTCGCGCCGACGCTCTCCACGCTCATGCTGCGGCGGTCGCGCATCGCCGCGACTCTCGCCGAATCGGCGCGCGCGGGGGGCGCCCAGGCGTCCGCGTCGCCCGCGAGCAGCTCGAAGCGCCGCTCGCCGACCGACAGCGTGACCCGGGCATTGGCGGCGCGCGCGCGGCTCAGGCGGATATGAAGCTGGTCGCGCACCCGGTTCCGCGGCCAACTGGCCACGCTGACGAAAGGCTGGGCCTGGCGGTACTTCTCCACCGGCCGGGCGATCGCGAAACAGCGCATCGGCGCCGCGTCGCGGAACGCGCCCCATCCATCATAGATACCGAGCGCCTCGAGTCCCTGCCCATGGCCCTGCCCTTGCAAGGCGGCCGCCAGCGCGAGCAGCACCAGGATCATGCCGGCGCCGCGCCCCGGCCCGATCCCAGATGGACCGTTGTCTCGACGCCCTGCTCGATCCGCACGATCGATCCCTGTGGCAGATCGGGGGCTACCGGCGCACCGAATCGCGGCATCACGTCGCGTCCGGTCATCACGCCGCGCAGGATGCGGCTCGACATGCCGTGCATGATCACCAGCCGGTCGCCGGGATCGTCGTCGGTGTCGGCGAGCCAGCCCGACACGCGCGCGGCGATCGCGTCATACCATTCACCGCCCGGCGGCGGCCGCGTGTAGAGCCCATGCTCCAAGTCCAGGAAGCCCGGCGCCTCGCCCATCAGATCGGCATAATAGCGCCCGCTCCATTCGCCCATGCCGATCTCGACGAGCCGGTCGTCGGTCTTCGCCTGGTGCCAGTCGAGCTCGAGATGCTCGGCGATGACCGCCAGCGTCTGGAGGGCGCGGCCCGCGCTCGACGACCACAGGGTGAGCCTGGGCCTGGGACCCAATATCTCGCGGAGCGCCGCGCCCATCGCATCGGCCTGGGCGAAGCCCGCGCGCGTCAGCGGCGTGTGCGGATGGTCGCCCTGCATCCGGCGCGCGATGTTGAACACCGTCTCGCCGTGCCGCGCGATAAAGTCGCGTCCCTTGCGGTTGCCTGCCATGGCCATCTCTCTCAGCGGTTCACGTTGGGAAACGCAATGCCTCAGTTCGGCCCCGTTTCGTTCATTCGCCCGACAGGTGTAGCGGCGCAATAGCACACCAGCCCGGAAACGGGTGCCGAGGATAGAAAGGGAGTATCCCAAGGCGCAGCGCCAGTTCTGCCGACTGTGCCCAAAAAACCACGGTTTTCCGCGTTTATCTGAGGTTCATGAAACCGAGACCGCGTGTCTCCGGTTGTGCCCCGGCCTGTCCGTTAAACAGGCTTGTACCCAAGGAGTGAGTTATGCGTACCAAGCTTTTCGCCGCTGCCCTGATCGCCTCCACGGCCATCGCCGCACCGGCCTTCGCGCAGGATTCGGAGTCGACTTTCACCGGTCCCCGCGCCGAGGGAATCGTCGGCTGGGATCATGTGAAGGATGATTCGATCTATGGCGCGTCGAAGGACGGCGTCGTCTATGGCGGTGCCATCGGCTACGACTATCAGATCGGCCGCGCCGTCGTCGGCGTCGAGGGCGAGATCACCGGCGCATCGACCAAGGACACCGCCTCCGGCGTGCTCGTCGCAGGCGATTCGCTGCGCGTGAAGGCCGATCGCGATCTCTATGTCGGCGGCCGTCTCGGCTTCGTCGCGGCACCCCGGACGCTGATCTATGCCAAGGCGGGCTATACCAATGCCGGCTTCGACACGCGCTACACCGCGGGCGGCACGACTCCGGTCGATATCCACGACAAGGACAAGGCCGATGGCTGGCGCGTCGGCGCCGGCGCCGAGTACCAGCTCAGCAACCGCATCTACCTGAAGGGCGAGTACCGCTATTCGGACTATAGCGCAGAGAACAACGGCATCGATGCCAAGCGTCACCAGGTGGTGGGCGGCGTCGGCGTTCGCTTCTGATACGCACCTCACGCCAATTTTGGTGTGGAAGAAGGGCCGGAGCGGGTTGCTCCGGCCCTTTTTGCCGTTAAGGATAGAGAACGGCGAACTGCCACCGGCCGCTCGGCACTTGGTGGAAAAAGGGCGGCGGCCCGGGGGTTTGAATACATGAAGGCGACGATCGAACGCGCGACTCTGCTGAAGGGCCTCAGCCACGTCCAATCGGTGGTTGAGCGGCGCAATACGATCCCCATCCTCTCGAACGTGCTGATCGAGGCACAGGCTTCGGGCGCGGTGCGGCTGATGGCGACCGATCTGGATCTCCAGATCGACGAGACGATTCCCGGCGCGGTTGATCAGGCCGGCGCGACGACGATCTCGGCGCACACCCTGTTCGATATCGTCCGCAAGCTGCCCGAGGGTTCGCAGGTCGAGCTGACCGCGGCCGAGGGCAAGATGACGATCCTGGCCGGCCGCGCACGCTTCAACCTGGGCACGCTGCCGCGCGACGATTTCCCGATGATCGCCGAGGGCGAGCTGCCGACCGTGTTCGAGCTGCCGGCCGAAACGCTCAAGCAGATCATCGACAAGACCCGCTTCGCGATCTCGACCGAAGAGACGCGCTATTATCTGAACGGCATCTTCCTGCACGTGACCGACGAGGCGGTGCCGCTGCTCAAGGCCGCCGCGACCGACGGCCATCGGCTGGCGCGCGTCACCGTGGCACGCCCCGACGGCGCCGAGGCGATGCCCGACGTGATCATCCCGCGCAAATGCATCGCCGAGCTGCGCAAGCTGCTCGACGAAGTCGACGGATCGGTGGGCGTTTCGCTCAGCAATTCCAAGATCCGCTTCGATCTGGGCCAGGCGATCCTGACCTCGAAGCTGATCGACGGCACCTTCCCCGATTACAGCCGCGTGATTCCGACGGGCAACGACAAGATCCTCAAGATCGATCCCAAGAGCTTCATGGAAGGCGTCGATCGCGTCTCGACGATCGCCACCGAAAAGACCCGCGCGGTCAAGATGGCGCTCGACCGGGACAAGGTCATCCTCTCGGTCACCAGCCCCGAGAATGGCGCCGCGGCCGAGGAAGTCCCCGGCGAATACGCCGCGATGCCGTTCGAGATCGGCTTCAACAGCCGTTACCTGATGGACATCCTGGCGCAGATCGAAAGCGACCTGGTCGAGGTCCATCTGGCCGACGCCGCGGCGCCGACGCTGATCCGCGAGAATGATCAGTCGCCCGCCCTCTATGTGTTGATGCCGATGCGGGTCTGATCCCGCATCGCCTACTCATTTCAGACGGCAGAATCGCGGTTACCGGGGCGTTATCCTGCCTACCCGCGCTTTTCCTGCCCGCGCTTCCCCTGGCTTTGCCCGGGCGCGGGGTTTCGGCACTAGCGAATGCGAGCCCCGAGATCGCAAGTTTTACGGGACTTGAGTCGGGCGGCGGACTCCCTCAGGACGCCGCCCGGCTCTTTCCTGCATGCCCTCGCAAACCCGCGGATTCGCGGGAATTGATCTTTAACCGGCCCGGTGCTATTTACACTGATGTCAGTTAAATGGATTCGCAGATGGCCACCCAAGCTCCCGAGCAGTTCAATCCCGGTATTCCGATGAAGCGCGAATGGGGCACCGCGCTCGGCGCGCTGCGGCGGCTGCTGGCCAATGGCGACGATACCACCCAGGTCTTCCGCATCATGCGCGCGCTCAACGGCGACGTGACCCAGCGCAATTATCGCCGGCTGCTGACGATGCCCAATGGCGGTCGCCTCGCCTATCGCCGGCTCGAACTGGCCGACCGGCTCTCGGACCGCGCATGGATCGACAGCTTCGCCAAGGGCACGGTCGGCGCGGCGTACCGCGATTTCCTCGATTCGACCGGCTACACCGCGCAGGGCCTTGCCGAGGTCAGCATGGCGGAGGGCGCGTTCCAGGGCGTCGATGTCGAGCATCCCTATGCCTGGATGGGCCGCCGCGAGCGCGACATCCACGACATCTGGCATGTCGTCACCGGCTACAAGGCCGATGAGCATCTCGGCGAAGCCTGCCTGGTCGCCTTTTCCTACGCCCAGACCGGCGGGCTCGGCTGGGCGTTCATCGCATTGGGCGCCTCGCTCAAGAGCATCCGCGTCACCGGCAAGCTCGATTTCATCCGCGCCGTCCGCGAGGGCTATCGCAACGGCAAGCGTGCCGGCTGGCTCCATGGCGAGGATTATGAAGCCCTGCTCAACGAGCCGCTCGACGCGGTGCGCAAGCGGCTCAACCTCGTCGAACCGGTCAAATACCGCATCGCCCAGAAGAGTCTTGCCGCCGCGGGGCTGACCGGGATCTGATTTGCGTCAGGGAATCGGCTGAAGCGGCCCCACTGGTTCGGCATGGGTCGGGATCGTCTGCGCCAACACTGCCGCGGAGACGACCGGCCCAGGCAGATCGAAGCGGTGCGCATCGATCTCCTTGTGATCGAGCGATTGCAGCTCGACTAAGGGCGCGATCTTCACGGGCGTCCCCTTAACCAGCAGTTCGTGCAAGCGCGGCCCGAATTGCGACGAAGTGGGAATGACCGTGCCTTCCAGCGCCACAAGCGCCGACTCGGCCAGCCGCCGCAGCAAGTCGCCCACCGGCACCAACTCGGGGTCGGCGCTCAGAGCGACATCCAGCATCTCGTCGCCCTGCGGCCCGAACTGCCAAGAGGTCGCGGTATAGCCGGCAACCTGCACCACCGCGCCGCCCATAATCACGAACACCGGCTCCTTGGCGTCCGCGACGGTTGGCGAGGACCGCGTTTTCAGCGCGTTGATCGCGTCGTCGAGGCGGACGACGATCTGCTTGCCGGCCCTGTCCAGAACCACGTAATCGACGCCCCCGCGCCGGATCATGCTGAAGATGCCGTCGATGCCGACCCGCGAATCACCGCTATCGTCGATCTCCACGACGAGCATCTGCTTGCCGTCGCCAATGGCATAGCGCGCCGTCACGTCCGCCAGCGCGGGCAACGGCGCCGCGCATAGCAGGACGAACGCGAGCCGCGCTGCCGCGGCCCGCCGTCGGATCACTTGGCCGGTGCCTTGGGCGCCGGTGCAACCGGTGCGCCGGGAGCAGGCGCCGGTGCCTCCTCGGCACGCTTCCGCGCGGCATTCTCCATGGCAGCGGCCTCAGCCATGCTGCGCTTGCGCATGTCGTTCAGATGCGCCTTGAGCTCGGTCTTGCCGAACACCTTGGGCAGCGTGAATTCGCTCGCGACGATCGGCGCCTTTTCGACCCCTTCGAGCTTCAACGCGTCTCCGAAGCGAAGCACCATGCCCTTGTCGAGCACTTCCTCGAGCTTCTTCTCGATGTTCGGCACCCGACCGGTGAGCTGCTGGATACCAGCGCTGCCGAAACGGGCCTGCATCGCGATCGCCTTGCCGACATTGGCGAAGGCCGGATCGGTGCTGATCACCACATCGACGCTCTGCGGACCCGATGCGGGCTTCGGACGCACCTTCCACAGATCGCCCTTCAGCCCGGCGATGGTTTCCTCGCCGTCCTTGACGGCTTCGAACTCGGGCTCGTTGGCCTGCGTGGGCGGCACGCCGCCGCTCTCGCGGATCAGTTCGCTCATCGCGGAAACGAAGTCGGGCACCGTCGCCGCGAAGCGGTCGCTGCCTTCGGTGACCACGACATAGTCGGTGCCGCCATGGCGGATGAAGGTCTGCGGGCCGGCATCGAGGCGGATATCGCCCTTGCCGGCAGCCTTGACCGTGATCGTACCCCGGCCGCCAGCGACCGAATAGCGCGCGGTAACGTCCTCGGGAGTCTTGGAGCAGGCAGCGGTGAGCAACAGGGCAGCGGCGGCGAGATAGGTGCGGATCATGTGATTCCCCTTTCCGCCCTCATCGGCGAAGTGGTGTTCGTCGGCAAGGGGGTGCGCTAAGGCGAACGCATGGCCGTGTCCCGCCTCGTGCTCACCGATTTCCGGAATCATGCCGATGCCGTGCTGACGCCCGGCACCGGATTCGTCGTGCTTGCCGGCGAGAATGGTGCGGGGAAGACCAATATCCTCGAAGCGCTTTCGCTGCTCGCGCCGGGTCGCGGGCTACGCCGCGCGGGACTCTCGGAGATGGCGCGGCAGGGCGGAAGCGGCGGCTTCGGCGTCGCGGCGGCACTGGGGCCACCCCAGAATGATGTCGAGATCGGCACGGGTGTGCAGCCCGATGCCCCCGAACGCCGCGTCGTGCGAATCAACGGCGCCCCCGCCGCCGCGACCGCGCTCGCTGAATGGGTGACCGTGCTGTGGCTCACGCCCGCGATGGACCGGCTGTTCGTCGAGGGGCCGGGCGAGCGCCGCCGCTTTCTCGACCGGCTGACCCTCGCGCTTTCGCCTGGCCATGCCCATCAATCGACTCGGTACGAAGCCGCGATGCGCCAGCGCAACCGGCTGCTCGCCGACGAGGCGCCCGCCGATCCCGATTGGCTGAATGCGCTCGAGGCGCGGATGGCCGAGCATGGCGCGGCGATCGACGCCGCCCGTCGCGAGACCGTGGCGCTGCTTGCCGAACGCCTTGCTGCACAGCCCGAGAGCGTGTTCGCCCGGGCAGGACTGGCGATCGAGGGCTGGCAGGGCGATGCCGAGACCCTCGCGCGCGAATTGCGCGACGGCCGCCGCCGCGATGCCGCCGCCGGTCGCACGCTCGCCGGCCCGCACCGCGCCGACCTGCTGGTCACCCATCTCGGCAAGCTGCAGCCCGCCGGCCTCTGCTCGACCGGCGAGCAGAAGGCGCTGCTGCTCGGGCTGGTGCTGGGCCATGCCGAGCTGGTCGCCGATCGCGTCGGCCGCGCGCCGATCCTGCTGCTCGACGAGGTCGCGGCGCATCTCGATCCGGGCCGGCGCGCGGCGCTGTTCGATCGGCTCTCGGGCATGGGCCAGGTGTGGATGACCGGCACCGAACCCGGTCTGTTCGACGCGATCCCCGAGGGCGCCACGCGCTACCGCGTGGCGGACGGGGCGGTCCTGTAGCGCCCGCCCCCGCCACGGGAGTTTGTTCCGCGGGGTTGGAGTGCTAAAACCGGCTGCGGAGGGGAAGGTGCCCGAACTCGCAGCGTCCAGTGTCGCGGCGATCAGCCGCATCGATGCCGTGCCAGCGCTATTGGCGGCATGCTGCCGTATAACCGGCATGGGCTTTGCCGCGATCGCGCGCGTCACCGAGGATCGCTGGATCGCCTGCGCGGTGCAGGACGATATCGCCTTCGGCATGAAGGCCGGCGACGAACGCAGGATCGAGACGACGCTGTGCGACGCGGTGCGAGATCGGCGCGAGGCGATCGTGATCGACGATATCGCCGCCGATGGGATTCGCCGCATCCCCGAAATGCATGGGTTCCGGAGCTATATCTCGATGCCGATCGTGCGCGGCGACGGCAGCTTCTTCGGCACGCTGTGCGCGTTCGATCCCAGGCCGCACAAGGTCTCCGACCCGGCCGTCACCGGCACGTTCACCGCCTTCGCCCAGTTCATCGCGCTCCACCTCGACACGCAGCTGCAGCTCGACACGAACGAGGCCGCGCTTCAGGAGGAACGCGCGACGGCGGCGCTGCGCGATCGCTTCGTCGCCGTACTGGGTCACGATCTACGCAATCCCCTGGCCGCGATCGAAGCCGGTACCCGGCTGTTGCACGAGCGCGATCCGCTGACGCCGCGACAGACCCAGATCGTCACGCAGATGGCAGCGAGCAGCCGGCGCATGACCCAGCTGGTCGATCAGGTCCTCGATCTCGCGCGCGGCCAACTCGGCGGCGGCATGCGCGTGGACCGTATCAACGATATGACGCTGGAAGAATCGATCCAGCTCGTCGTCGGCGAACTCCGCGCAGTGCATCCGGATCGCGCGCTCGAAGTGCGGATCGATATCGACGAGCCGGTGACCTGCGATCACCAGCGGATCATGCAGCTTGTTTCCAATCTGCTCGGCAATGCGCTGACCTATGGCGACCCGGCCACAGCGGTGCGGATCGCCGCCGAAACGACGGACGGCTGCTTCCGTATCGAGGTCTCCAATGGCGGCAGGCCGATCCCGCGCGCGCGGCTCGCCAAGCTGTTCGAGCCGTTCACCCATGCCGGTCAGACCAAGGGGCTCGGGCTCGGACTGTTCATCGCGATGGAGATCGCCAAGGCGCATGGCGGCACGATCGAGGTGGTCTCGGAAGCGGCCGAGACGCGTTTCACCTTTGCCATGCCCTGCCTGGCCCCGCTGGCCTAGACCCCAGCCAAAACGAAAAGGGCTGCCCCACCGAGTGGAGCAGCCCTTTCGTTCGCCGGTTGGGGCGTATCAGACGCGCGCGAAGCGCACGGCCGGACGGCGGCGCAGCGCGAAGCCGGCCAGGCCGAAGCCGCCGATCATCATGCCCCACACTGCCGGCTCGGGAACCGCGGTGACCGCGACGCCGTCAAGCGCTGGGCCATAGGCCGTGTTGTCGAGCGACGCGAAGCTCAGCGTGGTCGAGGTGCCGGCGGCGACAAAGTCATAGGTGTATTGCGTCCAGCCCATCGCCTCATGCGTCAGGCCGGTCGAATCGAGCGTGAAGTTGCCCGTGGCGTTGCCGGTGGCGCTCACGCCGACATTCTTGATCGTCGGTGCGCCGTCCGGATTGCCGGAGAGCCAGAAGCTCACCTGATAATGCTGGCCGAGCACCGTGTCGAAGGTCTGCGCGATGGTGCCCGGGCCATTGCCCGACAGATCGACGCTGCGGGCGCCTTCGGCTGCCTGCCAATAGGTACCGATATAGTCGATGCTGCCACCGGTCACGGTCCAGCCGGTGATCGCGGTCGAGCCCGTGCCCTGCGTGGAGAAGCCGCCGGGGTTCGGACCGGTCTCGAAGCCACCATTCTGGAACGCCTGGGCGTTGGCTGCGGCGGGCAGGATGGCTGCGGCGATTGCCGCGATGATGAGCTTACGCAAGATCGGTACCCCTTCTGTAAATGTACGTAGCTCCCCTACTCTTCCGAAGCCTTCAGGTAAATGCACAATTAAGGGTGGCATGGTCTCGCTGCGGCACGGAAATTAACCAGCACGGGCCCCCCGTTAAGGGGTTCCGGGGTCACCTCTCGGGCCCCACGCCGAAGTGCCGCAACAGGCTTTCGTTGCGTATCGCTTATGCCTATATGCTGGGCATGGCAGACACTCCCAAGCAGAATGAATACGGCGCCGATTCGATCAAGGTGCTGAAGGGCCTCGACGCGGTTCGCAAACGTCCGGGCATGTATATCGGCGATACCGACGATGGCTCGGGCCTCCACCATATGGTGTTCGAGGTCAGCGACAACGCGATCGACGAAGCGCTCGCCGGCCATTGCGACCGGATCATCATCCAGCTGAACGCGGACGGATCGGTCTCGGTCGAGGATAACGGCCGCGGCATCCCCACCGGCATCCACAGCGAGGAAGGCGTGTCGGCGGCCGAGGTCATCATGACCCAGCTCCACGCCGGCGGTAAGTTCGAGAACA
>CBIHNZ010000050.1:0-29854 GCA_966211615.1 uncultured Sphingomonas sp.
GAACCCTCGTCGTAAGCTTGGGAAGCTTCTGCTCTACCATTGAGCTACACCCGCCCGCGTGCGACCGAGTGGCATATTCGGCCCCGGTCGGTCAACGGCTCGCGCGCCGACCGGGGCCGGCAGGGTCAGGCGGCCTCGGGCATAGATGCCATGTCGATCACGAAGCGATAGCGGACATCGGCGCGCTCCATGCGCTCGAAGGCGGTGTGGATGTCCTGAATCGCGATCATCTCGCATTCGGGCAGGATGTTCATCCGCGCGCAGAAATCGAGCATCTCCTGCGTCTCGGCGATGCCGCCGATCGGCGAGCCCGACAGGCGCCGGCGGCCCGTCAGGAAGGGCAGCGAACTGGTCTCGTCGATCGGGCCGAGCTGGCCGACGATCACCAGGGTCGCGTCGATATCTAGCAGCGGCATGTACGGCGTCACGTCGTGACGGACCGGGATCGTGTCGATGATCAGGTCGAAGCTGTTCGCTGCGGCGGCCATCGCATCTGCATCGGCCGATACCAGCAGCGCCTCCGCACCGAGCGCCAGCGCATCGGCCTGCTTGGCGTCGTTGCGGCTGATCACGGTGACGTGCGCGCCCATCGCATGGGCCAGCTTGACCGCCATATGGCCGAGTCCGCCCAGGCCGATCACGCCGACACGGCTGCCCGGGCCGACGCCCCAGGTGCGCAGCGGCGACCAGGTGGTGATGCCGGCGCAGAGCAAAGGTGCGGCCTTGGCGAGATCGAGTGCGTCGGGCACCGAGAGGACGAATTCCTCGCGCACGACGATGTGGCGCGAATAGCCGCCGAAGGTCGGCTCGCCGGTGATCCGGTCCTGGCCGTTATAGGTCTGGGTGGCGTGGTGGCGGCACAGCTGCTCCTCGCCGGCATGGCACTGGTCGCAATGCTGGCAGCTGTCGACAATGCAGCCGACCGCGACCCTGTCGCCCTGCTTGTAGCGGGTGACGTCGGCACCGGTGCCGATCACGCGGCCGACGATCTCGTGGCCGGGGACGAGCGGATAGGTGCTGAAACCCCAGTCGTTGCGCGCCTGGTGGAGGTCCGAATGGCAGACGCCGCAATATTGGATCTCGATCGCGACGTCGTTGCCGCGCAGCTCGCGGCGCTCGAAGGCGAAAGGCGCGAGCGGGGTTTCTGCGGTTTGCGCCGCATAGCCGATGGTTTTCATGAGGGGAGGCTCCGGTTTGGTGGGAACGGCGCTCCTCTACAGGCCGGGCCAGGCCGCGCGGTAGCTCGATCCTGCCGGATTTTTGCCCGATCCTCTGGCGCTGCGTGAAAGCCATCGCATTGGCGAACGAAAGACCTAGATAGGGGCCATGCTGATCGCCTCCGCCGAATCCGACGCCAATCGCCGTGCCGAAACCGCCGCGGTGCGCGCCGATCTGGGCAAAAGGGTCGCGCGCCACCTGGACGCAACCGGCATCAACGGCACCGCGATCGGCGGGCTCAACCTCTATCGCTGCACCGGTGCCACGCCTGCCTATTCGACGATATACGAGCCGAGCCTGGCGATGATCGTCCACGGCCGCAAGCGCGTGGTGGTGGGCGACGAAGCCCATATCTACGACGAATCGCGCTTCCTGCTGACCGCGGTCGACATGCCGACGATCGCCAGCTTCCTGGAGGCGAGCCCGGAACAGCCGCACCTCGCGATCATGCTCAAGCTCGACCTGGAGACGGTGCGGCAGCTGATGGGCGATATCGAGATGGTCGGGATCGACATGGGCAGCGCGGGGGCGGCGATGGCGACCGGGCCGGCGACGCTCGACCTGTTCGATGCCGTCAACCGGCTGGTCGGACTGCTCGAGACGCCGCAGGACATCCCGATCCTGGGCAAGCTCGTCGAGCGCGAAATTCTCTATCGCCTGCTCACCGGCCCGGTCGGCGCGCGGCTGCGCCAGACCGTGTCGCTGGGCACCCAATCCAATCGCGCGGCGCGGGTGATCGCGTGGCTGCGCGAGAATTTCGCCTTGCCCGTTCGCGTCGAGGCGCTGGCCGACGTGGCGGGGATGGGCGTGTCGACGCTCCATCATCATTTCCGCGAGCTGACCGCGATGAGCCCGCTCCAGTATCAGAAGCACCTCCGACTCCACGAGGCGCGGCGGCTGATGCTGAGCGAGGCGATCGACGCAGGCAGCGCGGCGCTGCGTGTGGGTTATGAGAGCCCGACCCAGTTCAGCCGCGAATATCGCCGGCTGTTCGGCGCCCCGCCGCGGCGCGACGTGGAGGCGCTGCGGATCGAAGCGCGAGAGCTGGCGAACGCGCAGCACTAGTATAATTATTTGTCATCCCGGCGACGGCCGGGATCCAGAGCCACGCAGGACATCGCCCTTGACCCTGGTCCCCGGCTTTCGCCGGGGTGACGAGGAAAGGTTTGGCCGCCCGAAAAATCGTTACGCTTGGGAAGCGACCAAATCCACGCTCGCGCGTTGGCCGGCGATGGAAAAACTCTGGTTCATCACCAATCCCGATTCCGGCACCACCTCACGCGCCAAATGCGATGCGCTGGAGGCGGTGTTCGAGGAGAACGGGCTGACGCTCGCCGGGCGCACCGACTTTCCCGCGCAGAAATTGCCCAAGGAGGCCGAGCTCAACGCGGTGGGCGCCGATACGGTGGTGCTCTTCGCGGGGGACGGGACGATCAACGCCGCGCTCTGCGCGCTGGCCGAGTGGAGGGGATCGTTCCTGATCCTCCCGGGCGGGACGATGAACCTGCTCGCCAAGGCGCTGCACAGCGAGCTCGATCCCGGCAAGATCGTCCATGCCGCGCATCAAAGCGACCGGCTGGTCGCGCTGCCCTATGTCGAGGCGGGCAGGCACCGCGCCTTTGTCGGGCTGATCCTGGGACCGGCCGCCGCCTGGGTGCGGGCGCGCGAGGCGGCACGCAAGGGGCGGTTCGGGCGGCTGGTCGGCGCGGTGCGGGCGGCGTGGCGCAAGACCTTCGGCGAGCAGGGCATCCGTGTTGCCGGGGCACCAGGCCTGAGCGACCGCTACCAGGCGGTGTTCGTGCGGCCCGATCCGGGCGGGCTCGATATCGCCGCAGTGGATGCGCGCGACTGGAAGTCGATCGCGCAGCTCGGCTGGGAATGGGTGAATGGCGACTGGGTGGCGGCGCGCGCCGTGACCGAGACCCTAGCCAAGCAATTGAAGGTGCGGGGCCGGGAACGGGTGCTGGCGCTGTTCGACGGCGAGCCGGTGACGCTCGATGCCGGGGAAAGCATCACCGCCGGCAAGAGCCGCAAGGCCTTCATCGCGACGCGCGAGGAGGCGGTGTGACTCGCCTGTTCCATGTCAGCGACGTGCATTTCGGCCGCGAGGATCGCGCCGCGATCGACTGGTTCGCCGCGAAGGTGCGCGAGGAGCAGCCCGACGCGGTGATCGTGACCGGCGACCTCACGATGCGGGCGCGGAGGCGCGAGTTCGAAGCGGCGGCGAAATGGCTGGAAAGCCTGGAGCGCCCGGTGACGGTGGAGGTGGGCAATCACGACCTGCCCTATTTCAACCCGTGGGCGCGCTTCGTGACGCCATACAAACGCTACGAGGCGCTCGAGCAGATGATCGAGAAGCCGCTCGACATGAAGGGCGTGGCGATCGTGCCGCTCAAAACGACGGCGCGCTTCCAGTGGCGGCTCAACTGGTCGAAGGGCTATGTCAGCACGGGCAGGCTGCAGGAGGCGCTGACGCGAGTCGAGGCAGTGCCGGCGGGGCGGCTGGTGTTCGTGGCGTGCCATCACCCGCTGGTCGAAGGCGGGACGGTTGCGACATCGGAGACCCGTCGCGGCGCCGAGGCGCTGGCGGCGCTGGCGCGTGCCGGCGCGCACGCGGTGCTCACCGGCCATGTCCATGATCCGTTCGACATCGAGCATGTGGTGGACGGCCGCACGGTGCGGCTGATCGGGGCAGGGACGCTCTCGGAACGCGTGCGCTCGCAGCCGCCCTCGTTCAACGAGATCATGATCGATGGCGCGCGGTTCAGCACCAAGGCGCGGTTCAAGGGTGAGGGGAGCGTGGCGCTCTAGAAAAAGCGGGCGCGCGATGCACCCGGATCGCCAGCTGGCGATGGAATTTCCTGATCTGACGGGTATAACCCAGCCTGACAGCAGCAATTTGCATGGCGGTTCCGAACCGCCGGTCCAGGGGTGGTGTCATGCCGATCAGCCGGTGGTGTGCCGTTTTGCTATGCCTGTGCCCGGTCGCGCCCGCCGCGGCCCAGAGCGGTACGCCGGCTCCGCAGCAACTCCCGAAGGGCAACGCACCCCAAGCACAATCCAACGAACCCGACATCGTCGTCAGCGGCGAGACCGGGGAGAAGAAGAGCGACTGGAAGCGCGCCGAAGCGGACCATGTCGTGGTGTTCAGCGATGGCAGCGAAGTCGAGCTCGTGCGCGTCACCAACAATCTGGAACGGCTCTACCAGCTGATGTCGCGGCTCTATCGCCGGGGCGCCTCTTCCGACGACACGGCCAAGCTTCAGGTGACCTTGTTCAATTCGGCGGTCTTCCTCGACAAGATGGGCCTTCAGAACCTGCGTTGGGACGAAGGGCCCTATGCGGCGGGCATCGGCGCGCAGCGCTATTACGATCCGCGCGAGGACGGCGAAGTGCTCGCGGTCTCGCGAAGCGATCAGGTCATCAAGCTCAACACCAAGAAGGGCTATGATCGGGACTGCGACGACATCGCCGCCGAAGGCGACGGGCGGTGCAACAACGTTCCCAACCGTCCCCCTGTGATGCGCAGTTGGGAGGCGGTGCTCTATTCGGCCTTCGCCCAGCATTTCATCCTGACCTACACGCAGAGGGTATACCCGCGCTGGTATGTCGACGGGATCGGCGCGCTGTTCTCGACCATGGACGTGCGTCGCGACGGGTCGATCGATTATGCGCGCGAACCTATGGCCTATAAGCAGGTCTTCCGATCCTATGGCGACCTGGACGTCGGCGAGGTTCTTACCGGGCGATACCTGGAACCCGAGCCCGGCAAGACCCGCAGGATGGACTGGACCCCCTATCATGCCTGGCTGCTCGCCCATTTCTTCTCCTACTCCAACCTGAAGCCCGAACGGGCCGCGCAGTTCCGGCAGTACATGACGGCAATCCACCAGGGCGCGCCGATGGCCGAGGCCGCCAAGGCGTTCGGGGACATGCGAAAGCTGCAGCACGAGATCTCGCTCTACGCCGGGAGGCCCATCTCCTATGCGCGCACCGACCAGCAACAGGCTGCGGTGGCAAATCCCCTGGTCACTTCGCTGTCGCTGAGCAGCGCCGCGGTGATCGCCACAAGGATTGAACTGGGAGCCCGCCTGACCGCGCTCCCTGTGAAGGCCGGGGTTGGCGCAGTCGATGCGACCGAGGCCCAGGCGCGCGCAGATTGGCTCGCCAAGGTCCGCGACAAGGTGGCGCAGCTTCCCTTCGATGCCGATGCGTTACTGGTCGTAGCCGAGGCCGATTGCCGAGCCGGGCAATCTGCTGCCTGCCTCGCCACTGCCGAGCGCGTGCTCGCTACTGCACCTGACAATGTCCGCGCGCTCGCCTGGAAGGGCGCGGCCCAGACGGACGAGGCGGTCGCCGGTCCTGTTGCGGACCGAGCGGCTGGATTGGCCGCCGCCCGCAAGACGATCGGGCGCGCAATGCAACTCGACAGCCAGGCGCCGCTGCCGCTGATCGCCTATTTCCAGAGCTTCACCAAGGCCGGCGAGCGGGTTCCCGAACAGGCGATGCTGGGCATGGCCAGGGTCGTTCAATATGTCCCGGCCGCGCCGGGCCCACGGCTGTATCTTGGCGAGGAACTGGTTCGACAGGGCAACACCGATCTCGCGCGCCGAATATTGTATCCGGTGCTGTATGGCGTCGATGATTCACCCGAGAAAAGGGCGGCGATGGCGCTGTTCGCGCCCGCCGGCGGGGCACGCGCGCGTGGCTATTAGCCGCTAACGCTTCACCGTCATGTCCTGGCCGAAGGCGATGATGTTGCCGTCGGGCGCGAGCACGAGCAGCTCGCGCTGGCCATAGATCTGGTCGATCGGACCATGGACATCGCCGTCGTTCAGCAGCGGGATCTTGGGCTTGAGCTCTTCGAGGAGCGCGTCGACGTCCTCGACGTCGATATAATAGCAGAAGCGGCGGTTGCCCGGCGGCGCGCCGTCCTCGCCGACATTCTCGAGCAGGCGGAACGCGGCGACCTCGCGCTGGACATAGGCATAGGTGCCCTGGCGGAACCGGCAGGTGAAGCCGAGTATCTCGGTGAAGAAGGTGATCGCCGCGTCGATGTCCGGCACGTGCATGAACGGGGTGATGCGGTACAGATTGGCCACGTATGCCCCCTTGGTTTCGCCCGCACCCGAATCGCACGGAGCATGGCGCAAGGGCAAGCCTGCCGGAGGGTTAAGGGCGGAACAACCCCAAGGGGGCGCGGCCCCCGGTGCTCCATGTCGTCCAGTTGGGGAAGACATAGGGCATGTCGGCAGCGGCAACGCCGTGCCAGCGCGCGATCGCGCCGACATATTCCTCTTGCGCGATGGTGGGGATGAAGCGCCCGAGGCCATCGATGTCATTGGCGCCGCCCAGCGTCGGATCGGGATAGGTGCCGAAGATTCCGCCGGGCTTCACATTGCCGCCGACGACCAGGTGATTGTTGCCCCAGGCGTGATCGGTGCCGCCCTGCGCATTGCCTCGGTAGCTGCGTCCGAAATCGCTCATCGTGAAGGCCGTGACGTTCTGGGCCATGCCCATGGCCTGCATCGCGCGATGGAAGCAGGTCAGCGCCACGGCGAGGTCGCCGAGCAGACCGGCATGGACGCCGGCGGTGGGGTTTCCCACGACGACCTGACCGGAGTGATTGTCGTACCCGCCCTGGGCGACAAAGAAGGTCTGGCGCGCATGGCCGAGCGAACCGCGTGCCTCGATCATGCGGGCGACGCGAATGAGCTGGCGGGCAATGTCGCTGGTCAGGGGCGCCTTGGTGACCGGATCGAGGAAATAATTCTCGACCGAACTCGCGCCAGCGAGGATGGTATTGGCGGTGTCGGCCTGGGTGTAGCTCGCGCTGATGCTGCGGCCCGTCGCGTCGGTGACCGTGCCATAGGCGGCGCCGTCGGCCAAAGCGGTGACCGCGTTGTTCCTCGCGGTCATGGCGGGGTTGGCGCCCGATCGGGTCATCGCGCCGGTCGATGGAATGGCGAGCGCGCTGCTCTGCCTGCCCAATACCGCAAGGGTAGAACCGGCCAGCGATATCAGCGACGGCGTCGGCGTGGCGGTCATGCGGTCGGCAATGCGCCCCATGAAGCCGTCGCTGCTTCCTTCGCGCGCGCGCATTCCTTGCCAATGCCCCTGTTCGTCGGAGTGGCTCATCAGGTTGCTCGGGCGCAGATCGGGGCGCGAATTGTAGGTCGCCTTGGTAAGCGGCGCGAACAGCGTGCCCGTGTTGAGCACCAGTGCCAGCGAGCCTTCGTCCCATAGCGGACGGAGCGCCGCCATCGCGGGATGGAGGGCGTAGGTCGCGTTGGTCAGCGGCTTGAGCGCGCTCGCTGGAATCCCGACCGGACCGCGCGAGGCGAGATAGGCGGCGTGGCGGGCATCGGTGGGGATCACCATGTTCCAGCCGTCATTGCCGCCGAGCAGGAACACGCCGACCATCGCCCGGTAGGTGCCGACGGGCGCCGCCATGGCGGAAGTGCGGCCCAACTGGCCAAGGGCGGCGAGCGCGCCGGTGCCCGCGGTGAAGCGAACGAAATCGCGACGGGAGAGGGTCATCTTGGGTTCCCTTACCGATCGACCAGGAAGAGCGGGCTGGTCGCGGCGACGTAGAATATCATCTGGGCACGCTTGCGTGCCTGGGTGCGCGGATCCGGGTTGGTGACGGCCATCGCCGCGGCCTTGAGCGCGGCCTTGTGGGTGCTGGTCAGCGTGTTGGCGAAGAGCAGCGTGTTGACCCGGTCGATCATGCCGTCGACATTGGTGCCGAACGCTTCCCAGGCCGACCATAAAGGCTGGGTGCCCGAGGAACGCGGCATTCCCGAAAGGATCGCATATTCCGGTCGCGAAGCGTCTCCCAGGATCGTCCAGTCGTAGACGAAATTGTGGAGGCGCAGCACGCCGGTGGTGGTGATGAGCTTCGATGCCGGGCTCTTGAGCGTGGTGCTGCCCGGTAACGGGAAGTCGTCCGGGTAGAAATTGAATACCGAAGGCGCACGCATCACGGGCTGGCCCAGCGCGCTGTCCCGTATGGCGAAGACATAGCCGTCGGTCGCGAAGCCGATCGCGCGGGCCAGGCTCGTCATCACGAGGATCGGCTCCTTGACCTTGCCGCTATTGGCGCCGGGCGCGGCGCGCGCCTCGGCATCGGTCAGGATCGTGCGGACCACCGCCTTCAGATCGCCTCGCACGCCGCTGCCGTTGTTGTTGAACACCGCGGCGACGCGGCCGACATAGGCCGGGGTGGGATTGGGGGTCACCAGGTGGACGATGAGATGCCGCGCGACGAACGGGCCGGTCGAGGGGTTGTTGAACGCCGCGTCGACCACGGCGTCGACGCTGGCTTGCTGCGCTGCGCCGGCAGGGACCGTGCCTCCCAGGAAGGTCTTCGCGCCGGAATCGTACCGGCTCGATACCGGAACCATCGGCTTTGAATAATCTTTCGCCTTGCCGTCATTGGCTGCCGCGCCGGGTAGCCGGGCCTGGGTCCAGCCGGTAAGCGCACGGGCAACGCCGCGAATATCGGCCGAAGTATAGTTGGGGATGCGGGCGCCCGACCCGTCGAGCCTGGGTCTGCCGTCTATGTTGAGCTGATCCGGGCCCATCGTGAAAAGCTGGAGGAACTCGCGTGCATAATTCTCGTTCGGGGCGGTCTTGTCGCTGTCCGCCATGTCGAGATAGTCGCCCATATAGCCGCTGAGCGAGACGGCCTTCAGGATATTGCGGTAGTTGCCGAAAGCGTTGGTGAGGAAGATCTGGTTGAACGTCGCGATGCCGGCGGCCGAGCCAACCTCCTGTTCGGACGCGACGATCATCTGCCCCAGCGCAAAGGCGACGCGCTGGCGCAGCTGATCGGGTGCGGAGATCGCATCGGCGTAGAAG
Source organism: uncultured Sphingomonas sp. (assembly GCA_966211615.1). GTDB lineage: Bacteria > Pseudomonadota > Alphaproteobacteria > Sphingomonadales > Sphingomonadaceae > Sphingomonas. The sequence goes on from CBIHNZ010000050.1 coordinate 9,082, forward strand.
CGCATCGATACCGGCAGGCGCGAAAGGTGCAGCCGCCAGCAGGTAGTGTCGGTGGGGGCGCAGAAGTCCGTTCGCACCGGGTTCGCAGCCATATCGGCATAGGTGCTGCCGGTGGCGGCGAATTGCTCGTCGAGCCAGCCGCTCACGCCGAGCGTCTGGATGCGGGCTACCAGGCCGGGCGTCGGTCCAAAGCTCGCCTGCTTCGCCAGCCGCACGGCATCCGATGCGGCTTGTGGGGTGCCCGGCGATGTGGGTCCGGTGGCCAGGGCCGTGGCCGAGGATGCGATCTTCACCACGCCCTGATACACTTGGCCGCTGCCGCTCATGGCATAAGCGGACAAGAGACTTGCTCCGCCGACCGCGCACAGCACGGCCCATTTGGATACGCTTTTCACTGACTGTTCCCGCCCGGGTGCCGCGTTCGCGGCCTGCTTGCGACGGCCTATATGCCGGACGGATTACCCATGACACTGTCCTAAAGGGCAGTGGGATCGTAGCAAAACTGTCCTTTTCTCGCGGCGCAGCGGGGAAGGCCGATTGTTTCATATTCGTAACGAAAATCGGCACGGCGGGCCGTTCATCAAACCGGACGGATGATTGCGCAAACGCGCATATTGACTGCCGGACAGGAATGACGTACATTTCTGTAATGACAGAAATCAATGACAACAGCGCAATGCTCCCGACCGCCGTCCAGCAGTTCGTGCTGCACTGGGGCGAGATGGGCGGGCAATGGGGCGTCAACCGCTCGGTCGCGCAGATTCATGCGCTGCTCTATCTCAGCGACCGGCCGCTCAATGCCGAGGAGATCAGCGACACGCTGCGCGTCGCGCGGAGCAACACGTCGAACAGCCTCAAGGAGCTGCTCGGGTGGAAGCTGATCCGCCGGGTGCCGGTGATGGGCGACCGGCGCGACCATTACGAGGCCGAGGTCGATCTGATGCGGATGCTCACGCGCATCGCCGAGGGGCGCAAGGAGCGCGAGATCGATCCCGCCGTGGCAGCACTCAAGATCTGCACCGAGGAAGCGCGGGCCGACGCACGCATCTCCAGGACCGCGCGCGAGCGGATCGAGGGGATGCACGATTTCGTGGCGACGATCGACGACTGGTACCAGCAGATGATCGCGATCCCGCCGGGCCGATTGATGATGCTGATCAAGATGGGAAAGCGCGTACTGGCGTTCCTTCCCAAGGGGAAAACCAAGGAAGGTTGAGACGGACCGGGAGCGCCCTTGTCGCGTCTGGGGATTTCCGTTTCTACAGAAAGGGCTGAAAATGACAGTCGCAGTCGAATACCGGTCCGGAGCGCTGGCACGCTATGCCGGCTGGGCGCGCCCCGCGCTCCCTGTGGATTCGGACGACGCGAGCCCGTTCGCGCGGCTGCTCGGCCAGCGCTGGCTATTCCTGCCGCCTGCCGTGCGCCGCCGCTTCCTGCGCAAGGTCGCGCTGGATGCGTGCGTGACCTATGTCGGCGAAGTCGCCGAATGCCGGATGTCGATCGCCGGATGGCTGCTTGCCCAGGCCGCACGGCTGATCGGCGCGCCGCTGCCGCTGGGTACCGATACCGGCGTGTCCGCCAGCGTGAGCATCACCACCGACAGTGACGGCCGCAGCCAGTATTGGACGCGGCAATATGGCAGGCGGCATGGTTTTCCACAGGTTATCCACAGTGCCAAGCGCTTCGCCGGGCCGACCGGGCTCGAGGAGTATCTGGGGCTGGGCGTCGGCATCGCCCTGCGGCTGGAAGAGCGCGATGGCGCGCTGCTGTTCGTCAGCGACCATTATTTCGTGAAGCTGGCCGGCGCGCGGCTGCGGATTCCGAACGGCGCGCTCGGACACCTCGTCGTCGGGCATACCGATCTGGGTGGCGGGCGGTTCGCGTTCAGCCTCGACCTCGTCCATCCGATGTTCGGCGAGATGGTCCACCAGCTCGCGGTCTTCGCCGATCCGCCGGAGATCGCGGCATGACGCATCCGGTCATCGTCTTCGATGCGCACTGCGTGCTGTGCTCGTCGCACGCGCGGTTCGTGCTGCGGCACGATCGGCTCGGTCATTTCCGGCTGGCATCGATGCAGGGGGAGGCGGGCGCTGCGATCTATCGCCGGTTCGGGATCGATCCCGACGATCCCGACACGCTGATCGTGGTGGAGGGCGACACGGCATTGCGCGACAGCGATGCGATTCTCGCCATCTGGCGGGGGCTCGGCTGGCCCTGGCGCGCGGCTGGAATGTTCGCGCTGGTGCCGCAAGCGCTGCGCGATCCGGTCTACCGCTGGGTCGCGCGCCATCGCTATCAGTTGTTCGGGCGGCGCGAGACCTGCTGGGTGCCGACGTCGGCGCAGCGGGATCGACTGCTATGAGCCGTATCCTCGTCATCGGCGGCTATGGCGGCTTTGGTGCGCGGCTGGTGCGCCGGTTGCTGGCGGCAGGGCATGCGGTGCTGGTCGCCGGGCGCAGCGGCGACAAGGCCGCGGCATTCTGTGCAGGACTGGAGCGTGCCGAGCCGGTGGTCGCAGATCGCACCAACGGCATCGGCATGGCGCTGGCCCGTCACCGGCCGGACCTGGTGATCGACGCGGCGGGGCCGTTTCAGGGTAGCGGCACCACGGTGCCCGAGGCCTGCATCGCGATGCGTATTCCCTATCTCGACCTAGCAGACGCTCGCGATTTCGTCGGCGGGATAGGCGCGCTCGACAAGGCCGCGCGCCGCGCCGGCGTGGCGATCGTGAGCGGGGCGTCGAGCGTCCCGGCACTGTCGGGCGCGGTTGCGCGCCATCTCGCGACGGGGCTCGACCGCGTGGACCAGGTGGACGTTGCGATCAGCGCGTCGAACCACGCGGCCGGCGGGCCCTCAGTGGTAACGGCGATCCTCAGTTATGTCGGACGGCCGGTGCGGCTATGGCGTGGGCGGCGCTGGGTGCAGGGCTTCGGCTGGCAGGAGTTGCGCCGCGAGCGTTTCGCGGTGCCGGGACAACCGGTGCTCAGACGCTGGATCGCGCTAGCCGATGTGCCCGATCACGACATGCTGCCGGCGATGCTGCCCGGGCGGCCGGCGGTGACGTTTCGTGCGGGCACCGAGCTCGGCTTTCAAATGATCGCGCTGTGGCTGGCGAGCTGGCCGGTGCGCTGGGGATGGCTGCGTTCGCTGCGCGGCGCTGCGGGCTGGCTGCTGCCATTGCAACGGCTCACGGCACGGGCGGGGAGCGACCGCTCGGCCATGTCGGTGACGCTCAAGGCTCCGGGCGTCGAGCGGCGCTGGACGCTGGTGGCGAGCCGGGGCGACGGGCCGCAGATCCCGACGCTCGCCGCGGTGTTGCTGGCGGAGGAGCTGTTGGCGGGGCGGATCGAGCCGGGCGCGCGCGATGCATCGGGTCTGCTTGTGCTTGCGCAGTTCGAACGGATTTTCGCGGACATGGCGATCGGGTGTGAGACGGTCGAGGACATGCACGCACCGCTCTATGCACGCGCGATGGGAGGCCGCTTCGCCGAACTGCCCCGTGCGGTGCAGGCGATGCACGAGGTCCATGGCGATGGCGGCGCGTCAGGTGAGGGGACCGTCACGCGCGGCAAGGGGCTGGCGCGGCTGATCGGATCGATCATGCGCTTCCCTCCGGACGGCAGCTGGCCGTTGCAGGTGAGCTTCACCGAGCGCGGCGGCAAGGAGACATGGGTCCGCGATTTCGGCGGCCACCGCTTCGCCAGCGAGTTGAGCCTCGAGGGGGATGGCGTGGCCGAGCGCTTCGGCCCGCTGCGCTTCGCCTTTGACCTGCCTTCGGACGCGAGCGGTCTCGGGATGGTTCTCCGTCGTTGGACTGCCTTCGGCGTACCAATGCCGCGTGCGTTGGAGCCGCGGATCGTGGCGAGGGAATGGGAAGACGGCGGACGCTTCCGCTTCGAGGTCGGCGTGCGCCTGCCACTGATCGGCGAAGTGGTCCGCTACACCGGTTGGTTGATGGCCGAGGAGTGAGGAAGGGCGTATGCGTGCGCAAGAGGCATCATCTGGGCGCTTCTGGGGTTCCATATTGGCAGCCCCCGCGGCGGCGGCGATCGCTGGAGCAGGTTATTTCTGGGTTACCGCTCCGTATCCCTCGACCCTGGCTATTGTCCCGCTGGTGCTGATCGTGGGTTACGTCCTCGCGTTCATTCACACCTTGGCGCTCGCAATACCGCTCTTCATTCTGTTGGATCGACACTGGCGGCTGAGCTGGTGGAATGCGGCGTTGTGCGGCGCGCTCATTGGCGCCGTTCCGCTCACGGTTCTAGGTTTTTCGGATGGCTTTGGAGGCACAATGGCTTTCTGCGCCGGTTGCGGTGTAGCGGGTGGTCTCGCATTTCGAGCGGTGATCGGCGCCCCGTCAATATGACCAACAGCAAAAGGGCGGCCCGTTGCCGGACCGCCCTTTCGGTTGTTCTGAAAAGAACCGCTTAGCGCTTCGAGAACTGGAAGCTGCGGCGTGCCTTGGCGCGGCCGTACTTCTTGCGCTCGACCGTGCGGCTGTCGCGGGTCAGGAAGCCGGCGGCCTTGACGGGGGCACGGAGAACCGGCTCGTATTTGGTCAGCGCCTGGGCGATGCCGTGCTTGACCGCGCCGGCCTGGCCCGAAAGGCCACCGCCCTTGACGGTGCAGACCACGTCATAGGCACCGGTGCGATCGGCGACGCCGAACGGCTGGTTGATGACGAGGCGCAGCGTCGGGCGCGCGAAATAGACTTCCTGGTCGCGGCCGTTGATCGTGATCTTGCCCGAGCCGGGCTTGATCCAGACGCGGGCGACGGCGTCCTTGCGGCGGCCGGTCGCATAGGCGCGACCGAGTTTGTCGATTTCCTGCTGACGCAGCGGAGCGGGGGTCGACGGGACGTCGAGCTGGCCGGCCAGATAGGCCTCGGCGCGCGCGTCGGACGAAGTCTCGGCGTTGGTGGCGACGGCCTGCTCACCGGCGGCGATGGCGCCCAGATCGGAAAGGGACTGGCGGTTGTCGGACATTATGCGCCCACCTTGTTCTTGCGGTTCATCGACGCGATGTCGAGGACTTCGGGGTTCTGCGCCGCGTGCGGATGCTCCGAACCGGCGAAGATGCGCAGGTTGCGCATCTGCTGGCGGCCGAGCGGGCCGCGCGGGATCATGCGCTCAACGGCCTTTTCGAGCACGCGCTCCGGGAAACGACCCTCGAGCACCTTGCCCGCGGTGATTTCCTTGATGCCGCCGGCATAGCCGGTGTGCTTGTAATAGACCTGCTGGCCCAGCTTCTTGCCGGTGAAGCGGATCTTGTCCGCGTTGAGGACGACGACATTGTCGCCGCAATCGACGTGCGGGGTGAAGCTCGTCTTGTGCTTGCCGCGCAGCACATTGGCGATGATCGTCGCAGCGCGACCGACCACCAGACCCTCGGCATCGACGAGATGCCACTTCTTCTCCACTTCGGCCGGCTTTACCGACTTGGTGGTCTTCATCAGCGCCTTCATGGGGCCGGACCTTTCGTTTGAAACGCAAGCGCGCCGACCTTTCGGCCAGCGCGGTTGGCGGCCATTTGCGTGAGGAGGGGGTGAAAGTCAAGCAAAAGTGCCACTTTGCTGACGGGTAATATACTACCGCTCAACCTTTCGGCCAAGTCTCGGGCCGGATCGGAGCCACGTGGAGCGTCGTGACGCGGCGCGTCTCGCGCGCTTCGGCGCCGTTGCCCACCCGGGTAAAAGTGGTGTCGATGCTCTGGGTCAGCAGCCCGGACGTGGAATCGAATTCGCGCTGCATCTCCACTTCGACCCGCCCGCCACGCGCAGGGGCAGCGCCTTCGGCGGCGAGCGGCGCTTCGGCCGAGGCGCGCGTCACGCTGCGCATCCCGGTGTCGCCGGTGCGCGAGAGCACGCGTTCGCCCGCCATCGTCACCGCGCCGCCAAAGGGCAGGGCGCCGGGGATACGCACGGGCTTGGTCCCGACCGGCTCGCCTGCCTCCTCCGCTACGAGCGCCGCGACGAGCGAGCCGATCAGCTCGCGCTGGCGATCGGCGGGCATGGCCAGCAGCGGTGTTTCGAGGCGCCTGGTCAGGGCGGCGCGTTCGGCCGGCGGCAGGTTGCGGCGGGCGCCGGCATTGTCCGCGACGCCGCGGCAGATACGGCTCCAGATGCCGGCCATGTCGTCGATCGCGAGGACCCGGCCCGCGCGGTCGAGGTGGAAGACCAGTATCTGTCCGGCGAGCGAGCCGAAGCCGCCTTCGTACAGCGCGCCGCTCGCCTCGGGCGTGTCGCTGGCGATGCCCAGGATGGCGACCTCGGCGCGATAGCCCGCTTCCTCGCGCGCGAAGCGGACGAGGCGCTCCATGCGGAAGCGGCGTTCGCCCGCCCCGGATTCCACGCGCTCGGTGACGACGCGGAGCGGCGCATCGAGCGGCGGCGCGAAGACCGGCGCGGCGGCGGCGACCTGGAGCAGCGTGGCCGCGAGGAACATCAGCGGGTCTCGTCCGCGATCCAGGCGGCGACGCGCTCGCCCGCGGCCACCGGCCAGGTCTCGATCACCGGCAGGTCGTAGGAATGGAGCGCGGCGATGCGGTCGCGCAGCCGCCGCGCGAGCATCGGCGTGGTCTTGAACAGGACCGGCACTTCCTCGCCGCGCTCGAGCGTCCCGTTCCAGCGATAGAGCGAATGGCAGGCCGCCAGGACATTGACGCACGCGGCGAGCCGCTCGGCCAGCACGGTTTCCGCGATCCGCTCCGCCTCTGCGCGATCGGCGCAGGCGACGTAGAGGAGCGCGGTGTCGGTCACCTGCCGCGGCCGATCGCGTGTGCCCCCCAGGTCGTGGCGATGACGAGCAGCGCCCCGGTGAGCTGGTGGAGCGCGGCGAGCGGAAGCGCCACGCCGCTCATCACTGTGGCGATGCCGAGCAGGATCTGGAGCCCGAACGCGGTGTGGATCGCGATCGAGGCGGGGCGGTCATTGGCGGCACGGGCCTTGCGCGCGAGCAGGATCAGCGCCGCGACCGCGACCCAGGCCCACCAGCGATGGACGAAATGGACGATCGCGGGATCGTTGAACAGCGCATAGCCGAAGCTTTCGCCCGTCTGGCTGGCGCCGGGGAAGAAGCGGCCGTTCATCAGCGGCCACTGGTTGGTGACCAGCCCGGCGTTGAGCCCGGCGACGAGCGCGCCGAACATCAGCTGGACGAACAGGATGACGAGCGTCGCCGCGCCCAGCGGCCTGAGGCGGGCAGGGCGTTCGCCCCGATGCCGCGACAGCGCGAGCAGGTCGAGCGCGGTCCAGACGATGCCGGCAAGCGTGAACAGGGCGACCAGCAGATGGGTGGCGAGGCGGATATGGCTGACATCGGTGCGGACGCTCAGCCCGGATTCGACCATCCACCAGCCGACCGCGCCCTGGAGCCCGCCCAGCGCGAGCAGCGCGACGAGGCGCGGGCCATAGCCGCGCGGGATCCGCCCGCGCACCGCGAACCAGATCAGCGGTACCGCGAACGCCAGCCCGATCACCCGGCCGAGCAGGCGGTGGAGATACTCCCAGAAGAAGATCGCCTTGAAGCCCGCCAGCGTCATGCCCTGGTTCAATTGCTGATATTCGGGGATCTTCTTGTAGTTGGCGAATTCGGCCTGCCACTGCGCATCGCTCAGCGGCGGGACCACGCCCGAGATCGGCTTCCACTCGGTGATCGAGAGCCCGGATTCGGTGAGCCGGGTGATGCCGCCGATCACCACCATCAGCACGATCAGCGCGGCGACCGCGAACAGCCAGTTGGCGAGGGCGCGGGGGCGAGCGGTGGTGGGAAGCGCGGTCATCTGGAGCATGGCGCGGCTCTAGTCGCCGTGCGGTGGAAAGGCGAGTCCGGGGTGCGAGCGCCGCGTGTTAAGTTGACACCTGCTATGCGGAAAAAACTTGCCCGGCGAAGCTGCGCGCAAATGGTCGTCCGCGAGGGGCGGTGAGGGTCGGTGTCCATCACGGAAAGCTGGCGCATCCTGCTCCTTTTGCTCGCGCTTTTCCGAACGGCGGGCGTTGCCGAGGGAAGCAGGAGAAATCCAACATTGCAAGGGGAGGTGGGCGGGCAGGGCAATCCTCCGAGCCGGCCGCCCGATCTAGATCGTAGCCCATAGATCGCGGAACGTCCGCCAGTGGCGGAATCTGGCATTAGACCCGCGCCGCTGGATGGCATCTGTTGGCCGCTAGCGGAATGGTGGTTTTCGGTGACCGTGGGGCGAAATCTGCCGTTCGCTTTCGTACGGCCATATCATCAGCTAGCGACGCCCGAACCGTTCTCCTCGTATGTCCAAACTGCGTTTCTACGCTCTTTTGTGATCTTCTGGCTCTGATCAGCGAGTCCTGACTGTCTAGTTGAGCTGCACGCCCGCGCTTCGGGCAAGCGCGGCGCGTCGAAGGTGGGGATTGCTGAAGGTAATATTGAGTTTGCAATAGAGTGAGATCGAACCGCCGAGGCGCTCATCTCTACTATGAGCGGGGACCGTCAAACCCGGCCTACAATTTATACAACGGGAGGCATCGCTGGGTTATCGCCCCATAGCAGTGTCTGCTAAGATACTATGATGACCACGCCTGAGATGATCGCTTTGGGAGCAGCCTCTATCTCGTTGCTCAGCTCCAGTGCAGCTTGGACTGCCATTCTTGTAAACCGATGGTCTGCGGAAGATGCGCGGCGGGTACAAATCCAGACAGCCGCGAGGAGCGCGCGCGCGGCTGTTGTAAGCGCAAATCGTCAGCGGTGGATCGATGCCATTCGGGAAGATGTGGCGTCTTTCATATCGGCACGTGGGAAGCTGACTATGCTAACGGACGCTGAGAACTATCTCGATCCCGGACAGGAAGCGTTGCGAAGAGAGGAAAGGGAACTTCGCGGGACGGTGGTTATGTTGCGAGGCCGGATCGATATGCGCCTGAACCACAGCGAGAGCGATCATCTCGCGCTTCTAGCCGCCTTGGACAATTACGATTTCGACACATCTCGGGAGAACCACGCGACGCTCCGGGGAGCCGGTAGAAAGATATTCAAGGCGGAGTGGACGCGATTGAAAGACGAAGCGGCAGGTATCGACCCTTACGTCCGCGAAGCCGTGCCACCGCGCGTCGTTTAGCACCTGGGGTCACCATCCGGACGTGCTGGCCTGGACAGTGTCATTGACATGTTCGGCAGCGTCGCTGCCTTCGCGACTGGCAAGGTCGATGTCTTGCAATCGACACGCGGCGCGCCCCATCGAACTCGGGCTGACGCAGTGGTTCCCGTGGGGCGAGTGTATCCACGACGTCGACCGGCACGACCTGCGTATCACGTCGCCAGGGCCGGGCGGCAACTGGATGTCCTACGTCATCTATCCCGCGCCGAAGGCAACGAGATGGATCGACCGGATCGAAACCTGCGCGGTGGGCATCTTGGTCGCCGCCGCCTATCGCCGAAGGTCGGCTTTCAAGATTTACCTCGAGAGATATGAACGGCGGAAATTGGGCGCAAAACGGTCCCCAATCCAATATCCGACTTGAGATGCTAGCGGTCGTCCCCGTTTCAGGACGTTCGCTATCTCATGTGGGCGGGATCGGCGCGGACCCAGAAGGCGTAGAAGGGCAGTGCGTTGCCCGAGAAACCCGTCATCGAATTCTTGAGCCGGAGCGCGGCGATGTCTTCCGTCACCGGTGGCGTCTGCAGGCGCTGCCATACCGGGTCCTGATCGGCTCCCGGTGCCATCTCGAACCGGGCCGTGATTTCGCAGAGCGTCGTGCCGCAACGGACCTTCAGGCTCCTGGCGATTTCGGGCACGGCTTCGTAGCGGGTCCGGAGCGCGGCTTCGGCCTGGGGTGCCCAGACCGGATCGCGCGGTTCGGCGGCAAGCCTGGCATGGGTATCCGCCGGGGTGAGGCCGCCGGGGAACGGACCGTCCTGCACAGCTTTAGGCGCATCGGGCGGGAGCAGGGCGAGGGCCGCGGCGGCGGTGAGCGCAATCAGGGTCATGACGAGCAATCCTTTGATCAGCCTGCCGCCGGCACCTGGCGCGGCGGCTTCCGGATCGCTGGTTGGCGCGGCTGGGGCCTGCGCCACCACCCCGATTTGCTTGTCCCGATTTTCTGGTGCCGCGAGCAGGCGGGCCAGCTCGCGGCTGCTGCCGATGCCGGTCTTGCGGCGCGCCTCGCGCAGGCGTTCGTTGACCGATGTCACCGAACGGCCGGTGACCTGCGCGATGCTCTTCGCGGTGTGACCCTGCGCCAGAAGGACGAGCGCGGTGCGCTCGCCGTCGTTCAGTGTGGACAGGTCGCTGTCAGGCACATGCCCCATCGGTGGCGACGGCTTCGTTGTAGCGGAGCGCCTTCAGCACCGTATCGGTGATGTTCTCGGCGTTCAGGCCGGCCTCGGCATATTGCAGCTCGGGCTTGTCCTGATCCTGGAACGTATCGGGCAGGCGCATCGTGCGCAGCTTGAGGCCGGCGTCGATCAAACCCTGGTCGCTCGCCATGGTGAGGACGTGCGCGCCGAGCCCGCCGATCGAGCCTTCCTCGATCGTCACCGCGACTTCGTGCGTGGTGAGCAGACGGCGGATCAGTTCCTCGTCGAGCGGCTTGGCGAAGCGCAGATCGGCGACGGTCGTCGACAGCCCCTTGGCCTCGAGCATGTCGGCGGCCTTCAATGCCTCCGCCAGTCTGGTGCCCAAAGACAGGATCGCCACCGTTTTCCCTTCGCGTACCACCCGGCCCTTGCCGATCGCGAGCCGCTGCGGGACCTCCGGCAGCGCCACGCCCACGCCGCTTCCGCGCGGATAGCGCACCGCGATCGGGCCGTCGTCATGGAGCGCCGCGGTGTGCGTCATATGGACTAGCTCGGCCTCGTCGGCGGCGGCCATCACAATAAAATTGGGGAGCGTCGCCAGATAGGTGACGTCGAAGCTGCCGGCATGGGTCGCGCCGTCGGCGCCGACCAGCCCGGCGCGGTCGATCGCGAAGCGGACCGGCAGGTTCTGGATCGCGACGTCGTGGACGACCTGGTCGTACGCGCGCTGGAGGAAGGTCGAATAGATCGCGCAGAACGGGCGCATGCCCTGCGCCGCCAGGCCGGCGGCGAAGGTGACCGCGTGCTGCTCGGCGATGCCGACGTCGAAGATGCGATCCGGGAAGGCCTTGGCGAAGCGATCGAGCCCGGTGCCGCCCGGCATCGCGGCGGTGATCGCGACGATGCGGGGATCGCTCTCGGCGTCCTTGATCAGCTGGTCGGCGAAGACGTTCTGATAAGCGGGCGGGCCCGGGGGCGCCTTGGCCTGGGCGCCGGTGATCACGTCGAACTTCTGGACGCCGTGATATTTGTCGTCTGCGGCCTCGGCGGGCGCATAGCCCTTGCCCTTCTTGGTCACGACATGGACCAGGATCGGGCCCTCCTCGGCATCGCGGACATTCTCCAGCACCGGGATCAGATGCTCGAGATTATGGCCGTCGATCGGGCCCACATAATAGAAGCCGAGCTCCTCGAAGAGCGTGCCGCCGGTCGCCATGCCGCGGGCATATTCCTCGGCCCGGCCGGCCGCCGCGGTGAGGCGGCGCGAGAGTTTCCGCGTCACGCGCTTCGCCAGGTTGCGCAGGCCCATATATTCGGACGACGAGATCAGCCGCGCGAGATAGGCGGAGAGACCGCCGACCGGCGGGGCGATCGACATGTCGTTGTCGTTGAGGATGACGACGAGCCGGTTGCCCGCGGCCTCGGCATTGTTCATCGCCTCATAGGCCATGCCGGCGCTCATCGCGCCGTCGCCGATCACCGCGATCGCCTTGCCGGGCTTCTCGCCGAGCTTGTTGGCGATCGCGAAGCCGAGCGCTGCCGAGATCGAGGTCGAGGAATGCGCCGCGCCGAACGGGTCATACTCGCTCTCGCTGCGCTTGGTGAAGCCCGACAGGCCACCGCCCTGGCGCAGCGTACGGATGCGGTCGCGCCGCCCGGTCAGGATCTTGTGCGGATAGCATTGATGGCCGACGTCCCAGATCAGCCGGTCGCCGGGCGTATCGAATACGTAATGAATTGCCACGGTCAGCTCGACCACGCCCAGTCCCGAGCCGAGATGGCCGCCGGTCGTGCCGACGGCGCTGATCGTCTCATGGCGCAGTTCGTCGGCGAGTTGCCGAAGCTGTTGCGGCTTGAGCTTGCGAAGATCTTCGGGCGTGTCGACGGTGTCGAGCAGCGGCGTCTTAGGTAGATCGACCATCCCGCCTGTTAACCCAGCGCGGCGCGCAAGTCGAACAGTCAAATCCGGTTTTTTTCATGCACTTCCGGTGCAGAAGCGGTCAGCTCACTCGCAGTCGGAGCACTTGCCGCGGACTTCGATCACCGGGCGAACCGGCGAGAATCCGGCGCTTTTCGCAGCGGAGCGGACGGTCTTGGTGATCGAGTCGTCGTCGATATGCGTGGTCTGGCCGCAGCTGTCGCAGACCAGGAAAATACAGTCGTGCAGGCAGTCCGGATGCGTGTTCGCCATATAGGCGTTGGCGCTCTCGACCCGGCGCGCCAGGTTCGACCCGACGAACAGGTCGAGGATGCGATAGACGCTGTTGGCGGCGACTCGGCGGCCTTCCGCCTTCGACACCGCTTCGGCGATGTCATAGGCCGATGCCGGCTTGTCGAAGCCCGCCAGCGCCTCGAACACGCGCTCGCGCATCGCCGTCCATTGCTCGCCGGACTTCTCCAGCGTGGTCTGGGCGGCACGAGTCAGGTCGTTGCCGTGATGCTCATGATGATCGTGCGCGTGCATGGCGTAGATTTAGTCCCGAGGAGCCCTCGGGACAAGGCGCGTCAATAGGTTGCGCGACGATTGAGGTCGTGGCCGAGCGCGACGAGCGAGACGCCGACCAGCGTCCAGAAGATCTCGAAGCCGCCATGCGGCAGTGAAAGCGCCCCCGCCATGATGCCGAGCCCGAAGGCGCCGACCACTGCCGGCATCATATAGCCATGGGTGGTGATGCCGCGGCCGAGCGCTATCACGCCCATGCCGATCGCCAGGGTGAGGCCGACTTCGTGGATCGCCGGATTGAGCAGGCCGCCGGCCGAGGAGATCAGGGTCAGCAGGATGGTGGTCGCGACGCAATGTACGAGGCACAATCCGCTGATCCCCATCGCAATGCGATCGAAACGCGAATCGATGCCTTCCCAGAACCGGGCAATGGGGAGACTCACCAACATCGCCGCCATATAGACCCGCAAAGGTAAAGGTACAACATATCATCGAAGCATTTGTTGCTCCGGCATTTCAGCCGAACAGGCCGTGCGCCTTGGCCCAGCCATGGAACAGCTCGGGCCAGATCGCGACCGGCTTGCCGACCGCGCCGCGCAGGCCGAAGCCATGGCCGCCTTTCTCGAAGATATGCGTCTCGACCGGCACGCCCGCCTTTTTGAGCGCGGCGCGCAGGACGATCGTGTTCTGCACCGGCACGACATCGTCGTCCTCGGCATGGAGCAGGAAGCAGGGCGGGGTAACCCGGGTGACCTGGCGATCGGGCGAATGCTCGGCCTCGAGCTCGGCGCCCGGGTTCTTGCCGATCAGCTTCTCGCGCGAGCCGGCATGGGCGAAGGCGGGGTCCATCGTCACCACCGGATAGACCGGCGCGGCGAGCATCGGGCGCGCCGAGCCGGTGTCGGCGGCATCGACGGGGTCATAGACCTTGCGATCGAAGCGAGTCGCCAGATCGGCGCAGAGATGCCCGCCGGCGGAAAATCCCATCGCGGCGACGCGCAGCGGATCGACCTGCCACTGCGCCGCCTGTGCGCGAATCAGCCGCATCGCGCGCTGGGCATCGGCGAGCGGGACATCGAGCGCATTCTTCCAGCCTTCGGCGGGCAGGCGATAGAAAAGGACGAAGCAGGTCACGCCGCGCGCGGTGAGCAGGGCGGCGAGCTCATAGCCCTCCTTGTCGAGCACGACGCGCTCATAGCCGCCGCCGGGGATGAGCAGCAGCGCGGACCCGTTGGGCTTGGCGGCGCGGAAGACGTCGAGCCGCGGGGTACGGATGCGATCGAGCGAGCGATCGGCGATCGCGGGATCCTTGCTCCGCTCGGTCAGCCGCTCGTGGAGATCGGGATCGAGCAGCCCGGGTGCCTCGCCGGGCCACAGGTTGATGCTGGCATCGGGCTTGACCGGCCCGACGGTGCCGCGGGCATGCGCCGCAGCGGGGAGAAGCGTGCCGGCAAGTCCGGCGGCGAGCACATCACGGCGATCCATGATGGCGGTGTGCCGCGCGCTTCGCGCGTGCGCAAGGTTGCGATCCGAAGGGTTCTTGGCCGAGGGGCCTTTGGGACGTAGGCCGAGTGACGCTCTAGGGTACGCCACCCGGCCACGCCCGCTACGACCCTATGTAGTAGCTTTCCCTTACGTTTCCAGCGGGCCGCAAACGATTTTCCTCCACCGGGTGCGGCCCGAGCCGGTTCATGCCTGCGCTCCCAGATAATGCGCCTGCGCGGCGTCGGTTGCGTTGATCGCGAGCAGCGAGCGCGCCTCGGCGGCGGAGCGTACCTTGCCCGACCGGTCCGATGCCGCATCGAGCACGCGATCGAGCAGCGCCTGGCCCTCCTCCCACCAGCCGATGCCGCTGGCGGCGTTCAGATGCCCTTGGGGGCCCGCGTCGACGAAATAGCTGCCCCAGATGCTGGCGAGCGCACGCGCGCGCCCCGGCGCGATCCACGGATCGTCGCTGCTCGACACCAGGATCGAGGGGAAAGGCAGCAGCTTGGCCGGCGCGGGGCGGAAGGCGTTCAGCTCCGAGGGTGCGCTCGAGCGATCGACGTCCGCGGGCGCCACCAGCAAGGCGCCGGCGACGGGCCAGCCGAACGGCTGCCCGGCAAGCTCGGCCCACCAGGCGACGGCAAGGCAGCCCAGGCTGTGCGCGGCGAGCACTACTGGCGCCTGGGCCTGGCGAATCGCCTGGTCGAGCTTGGTCACCCAGGCGTTGCGATGCGGGGTATCCCACATGCCGAGCTCCACCCGGTGCGTGTCGGGGCGCGACTGCTCCCACAGGGTCTGCCAGTGCGAGGGGCCCGAACCGCCCAGGCCCGGGACGGTGAGGATGATCGGCGATTGATCGTCGAGAGGAGAAAAGATCGTCATGTTTCCCACTCCGGTGGAGAGGAGGCCGGAGTCTCGATTTAATTCCCATCGAATTGATAGGCAATAGGCTTGCGCCGGATCGAGGGGCGGTTGCGCCGGACTGAAATCGGCGCCTAAAGGGGGCCATGGCCAAGCTGCGCGCCGATCAGATGCTCGTCGATCGCGGGCTCGCCGAGAGCCGGACTCGGGCGCAGGCGCTGATCATGGCAGGCCTCGCCTTTGCGGGCGAGCGCAAGATCGACAAGCCGGGCCAGATGCTCGCCGAGGAGATCGTGATCGAGGTGCGCGGACGCGATCATCCCTGGGTATCGCGGGGTGGGATCAAGCTGGCGCACGGGCTGGATCATTTCGGGTGGGACGTGACCGGCGCGGTGGCGATCGACGTGGGTTCGTCGACCGGCGGGTTCACCGACGTGCTGCTCACCCGCGGCGCGGCGCGGGTCTATGCGGTGGACAGCGGCACCAACCAGCTCGCCTGGAAGCTGCGCCAGGACCCGCGCGTGATCGTCCACGAACAGACCAGCGCGCGCATCCTCACCCAGGCGCATATCCCCGAATCGGTCGACCTGATCGTCTGCGATGCGAGCTTCATCGGGCTCGCCAAGGTGCTCGACGTGCCGATGGGATTCGCCGGACCGGATGCGCGGCTGGTCGCGCTGATCAAGCCGCAGTTCGAGGCAGGGCGCGAGGAAGTGGGCAAGGGCGGCGTGGTCCGCGATCCGGAAATCCACGCGCGCGTCTGCCGCGAAGTGGCGGAATGGCTGGAGTCGAAGGGCTGGGCGGTTGCCGGAATCGCGCAAAGCCCGATCACGGGCCCCGAGGGCAATGTCGAGTTCCTGATTGCGGCGCAGCGAAAGATTGAGAGCACCGCCGGGTAGCGCTTGCAACCGTAACATAAATCTTCCTAGTCTCGCGATTATCGGGGGCACGCCGCGTAACAACGCGGCCAAATCCGCTTGAAACGCGTTGCCGCATCGCGGTGCGCGGCCGCAGGCGGAAAGGGGAGCATCGGATTGAGCGAGATCGCATCCAAGGGCCAGTTGCGGCTGGCTTATCTGCGTTGGGCTATTTTCACCGTTCCGCTGATCCTGCTGCTCGGTTTCCTCTCCGCCCGCCTGGTGCCCAGCGGCGACCAGAACCCCTGGTATCTGCGGCTGGCGAAGCCCGAGGGCATGCCGCCGGGCTGGGTGTTCCCGGTCGCCTGGTCGATCCTCTATGTGCTGCTCGGCCTGGCGCTGGCGATGGTGATCAACGCGCGCGGATCGCGGATGCGGATGCCGGCGATCGTGCTGTTCGTGCTTCAGATGGCGCTCAATCTCGCCTGGTCGCCGGTGTTCTTCGGCATGCACGAGGTCAGGACCGCGCTGATCATCATCGGCGTGCTGTTCGGCCTGGCGGTGGTGACCACCTTCCTGTTCGGCAAGGTTCGCACCGGCGCGGCGATCTTGCTGCTGCCGTATCTTGCCTGGATATGCTATGCAGGTTTTCTGCTCTACCGGATCAACGAGCTGAATCCGGACGCGTCGAGGATTGTACCGGCGCGGTCGGGTGACCAAATCCAGATTATCTGAAGTGTACGGGAATTTTTGAAATGCAGACCGACAACCGCCTGTTCGACGATTTCGTGAAGTTCGTGAACGGAGCGGCAGGCACCGTCGCCGGAATGGCGCGCGAAGGCGAGGCCGCGGCGCGCGAGCGTGCCAAGACCTGGATCGGCGGACTCGAGTTCGTCGGCCGCGACGAGTTCGACGCCGTCAAGGCGATGGCCGCCGCCGCGCGCGACGAGAATGACGCGCTCAAGGCGCGGATCGAGGCGCTCGAGGCGCAGATCGGTGGCGCGAAGCCGGCTCCCAAGGCTGCCAAGCCCAAGAAGCCGCAGGGCGACGCTTGAGTATTACGGTAAACCGCTTGTCCACAGCTTTTCGACAGGGTTGCGCACGCCGCGCTTGTGCGTCTCCGACGCCATTGGCAGGACTTGGCATGTCCCGTCCTGCCGAGTGGAGGTTTTGATGCTCGACGAAGCGGAGTTCGACCGCGACGAAGCCGCCGCCCCGATCGACATGCTGGAAAGCTATTTCGCGGCGCATGGCTGGAGCTTCGAGCGCGAGGACGACGAGATCGTCGCCAAGGTCAAGGGCAGCTGGACCCAGTATGAGCTGCGCGCGATCTGGCGCGAGGAAGACGGCGTGCTCCAGTTCCTGGCGTTCCCGGACGTGCGCGTGCCCGACGAGCGCCGCGTATCGGTCTACGAGGCGATCGGACTGGTCAACGAGCAGCTCTGGATCGGCCATTTCGAGCTCTGGTCGCAGAGCGGCATCCTGTTGTTCCGCCACGCGGCGATGATTGATACCAATGGCGACGCGACCCTGACGCTCAACCAGGCTGAGCTGCTGGTCGAAAGCGCGATCGACGAGTGCGAGCGCTTCTATCCGGTGTTCCAGTTCGTGCTGTGGGGCGGCAAGACTCCTGCCGACGCGCTGGCCTCTGCGCTGATCGAGACACAGGGCGAGGCATGAGCACACCCGGGCCGCTCAGGCTCTGGCTGGTCGGCTGCGGGAACATGGCCGGGGCGATGCTCCGCCGCTGGATCGAAAGCGGCGCGGTCGCTGCCGAGAACGTCTTCGTCGTCAATCGCCACGATCGCGAGCTGCCCGCCGGCGTCCGGCAGGGCAGGGCGTTCCCCGACGAGCCTGCGCCCGATCTGATCCAGCTCGGCATGAAGCCGCAGCAGATCGACGAGATCCCGCCGCTTCCGGCGGGCGAATATGGCATTATCTCGATCCTCGCCGCCGGCGATGTCGCAACGCTCGAGGGGCGTTTCCCCGGCCATCCGGTGGTGCGCGCCATGCCCAACCTTCCGGTCGCGATCGGCAAGGGCGTCGTTGCACTCCACGGCACGCGTATCCCCGGCATCGACGATCTGATGGCGCCGCTCGGTCTCGTCGAATGGATCGACGACGAGCGCCTGTTCGATAATGGAACCGTGCTTTCCGGCTGCGGCCCCGCCTTTGTCTATCGCTTCATCGATGCGCTCGCGGAGGCCGGCACTGCGCTGGGCTTCCCGGCCGAGCAGGCGCAGCGGCTCGCGATTGCGACGGTGGAGGGTGCGGGCCTGCTCGCTGCCGAGGCCGATGTGCCTCCTTCGGTGCTGGCCGATCGCGTCGCCAGCCCCGGCGGATCGACGCGCCAGGGCCTCAACGTGCTTGACCGCGACGATGCGCTCAAGGCTTTGCTCGGCGAGACCCTTGCCGCCTCCGTGCGACGCACCGCCGAAATGGCGGCCGAAGCACGCAAATAGCAGGATTTTCGGAACGCCCGCGTTCCCGGACGGTTGTGCAGCCGAACTCTCATTCGATGGAGACGGCCATGACCATAACGACCGCGACGCGCGACAAGAACGGACGGTTCACCGGATCGAAGAAGACCGGCAATGGCGGCAATCTCGGGATGATCGCCGGCGCCGCGGCGGGCGGTGCCGCGCTGGGATTGCTGGCGCTGTTCGGGCGCAAGGCCGTCATCCAGGCGCCGACCGTGCTCGCCGGCAATTGGGATGATGCCCTCGCCGCCGAGCATGCCGCGACGCTGAAGGTCTTCGATTCGATCGAGGCTACCGACGAGTCTGCAGCGATGCGCCGCAACATGCTGCTCGCGCACCTGAAGCACGCGCTGACCAAACACGCGATCGAGGAAGAGAATGTCATCTATCCGGCGCTCCGCGAGGCCGGGCAGCGCGACGCGGCGGACGCGCTCAACAAGGACCATGGCTATGTGAAGCAGTATCTCTACGAGCTGGAGAACACGCCCACCGCATCGCCCGACTGGATCATGAAGGTCCGCCAGTTCCGCGCCGACATCGAGAAGCACATGCAGGAGGAGGAGACGCACCTCTTCCCGATGCTGCGCGCCCAGCTTTCGGAAGAGAAGAACAAGGCGCTGACGCTGGCGATGAACAAGGAAGGCTTCAAGGTGGCGTGAGCTACCGCCCCAAGGCTGCGACGCGTTCGCGTTCCTCTTCGGGCATCAGCCCTTCGAGCACGGCCCAGAAGCCGCCCACGGCGCCCTGGCCCGCGCTCGAATAGGCCATCGACATCTTCTCGCGCAGCGCATCGAACAGCTCGGATTCGAGCGCGGCGCCCGCGGGGGTGAGCCGCAGCAGGCGCTGACGCCGGTCCTTCGCGCCGGTGCGGGTCTCGACAAATCCCCGGTCGGACAACTCGCCGAGCACGCGGCCGAGCGACTGCTTGGTGATGCCGAGCAGCGCGAGCAGCTCGCTCACCGTCAGACCGGGCTTGCGCGCGATGAAATAGAGGGTGCGGTGATGCGCGCGGCCCAGCCCCTGGCGCGCCAGCCCGGCATCGATCGACCGTGTAAGATGGGCGTAACCGAAATAGAGCAGCTCGATGCCGCGGCGGATCTCGGGCTCGCGCAGGAATAGCGGAGAGGCAGGAATTGGGGCAGCCATGTTGACGCTTTCTGCCACCGCGCCTAGTCGTTCGCAACCCGAGGCCCCCAGATGGAAGCTGTGATGGAAGACGCGACGATCCTGGATTTCGAATTCGAGGCGCATACCAGCCCGGTCACCTCTGCTGATCGCGCTGCGCTCCTCGCCAATCCCGGGTTCGGCAAGGTCTTCACCGACCATATGGTGGTGATCCGCTATTCTGTCGATCGCGGCTGGCATGACGCCAAGGTGCAGCCGCGCGGGCCGATCTCGATCGATCCCGCCTGTGCCGTGCTCCATTATGCCCAGGAGATCTTCGAAGGGCTCAAGGCCTATCGCCTGCCCGACGGCGGTGCGGCGCTGTTCCGCCCCGAGGCGAACGCCGCGCGCTTCCGCGAATCGGCCGAGCGCATGGCGATGGCGCCGCTGCCCGAGCAGCTGTTCCTGTCCTCGATCCGCGAGCTGGTGAGCATCGACCGCGACTGGATCCCGGAAGGCGAGGGCGCGTCGCTCTATCTGCGGCCCTTCATGTTCGCGAGCGAGACGTTCCTGGGCGTGAAGCCGGCCTCCGAATATCTTTACATGGTGATCGCATCGCCCGCCGGCGCCTATTTCAAGGGTGGCGCGCCGTCGGTGACGCTGTGGGTCTCCGATCATTACACGCGCGCGGCGCCCGGCGGCACCGGCGCGGCCAAGTGCGGCGGCAACTATGCCTCCAGCCTGATCGCGCAGGCCGAGGCGATCAAGCAGGGTTGCGACCAGGTCGTGTTCCTCGATGCGGTGGAGAACCGCTATGTCGAGGAGCTGGGCGGCATGAACGTGTTCTTCGTGTTCGAGGACGGCTCGATCTCGACCCCGCCGCTGGGCGGCACGATCCTGCCCGGCATCACGCGCAACTCGCTGCTGACCCTCGCGCGCGACTCCGGCATCGAGGTGCGCGAGGAACGCTACGCGATCGACCAGTGGAAGGCCGATGCCCAGAGCGGCAAGCTGCGCGAGGCGTTCGCCTGCGGCACCGCGGCGGTGGTGACGCCGATCGGTGCGGTGCGCGGCAACGGTTTCGACTTCAAGATCGGCAATGGCGGCCCGGGCATGCTGACGGAGCGTCTGCGCGAGCAGCTCGTCTCGATCCAGCGCGGCCAGGCTCCCGATCCGCACGGCTGGCTGCAGCGGCTTTTCTAGGGCGCTGTCGGGGCTTCCATCGCGGGCCGGGGGCTCTATAAGCCCCACTCCCGCGCCGGATTGCCGGCACGTGTTGGG
>CBIHNZ010000051.1:0-29631 GCA_966211615.1 uncultured Sphingomonas sp.
CCTCCTCAATGAAGGACTCTAGCTCAAACTGGCGGAGTTTCAGGGGAGCACGTCACCCCGTGCCTGTTACCGAAGCCTAGTGAGCTTCAGGTGCGGACTTTACTCCCTAGTGGCCGATTTCGCGGGCGGTTGCGGAGATTATAGGAAGTTTCGGACTATATTATTAACCTACAGGTGATGAACGGACGGGTTGCGGACTGTATTATTCGCCTACCGAGCACAAATAGAACTGCTTCATCACAGGAAGTTGGAACGAGTTCACTATCGAACGAGCTTATTCCATTTCGAACAAGTTTATTACCCCCCCACACAAGCCTCGGCAGTAAAGCTGCGCCCTATTCCACCGTCACCGATTTCGCGAGGTTGCGCGGCTGATCGACGTCGGTGCCCTTGGCCACCGCGACATGGTACGCCAGCAGCTGCACCGGCACGGCATAGACCAAAGGCGCGATCAGCGGGTGGACCTTGGGCATGGTGATCGTCGCCATGCAGCCCTCGCCCGCCGCCTGGACGCCGTCATAGTCGGAGATCAGCACGACCTTGCCGCCGCGCGCCTGGACCTCCTGCATGTTCGACACGGTCTTGTCGAACAGCGGGCCCGAAGGCGCGATGACGATGACGGGCACATTGTCGTCGATCAGCGCGATCGGCCCGTGCTTCATCTCGCCGGCTGCATAGCCCTCGGCATGGATATAGCTGATTTCCTTGAGTTTGAGCGCGCCTTCCAGCGCCAGTGGATAATCGGTGCCGCGGCCGAGATAGAGCACGTCGCGCGCGCTGGCGATCGTGTGCGCCATCGCCTCGATCGATTCGTCATAGGCGAGCGCGCCGTTGAGCGCCGCCGGCGCCTCGGCGAGATATTTGACGATCGCCTTCTCTTCGGCGGGGCTCAGCTTGCCCTTGGCGCGCGCGAGGTTGGCCGCAAGCGCGGCGAGCACGGCGAGCTGGCAGGTGAACGCCTTGGTCGAGGCGACGCCGATCTCGGGCCCGGCATGCGTCGGCAGCAGCAGGTCCGCCTCGCGCGCCATCGAGCTGGTGGGGACGTTGACCACCACCGCGATCGTCTGGCCCTCGCTGCGGGCATGGCGGAGCGCCGCGAGCGTGTCGGCGGTCTCGCCCGACTGGCTGATGAAGAGCGCGAGGCCGCCCTCCTCCATCACCGGCTCGCGGTAGCGGAACTCGGAGGCGACATCGAGATCGACCGGCACGCGGGCGAACTGCTCGAACCAGTATTTGGCGACCATGCCGGCATAGAAGCTGGTGCCGCACGCGACGATGGTGACGCGCTTGACCTTCGACAGGTCGAATTCCGGGATCGGCAGCGTGACCCGATCCTCCATGCGCTGGAGGTAGGAGCGCAGCGTCTGAGCGACGACGATCGGCTGCTCGTAGATCTCCTTGAGCATGTAATGCCGGTGATTGCCCTTGGAGATCAGCTCGCCGGTGACGCCGGAGATGGTGATCGGGCGCTCGACCGGATTATTGTCCTTGTCGAAGATCTGCGCGCCGTCATGGGTGATGACGACCCAATCGCCTTCCTCCAGATAGGCGATGCGCTGGGTGAGCGGCGCCAGCGCCAGCGCGTCCGAGCCGAGATAGGTCTCGCCCTCGCCATAGCCGACGACCAGCGGCGAGCCGAGGCGCGCGCCGATCAGCAGCTCGGGATGCTCGCGGAACAGGATGGCGAGCGCGAAGGCGCCGTGGAGGCGCGGCAGCACCTCGGCGACGGCCTCGGCGGGCGCCATGCCGTTCTCGACCTTCTCGCTGACGAGATGCGCGACGACTTCGGTGTCGGTCTCGCTCTCGAACTTGCGGCCGCGGGCGAGCAGCTCGTCGCGCAGCGTCTTGAAGTTCTCGATGATGCCGTTGTGGACCAGCGCAACTTCACCGGTCGCGTGCGGGTGCGCGTTGTTGGTCGTCGGGCCACCATGCGTCGCCCAGCGCGTGTGCGCGATGCCGGTCGTGCCGGGCAGCGGATGCTCGGCGAGCTCCTTGCCCAGGTTGACCAGCTTGCCCGAAGCGCGGCGGCGTTCGATCCGCCCCTCGAAATCGGTGGCGATGCCCGCCGAATCATATCCGCGATATTCGAGCCGCTTCAGGCCGTCATACAGCCGCTCCGCGACGTCTTCCTTGCCGACGATGCCAACGATGCCACACATTTCAAATGCTTCCTCTGCCGCTTCAGTGCGGGAAATTGGTGTCCACGAAGATCCGCGTGAATTCGCCCGGATCGGGATCGCGCCCGTTCGCGGCGGCGAACTTGCCCTTGCCCTTCTCCCAGACGTCGAGAATGGCACCCTGCATGCCATCAGGGAACTGCATGCGATCGGCCACGATCGCGCGCCAGGCCCCTGTCGCGCCGAAGGTCTCGCGCAGCTTCGGCTCCATCGCCGTCAATGCCGCGTCGCTCTCCGCATCGAGATGCCCGATCGAATCGAGCACATAGCAATCGAGCAGCTTGAGGAACGGCTTTCCGGCGTAACGATCACTCATTTCCAGCCTTCCCGAACGCTTCAGCCAAGGATTTCGATCTGCGCGGCGAGATCGACGTCGATCCGCGTCTGATAATAGGTGGTGCCGTCGCGCCGGGGGATCGGCACGCGCCGCGCGGTGCCCTTCACCCGGACCCGTTTGCCCTTGAGCAGATCCTCGGGCTCGCCGCCCAGCGCCTTGCGCAGCGGCGCGAGCGCACCCGCGTGGAGCTCGATCGAGAGGTTGGCCGGATCGCGATAGTCCGCGGCGGAATTCAGATAGACGTTGAAGCCCGAGGCCCCGGTCGAGGCGACCGGGAACTCGAACACGCCCTCGACCTCGCCCGCGCTGGCGGCCGCCGCCGCGGCGATCGCCTGGGCCGGGTTCAGCGGCGTGGCGGTCTGCGCAAGCGCCACGGGCTGGCCCAGCGCCAGGGCCAACGACGCAATCGCGATGCCTGTCCGGATCATTTCGTCTTTCCTGCCTTCTTGGCCGACATCTTCTCGCGGAAGCGCTTTGCCCAGCCAGCCTTAAGGGTGGTTGACGCGCGGGTGACGCCGAGCGCGTCGGCCTCGACGTCGCTGGTGATCACCGATCCCGCGCCGATGATAGCGCCGTCGCCGATCTTCACCGGCGCGACCAGCGCGCTGTTCGAACCGATGAAGGCGCCCGCGCCGATCTCGGTGCCGTATTTGAAGAAGCCGTCGTAATTGCAGGTGATCGTGCCGGCGCCGATGTTCGCGCCCGCGCCGACCTTGGCGTCGCCGAGATAGGTCAGGTGATTGGCCTTGGCGCCCTTGCCGAGCACGGCCTTCTTCATCTCGACGAAATTGCCGACCTTCGAGCCCTCTTCGAGCACCGCACCGGGGCGCAGCCGGGCATAGGGGCCGACCGTCGCACCCGTGGCGATCGTGGCGCCCTCGATATGGCTGAAGGCGTGGATCACCACCTTGTCGGCGATCTCGACGCCGGGACCGAACACGACATTGGGCTCGATCGTCACGTCGCGGCCGAGCACCGTGTCATGCGCGAACCACACCGTCTCGGGTGCGATCAACGTGACGCCGTCCGCCATCGCCTGGGTTCGGCGCGACTTCTGCCACTCGCCTTCCAGCGCGGCGAGCTCGCCGCGGCTGTTGACCCCCGTGACTTCATGCGCGTCGGTCTCGATCACCGCCGAGTGACGGCCGTCGTCGGCGGCGAGCATCACGATGTCGGGCAGGTAATATTCGCCGGCGGCGTTGGCGTTGGTGACCCGCGCGAGCAGCGCGAACAGATCCTTCGCTCCCACTGCGATAAGGCCGGAATTGCAGAGCGTCTCGGTACGCTCCTCGGCCGAGGCGTCCTTGAACTCGACCATCTTGACGATATGGCCCTGACCGTCGGCAATGACGCGGCCATAGGCGCCGGGATCGCTCGGACGGAAGCCGAGCACGACAGTCGCGGGCGCATCGGCGCCGTGGAGGCGCTCCAGCATGCGCCGCATCGTCGCGGTCGAGATCAGTGGCACATCGCCGAACATCACCAGCACGTCGCCGTCGAAGCCGGCCAGCGCGTCCTTCGCCTGGAGCACGGCATGGGCGGTGCCGAGCTGCTCGGCCTGGTGCACCGTCTCGGCGCCGTGCGGGGCGACCGCGGCCTCGACCTGCTCGCGGCCGGCGCCGACAACGACGACCTCGCGCGCGGCGCCCAGCGCCTTCACGCTGTCGATCAGGTGCAGCAGCATCGGCCGCCCGGCGATCGGGTGTAGGACCTTGTGCGTGTCGGATTTCATCCGCGTGCCCTTGCCGGCAGCAAGGATGATCGCGGCGATCGGTGCAGTCACGTGGGAGCCTCCGTGGATGGCTCCCCCTGCCACGATAAACTTGCCATTTCCATAGCGATGCTGGCAGGCGCCTCGACATGTCCGCTTTCCCCTTTGACATCGTCGGATTCGACCTCGACGGCACGCTGCTCGACACCAGCGCCGATCTGGCCGCAGCGCTCAATCACGCGCTATCGCTCGTCGGCCGGGCGCCGCTGAGCGTGCCGCAGGTGATGCCCTTGGTCGGGCGCGGTGTCGGCACCCTGCTCGAGCGCGGGCTGGCGGCCACGGGCGGCGGCGATGCCGAGATGGTGGCGCGGCTCTATCCCGAGCTGATCGCCTATTATGATGCGCATATCGCCGACGGCAGCCTCCCCTATCCGGGACTGATCGCAGCGCTGGACGCGCTGGAGGCGCGGGGCGTGAAACTCGCGATCGTCACCAACAAGCTGGAGCGGCTGGCGGTGAAGCTGATCGCGGCGATGGGCCTCACCCAGCGTTTCCGCACCGTGATCGGCGGCGACACGATGGGGCCGGGCAACGCCAAGCCCTCGCCCATGCCGATCCTAGAGATGATTCGCCGTTGCGGCGGCGGCCGCGCGGCGTTTGTCGGCGATTCGATCTTCGACATCGGCGCGGCGCGGAATGCGGGCATCCCCGCCATCGCGGTCAGCTTCGGGTTTCCGATCCAGCCCGTCGAAGAATTGGAAGCGGACGCCGTGATCGATCATTTCGACGAACTCGTGCCGGCGCTCGAGCGGATGGGCGCGGATGCTTGACCTTTCGCTCCCCCTGATCGCGCTGGCGGTGGGCCTGGCGATGGACGCCTTCGCCGTGTCGATCGCCCAGGGCGCATCAGCGCGGCCGGGCACGGCAGGCGCGATCCGCATCGGCGCCGCCTTCGGGCTCGCCCAGGCGCTGATGCCCCTGCTCGGCTGGGGGCTCGGCGTCGCCTTTGCCGGGCTGATCCGCAGCGTCGATCACTGGGTGGCGTTCGTGCTGCTCGGCGTGCTCGGCGCCAAGATGCTGCGCGAGGGGCTGCACGGCGACGACGCCACGCCCGCCCCCGCCCTGATCGGCTGGGCATTGCTGGGCGCGGCGGTTGCGACCAGCGTCGACGCCGCCGCGGCGGGGATCACGCTGCCGATGCTGGGCGCGCCGATCGCGGTCGCCTGCGCGGTGATCGGCGTGGTCACCGCCGGACTGTGCATGGCAGGCGTGATGATCGGGGCCGCGTCGGGCGCGCGGCTGGGCAAGATCGCGGAGATCGTCGGCGGCTGCTTGCTGATCGCCATCGGAGCGAAGATACTGGTGGACCATCTCTTCTTCGGAGGCTGACATGCTCTGGCTGGCCGCACTGCTGACGATGGCGCCGATCCAGGCCGGCCCCGCGATCGTGCCGACGGTGACCAAGGAAGCCGACGGCACCCAAACTCTGGCGATGGAGATGACCGTCGATGCGCCCGCCGCCACGGTCTGGCAGGCCGTCGCCACACCCGAGGGGTGGCGGCGCTGGGCGGCACCCGTGGCGCGGATCGTGCCTGGCGAGGAGGACATGCTCGAGACGAGCTATGCGCCCGACGCCAAGCCGGGCGACGCGACCACGATCCGCCACCAGTTCGTCGCCTGGATTCCCGGCCGCATGCTCGCCTTCCGCACGGTCAAGGCGCCGCAGGGCTTTCCCAATTTCGAGACCTATCGGAAGGTCGTCACTGTCTTCGAGCTCGTGCCCGCCGGCCCGGCGCGCACCCGCATCGTGCTGACCGCGGTCAATTATCCGGACACCGAGGCGGGTCGGCAGCTGCTCGGCTTCTTCCGCCAGGGCAATGCCGAGACCATGGCCAAGCTGCGCGAGGCGCTGGCGAAACCCTAGGCCGGCCGATAGCCCTTGCGGTATTTGGTCCACAGGTGCCGGGCGAGCATCAGCGGCGGCATGCGCAGCCAGTGCGAGCGGACGTAGAAGCCGAGCTGCACGAGCTTGCGGGTCGAGCGGCCCCAGCCGTTCCGCGCCGTCAGGCGATACACGAACAGCCGATCCATGCTGTCCGGGATGCGCCAGCTCTCGGGGATCTCCGTGCCGTAGAGATGGTCGGCGAGGCGCGCGGCGCGGGCGACCGCTGCGCCCAGTCCATGATGCGCCGCCCGCGCCTCCAGCCCCTCGGTGCCGAATTCGGTGAGCAGGCAGTGGATGTCCCACAGGTTGCGCATCCCGCCCGCCAGGTCGCCATCGGCGAACAGATGTGCGGCGGCGTGGCAGATCATGTCCTGCGGAAAGAGGATCCGCAGCCCGTTCTCCAGCGCGATGCTGTCCGCCAGCATCCCCACCGCATCCGGCGTGATCCGCGCGGTGAGCGGCAGGATCGTGTGGTGGACGTCGATCATCTTGTCGCGGTCGCGATGGATCAGCGGCGGCAGCTCGTGCATCCATTGCCGGTAATAGGCGTCGTCATAGGGATCGGGCTTCACCCATTCCCAGCCGGCGGCGAGCAAGGCGGTCTCCGCTTCCTCGATCCGGGCACGCGGCACGAGGATGTCGAGATCGCCGATCGCCCGCCCGCTGCTCGGCGACAGGCCCGCGGCGGCATAGGCGGTGCCCTTGAGCAGCACGACCGGCATGTCGAGCCCGGCGAGCGCGCGGCGCGCCATCTCGGCTTCCCACAAGGCGGCGGTGCGTCCCTGATCGGCGGAGTCGATGGCGTCCCTGACCAGGCGCGCGGCGGCGGGCGGCATCGCCAGGCCGTCGATCCGGTGCGCGAGCGTGCCGATCAGCTGCTCGGCGCGCGCCACCGCAAACAGCGCGGTCCATGCCGACGCGGTCAGGCTTTCCGCCCGCACCGGCTCGCGCAGCACGGCGGCAAGAAGCAGCGCCGGGTTCATGCCAGCGCCTCCACCATCGCGACCGCGGTCTCGGCATCGGGATAGTCGATCGCCCGCGACGGCACGCTCTGCACCAGCCGGGTCAGCGCATCGAAGCCGCGCGCGGCGAGATTGACGTAATTGGTCGAGGATTGGGTGAGCCGCACGAACGCCTCGCTTGGCAGCACGGGCCGCTCGGCGGCCTCGAAGCCGAAGCGCGGGAACAGCAGCAGCGCCGGCGCGGCGGGCTCGGCCATCGCGGCGATGGCGCGCGCATCGGGAACGAGATGGCGCAGCGTGCCCTTAGGCGTGCCGAGCAGCATCGGCCCGAACCGGCCGTGCGGCACGGCCTGTTCGGTGACCGGAATCGCCTCGTTCTTCAGGCTGATCAGTCGGGGAAAACCATGCGCCTGGCCCGTGACCGGGTCGATCAGCACGAACTCGTCGCCCATCAGCCGCCAGCCGCGCGCCATCAGCAGCGCCGCCAGCGTCGATTTGCCCGCGCCCGAGATGCCGGTCATCAACACCGCGCGGCCGTTCCGCTCCACCCCCGAGGCGTGGAGCAGCAGATAGCGCCTGAGCCCCAGCGCCATCTGCAGGTTCATCCCCATCTCGGCCGCGAGCAGCCCCTGGGCGAGCGGCAGCGGCGCCGCATCGGGGATGACGAAATCGCCGCCGATATGGACCGAGGGCCGCAGCACCTTCCGCCACGGCCGGGCAGCGAAGAGATGGACGTTGAAATCGGGGATGCCGTCGTCCGGTTTCGGATAATCGGCATACAGATCGTCGATCGCGGCGATCGGCCCGCGCCAGTCGCTGCCGATGCGGAAGCCTATCGGTCCGATGCGGACCGTGGTCACATGGCGCATGACCGCTCCACCAGACCCGCCGCGGCAAGCTCGTCGAGCCGCACGGCCAGCGCCATCGGATCGGGGTCGCCCAGGTCGAACCGCTCCGCCAGCCGGCTGAGCAGCGCCACCGAGCTAATCGCCTCGTCGCCCAGGACATCCAGGATCTCGGGCACGGGCGAATCGACGATATGGGTGATCCCCGAAGCGCGGTGATAGATCAGCGTCAGCGCATCGAGCGGAACGATGCGTAGCGTCGAAGGCAGCGCGGCGCGATAGAGCATCACCCTCACCCTTCTTCCCGTTCGTGCTGAGCTTGTCGAAGCACCGTATGTCTTCCGGATGTCGCAGGCAAAGAAAGGCCTTTCGACAGGCTCAGGGCGAATGGGCGAGGGAGAATCAGCCGCGCGGCATCTGCAGCGAAGCGAAGCAGGTGAAGCCGCTGGTGCCCGATTGCAGGCGGCGGATATAGTTGGTGTAGGCGCGGCTGCTGTCCGCGTCGGTGCCGGGCAAGGTCCCGCCCGCGAGCGCGCGCTTCACATCGTCGCCCTTGAACGCGACGCCGGGGGGCGCGAAAGCGCCCGGCGTGCCTGCCGGCACCAGCGTGCCGTCGGCGGCGATATAGT
The DNA here is from genome assembly GCA_966211615.1 of uncultured Sphingomonas sp. Lineage (GTDB taxonomy): Bacteria > Pseudomonadota > Alphaproteobacteria > Sphingomonadales > Sphingomonadaceae > Sphingomonas. The sequence continues at coordinate 8,607 of CBIHNZ010000051.1, forward strand.
TGCCCGCGCGGCCGGGATCGGGGACCGGAATCTCGCAGTTCATCACCGAGGCGCTGGTCTGCGCCAGCGCCGGACGGATCGAAACGATCGCCGAGACGCCGGCGGCGCCCAGCATCAGCGCGCGGCGGCGCGTGGCGCGCGGTTCCTGGGTTTCTTCGTCCATGGCCCATTGTCTTGCGCCCGCGAGCATTTCGCAATCGTAAATCGGGGCTCGCTATGGGACAGGCTTGCGCTAGAAGGCCGCATGCCTTCTTCCTTCGGCATTCGCGCCTTCCTTGCGCTCGGCCTCGCTGCCCTGACCTCGCTGGTGAGCCTGCTCATCAGCGGCGACGTGCAGGTTGCGCTGGTTGTGCTTGTCGGTGCCGCCGCGGCGACGCTGATCGCCGCGACCGGCGAGGCGCCCGCCCCCGGACCCTCGATCGAGCCTGCACCGCAGACCAGCGGACCAGCGGTCGGCGAGGTGATCGACGCGATTGCCGAACCGGTGCTGATGATCGATGCCAATCGCGTGATCGAGGCCAATCCGGCGGCGCGCGCGCTGCTCGGTCAGCACATCCTGGGCGAGGACGTCCGGCTGGCGATCCGCCACCCCGCTGCCGCCGAGCGGCTGCTCGATCCGACCGACCAGTCTCCTGCCGCGCCGATCCACCTGGTCGGCCTGGGCACGCGTGACCAGCGCTGGGAGATGCGCGTGCGCACGCTCGAGAACGGCCAGCGCATCGTCCATCTGATCGACCGCACCGGCAGCTACGCCACCGAGCGGATCCGCGTCGATTTCGTCGCCAATGCCAGCCACGAGCTGCGCACCCCGCTCGCCTCGCTGCTCGGCTATGTCGAAACGCTGCAGGATGATGCGGGCGACGATCCCGCGACACGCCAGCGCTTCCTGAAGATCATGCACGACGAGGCGCGGCGGATGCAGCGTCTGATCGACGACCTGATCTCGCTGTCGCGCATCGAAGCCGAGAAATACCGCGCGCCCGCGGACACGATCGCGCTCGGCGATCTGGTCGAGGAAGTCTGTATCGAGCTTTCGGGTGCCGCGCGTGCCGCTGATCTGGTGACCGAGGTCGAGGAAGTGCCGCCGGTGCGGGGCGACCGCGCGCAACTGAGTCAGCTCGTCCACAACGTCGTCGGCAACGCGATGAAATATGGCAAGCACGGCACGCCGGTGACGATCGCGCTGCGCCGCGAGGGCGATGCGATGGTGCGCCTGACCGTCGTCGATCAGGGCGAAGGCATTCCGCCCGAGCATATCCCGCGGCTGACCGAGCGCTTCTACCGCGTCGATTCGGGCCGCAGCCGCTCGCTCGGCGGCACGGGACTGGGTCTGGCGATCGTCAAGCACATCGTCGAGCGCCACCGCGGACGGATGGATATCGCAAGCGCGGTCGGCAAGGGCACGACGGTGTCGGTGCTGCTCCCCATTCAGCGAATGTCATGAAGACGTAACGCTGCTGCCGGAGAGGGGCCATTATTACGGGTGCTGGGCGACCCGGCTTCCTCAGCGTATTCCACGTCCTCTGACAGGAGATGGCGATGCTTGGCCGGTTGGCTCTATTGGCACTCCCCATGCTCGCACTTTCGGCGTGCGACGGGAGTCCGACCCGCGAGATTCGCGCGGTAGGTTCTTCAACGGTCTACCCCTTCACCACGGCCGTGGCGGAGGCGTTCGTCAACGCCAAGAACGGCCGCAGGGCGCCGGTGATCGAATCGATCGGCACGGGCGCTGGCATCAAGCGCTTCTGCGAAGGGGTCGGCGCGCAGTTCCCCGACATCGCCAACGCCTCGCGCCGCATGAAGCGCACCGAATATGACAAGTGCCAGCAGAACAATGTCGGCGAGGTCATGGAGGTCATCATCGGCATCGACGGCATCGCGCTGGCCGAATCGAACAACGGCCCCAAGATGTCGCTCACTAAGAAGGACATCTATCTGGCGGTCGCGGCGAACCCGATGGGCAAGCCCAACACCGCCAAGACCTGGAAGGAGGTCAATCCGGCGCTGCCCGCGATCCCGATCCAGGTGATGGGCCCGCCCTCCACCAGCGGCACGCGCGACGCTTTCGTCGAACTGATCCTCGAGCCGGGCTGCCTCGAGGCTTTCCCCGCGGCGAAGGATCTGAAGACCGCGAGCGATCCCGCTCAGTTCGACAATGCCTGCCGCCGCATCCGCGACGACGGCCCCTATGTCGACAAGGGCGAGAACGACAATCTGATCGTCCAGGGCCTGTCGCAGAACCCCAATGCACTGGGCCTGTTCGGCTACAGCTATCTCGAGGAAAATCAGGGACGCGTGCACGGCGTGCCGATCGACGGCGTCACGCCGACCTATGAAACGATCGCCAACGGCAAATATCCGGGCGCCCGTCCGCTGTATCTCTACGTCAAGAAGCGGCACCTCAAGGCGGTTGCCGGTCTCCAGGACTTCCTGGCGCTCTACGCGACGATGTGGGGGCATGACGGTCCGCTGGTGAAGCGCGGGCTGATCGCGACACCGAAGAAGCTGAGCGACCGCATGGCCGAGGTAATCCAGCTGGGGATTGCGCTCGATCCCTCCGAGTTGCACTGAGCGCGAAGGCGAAATTCCGGGGTCGGCCGGAAAATAACATCGAAATGGTCACCGGGTGAATTTCTACGCGCTACTTTTCCTGATCGTCGGGCTGGGCCTGATCGGCTGGCTGACCGCCCGGGCGCGGGCTGCGCGTTTCGATCGCGGCGTGCACCGGCGACTCCACTCGCTGCCGTCGCAGCATGGCTGGTACGTCGCGATGTGGACGGTGCTGCCGGCCTTGCTGTTCCTCGCGGTGTGGAGCGCGGTCTCGCCCGGGCTGGTGCGCGAGGCGGTGCTGCAACATCCGGCGGCCGCGCAGCTTTCGGATTTCGATTTCGAGCGCGATGCCGTGCTCGCCGAGGCGCGCCAGATCGCCGAGGACCCCTTTGCCGATGGCGACCCGATCGCACGCCAGCTCGCCCCGGCGATGGGCGCGGCCCGGGCGCGCTATGGCTGGATCGGCAGCGGGCTGGCGATCCTGCTCGCCTTTGCCGGAGGCGCCTTCGCCTATACCCGCGTCCGCGCCGGCTTCCGCGCGCGCAGCCGCGTCGAGCGCGGGGTGATGCTGATCCTGCTCGTCGCGTCGCTGATCGCCATCCTGACGACGCTCGGCATCTTCCTGTCGCTGCTGTGGGAATCGCTGCGCTTCTTCTCGGTGGTGTCGCCCGCCGAGTTCCTGTTCGGCACGCATTGGAGCCCGCAGGTGATCGACGCGGTGCGTCCGGGCCAGTCGCTGGGCGCGGTGCCTCTGTTCTGGGGCACCTTCTTCATCGGCGCGGTGATCGCGATGATCGTCGCGATCCCGTTCGGACTGATGAGCGCGATCTACCTCACCCAATATGCCCCGCCGCACGTCCGCGCCTGGATGAAGCCGATCCTCGAGATGCTCGCGGGCGTGCCGACCGTGGTCTATGGCTATTTCGCCGCGCTCACCGTGGCGCCGGCGGTGCGCGATTTCGCGGTGATGCTCGGCATGCCCTTCGCGTCATCCGAGAGCGCGCTCGCCGCCGGCCTGGTGATGGGGGTGATGATCATCCCCTTTGTCTCCTCGATGGCAGACGATTCGATCGCCGCGGTGCCCACCGCGATGCGCGACGGCAGCCTGGCGATGGGCGCGACGACCAGCGAGACGATCAGCCGCGTGCTGCTGCCCGCCGCGCTTCCCGGCGTGGTCGCCGGCGTGCTGCTCGCGGTGAGCCGCGCGATCGGCGAGACGATGATCGTTGTGATGGCCGCCTCCGGCGCGGCGAACATCACGCTCAACCCGTTCGAAAGCGCGACCACCGTCACCAAGCAGATCGTCGACCTGCTCACCGGCGACACCGAGTTCGACAGCCCCAAGACCCTCGCCGCCTTCGCGCTGGGCCTGACCCTGTTCGTCATCACCTTGCTGCTCAACGTGGTCGCGCTGCGCGTCGTCAAGCGGTACCGGGAAGCCTATGAGTAAGTTGCCCGCCTCCCCGCCCTCCGCCGAGCGCGCGCCGACCGACTGGAAGACCCAGGCGATGCAGCGGCGCATCCGCCGCCGCTATGCGGCCGAGCGGCGCTTCCGCCTGTTCGGCTTCGCCGCGGTGGTGCTCTCGGCCGCGTTTCTCGCCTTTCTGCTGGCGACGATGGTGACCAATGGCTGGCGCGGCTTCACCCGCACCGACGTGGCGCTGACGATCGACTTCCCCGCCGCCAAGCTTCCGGTGACCCGCGCGCAGCTCGGCACGCCCGGCGCGGACCTGGCGCTCAGCGGCGCGGGTCTCGAGGATGCGGTGAACAATGCCGCCATCGCCCAGTTCGGGCCCGGCGGCGACGATCTGATCGCCGACAGTGCCTGGGTTCAGGTGCGCAAGGCGCTCAAGCACGACCCCGCGCTGCTCGAGCGCAAGGTGACGCTGCATGTTCCCGCCTCGACCGAGCTCGACCAGGCGGTCGGCGGCGACGGCCCGCCGGCGCTGGCCGCCACGGCGGCGCGCCTGCAAAAGGCCGGCCTGGTATCGACCGGCTTCAACACCGCGTTCCTCAGCGAATCGGATTCGACCGATCCGGTGGCGGTGGGCATCTGGGGGGCGCTCAAGGGCTCGCTGCTGACGATGGCGGTGACCTTCCTGATCGCCTTCCCCGTCGGCGTGCTCTCGGCGATCTATCTCGAGGAATATGCCCCGAAGAACCGCTGGACCGACCTGATCGAGGTGTCGATCAACAATCTTGCGGCGGTGCCCTCGATCATCTTCGGCCTGCTCGGCCTCGCGGTGTTCCTCGGCACCTGGCAGATCGGCGGCACCACGGTCGGGCCGCTGCTGCCGCGTTCGGCCGCGCTGGTCGGCGGGCTCACGCTCGCGCTGATGATCATGCCCGTCATCGTCATCGCCAGCCGCAACGCGATCAAGTCGGTGCCGCCCTCGATCCGCGACGCCGCGCTCGGCATCGGCTCCAGCCCGATCCAGGTGGTGTTCCACCATGTCCTGCCGCTGGCGATGCCCGGCATCCTCACCGGCACGATCATCGGCATGGCGCGCGCGCTGGGCGAGACCGCGCCGCTGCTGCTGATCGGCATGCGCGCGTTCATCGTCACCCCGCCCGACGGCTTCACCGATCCCGCCACCGTGCTGCCGGTCCAGATCTTCCTCTGGTCCGACGAAGTCAGCCGCGGCTTCGTCGAGAAGACGAGCGCCGCGATCATCGTGCTGCTGGTTTTCCTGCTCGCGATGAACGGGCTCGCCATCTATCTCCGCAACAAGTTCGAGACCCGCTGGTAATGACCGACGCCTCCCCCGCCCCCCACAAGATGACAGCGCGCGGCGTGAGCGTCTTCTATGGCAGCAACCAAGCCGTGAAGGACGTGTCGATCGACATCGACATGGACAAGGTCACCGCGTTCATCGGTCCGTCGGGCTGCGGCAAGTCCACCTTCCTGCGCACGCTCAACCGGATGAACGACACGATCCCGAGCGCACGCGTCGAAGGCGCGATCACGCTCGACGGCGAGGACATCTATTCGTCGGACATGGACGTGGTGCAGCTCCGCGCCCGGGTCGGCATGGTGTTCCAGAAGCCCAACCCGTTCCCGAAGACGATCTTCGAGAATGTCGCCTACGGCCCGCGCATCCATGGGCTGGCGCCCTCCAAGGCCGATCTCGACGCGATCGTCGAGCAGTCGCTCAAGCGCGCGGGCCTGTGGGACGAGGTCAAGGACCGGCTGAGCGACAGCGGCACCGCGCTTTCAGGCGGCCAGCAGCAGCGCCTGTGCATCGCACGCGCGATTGCGGTCGATCCCGAAGTGATCCTGATGGACGAGCCCGCATCGGCGCTCGATCCGATCGCCACCGCCAAGATCGAGGAGCTGATCCACGAGCTGCGCGGCCGCTATGCGATCGTCATCGTCACCCACAACATGCAGCAGGCCGCGCGCGTCTCGCAGCGCACTGCCTTCTTCCATCTGGGCAACCTCGTCGAGTATGGCGAGACCGACAACATCTTCACGGCGCCGCAGCAGGAGCGCACGAAGGACTATATCACCGGAAGGTACGGCTAAAATGGCTACGGGCCACGAGCACACCGTCAAGGCGTTCGACCAGGACATCAGCCAGCTCCGCGCGCTGATCTCGCAGATGGGCGGGCTCGCCGAGCAGGCGATCTACGATTCGATGAAGGCGCTCCAGCGCGGCGATACCGAGCTCGCGAAGGAAGTCCGCGCCAAGGACAAGCAGATCGACGCGATCGAGGCCGAGCTGGAAAAGCTGATCGTCCGCGTGATCGCACTGCGCGCGCCGATGGCCGACGATCTGCGCGAAGTGATCGCCGCGCTCAAGATCGCCGCGGTGATCGAGCGGATCGGCGACTATGCCAAGAACATCGCCAAGCGCGTGCCGCTGATCCATGCCGAGGGCGAGGACCGGATCGACGCGATCTCGATCCTGCCGGCGATGGGCCAGCTCGCCGCCGACATGGTGCATGACGTGCTCGACGCCTTTTCGGCGCGCGACGCCGAGGCTGCGGCCCAGATCTGCGAGCGCGACAATGCGCTCGACGATTTCTACGATTCGATCTTCCGCACCCTGGTTACCTTCATGGTCGAGAATCCGCGCACGATCAGCCAGGTCGCGCACCTGCTGTTCGTCGCCAAGAATCTGGAGAGGATCGGCGATCACGCGACCAACGTCGCCGAAATGGTCTTTTTTGCCGCCACGGGCCGCTATCTCGCTGATCGCGAGCCCGGCGAGGCGTACGGGAGCTGAGTTGATGGCACGAGTGAAGATGCTGCTGGTGGAAGACGACGCGGCGATCGCCGAACTCGTCACCTGGCATTTCAAGCGCGAGGACTACGAGGTCAAGCAGACCCCGGACGGCGAAGAGGCGCTGCTGCTCGCCAAGGAGGCGACGCCCGACATCGTCCTGCTCGACTGGATGGTCGAGGGGCTTTCGGGGATCGAGGTGTGCCGGCGCCTGCGTCGCATGCCCGAGACCGCGAACGTGCCGATCATCATGCTGACGGCGCGCGGCGAGGAGGAAGACCGCGTCCGCGGCCTCGAGACCGGCGCCGACGACTATGTCACCAAGCCCTTCTCCCCGCGCGAGCTGGTCGCCCGCGTCGGCGCGGTGCTGCGCCGCGTGCGCCCGGCGCTGGCCGGCGAGGCGCTGACCTATGCCGATATCGAGATGGACACGGTGGGCCACAAGGTCCGCCGCGGCGGCGAAGTCGTCTCGCTCGGGCCGACCGAGTTCCGTCTGCTCAAGCATTTCCTCGAGCATCCGGGCTGGGTGTTCTCGCGCGAGCGGCTGCTCGATGCGGTGTGGGGGCATGATTCGGACATCGAATCGCGCACCGTCGACGTCCATATCCGCCGCCTGCGCAAGGCGATCAACAACGGCAACCGCCCCGACATCATCCGCACGGTCCGCTCGGCCGGCTACGCGCTGGATTCGGGCAACTAGGCTCGACCGCTTTTTGCGCGTCGGCGTCGGATCTCGCCCTTTCCCGTCACCCCGGAACAAGTCCGGGGCGACGGGTGAGGGCGCCAAATCGACCCGATGGAGCTGCATCCCGACTCCTTCTTGGATGCGGAGAAAAACACCCCCTCCTGCGTTGCCCGCACGAGCGCATCTTCGCGCTCTGCAGTGTGAATGTCTGGAGACGGCTCATGAAGCTGACTATCCTTGCGGCAGCCCTTGTCCTTGGCGGCGCCGCGCACGCACAGACTTCGGCGCAAAAGGCCGAATCGCCGGCCAACAACGAAGCCCAGAAACTTGGCGGCTATGCGCCAACGGCACCGTTGTTCAGTTCCGGCGCGACCCCGCCTGCGGGCGCTCAGGTCGTCTTCGTGCCCAATGCGCAAAGCCCGACCGAAGCCTTCCCGCCGCCCGCGCCCAGGACCAGCTACCCGCTCTGCAAGCGCGGCCAGTTCGACGGCTGCCGCCAGCGCGGCGGCTGAGCGACCAACTCCCCTTTTGACGAGCCAGGCCGTGCCGGGCGCGCAACGTTTCGCCCGGCACGGGCGTTCGCATGCCAAGCGGGTTCGTAAAAGAAGAGGAAGACTCGAATGAAATGGATGATCGTGGCCACCGCGCTGGTCCTTGGCGGGACCGCCATCGCGCAGGACGTGCCGCCGGCCGATCCGAGCCAGACCGCGCCGCAAACCGCGCCCACGCCGCCCGATCCGGCGACGCCGCCGGCTCCGCCCGCGGAACCGCCCGCACCGCCTGCTGACGCTACGGCGATGCCCGCCACGCCCGATACACCCCCTGCTCCGCCGGCCGATGCCGCGGCGATGCCCGCTGCACCCGAGACACCACCAGCGCCGCCCGCGCCCGAGGCTGCTCCGGCGGCGACCGCGGCGGCGGCTGCACCTGCGGCGCCGATGCCCTCGGACCCGGCAAGCTATCCGCCCTGTTCGCGCAAGGTGAAGGATCATTGCCGCCAGCGTGGCGGCCGCTGAGGCATTGACCGGCGGGAGTCCGCTCCCGCCGGCTTGCGTCCGGCCGAAGCCGGTCTAGGGTCGCGCTCGACCAACTTGGGAGAGCGTGCATGACCATCAGCTTCGAGAACCGCGTCGCCATCGTCACCGGTGCCGGCGGCGGGATCGGCCGCGGCTATGCGCTCGAATTGGCGCGGCGCGGCGCCAAGGTGGTGGTCAACGATCTGGGCGGCTCCCGCGACGGCACCGGCCATTCGGACGCGGCGCTCGCGGTGGTCCGGGAAATCGAGGCGCTGGGCGGCGAGGCCTTTTCCAACGGCGGCAGCGTCACCGAATATGACCAGATGGCCGCGATGGTCGAGCAGGCCAAGGAACGCTGGGGCCGCGTCGACATCCTGATCAACAATGCCGGTGTGCTCCGCGACAAGAGCTTCGCCAAGATGGAGCCGGCGGATTTCGAGTTCGTGGTGAAGGTCCACCTGCTCGGATCGGCCAACTGCACCAAGGCGGTGTGGGACACGATGCGCGAGGCGAATTATGGCCGCATCCTGATGACGGCGTCGTCGACCGGCCTCTACGGCAATTTCGGCCAGGCGAATTACGGCGCCGCCAAGCTGGGTCTCGCCGGGCTGACCAAGACACTGCACCTCGAAGGCGCCAAATACGGCATCAAGGTCAACACGATCGCGCCGGTCGCCGGCACGCGCATGACCGAGGACATCTTTCCCGAAGCAGCGTTCAAGGCCTTCGCGCCCGAGGCGATCGCGCCCGCCGCGCTCTATCTCGTGTCCGAGGACGCGCCGACCAACATGATCGTCGGCGCCGGCGCCGGCGTGGTCCAGGCCGCCTATGTCACCCTCACCCAGGGCGCCAGGCTCGCCGAACTGACCCCCGAGAGCGTCGCCGCGCAATGGGCTCAGATCATCGACCGCACCGGCGAGATCGTCCCGAATTCGGGTGCCGAGCAGACCATGCTGATCATGAACAAGCTGCAGGGCTGAGCGCGATTGCGGCCGCCGGCCGGGGCGCCTATCCTCGCGCAGGATCGGAGGCGGGAAAACCCGCACGGGGACCTAGGAGGGGATTGCAGCCATGTACGGAGTCAGCCGGATTGCGTGCAGGGCCGCAATCGCCATCGCCTTTGCTTCTGCTGTTCCCCTGTCGGTGGGGACGAGCGCCTTCGCCCAGGACAGCGCCACCGCGCGCGACGGGCAGCGCGACTTCGATTTCGAGATCGGCGATTGGAACACCTCGGTCCGCGTGCTGCGCAATCCGCTTTCGGGCAAGGCGCCGAACTGGGCCGAATATAACCTCACGAGCATCATCAAGCCGCTGCTGGATGGCCGGGCGAATGCCGTCGAACTCTCGGTCGCAGGTCCGTCGGGCAAGATCGAGGGCGTTTCGCTGCGCCTCTACGATCCCCGGACCCGCCAATGGGGCCTGAATTACGCCGGCCTGCACGACGGCGCGATGACGCCACCCGTGCTGGGTCGCTTCGAAAACGCGGATCGCGCCGTCTTCTATGGCGATGACAAGCTCGGCGACCGGCCGATCCGGGTGCGCTTCGTGATCACCAAGATCTCGCGCGACGAGGCCCATTTCGAACAGGCCTATTCCGCCGACAAGGGCGTGACCTGGGAAGTGAACTGGATCGCGGTGGACAAGCGCCGCTGAGGCTGCGCTGGCAACAGCATTCCACGCCATTGCCGCGCGGGACCGTCGAATTGTTTGTGTGAAAATTCTCTGCTAATTTTATCTGATGGCGGCAAAACTCGGCGAGAATATCCAGCGCGAATGGAATGAGGATCCGTTTCCCATAGAGACCTGGGACGCCTTGGAAGCGATCAAGTTGGATCGGAATAGCGGCATCGAATCTCTAACCCGCATTGCGGAGCGGGGTTCGCCACTCGCGATGATGTATCTTGGTCACGCGCTTGCCAAGAGCACCGACCCAAGCGATTCAGCCCGTGCAGGGTCATGGCTGAAAAGGTCAGCTGAAGCCGGTTCGCTCGAAGGGCGCTATCTACTGGCCGCATATTACGAACAGCAAGGGAACAACGAAGCCGCTGTCGCCGAGCTGAGACTCCTGTCCGATCAGGGTTATGGGCCGGCAATGTATAGCTTGGGATCGTCCTTCTATCGTGGCGACCTAGGTTATAAGAACCTGCCAGAAGCGCTTGAATATCTCCATCTTGGGAAATCGGCAGGCCATCTACCTTCGATTGGCCTGTTGTCGTGGATTTATCGCAAAGAGAAATTCGGCATAATCGGTAGAATAAGTTCGCACATATACTGCCTGTCCAAAATCCCGATGCTCGCCTGGTATCTGGCTCGATATCCGAATTCCGACAAGCTACGTGGTTGGACTATGCCAGGCACCGCCTAGAGAGTTGCATGGTCAACGCTCCGGGTCCGTCGAACTGAGCGCCAGCGGTTGCGTTCGGCATCGATCCACGCCGATCCGCCTCCAGCGCACGCTCACCGTATCACCGTATTGTTTCACTAATACACTTATGATAGACCTCCTCTCAGAAGGAGGATTGCCCATGTACAGCGAAAGCGAACTGGCAGGTGCAGTCGAGGCGGGGGTGCTCACTCCCGAGGCGGCTGCGGCGTTTCGGAACCACGTGGCGACCAGCCGCGCGACACCGGCGGTGGACGAAGAACATTTCAAGCTGCTGAGCGGCTTCAACGACATCTTCGTGGCGATCGCCGCGGCGCTGATCCTGGTCGCGGCGGCGCGCCTTGGCGGCTTTGTCGGCGAATGGCTGATCGGCATCGGCAATGAGCCGCGCCAGGCCGGTGCCAACATGATCGGCGGCGGCGCCGCGGTTGCCGCGACGAGCTGGATGCTCGCCGAATATTTCACCGCAAAGCGCCGCATGGCGCTGCCCTCGATCCTGCTGCTGCTCGGCTTCGTCGCCGGCGCGGGCGCCACGATCGCCGGCCTGTTCATCGCCAACATCCCCTGGCTGACCGAGACCTTCCACATCACCACCGATGTGCAGGAGCAGCGGCTGGCCGGCATGATCGCCGCGGTCGCCGGCGCGCTCACCGCCTCGGCGGCCTGGCTGCACTGGCGGCGCTTCATGGTGCCGATCACGGTCGCCGCGGGCGCGCTCGCGGTGGTCGGTGTCGCGGTCGCTCTGATCCTGGCGTTCATCCCGACGGCCAAGGACTCGATCAACCCGATCCTGCTCGTCGCCGGCGTGCTGGTCTTCGCCCTGGCGATGCGCTGGGACATGAGCGACCTGCAGCGCCGGACGCGCCGCTCGGACGTGGCGTTCTGGCTCCATCTCGCCGCGGCGCCGCTGATCGCGCATCCGGTGTTCCACATGCTCGGCGTGTTCGACGGCGACATTTCGGTGCCGATGGCGGCGCTGGTGATCGCGCTCTACATCGTCTTCGCCGCGGTGGCGCTGGCGGTCGATCGCCGCGCGCTGCTCGTCTCCAGCCTGATCTACGTGCTCTGGGCGATGTACATGCTGTTCCAGGGCGGCGGCGGCGGCGAGGAGCTCAGCGCCGCGCTTACCGGTCTCGTGATCGGCTCGGCGCTGCTCACCCTTTCCGCCTTCTGGCAGCCGATGCGCCGGATGGTGGTCGGGCTGCTCGGCGGCATCGGCGATCGCCTGCCGCCTACCCAGCAGATCATACCCGCCTGACTTGTAACCGGGCGTAACTCTCGACCCCGGGGCGGCGACGCTCCGGGGTATTTTTATTCCCCGACCAGCTTCATCAGCCGCCGCTCGACCGGCGCGAGCACCGGGCCCAGCTCATGCCCGCGCTTGAGCACCGCGCCGACTTCGTTGACCAGCGCCCACATGCCCTGGCGGTTACGCAGCGCCGGGCGCTTCTCGATGCGGAATTCGGGATGCTCGGCGGCGCGGCGGAACGCGGCGAATATCGCCGCTTCCTTGTCGAACTGGATCGCGTAGTCGCGCCAATGCCCAGCGGCGACCATCCGGCCGTAAAGGTCGAGGATGCGGGTCAGCTCGAGGCGCTCGAAGCCGACCTGGCTGGGGCGGACAAAAGGGAGCGGGGTTACGGTTCCCATCAGGCGCGGTCGCGCTTCTCCGGTTTGCGATCATCGGCCCGCTCGGCCAGGATCGCGTCGAGCCGCTTCCTGAGCGTCTCGAGCTCGCAACGCATGATCTCCAGCTTCTGGGTCGCCGGATCGAACAGCTCGCTGCACGGCGTGCCATAGGGCACGAAATCCTTCTGCCAGGTCGCCGCTTCCACCAGCGTCGGCTTGGCGGGGATGCCGACCATCACTGCGCCCTGGGTGACGTCGCGCGTCACCACCGCATTGGCGCCGATCCGCGCGCGCTCGCCCACCGTGATCGGCCCGAGCACCTGCGCGCCCGATCCGATGATCACGCCGTCCAGGATCGTCGGATGGCGCTTGCCCGCCACGCCGTTGTCCGGGCTCGTGCCGCCCAGGGTGACGCACTGGTAGATGGTGACGTCGTCGCCGATCTCCGCGGTCTCGCCGATCACGACGAAGCCATGGTCGATGAAGAAATTATGGCCGATCTTGGCGCCCGGATGGATGTCGATCGCGGTCGCCCAGCGCGACCAGTGGTTGACCACGCGCGCGAGGAAATACCAGCCGCCGCGATAGAGCCGGTGCGCGATGCGATGATAGCCAAGCGCCCACACGCCCGGATAGAGCAGGATTTCGGCGCGACTCCGCGGCGCGGGATCCCGCGCGCGGATGGAATCGAGATACGCCGTCAGACGCTGGAACATGGCCGGTTCCCCTTTGCCGCAACCATTTAATACGTACCCGAGCCGATTTCCAGAACACCCCGGCTCTTGCTTGCGCTGCCTAAACACGATGTATCTTGTAGGAATTCGCGGGGACCGGCATTTCCCGTGTAGCAACCGTGCGGAAAAGGGCCTGAATGATCTTCGGAATAGACCTCACCGTGCTCCTGCCCTTCATCGCGGTTGGATTTGCCGCGCAGATGGTGGATGGCGCGCTGGGCATGGCGTTCGGCGTGATCTCCAACACGCTGCTGCTGAGCCTGGGCGTGAGCCCGGCAGCGGCTTCGGCCGGGGTCCATACGGTCGAGACCTTCACCACTGCCGTTTCCGGGATCAGCCACGCGCTCCACAGGAACGTGAACTGGAAGCTGTTCCTGCGCCTGATGATCCCCGGCGTGATCGGCGGCGCGCTCGGCGCCTATGTCCTCTCGAACATCCATGCCTCCACCGCCAAGCCGTACATCCTCGCCTATCTCACCGCGATCGGCCTCTATTTGTTGTGGCGCAGCCGCCACTATCCGCCCAAGGAGCGCGCGCCCAAGATCGTCGAGCCGCTCGGGCTCGTCGGCGGCTTCCTCGATGCCGCCGGCGGCGGCGGCTGGGGCCCGGTGGTAACCTCGAACCTGCTCGTCCAGGGCGCCAGCCCGCGCACGACGATCGGCACGGTCAACACCGCCGAGTTCTTCCTCACCGCCACCATCTCGGCGACCTTCATCACCCAGCTCGGCCTCGAGGCGTTCACGCTGGCGACGGTGGGTCTGCTGATCGGCGGCGTGATCGCCGCCCCCTTCGGCGCGCTGCTCGCCAAGCGGGTCGAGCCCAAGATGCTCATGCTCCTGGTCGGCTTGGTGCTGACCGCGACCAGCCTCTACAATCTCTATCTGGCGCTGCGCTGAGCCTCCTGCCCGATCGTCAAGCTCGATCAATTTCGATTGATTGAGTGACTCAATCGATCAGCAAGAATGAGGCTTCCAATTTCACAAAGCCTTTGCGCGCCCCTATCTGCCGCATTGCAATATCAACCCACGGAGACGAAACCACATGGCTCTCATCGGCAGCTCGCTCAAGCCGTTCACCGCACAGGCATATAAGGAAGGCAAGTTCGTCACCGTCACCGACGGCGACGTGAAGGGCAAGTGGGCAGTGTTCTTCTTCTATCCGGCGGACTTCACTTTCGTGTGCCCGACCGAACTCGAAGACCTCGCCGACATCTACCCGACGCTTCAGAAGATGGGCGTCGAAGTATATTCGGTTTCGACTGACACGCATTTCAGCCACAAGGCTTGGCACGACACGTCGCCTGCCATCGGCAAGATCAACTATTACATGCTGGGCGACCAGAATCATGCGCTCTCGACCAATTTCGAGGTTCTTCGCGAAGGTCAGGGCCTGGCTGATCGCGGCACCTTCGTCATCGATCCCGAGGGTGTGATCCAGCTCGTCGAGATCACGTCGGAAGGCGTGGGCCGCAACGCGACCGAGCTGCTCCGCAAGATCAAGGCTGCGCAATATATTGCAGCGCACCCCGGCGAAGTCTGCCCGGCGAAGTGGGAAGAGGGTGAAGAGACCCTGGCCCCGTCGCTCGACCTGGTCGGCAAGATCTAAGCACTCGTCGCCCCCTACGAGTGCCCATGCGGCCCGGGACGGAACCCCTCCCCCCTCCCGTCCCGGGCCGTTTTGTCTGTAAAACAGGAGTTTTCCCATGCTCGACGCCAATCTGACGCAGCAGCTCAAGGCCTATCTGGTCAACATCAAGCAGCCGATCGAGCTCGTCGCCAGCCTGGGTGACGACGCCAAGTCGCGCGAGCTGGGCGAGCTGCTGAACGAGATCGCGGCGCTGTCCGACCGGATCGCGGTGATCCCGGCGAACGACGACAAGCGCCGTCCCAGCTTCATGATCCGCCGCACCGGCACCGATATCGGCGTGCGCTTCGCCGGCCTGCCGATGGGACATGAGTTCACCTCGCTGGTCCTCGCCCTGCTCCAGGTCGGCGGCCACCCGTCCAAGGCCGCGCAGGAGCTGATCCAGCAGGTCAAGGATCTCGACGGCGACTATGCCTTCGAGACCTATTTCTCGCTGACCTGCCAGAACTGCCCGGACGTGGTGCAGGCGCTCAACCTGATGGCGGTGCTCAACCCGCGCATCAGCCACACCGCGATCGACGGCGGCCTGTTCCCGGCCGAAGTCGAGGACCGCAAGATCATGGCGGTCCCCACCGTCTTCCTGAACGGCGAGCCGTTCGGCCAGGGTCGGATGGAGCTCGAGCAGATCGTCGCGAAGATCGACAGCGGCGCCACCGCGCGCGCCGCCGAGAAGATCAAGACCAAGGAGCCGTTCGAGGTGCTCGTCATCGGCGGCGGGCCCGCCGGCGCCGCCGCGGCGATCTATGCCGCGCGCAAGGGCATCCGCACCGGCATCGCCGCCGAGCGCTTCGGCGGCCAGGTACTCGACACGATGGCAATCGAGAATTTCATCTCGGTCTCGCACACCGAAGGGCCCAAGCTCGCCGCGCATCTGGAACAGCACGTCAAGGATTACGACGTCGACATCATGAACCACCAGCGCGCCGAGAAGCTGATCCCGGCGCGGACCGAAGGCGGCCTGCACGAGGTGATGCTGGAGAATGGCGCGACGCTCAAGGCGCGCACTTTGGTCCTGTCCACCGGCGCCCGCTGGCGCCAGATGAACGTGCCCGGCGAGGACGGTTACCGGAACAAGGGCGTGACCTATTGCCCGCATTGCGACGGCCCGCTGTTCAAGGGCAAGCGCGTCGCGGTGATCGGCGGCGGCAATTCGGGTGCCGAGGCCGCGATCGACCTGGCCGGCATCGTCGCGCACGTCACACTGATCGAATATGACAGCCAGCTCCGTGCCGACGCGGTGCTCCAGCGGAAGCTCGCCAGCCTGCCCAACGTCAAGATCATCACCTCGTCGCTGACCACCGAAGTGCATGGCGACGGCGAGAAGGTGACCGGGCTCAGCTACAAGGACCGCAACCATGACACGATGCACCAGGTCGAGCTGGAAGGCATCTTCGTCCAGATCGGCCTCGTCCCCAACACCGAATGGCTGAAGCACGCGGTCGCGCTCACCCCGCGCGGTGAGATCGAGATCGATCATCGCGGCGAGACCTCGCAGCGCGGCATCTTCGCCGCGGGCGACGCGACCACGGTGCCGTACAAGCAGATCGTGATCGCGATGGGCGCCGGCTCGACCGCCGCACTCTCCGCCTTCGACTATCTGATCCGCCTGCCCGCGGAACTCGAAGAGGCGGCGTAATCGTCTCTCCGTCAACCCGGACCGTTCCGGGGTCCACTCAGCCTCGCGCGCCGGACTCGAGACTCTGGCGCTGCGGTTGCTGCACGGTGGGCCCCGGAACAAGCCCGGGGTGACGAATGGTGGTATAGATCGTACCAGCCACTATATAACGGCCACGCAATCGACGGAGACGATCACTGGCCGCCACCTACCTCCCCACGCTCAAGCAGCTCCAATATCTCGTCGCGCTGCACGATGCCGGGCATTTCGGCCGCGCGGCGGAGGCGACCTTCGTCACCCAGTCGACGCTCTCGGCCGGCATCCGCGAGCTCGAGACGCTGATCGGCGTGGTGCTCGTAGAGCGCACCCGCCGCGTCGTCCGCTTCACCCCGCTGGGCGAGCGGATCGTCGACAAGGCCCGCCGGGTGCTGCGCGAGGCCGATGAGCTGAGCGACCTCGCCCGCGCCGCGGGGCGCCCGCTGTCGGGCGAGATGCGGATGAGCGTGATCCCGACGATCGCCCCCTTCCTGCTGCCGCGCATCCTGCCCAAGCTCCGCGGCGAATATCCCGATCTCCGCCTCTATCTGCGCGAGGAGACCAGCGGCCAGGCCTGCGAGGGCCTCAACCATGGCCGCACCGATTGCGTGCTGCTCGCGCTTCCCTTCGCCTGCGGCGACGTGGAAGCCGCGCCCCTGTTCGACGATCGCTTGTTCGTCGCGTTCCGCGAAGGCGAGATGGACGCCACCCCGATGATCCGGCCTGCCGCGATCGACGAGCGGCGTCTGTTGATGCTCGAGGACGGCCATTGCCTAAAGGACCATGCCCTGGCCGCGTGCAACCGCCCCGAGCTGCGTGCCGAGGCGACGATGATGGGCACCTCGCTCCACACCATGGTTCAGATGGTCGACAACGGCCTGGGCGTGACGATGCTGCCCGAAATGGCGATCGATGCCGGCATCCTCGATCACACCGACGTCACCGCGCGCCCGCTGGAGGCGGAGAACGCGTCCCGCCACATCGCGCTGGTCTGGCGCAAGGCGAGCCCGCGCGAACGCGATTTCCGGCTGCTGGCGGACGTGCTGCGCGAGGCGCGCTAGGGTTTGCATGCACATGCGGCGATGCGGTCGTGGATCATCATCGTCGAACCTCCTCACGCCGTCACTCCAGACTTGTTCCGGAGTCCACCACGCCGCAGGGCCCGGGCTTGAAACGCCACGACGTCGCTAAGACCCCCAGTGGCCCCCGGAGCTAGGACCCGGACTCGGCAACCGCGACTTACGAGAAATGATCATCGACCGGGCCGGCAGAACCGTCCACAGATGGACACCGAATGACGAATGACCGGACCAGATTTATTCCCCGTAGGACGCCCGAGTCGGCAGCAATGGTGGCAAGCGTAAGCCGAGCTTGGAGCATCACGACAGCCATCAATCGCCTGTCGTATGACGATGCGGATCGGGTTCGAGCCATGTTCGGCGAGCTGATCGGTAAGGAACTGGACAGCACCGTAGCTTTGATTCCGCCCTTTTATGCGACCGGAGGGGACAACACGAGCATCGGTCGCAATGTCTTCATCAATCAGAACTGCACAATGTATGACCTTGGAGGCATCGATATTGCGGATGACGTAATGATCGGGCCGAACGTCAGCCTCATAACGTCGGGCCATCCTGTGGCTCCGTCGCAGCGAAGAGCGGGAGTGACGGCCAGCCCCATCGTCCTCGAGCGCAACGTGTGGATCGCAGCCAACGTAACGATCCTGGGAGGCGTGACAATCGGCGAGAACTCCGTCGTCGCGGCCGGCTCCGTCGTCACCAAGGATGTGCCCGCCAACACCCTGGTCGGCGGCAACCCGGCTACGGTTATCCGGTCAATCGCCGGGGAGTGACCAAAGCTCGCGCGGTGCCGGTTCGACAACGACCGGGCGCGTTGAGAAAATGGCGGCTCGGCATCATCCATCGTCCAAAAGCTGCCCGAGCGATAACCACCAATCTTGGACGTTCCGCATTTATGGATCCACAACCTGACCCGGGGAGGATGGAGCGGCTTGCAATGTAGGATTTCGCATGAAATCCGGACATTGCTCTTTCTCATTCTGAATATGATCCAGTTCTCGCGCGCCAGCCCGCGCGTGCGCACGCTGGACGACAACTTCGTCAACCGAGGGAATCAATCTACACCCCATGAAAACCGGCAAAACCCGCGGATATCCGCCGTTTTTCTCATTCAACCGACTGGTTGAGCGACCCGATATTCAACCAGTCGGTTGACCAGGCGGCTATTTCTCCCAGCGCTCCGCCGCCGCCGTATCGCTGTCCCGCGCCTCCACCCAGGTCGCGCTGTCGCCGCGCCGCTCGCGCTTCCAGAACGGCGCATCGGTCTTGAGCCGGTCGATCAGATAGGCGCAGGATTCGAGCGCGGCGGCGCGGTGCGCAGCCGCCGTGGCGATGAAGACGATGCGGTCGCCCGGTTCCATCGAACCGACGCGGTGGACCATCGTCACCGCCATCAGGTCCCAGCGCACCATCGCCTCTTCGGCAAGCGCGACCAGCGCGGCCTCGGTCATGCCGGGATAATGTTCGAGCAGCAGCTCGGTGACGCCGTCGTCGCCGCGGACAGTGCCGGTGAAGCTGGCGATCGCCCCGGCGCCCTTTGCCTCGACCCCGGCGATCTCGGTACCGAGATCGATCGGCGCGGGCTGGATCGAGACGCGGATCATCCGCCGGTCACCGGCGGGAAGAGCGCGACCTCGCGCGCATCGCCGAGCGGCGCGTCGAGCGGCACGAATTTCTGGTCGATCGCCGCCCGAAGCTTCGCCGGGGTCGCGAAGGCCGCGGCATGGCCCGGGCTGCGCTGTGCCAGCCAGCCGATCAGTTCGGCAATGCTGCGCACCGCCTCGGGTGGGTCGACCTGCTCCTCGCCGCTGCCGACGCTCTCGCGCACCCAGGCGAAATAGAGCATCGTGATCACGTCAGGTGTCCATGTGCTTCAGGCCGACGCGCAGATAGTCCCAGCCGGTCACCAGGGTCAGCCCTGCGGCGACCCAGAAACCGGCCATGGCGGTCTGCTCGAGCCACAGGAACTGGGGCAGCGCGCCTGCCAGAATCAGCCCGCCCAGCGCGACGAGCTGCAGCGCGGTCTTCCACTTGGCCAGCCGCGAGACCGGCAGCGAGACCTGGATCCCGCCCAGGAACTCGCGCAGCCCCGACACCGCGATCTCGCGGACCAGGATCACCAGCGCCGGAATCAGGTGCAGATCGACGATCACCCCGCGCCCGGCAAGGATCAGCAGGACCGCGGCGACCATGATCTTGTCGGCGATCGGATCGAGGAACACGCCGAGCTTCGAGACGGTGCCCTGGGCGCGTGCCAGATAGCCGTCGAAATAGTCGGTGATGCCCATCAGGCAGTAGAGCGCGAAGGCGATGGCATAGCCCTCGCGCCATTCGGGCCACCACAGGAACCCCGCGAGCAACGGCACGGCCAGAATGCGGGACAATGTCAGGATGTTGGGCAAGGTCAGCATCGAACCGCGTCCTAGCACTGCCCGCCCGGAAGCGGGAGGGGCCAAGGGGCAGGCCGGCGCGACCGACCCAAAGCTGGACATGGCCTCCCCCGCCGCTTGCCGCAAGCGTCAAGGGAATTTCGTTGCCGCGTGGCCCGTCGCTCGGCTATGCCGCGCGCTCGTTTGGCGGCAATTTCCGCTGGTTGGGAGCAAGGTTCGCAAATGATAGGTGCGCTCGGCTTGATGAGGGAGCGCCGGTTCCTGCCGTTGTTCGTCACCCAGTTCCTCGGGGCCTTCAACGACAATCTGTTCAAGAACGCGATGATCTTCTTCGCGACCTACCAGATCTTCAATTCGGTGGAGGACGAGACGCGGTTCAGCGCGATCGCCACCGGCATCTTCATCCTGCCCTTCTTCCTGTTCAGCGCGCTCGCCGGCCAGTTGGCGGACACGTACGACAAGGCGAAGATCATGCGGATCATCAAGGCCGCCGAGGTCCTGATCATGCTGGTCGGCGCCACCGGCATCTTCATGAAGAGCCTGCCGCTGATGCTCGTCGCCCTGGTCGGGATGGGTATCCACTCGACCTTTTTCGGCCCGATCAAATACGCGATCCTGCCCCAGCACCTGAAGGACGACGAGGTTCTCGGCGGCACCGGCATGATCGAGGCCGGCACCTATATCGCGATCCTCGGCGGCACGATCGCCGGCGGCGTGATCAGCGCGCATGGCGCCGCTTTCGCAGTGGTGGGCGTCGCGGTGATCGGCTGGTTCACGTCGCTCAAGATCCCGCCCGCGCCGCCGCTGACCACCTTGAAGCTCGACTACAACATCTTCCGCGCCTCGTGGCGGCTGATTTCGGCGACGATGCACATCCGCCGCCTCTATCTGGCGATCGTGGCGATCAGCGTGTTCTGGACGATCGCTGCGGTGCTCGGCGTGCTCTTCCCGCCGCTCGTCAAGAATGTGTTCCACGCCCAGAAGGACGTGGCGAGCGTGTTCCTCGGCATCTTCTCGGTCGGCATCGCGATCGGATCG